>NZ_JALNLQ010000007.1:0-213744 GCF_023337835.1 Lysinibacillus sp. Bpr_S20
CAGGATCAAACTCTCCATAAAAAGAAATTTGATTAGCTCAAATTGTTTTGCTGGCATCATGTTTGATGTCCAAAATTGTGTTTTGTTCACTAACTCAAGGTTAGCTACCAAAAATTTTATTGATTACGTTTTGCTTGTTCAGTTTTCAAGGTTCATGTTTTCGCTTTTGTTTTCAGCGACTTTATTATCATAACTTGTATTCAACAAGAAGTCAACAACTTTTTTAAAAATCTTTTTTTAAAATCTTTTTTAAAAATCTTTTTTAAAATCTTTTTTCAAGTCGTCCTTCTTGTTAAGGACAAGTAATAATATATAATATATCAATTTAAAAATCAAGCTTTTTTCGAAAAAAGTTTAAAAATCTTTTTTTCATCGACTACAAACAAGAGAATTCCTACTATAACAATTAATCCCCCAATAATTTGCGTGGCTATTAAATACTCTTTAAAAATGAAAAAAGCTAAAACAGCCGCTCCGATCGGTTCAAATAATATCGCAATGGAGACTACATTTGTACTAACGTATTTAATAGACCAATTAAATAGAGTATGTCCAAATAAATTAGGAACGATCGCTAATAGAATAAACCAAATCCAGTCCATAGTAGAATAAGGACCGAACGATTCCCCATTAATAAGAACATAGATAAATAATGTAATTGTACTAACAGTATAAACAATCATCGTATATGTCACTAAAGATAATCTTTTCCTTACATCTTGTCCAAATAAAAAGTAAGCTGTTACGAGTACACATGCAACAAGAGCAAGCACGTCTCCATAAAATGCAGTGCCGCTAAGTTTAAAATCTCCCCAACTAATTAAAATACTACCGACAATAGCAATCGCTCCTGCAAATATGGTTTTCATCGTAATTGTCTCTTTAAAGAAAAAATATGTACCTACAAATGCAAACAATGGCTGTAGTGTAACCAAAACTGTAGAACTTGCTACAGAAGTGTAATTGAGCGATTCAAACCACAAAATAAAATGGAAAGCTAAAAATATGCCTGCTACTGAAGAAAATAGCCAATCACGTGTCCTTAATTCTTTTATCTCGTTTGTGTATTTCCAAAAAAACAGAGGAGCCATTATTAACACCGAAAACAACATACGATAAAACGCAATAACCCCTGCTTCTGCACTTGCTAATTTCACAAATATGGCAGATAGGGATACAGAAATAACACCAATAAAAATAGGAATGTATGGATGAATTCTTGGTTTCTCCATTTAATCTAACCTCCAATCAATTTTGCTCCGTTTCATACACAAAGGATTCCTTGCCAATTCCGTAATATCCGCCGGAAGCTTTGTGCCAACGTATTGTTGTTCCTTCGCTTTCCCTACAGAAAACATTTACTAAAAAAATAAAAATACTTCTACTTTTTGACTATCGTGATGTACAATACAAAAAAGTAATGTACATATAATAATGACACCTTGCATATCTCTTAGCAATACGAAGTATCTTGGAGGGTTACGTATGGAAACCTTTGAAAATTTGATTACATATGAAGTTGGCATAAAATTAGTAATTGCGGCCACATTAAGTTTAGTAATCGGCATTGAAAGAGAATTAAAAAAGAAACCTGTAGGATTAAAAACGAGCTTGGTTATTGCTACCTTTAGCTGTTTATTAACTGTGATTTCAATTGAAACCGCCTACTCAACACCCCCAAGGTCAGATATTAACATTACTATGGACCCTCTACGTTTGGCTGCCCAAATCGTTAGCGGAATTGGATTTCTTGGAGCAGGCGTTATTTTAAGACGTGGGAATGATAGTATCTCAGGTTTAACAACCGCAGCAATGATTTGGGGAGCTGCCGGGATAGGAATTGCAGTTGGTGCAGGCTTCTATATAGACGCTACATTAGCTGTGATTATCATTGTCTTTGGAATTGAGGTTTTATCGCCGTTTTTAATGAAAATAGGACCAAAAAGAATTCGTATGCGAGAGATATCATTGAAGGTTCAGATTAACGATGATGAAAATAGTGAATTCTTTTTACAATTTTTGAAGGAAAACAATATTATTATTGAAAACATACGTATTCAAGATGATCCAAATGATGATCATATTTTTCACGAATTAGATTTACGTTTATCATTAATAGTTTCCGATAACTTACTGTCATTTTATCGTTCGTTACGAGCACTACCTTATATAGAAAAGATTGAAATGGAAATTTTAAACTAGTTGGAGGATTCTTTCGTGACAGAAATTTTTAAACTATTAAAGAATGGAAACAAACCTTCCCTGATGGCAGCTGCCGTTAACGCTTTTTTAGGAATTATTAAGGGTGTTGCCTTCTTCTTTACAGGTAATGTTGCTATGTTCGCAGAAATGATGCACTCTCTTGGGGATGCAGCAAACCAATTATTCGTTTATATCGGATCAGCCCTTTCGAAAAAAGCACCAACAAAACAATTTCCCGGAGGTTTCGGCCGAACTGTAAATTTAGTTTGTCTTTTTGCAGTTATTATTGTGGCAATTCTTTCTTATGAAACTGTTAAAGAAGGCTGGCATCATTTTATGCATCCTGCTGGAGAATCTAAAGGGATGCTCATAGCACTCGGTGTATTATTTATCGGTATTGTTTTAGAAGGGTCTGTTCTTGCGAAAGCCGCAGTTGAAATACTACACGAAGCTGGACAGGAAAAAGCAAGCATCATAACAGCTATCCCTAAGGCTTTTCCTTATTTAAACCGCGCAAAACCAGCAACAAAATTAGTATTTATGGAAGACTTAGTTGCTACAGGAGGTAATGTCTTAGCCTCTGCTGCTATTTTAATCGCATATTTCACAGGCTGGACAAGAATTGAAGGACTTGTTTCAATGATTATCGGCTTTATGATGTTCTATGTAGTAGCAAAAGTTTTCCTTGATAATGCACGAGGAGTTATTGGTGAAACAGACGAAGAAATGCTAAATCATATTGCTCATCTTGTTATGGATGACCCAAACATTAAGGATATTGTGCGTTTAGAGGTCATTAAAGAGGGTGAATTTTTACATGTGGAATTAGTTGCCGAGGCTGACCCCAACCTATCACTCGCTTTTCTAGATGATGTACGTGACCATTTAACAGAGGTCATCTTATGCCAGAAGGGCGTATCAAAGGTGGCCATTTTATTTGATGAGGATGATGGAAAGCTAGATTGGGTCCATATTGGTGAAAGACCGGAGAACACAGAATTCAAACAATAACATTATTGTCTAAATAAGAAAAATAGCCAATTGCCGTATTTCAGGCAGTTGGCTATTTTTTATATCAAGACTCGATGACTCTGTTCACGTTTAAAGTGAATTTTGCAAAATCGTTCGCACATCTTCTTCCTGTAATTTTTTGAAGTTTCCAAAGGGTCCATTTTGCATGGCGTGTTCTACAATTTGCTGGAATTTTGAATCATCAATTTCATAGTCCGCAAGACGACTTGGAGCTCCTAGCGAAGTCCAAAATGCCGATAAACGATTAATCCCCTCGACCGCAACCTCTTCTGGCGATTTTCCGGTAGCGTCAACACCGAAAACGCGTGTTGCAATGCCTGCAAAACGATCTGGATTTACGGGAACACACAGGCGCATCCAATGTGGTTGTAATATTGCTAGACCTCCTGCGTGCGGAATATCGTATACTGCTGAAACAGCGTGTTCAATATTATGTGACGCCCAATCACCGCGCGAGCCAATTGATAAGAATCCATTTAACCCAATTGTTCCGGCTAATAAAATGGTTTCACGTAACTTTATATTATCCGAATGTTCAATCAATTTAGGTGCTGTAGTAATAACTGTTCGTAATACACCTTCACACATTTCATCTGTAATCGGTGTATTCGTTGTACTATGAAAATATTGTTCAATTACATGAGACATCATATCAACAATACCGTAAACTGTATGATTTTTTGGTACTGTCACTGTATACGCCGGATTTAAAATCGAGAATTCCGGGAATACGGCAGGGCTACCCCAGCTTAGTTTTTCTTCTGTCGCAGCATTTGTAATGACAGAACCTGAGTTCATTTCAGAACCTGTTGCAGCTAGCGTTAATACCGTCCCAAGCGGTAAAGCTTGCTGCACAACTACTTTACGCTTTACAATATCCCAAGCATCACCATCATATTTTGCGCCAGCGACTATTAACTTAGAACAATCAATGACAGAACCGCCACCAACAGCTAGAACGAGATCAATTCCTTCCTTTTTACAAAGATCGATACCAAGTCTTGCTGTTTCCACACGTGGATTCGGCTCAACACCGCTTAGTTCAAATATTGTTTTATCCGCATCTTGTAACTTCTCGATAACAGCATTGTATACACCATTTTTCTTAATGCTACCGCCACCGTATACAACTAACACCTTTTTACCATGCAAAGATAACTCATTCGAAAGCTTTTCCAGTGCATCTTCACCAAAGTGTAACTTCACTGGGTTATAAAATGTAAACGAATCCATTCAATTCGCCCCTTTCTAGTTGGATTTTCTCATATTTAGGAAACGGAAATCAACTAAACGTTTTACCGAAGAGCCAAACTTTATTGAATAGGACACCTTAATTTTACATATTAAAACGAGTCACCCCATTTAATAGGAATGACTCGCTTTACATGTTATATCTATTGAATCGATTATGCCTGGCATAGTCCGGAATCAGCTTTATGTTTTCACCAAGAACCGTGACATCTGCCGGAAACTTTACCTTCTTTCAGGCGAAAGAAGTTAAACCCATCCACGGAAGCGTGAAGCTTCTGCAGTGCGGCGAACACCTACCATATAAGCTGCTAAACGCATGTTGATGTTACGTGTTGTCGCTGTTGTATAAACGTTTTCAAATGCATCAACCATTTTTTTGTATAGACGTTCTTCCACTTCTTCTTCTGTCCAGTAATAACCTTGGTTATTTTGTACCCATTCGAAGTAAGAAACTGTTACACCACCAGCAGATGCTAATACGTCTGGTACAAGTAAAATGCCACGATCAGTTAAAATTCTAGTTGCTTCTGCAGTTGTTGGACCGTTTGCTGCTTCTACTACAATGTTTGCTTTAATGTTGTTTGCATTGTCAGCAGTAATTTGGTTTTCAATAGCAGCTGGCACTAGAATATCACAATCAAGTTCTAATAATTCTTTGTTTGAAATTGTGTTTTCAAATAATGTTGTTACAGTACCGAAGCTATCACGACGATCTAATAAATAGTCGATATCTAAACCTTCAGGATCATGAAGTGCACCATAAGCATCTGAAATACCGATTACTTTTGCACCTAAATCATGCATGAATTTCGCAAGGAAGCTACCTGCGTTACCAAAGCCTTGAATAACAACACGTGCACCTTTAATATCAATGCCGCGTTTTTTCGCTGCTTCTTGGATAACGATTGTTACACCTTGTGCAGTTGCACGGTCACGGCCTTGTGAACCACCAAGCACTAGTGGCTTACCTGTGATGAAACCTGGTGAGTTGAATTCGTCCATACGGCTGTATTCATCCATCATCCAAGCCATAATTTGTGCATTCGTAAATACGTCTGGAGCAGGAATATCTTTTGTTGGTCCTACAATTTGACTAACTGCACGCACATATCCACGGCTTAATCGTTCGATTTCATCCATAGACATTTGACGAGGGTCACAGATGACACCGCCTTTACCACCGCCATAAGGTAGATCCACGATACCACATTTCAATGTCATCCACATTGAAAGCGCTTTAACTTCTTCCTCAGATACTGCTGGATGGAAACGTACCCCACCTTTAGTTGGTCCTACAGCATCATTGTGTTGTGCACGGTAACCAGTAAATACTTTTGTTGTACCATCATCCATTTTCACTGGAATGCGAACTTGTAGCATGCGAAGCGGTTCTTTTAATAATTCATACATTGCTTCGTCATAGCCAAGTCTATTTAGAGCCTCTTGAATGACATCTTGAGTTGATGTGAATAGATTTAAGTTTTCAGACATATTAAATCGCCTCTTTGTTTTTATAATGATAGTATATCGGCATCATTGTAACATACTTCCGAATTAAAATGTGAACATTTTGTTAAAGTGTAAAAACTTTTTCAATTTGCTCGATTGACCAATCTAAATCTTCTTGTGAAATAACAAGTGGTGGCGCAAATCGAATGACTGTATCATGTGTTTCTTTACATAATAAGCCTAATTCTTTAAGCTTTTCACAATAAGGGCGTGCTGCCTCAGTTAATTCCATACCGATAAATAAACCTCGACCACGAACCTCTTTAATAACTGGGTTATTAATTTCTTGTAATTTCCCTTTAAAGTATTCACCAAGTTGATGTGAACGCTCTGCTAATTTTTCATCTAGTAATACTTTAATTGAAGCAATAGATACAGCACATGCTAACGGATTTCCTCCGAAAGTTGAACCGTGTGATCCTGGATTGAATACACCTAAGATTTCACGATTTGCAGCTACACAAGAAATTGGGAATACACCGCCGCCTAAAGCTTTCCCTAAAATGTACATATCAGGCTCTACTTCTTCCCAATCACATGCGAACATTTTACCTGTACGTGCTAAACCAGCTTGGATTTCATCTGCAATAAATAGAACATTGTTTTCACGACATAGCTCGCGAGCGGCTTTTAAGAAGCCTTCAGATGGAATAACGATACCCGCTTCACCTTGAATTGGTTCAATTAAAAACGCTGCTGTGTTTGGCGTAATGGCAGCTTTTAAAGCTTCTAGGTTACCGTAATCTACTAACTTAACATTCGGTAACATTGGACCGAAGCCACGACGATATTCTTCGTCAGATGATAAAGATACAGCAAGCATTGTACGACCATGGAAGTTACCATTACATGCAATGATTTCAGCCTTGCCACCTTCTACACCTTTTACATCATAAGCCCAACGGCGAGCTGCTTTAAATGCAGTTTCTACCGCTTCCGCACCTGTATTCATCGGTAATACCATTTGTTTATTTGTTAATTTCCCAACTAGCTCATACCATTCACCAAGGTTTTCGCTATAAAACGCACGTGAAGTTAATGTTACTTTATCAGCTTGTTCTTTTAATGCAGCGATAATTTTTGGATGACGATGTCCCTGATTCACAGCAGAGTAAGCTGATAGCATATCTAAGTATTTGTTACCTTCTGGATCTTTTACCCAAGCACCCTCAGCCTCTGAAATAACGATTGGTAGCGGATGATAGTTTGCAGCACCAAAATTTTGAGTTTGTTCAATAACTTGATTTGTTTTTGTCATATAGTATTCTCTCCTTACTTTCATGATGATAAATCTCTGGAAGACTCTATTTTTCTATAAATCAATTAGCCTTTGCATAATCTACTTCTGTAACTGCCGTTTCACTTACGTTATTTTGCCGAAAGAAGAAAAATCTAATAGGATAATTCAGCATTTTCTGACTATAAAAAGCGAGAATCTGCGTACTACTCCTAGGTAAGCCGCCTCGACATAGCGTCTGCGGTTCTTGCTGGACTCACTTTCCCAGGAGGAGTCTCGCAGATTCTCTTATATAGCGTTCGGAAATATTATTTCTTCAGTCAACCGAATAAAGTTATAGCATTTCAGAAGTTGTTTTTGCTTGCATGTGAAGTTGTAGGTAGTCAGGGCCACCTGCTTTTGAATCTGTACCTGACATATTAAAGCCGCCGAATGGTTGGTAACCTACGATTGCACCAGTACAGCCACGGTTGAAGTATAAGTTACCTACATGGAAATCTTCACGTGCTTTTTCTAAATTCATACGATTATTTGTAATAACTGCCCCTGTTAAACCGTATTCAGTATCGTTTGCAATATCAATTGCTTGATCGAAGTCTTTCGCTTTTGTAATCGCTACAACTGGTCCAAAAATTTCTTCTTTCATAATACGTGCAGAAGGATCTACGTCTGCAAATACTGTTGGTTGAACGAAGTAACCAACTGAATCATCCGCTGTACCACCAGCAACAAGACGACCTTCGCCTTTACCAATTTCGATGTACTCTGTAATTTTGTTGAATGCCGCTTGGTCAATTACTGTTGCCATGAAGTTACTGAAGTCTGTTGGATCACCAATTGTTAATGCGTTTGTCAGTTCCACTACACGGTTCACAACTGTGTCATAAACATCCTCTACGATAACCGCACGAGAACATGCTGAACATTTTTGACCTGAGAAGCCGAATGCTGATTTCACGATTGATTGTGCTGCAAGCTCTAAATCTGCTTCTTTATCGACAACGATTGTATCTTTACCGCCCATTTCAGCGATAACACGTTTAATCCAAATTTGACCATCATTTAATACTGATGCACGTTGGTTAATACGTAAACCTACATCACGAGAACCAGTGAAGCTGATGAAGCGTGTTTTTGGATGATCAACTAAGTAGTCACCTACTTCTGCGCCTGAACCTGGTACGAAGTTCACAGCACCTGCTGGAAGACCCGCTTGCTCTAACACTTCGATAAATTTATAAGCAACTACAGGTGTTGTTGAAGCTGGTTTTAATAATACAGTGTTACCTGTTACTAAAGCTGCAACCGTTGTCCCTGCCATAATCGCGAATGGGAAGTTCCATGGTGAAATAACAATACCAATACCTAGTGGGATATAGTCATAACGATTATATTCACCAGGACGGCTTTCTACAGGTTGACCTTCTTTAATACGTAACATTTGACGACCATAGTATTCTAAGAAATCAATTGCTTCTGCAGTATCTGCATCCGCTTCAGCCCACGGTTTACCTGCTTCTTTTGTTAAAAGTGCAGAGAATTCGTGTTTACGACGGCGGATAATTGCCGCTGCTTTGAATAATACGTCTGCTCGAATAGCTGGATCTACTTTTTTCCAAGTTTTGAATGTTTCATCTGCAGCTTGCATTGCTTTTTCAGCTAGCTCTTTGTTTGCTTTTGATACGCGACCAATTACTTCTGTTTTCTTTGCCGGATTATATGAAACGATTTTATCTTCTGTAGTAATACGTTCTCCACCGATAATCAGTGGGTAGTCTTGACCTAAATAACTTTCTACTTTATTTAATGCTTCTAAATATGCGTTGTAATTTGCCTCTTGAGTAAAATCTGTGAATGGTTCGTGTTTGTATGAAATCATACTATATCCTCCCTCGTGAGATGTGTTTTAAGTGCGCAAAAAACATTGACGCAAAATATCTTTGCGTTTAGAATATTCTTACACTTATTATAATGCAAAATTTCGTTGCATATTTCAAGTAAAAAATTCTTTGAGGAGCAAATTTTATGAAAAATTCCGAACCCTTACTCCCTTTTTATGAGTTTATTGCAACAAATGTAACTGTTGGTATTCATGCTGTAGATCTTTCTGGCAAAACAATTATTTATAATACGAAGATGAAAGAAATTGAAGGGTTTCATTTTGATGAATTAGCAGATCGCTCTATTATTGAAATGTTTTCCTTCCGCCAGCATGAAAGTACTTTAATGCGAGTATTACAAACGGGCAAAAAGGAGATTAATGTAAAACAAACATATTGGAATAAAAATGGTCATGAAATTACAACTATTAATGATACTTTTCCACTTTATGTTGAAGGTAAACTTATTGGGGCTATCGAATTTGCTCGGGACATTACATCACTCGAAAAACTAGTTTATCAGCCCCTTCGTCGATATGATGAACCTTTAACATTCGATATGATTACAGCTGTTTCCGAATCGATGCAACAAGTACTCGCAAATGCCAAAAAAGCAGCAGCTGTGAAGTTACCAATATTATTAATTGGTGAATCGGGTACAGGGAAGGATTTAGTCGCAGAGGGGATGCATCATGCAGTATCGACTGATCCAGAAGCTTTTGTTACGCTAGTGAGCCGTCGCTCTGCTCCATCGGTTTTAGATAAATTACAGGAGCACTTACAGGATGACAAGGCATACACTTTTTTCTTTGAACGTATTGATTTTTTAAGTCTAGACATTCAAGAGCAACTTTTAGAGGTATTACAAGCTCTTCCACAGTCTAAATACATGCTCATCGGGAGTGTAGGAAGCGATCCTATTACATTGATCGAGGAAAAGAAACTTTCAAAATCACTGTATTATTTCTTTGCTACAATGGCGATTACCATTCCAAATCTAACAGATCGAAAAGAAGATATTCTTCCATTCGTAGATGATTACTTTGGTCGCCATCGAGAACGTTTTGCTTCAAATGTTGCAGAACTAGCACCTGATGTACAGGATCTATTTTTGCAATATGATTGGCCAGGAAACTTAAAGGAGCTTGAGCTATTACTTGATGAAATTGTGTCGTTTATGACCATTGAATCAACAGTTACCTCAGATTTACTACCAATGCATTTCCGTTTCAAGGTACAACAGCAAGACACATCCAACCACGAACCGGAATTCTTTATGTTCCAGCAACAGAATGATGTTATGCCGCTCGATGCTTATTTACGTGAAGCCGAATCATATTATGTGCAAAACGTCTTAAATTTATATGAAGGCAATATTACAAAGGCCGCTAATGCACTTGGCATGAGTCGTCAAAACCTACAGTATCGAATTCGAAAAATAAAAAACCAATAACTTTCTAGCTAAAATTTAATACAAAAAAACGAGGATACTTTCACATTTGAAAGCATCCTCGTTTTTTATCCCTCAATATCAGGCAATCATTTATCTGTACCGAAAGCGGAACGTCAGGTACAAGACTCCCACCTAAAAAGTAGTTAAGTACTGGAAAAGTCCGATTGGTGAAGACTAATAATCAGGGGGGAGATAAAGCCCCCACTGATTAAAGTTTGACTTTATTGCCCTGACTGCTCGATCCAGTCCTGTAATTTATCTTTTAGGGAATTAAAACCATTCGCATCCGATTCATCTACACGGTCCTGCAATGATTTACGTGGTAGTACATCTTTTTTACGCAATGTAGCTGGGCGTTCCTGCAAAGCACGAATCGATAAACTAATTTTTTCGGCATCTTCATCGATTTCAAGTATCTTCACTTCTACCTCTTGCCCAACTGACAAAAATTCACTAACGTCTTTTACAAAGCCGTACGTAATTTCGGAAATATGCACAAGGCCTTGTGTATCTTCATCAAGCGCAACAAATGCACCATACGGCTGTATACCTGTAACTTTTCCGGTCAACACGTCCCCTAATTCATATTTTTTTCCCATAAACTTTGCCCACTTTCTTTTTGTTTGCTACGTATATATCACCACAAATTATAACATACGTGTATTAGTGGGGCAAAAAATCTCCTTATTCGTTAATCGCACTTATTAGGTAATGTTGTTCACCATTTTCTGTTTTTACAGTAGTTAGTTTAAAGGATAATTGCTGTCCAATTACCCCCTGCTCCTCACTTTTTACAGTTGCTCTTATATTAAGCGACGAACCTCCCATTTCATGAAGAGCTTTAAAATCTCCCATCCCAGCAAATTGAACAACTGTATTTATATCCAAGTCATCAGTTAAAAGTTTCTGAGCGATATCACGATCACCAATACCATGAGCATATAAAAATAAACTAACGATATTAATCGGATTTAATGTCTCGATCATAGCATCATTCTTCGTTTTAACATACGCGTCGTAAAGAGATTTAGTTTGCTCAATCCAACCTTCATTAATCTCTATACTAGTTGTTCCATCCTCTGTCTGCATAAATGTATCTTCTCGTAAAAGTAATATTCCCATCCAAATATCGTCTGTCGTTAACTGTTCTAGCGTTTTGGAGTGTCCGTTTAACTTTATTTCACCTAGTATTAATTGGGCTGTTTCGCGCACAGCTTCACCATATCCACCATTCGAAATTTTCGTTAACAACTCTATATATTCAGGTTTGAATTGTCCCGTTTTTGTACGAATTGGGTTGGTGTCAGATCCTTTAAAAATAGCAAGCCACGTATTTTCAAACTCTCCCTTTATTACGTTAAAACCACCATACTCAGAAGGATTATCCGCTATAAGTGTTTTTTCATAGAGACGTAGAATAGTTGCAGAATCCTCTACAGAATAGAGTAAATCTCCACCAACAAGCAATGAGCCTGTAGCCAAGTATTTAAAATAGCCTAATACATTTGGGTGAAGGCGGTCAATATAGTCAGGCGCGTCTTCCCCGAATACAGGATTGGGTCGAAAACTAAAGCTCTGTCCATTATATTGTAATTCAAAATATTGACTTTTAGCTGTAGCCATTAATTTATCTAAGTCTGGAGGAAGGCTTTTGGGTTTTTGAGCTAATACTTTTTCAAACTTAGCAAGCTTACTAGAATAATAGCTTGCTAACTCTAATGTTGAGAGAGAATATCCACTATAAAAGTAATAAGATTCTTCAAATGACATATGATCTCCGTAAGTTTCTAGAAGTTGTATGAACTCTCGTGGCGTTCGTAGTTTATCCAATGTTTCTTTTTCTAAACTTTTTAAAAAGTCATTATTACTGTTCTGTATATCTTGAAACAACTCTTTTCTTTTAGGTAATGCGTACACTTCGTTATCTGTACTTTGAACGATTTCACTAAACTCCTTCTCAGGAATGTCGAGCTCTTTACGCATTTTCTCACGTTTTTCTTGATATTTTTTTGTAAAGTTTGAAACCCATTCGTCATATTTAATTTCTTGGTTTTTTTCAGCTGTTTGAACAACTGTCGATGGATTAATCACATACGACGAAACAAGAACACCTACTAAAAGTACACTTGCAATACATGCAATCCAGACGGCTGGCTTTTGCCATTTTGAGGGAGGCTTTTGAGTCGTTACAGTTTCTTGTGCTTGTTGTGTTGCATCTTCTGCCTCGATTTGTGCGAAAACGGTTTCTGGATTTAACTGTGGCTCCATGCGATCATAGGATTTTTTTAGAAGCTCCATACGCTTTTCAAATTGTTGATCATCCATTTTCAACACTCCCCTCCTTTATTAACACCGATTTGAGCTTTTCCTTTGCACGTAATAGACGAACTTTGACAGTGGATAACGAAATATTTAGTACTTCGGCTATCTCCTCGTACTTTAATTCATGGAAGTAAAATAATATAAGAGGATAACGATATTTTTCATCAAGTTCTTTAATTGCATTATGTAAAAGTCTATCCTCCTCAAAATTAAGGACATACTTTTCTGCCGAAGTTGAGGGCGTTTGTTGCTGAGCACTTAACCTTTCTTCTTTAACTTGCTCCCGCTGTTCTTTGCGATAATAATCACGCGTTGCATTCAATGTGATCTTATAGAGCCAAGTCGTAAAACGATCCTGCTTAAATTGATGTAAAAAACGATAGAGTTTCACAAACACCTCCTGTGAAACATCTGCTAAATCATTACTATGAACACCACATTGAAAGGCAAATTTTTCAACTGTTCGTTGGTGTATTCGGATCAGCTCTATATAGGCATCTTTGTCTCCTTGCTGAGCCCGTTCTATTAATTCAGTTTCTGTCACAGTCATCCCCCCTTTGCATATGTAACGAATCATCCTTTCCAATTGTTACATATTTTACTTATTATTAAAAATTCATGTACTTTAGCTAGTGAGATTTGCCACTTCGTCGGTTCAATTATATATTTCGCTATTAGTCCTACCTCTGCATGATGGACGAACTTAATTTAGCTTGTGTTACGAGAATTTTGCGGTAAAATAAAGCTTTAGCATAAGGAGGATTTATTTTCGTGTCTTCGAGAGATCAATTTACAACTAAGATTGGATTTATTTTAGCTGCCGCTGGAAGTGCTATAGGGTTAGGAGCTATTTGGAAGTTTCCTTACATGGCGGGTACTAACGGCGGAAGTGTCTTTATTTTACTATTCATCCTATGTACATTTTTCATCGGTTTACCGGTGTTAATTGCAGAATTTATGATTGGTCGTCGTGGGCAAAAGGATGCTGTCACTTCATTCAAGGAACAAGCGCCAGGAAAGCCTTGGTACTTTATAGGATGGGGCGGCATGATAATTGCAGGTTTAATACTTTCGTTCTACAGTGTTGTTGGTGGTTGGATTTTAAGCTACTTGGGCCGAGCCCTAACATTCCATCTCAATGGTTCTGGCTCAAATGCTAATTATGCGGATTTATTTAGCAACATCATTTCAAGCCCATTTGAAGCTCTGCTTGTTCAAGGGTTATTTATGTTGTTAACGGTAGTGATTGTATCAGCAGGTGTTAAAGGTGGGATTGAAAAAGCTAGTACATGGATGATGCCTCTATTATTCATCTTCTTCATCGTATTAGTGATACGCTCTTTAACATTGGACGGTGCAATGGAAGGCATAAAATTTATGTTCGTCCCTGATTGGTCCTATTTAAATGCAAAGACATTTTTAAATGCGCTTGGACAAGCATTCTTCTCGTTAAGCGTCGGGATCGCGGTAATGATTACATACGCTTCCTATTTACCGAAATCAGAGAAGATCGGAAATTCAGCCATCAATGTGGCATCGATGAATATCATTATTTCCTTACTTGCAGGTCTAGTAATTTTTCCTGCAGTGTTCGCACTTGGCTATACACCCGACCAAGGTCCTGGCCTCGTATTTATTATTTTACCTGCTGTTTTTGAGCAATTACCTCTCGGTGGACTGTTCTTAATGATTTTCTTCGTATTATTACTATTTGCAACAGTTACTTCTTCCATTTCCATGTTAGAAATTGTCGTGGCTATCGCAATTGGAGATAAGCCTGAAAAGCGAAAAAAAGCTGCTTGGATTGGCGGTATGATTATTTTTATCGTCGGTATCCCTAGTGCACTATCATACGGCATCCTATCTGATGTAAAAATTTTAGATCGCTCTATTTTCGACTTTGTAGACTTTTTGACGAATAGTATTGGTATGCCAATTGGGGCCTTACTGATTTCTATATTCGCAGGCTATTATTATACAAAAAACATTTCCCGCAAAGAGCTTGCCTCTTCTAGTCTGATGTTCAATATTTGGTATATGTTAATTCGTTATGTTTCTCCGATTGCGATCCTAATTATTTTCATCCAAGGGATTTTACCGTTGTTTAAATAAAAGACCGTTAAAAAACGAGGTTGTCTCAATATTGAAAAAGACAACCTCGTTTTCTATAGAAAAACAAAAGCATCACTCATAACCCCTTTCAAGGATGTTTGGACACTCCCTAAAAGAAGTTAAATAATGCATTTTGCTTCGAATTTTATCGCAATAAGTTTGTAAGAAATGGCTACACAATCTTCAAATGGAATCCATTCTTCAAACGAATGCTCATATGTTTCTTGAATAACCTTTGCAAGAGTAGATGGATCATCAATACCTTGCAATGCTGCTACAACATCTGCGGTTTCAGTATCATAATGATCTGGACCTAAGTGGAATGGATCCCACTCCTCTAGCAGACGTACGGCTGCTTGATTCATTTTTATATTTTCCAAAATACTCACCTATTATCCTTTTATCATACTCGTATGATACCATAGTAAATAAAAAAGAAAAGAGTGATTTGCTTGTCTATTTTCGATCAAACTATTAAACGTCGTTGTACAAACTCTGTAAAATGGGACGCAATGGAAAACGTCTACGGGCTACAAGATGCTTCAGACATACTACCAATGTGGGTAGCCGATATGGATTTCGCTGCTCCACTAGCCGTATCAAAAGCGCTACAAGAGCATGCTGAAAAGACTGTTTTTGGCTATAGCTTTGTTAGTGATGCAGCTATGCAGGCGATCGTAGATTGGCAGAACGCTCATCATGATTGGCACATTGACAAAGAATCGATTGTTTTCTGTAACGGTGTCGTTGCTGCTTTAGCGGATTGTATGAAGGCACTGACAAATCCAGGAGATAAAGTGCTTATTTCCTCACCTGTCTACCCACCATTTTATAACATCCCAAAAAGTAATGGCCGAGAGATTGTTAGTTGTCCCTTAGTAGAAAAAGATGGAACTTTTGTCTATGACTTTGAGGCCTTTGAACGAGCACTTTCTCAAAATGTGAAAGCCTATATATTATGTAATCCACATAACCCTGGAGGCTATGTATGGGATGAAGCTACATTAAAGGAAATCGTACGACTATGCGCAAAATATGATGTAGTTATTATTTCCGATGAAATTCATTCTGATTTAATGGTAGATGGATCAAAACATACTCCATTAGCAAAAATCGCTGGTGATGAAATGGATCGTATTATTACATGTATGGCACCGACAAAAACATTTAATCTTGCAGGTATTCAGGTTGCCTATATGATTGTGTCGGATGAAAAAAAGCGTATGTTGCTAGAAGCTGTTCATATGGCTAGTGGACAAGGCTCATTAAATACCTTTGCTTCTGTTGCACTTCAGGCTGCTTATACTGAAGGGGCTCCATGGTTAGATGAAATGCTCACTTATCTTTCAAACACTATGGACTATGTGATTGCTGAATTAGAACAATTACCTGGTATCCGTATTCCAAAACCCCAAGGCTCTTATTTGCTTTGGATTGATTATCGGGAATTAGGGCTTGATGAAAAAGAAATCATGAACCGCTTGCTAGAAGACGGCAAGCTAGCATTAGAGCCAGGATCAAAATATGGCGAAGAAGGACGTGGCTTCCTGCGTATGAATGTTGCTTGCTCACTTGAAACAGTGAAAGACGGTGTTCAGCGCTTTAAGCAAGCACTTCAACGATAGGAAGTAGAAGTAAATAGTGAAGGATACCTCAAATTTTTCTGAGGTATCCTTTTTTTGTTTAGAAAAATGTCACATGGTGACAAATAATTTTGGCATAGGAGTCATGAAAAAGTATGATGCCCCGCAGTCCTTAACGGCTACGGGGCATCGGGTACAATCAATTACGCCTCGGGATAATTGCGTCCGGAAGCTTTGGGCCACTAGATGTTTTTTGCGCGAAAGCGGCATGACGTTGGTCACTCAGTCGCGAACTTAGGACGTGGCGAGTTCCTCTAATTTCAGTAGGCTTTAGAACATCAAGCTGAAAGAAGTTAAATATTTTGCTGATTGTTTGTATTATTTTTCTCTGAAAGAATACGTGCTTCAATTTCCTTTGATTTCATTTCTTGTTTCTTAGAAATCTTACGGAAAACGGTAAACACAACAATACATAAAATAAGCATTAACAAAAATTCAAACGCTGCAGGAATATAGCCTGATTTATCTTCAGGGAAATATAAAAATTGATACATTAAATGTTTCATGTTTTACACGTCCTTACAATTATTATTCAAAAACTGTAATTGACTCGATTTTCACATCTTCTAGTGGTTTATCACGCATGTCTTTTTCTACATCTGCAATTTTGTCGACGATGTCCATTCCTTCAACAACATGACCAAATACTGTATGTTTATGGTCTAACCAAGGAGTACCGCCATTTTTAGCATAGGCTTCAATAATTTCTTCAGGGAAGCCAGCACCTTGTAATTGACGAAGCATATCACTTGGAAGGTGCTTCATTTGTACGATAAAGAATTGTGAACCATTTGTGTTTGGACCCGCATTTGCCATTGAAAGAGCACCGCGAAGATTAAATACTTTATCAGAGAACTCATCCTCGAAAGAGTTACCCCAAATTGATTCACCGCCCATACCTGTACCAGTTGGGTCCCCACCTTGAATCATAAAGTCTTGGATTACACGGTGGAAAATGATGCCGTCATAGTATCCAGATTTTGCATGACCTAAGAAGTTTTCAACAGTTTTTGGTGCATGCTCTGGGAATAATTTAATTTTGATGGCACCTAATGTTGTTTTCATTTCTACAAGTACTTCGCCTTCTAGTACTTCTGTTGTTAATTGTGGAAACATTGAAGTCTCTCCTTTAAATGTAAAATTTCAGTTTCAATGAAAATGATAGTAATATCATTTCCGACCTCATTTTAGTCTAACATACTTCTTACTGGTTTTCTTCACCAAAGTATTGACGATTTTTTGCACTTTTATTTTTTTAGCTTATCACCATAACGTGGGGTTGATTTCCGTTCCGACTGGGCGCTTTGTAGCTGCCGCTTTGCTTTCGCTACAGAAAACATTTGTTGCTGTCGCTTCGCTTTCGCACAGATAAAACATTGCCGCTGACGCTTCGCTTTCGCGCAGAGCAGAGCTTCCTGGGGGCGTCGGGGCAACACGATGTTGGTCACGAAGGCGTTATCACAGGACGTGATGCCTTTAGCCTTCGTTCCCTTCCCGCTTCACTCGCGTTGCTCGCTCCAGGGTCTCGGGCCAACAGATGTTTTTTGCGCGAAAGCGTAGTGCTAACGTAGCGGCAGCAGAGGGTTTTGTTTGTGCGAAAGCGTAGCGACAGCAACAGCACCGAGGTTGGTCACGAAGGCGTTATCACAGGATGTGATGGTTTTAGCCTTCGTTCCCCTATCGCTAATCCCCAAGGAGTCGCCCAGTCTCCACTCCAATCAACTTATAAACATATCATACTTTTTAGCAAATACATCCTATTTTTTTGTGATGAGTCAACTTCACGGGGAAATTTACTATAGTATTGAAACTGTTAAGAGTTGCTAATACTGCTATCCGAGATTTTTGATAAATTGCAAATAGGTCTGAACGAGTATTTGGAAACTATCCAAATTATGTTATTCTGTTGAGTGACTCATATTTAGAGTGGAGGCACACATGAAAAAGGCTTTTGGTTTTTTTATCATTTTACTATCCTTGCCTGTCCTTTGGTGGATTAGTACAAATATTAGGACAGAAATTAATGCGGCACAAGCACATGAGGAGCAAATTGCAAGTGCTATTCATCTACCGGAAGTACAGCCACAACTTCCAGTAACTCTTATTGACCGAAACGGCAGAACATTTAGCGAAGAATATGTCGAATGGCGGCATCCTCTAACATTACAGGAAGTCCCAAAAATTGCCCAGGAAATTTTTATCGCTAGTGAGGACGCTCATTTTTATGAGCATATCGGCTTTGACCTTAGTGCTATCATCCGTGCAGTTGTTGCTAACTCAAACACAAATTCAGCTTCTCAAGGTGCTAGCACCATTACACAGCAGCTCGTTCGTATGCGCTATTTATCTGATGAAAAAACATATGAACGGAAATTAACAGAGATTTTTTACTCCTATGAGCTTGAGAAAGAATTTGATAAAGACACGATTTTAACGATGTATCTGAATGAAGCCTATTTTAGCAATCAAGTTTATGGAATCGGTGGAGCGGCTACATATTATTTTCAAAAACCACTCCAAGAACTATCTATAGCTGAAATTGCATTTATTGCGGCTATTCCAAATAACCCTTCACTTTATAATCCTTTAAAAAACTTTGATAAAACAAAAGCGAGGCAGGAGCGGTTACTAGATACACTTGCAGCGAGTGGCGCTATAACAAAAGAAGATGCCATTACATATAAAGCTGAAACGATAACATTAAATGTAAAGAATAAAGCACAAAGCTACCCTATGTACAGCACTTACGTCCTACAAGAGCTTAGATGGTTAGTTGCAGAAAAAGAAGGCTATTCAGATCGACTTGCAAATACACAAAGCGACGAAGAAAAGAAAAAAATTAAGGCGCAGCTAGACAAACGACTCAATACATTATTTCAAAATGGATTAACGATTCATACTGCGCTGAATCCGGACAAACAAGCACATGATGAGAAAAAAATGACTGCCATCCTAGGCTCAGGTAAATTACAAGCCGCTGGAGCAGTTATTGATAATACAACCCGTGAAGTTGTTAGTCTTTATGCCGGGAAAAACTATGAAAAGTTCGGATATCATCGTGCCTTTCAAGGTACGCGTCAACCAGGCTCTGCCTTTAAGCCGCTAGTGGTATATGCTCCTTTCTTTGAAACGACAGCACATACACCCGATTCTATCGTCAGTGGTGGTAGTTATTGTGTCGGTTCATTTTGTCCAGAAAACTATGGGGGCTTTAAATACGGTGATGTACCAATTCGAGTAGCATTTCGATATAGCTACAATACATCGGCTCTCCGTCTCTTTAATACAGTCGGAGTGGACACAGCCTTTAGTTACTTAGATCGCTTTCATTTCCGCTCCATCGTGGCAAAAGACCATAATTATGCTACCTCTTTGGGAGGATTGACGTATGGTGTAACAGCACTTGAGCTAGCAGACGCCTACACAAGTTTTATTGACGGCTCATACGTACTGGCCCATAGCATCCGTAAAGTGACAGCAGCTGATGGCACGGAGCTTTACAGTTGGGATTCAGCACGCGATCAAATTTGGTCACCGAAAACGGTCAAGTATATACGTTCAATGCTTACAGATGTTGTTACCAAAGGTACAGGGCAAGGCGTTTATAGTAGAAGTAATTATGTCGGGGCCAAAACAGGAACAACTAACAACTATCGCGACTACTGGCTTGCTGGATTAAACGATGACTACACTGCAGCAGTTTGGCTTGGCTTCGATAGGCCACAATCTATGGAAAGTTTAGAGTCTTATAAGATTCATCATAAGCTCTTTAATGTTTTACTAGAATAAAGATCAATGACTCTGCAGAATCGACTTCATGCTTTTGTTTTTTGCATGTGCGAAAGCTAGAGGCTGGAGACTTGCTGAAAGAAATGAAAAAAGAAGCAGCCCTGAGTGAAATTTATCACTCCAGGGCTGCTCCTTTTATTGTTTAACGTTATTATGTAATTTACTGTAGCCCGAACTTTTAATGAGCAAACGGTAAACTTGCCAAAATGCCATTATACAATTTTAAAACAACATAAACTAATAGCGATAATAATAGCGTCCACATAAAAAGCTCAAATACTAGTAAGCCGATCGTTCCACCCATCGACATATAATGACTCATTTTATAGATCAGATAAATAAAGTAGATAAAAACGGTTAAGACAAAAATACCTACTAAAACGTAAATAAACTGAATAGCAAAAGCTGAACATATTGCCCCCACCAATAAAATGATGTATCCGCCTCGTGCTTGATGAACTGTCGCACCATCATGATCCTTTGAGAAAAATAACATTCCTAGCTCATGAATAGTTTCTCCTACTAATTTTAATGCTGAAAATAGCATAAAAAAGATAACAGCAAAGACAATTAGCAAAAATACACGTAGCTCGAAATCGGATAAAAACTCACGCATGCCGGAATACACACCGATTGCATGGAAAACTTGCAAAGATTCACTTACTGCATACATTCCAAATGTCAAACTAAACAATAAAATTGTAATTAATGGTAAATAACCATAAATATAAGGGTTTCTCATAAAAAATTTTTCCTCTATTTGAATTGATAACTTCCTATTTATAATATATCCAAAATTCTTCCACTATCGCAAGCTAAATAATATGAGTGCATATGCATTCATACTAAAAGTGCGTTATAATTAACATACTTACCTGCATAAAGGAGGATTTTTTTGTTACAAGTACTTTATATTTTCATTCCAATGCTTGCTGCAATATTTGTGCCATTTTTATATAAAAGCATTAAAAATATTCACACAGGCTGGTTTGTTCTTGCAGTACCTGCTACACTCGCGATTATTTATGCATCATATATCGGAAAAGTAGCAGATGGTAAAGTATTTCTTGAGGAGCTTCCTTGGATTCCGTCGCTTGATATATCCATCGTTTCTTATTTAGATGGACTTAGCTTGCTTTTCTCATTACTCATTACTGGAATTGGCTCATTGGTCGTGCTTTACTCTATTTTTTACTTAGACAAACATAAAGAAAAATTACATAATTTTTATGTTTACTTATTATTATTTATGACCGCAATGCTAGGAGTAGTACAGTCAGATCATTTAATTACGCTGTACTTCTTTTGGGAGCTAACATCTATTTCATCATTTTTACTGATCGGTTACTGGTATAACCGTGATGCCTCTCGCTTTGGTGCACTTAAGTCAATGATGATTACAGTCGGTGGCGGCTTAATGATGTTAGGAGGATTTATCCTTCTCTATATAATGGGAGGAACGTATTCAATCCGTGAACTTATTCCAATGGCACCTAATTTAGTGCAGCATCCGCTGTTCACTTGGTCGCTCGTTTTAATACTTTTAGGAGCATTTACGAAATCTGCACAATTCCCATTCTACATTTGGTTACCAGATGCAATGGAAGCGCCAACACCCGTTAGTGCATACCTTCACTCTGCAACAATGGTAAAGGCAGGTATTTATTTAGTTGCACGGTTCACACCAATTTTCGCTGTTTCTGAGCTTTGGGTATGGCTCGTTACAGGCGTAGGTATCGTAACGCTATTCTGGGGTTCATTCTTTGCAGTAAAACAAACAGATTTAAAAGGAATTCTTGCTTTCTCTACTGTGAGTCAGCTTGGACTTATTATGTCATTGCTCGGCGCTAGTGCTTTAGCATTTCATAGTAATGGCGCAACAGATACTATTAAATTTGCTGCCTTTGCGGCGATTTTCCATCTGATCAACCATGCAACTTTTAAGGGCAGCCTATTCATGATTGCAGGAATTGTCGATCATGAAACAGGTACACGTGATATTCGCAAGCTCGGTGGCTTAATGAGTATTATGCCGCTTAGCTTTACAGTTGCAGCTATTGGAAGCTTATCAATGGCTGGTCTTCCGCCATTTAACGGCTTTTTAAGTAAGGAAATGTTTTTAACTGCAATGCTTGCACTGCAAAATTTTGAATTTTTCGGTTTTGATACATGGGGAGCACTCTTCCCGATTGTTGCTTGGATTGCTAGTATATTTACATTTGTCTATAGCTTCTATTTTGTTTTCAGAACATTTACAGGTAAATATAAACCGGAAAAATTACCTCATAAACCACATGAGGCACCGATTGGCATGCTAATTTCACCGATGATTTTAGCAGCATTGGTCGTAACCATATTCTTTATTCCTAACCTAGTTGGGGACACTTTTGTAAAGCCAGCAGTACAGGCTATTCAGCCATTCTTATACGATTCACCCAAGGATATTGATATTCATGTGGCTGCTTGGCATGGTGAAATTACACCTGAATTACTCATGACAGTTGGCATAGTAATTGTTGGGGTTTTATTGTTTGTAGCATTACCAAAATGGCAGGGCATTTATCAAAAATTCCCTCGAGCTTTAACGTTAAATAATGCTTACGACAAGATTATGCTGGGACTAGATGTTGGATTAAATCGGGTATCACGTCTTTATATGACGGGCTCTATGCGCCACTACCTGCTATATATGTTTAGTAGCATTGCAGCGATTGTCATCGGTTCTTTATTTGTAAAGAAAGCTTTTACAGTTTCCTTCCAAGACACTGCACCTATTCGTCCTTACGAAATCATTTTAGTTGTAGTGTTGGTCATTGGAACGGCCATTACGATTTTAGCAAAGTCTCGTTTAACAGCTATTATAGGCCTTGGTGCTGTGGGCTACACAGTAGCATTATTCTTCGTAATCTTTAATGCTCCTGATTTAGCATTAACACAGCTTGTTATTGAAACAATTTCTGTAGCCCTATTTTTACTTGCGTTTTATCATCTGCCTAAGCTCGGAAAACGAGAAGAGCGCATGAGATTCCAATTAAATCGTGCGATTGTTTCCGTTACAGTCGGTGTTATGGTTACACTTTTAGCATTGTCTGCACATTCGCAAAAATTGATTCCAACTATTTCAAAATATTATGAGGAAACAGTTTATACAAAAGCTGGCGGTGGAAATATTGTCAATGTGATCTTAGTAGACTACCGTGGCTTTGATACATTATTTGAAATTACAGTGCTAGGTATTGCTGGAATGGCCATTTTAGCAATGATAAAGCTACGCATGAATAGAAAGGAGAAATCGCATGAAAACAAATGATGTAATTATACAATTTACAGCAAAAATTGTATTCTTCATTATTTTCTTCTTCTCCATTCATATTTTTCTTGCTGGTCATTACACACCTGGAGGCGGTTTTGTTGGTGGACTTTTGACATCGAGTGCTATCGTACTCTTAGTCCTTGCCTTTGATTTAAATACGGTTCGTAAGGTTTTACCAATAAATTATACGTATTTAACGGCAATTGGCTTACTACTAGCCCTTGCAACTGCCGCTTTCCCAATGTTTGTAGGTAAACCGTTTTTCACTCATTTCTTTGATTATTTCGATTTACCGCTTCTAGGCAAACAGTCATTACACACGGCTATGCTTTTTGATAGCGGTGTCTATTTGGTTGTTGTCGGCGTTACGATGACCATTATTCAAACGATTGGGGAGGATGAATAATGGAAATATTGATGGCATTTGTCATAGGCTTTCTGTTTATGGCAGCGGTTTATTTAATTTTATCGAAAAGCTTATTGCGTATTATTATCGGGACTGGCCTGTTAAGTCATGGTGCTCATCTTCTTATTTTAACGATGGGCGGGCTTGGTGGAGAGGCACCGCCTGTTTTAAAGGAA
Source organism: Lysinibacillus sp. Bpr_S20 (assembly GCF_023337835.1). NCBI lineage: Bacteria > Bacillati > Bacillota > Bacilli > Caryophanales > Bacillaceae > Lysinibacillus > Lysinibacillus sp. Bpr_S20. Next base: position 24,326 of record NZ_JALNLQ010000007.1, read on the forward strand.
GGGGCTAAAACTTTTGCAGACCCATTACCACAGGCGCTTATTTTAACAGCGATTGTTATTAGTTTTGGTGTAACAGCTTTCTTCCTCGTTCTTGCTTACCGTTCTTATCAGGAACTCGAGACAGATGATATAAGCTTAATGAGAGGAAGTGATGAGGATGAATAACTTCCTTCTACTACCAATTATCATTCCGTTTTTCTTCGGTATGATTTTAATGTTTGGGCAAAAAAACTTAAAATACCAGCGTTCATTCGCATTACTCGGTATTGGGCTCGCACTTATCTCAGCCATTTCACTGCTTATAAAGGTGAAAAATGATGGGATTCAAAAAGTGACATTCGGTAATTGGCCTGTGCCGTATGGCATTACAATGGTTTCCGATATGGTGTCGGCACTGCTTGTCACAACAACTTTGCTTATCACCCTCTTTGTTGTTTGGTATGGCTTCGGTTCCATCACGAAGGAACGTGAACGCTTCTTCTATTATCCTGGGATTATGTTTATTTTAACTGGGGTTAACGGGGCATTTACGACAGGCGATATTTTTAACCTTTTCGTGTTCTTCGAGGTATTATTAATGGCCTCTTATTTGCTCATCGTTCTCGGGGGCGAAAAAGGACAGCTTAAAGGTTCCATTAAATATATTCTAATCAATGTTATTTCATCTGCTTTATTTGTAATTACAGTTGCCTTTCTTTACTCTGTAGTTGGAACATTAAACATGGCAGATATTGCAGTAAAAATTGCTGACATTAATCAGCCAGGTATTGTTACAGTTATAGCCGTACTATTTTTAATGGTATTTGGATTAAAAGCAGCTATTTTCCCGCTATACTTCTGGCTTCCAACTTCTTATGCAGCAGCCCCGATTCCAGTGCTAACGCTATTCGGTGCACTGCTAACAAAGGTTGGCATTTATGCGATTACTAGAACATATACATTGTTCTTTGTTCATGATTTATCGTATACACATGATTTACTAATGGCATTAGCAATTGCAACAATTATTGCGGGCTGTATTGGTGCACTTGCTTACCATGATGTGAAGCTTATCATTATATACAATATTGTTATTGCTGTAGGGGTTATTTTATTCGGTGTATCTCAAATGAATGAAATCTCCCTAAAAGGTGCTATGTTCTATTTAATTCATGACATGCTTATAAAAGCAGCGCTCTTTATGTTAATAGGTATAGTCATCTACATTACGGGCACATCTGATTTACGGAAAATGGGCGGGCTTATGCATAAATACCCTGCTCTAGGTTGGTGTTATTTAATTGCAGCATTTGGTTTAGCAGGGATTCCCCCACTTAGTGGCTTCGTTGGAAAACTGTTGATTGTACAGGGAGGATTTGAAGCTGGCAGTAAATGGAGCAGTATTTTTATTTTAGCTTCGTCACTTCTCGTTTTATTATCGGTTATTCGTATTTTCCTTTATGCCTTTTGGGGTGAAGAAAAAGAAACCACAGGTACTGTCGATAAAAAAGTCTACAATACACTATTTGTGCCTACCGTTCTTTTAGTGCTCATCACTGTAGCGTACGGTGTAGGGTCCGAATGGATTACACCATTTATGGACGATGCAGCAAAACTATTAAGTGATCCATCTATTTATATAGATGCTGTAATGAAGGGGGATTAGAGATATGGCATTTCAAATTATTTTAAATTTTGTACTTGCCTTCGTTTGGATGTTCCTTTCTTCTAATTACACAGCAACAGGCTTTATCGTTGGGTTTATTCTCGGTATTATATTGCTTGTTATTATGCGTAGATTTTTTTCTACCCGACTTTACGTCTACCGCATATGGGCAATCATTAAATTGACATTACTCTTTTTAAAGGAGTTAGTGTTAGCGAATGTACAAGTTCTTCGGGTCGTCTTAAAACCGAAGTTGGATATGCAGCCTGCATTCTTTGCCTATCCGACTGTTTTAACACAAGAATGGGAAATTACGCTATTATCAAGTCTTATTACGTTAACACCTGGTACTGTAGTAGTACATGTATCAGATGATGCAAAAACTTTGTATGTACACGCAATTGATATTAGTGATGTCGACGAAGCGATTACAGCCATTCGTGATTCATTTGAGAAAGCGATTTTGGAGGTGAGTAAATCATGACAACGTTTATCATTACTGCCATTGTGGTGATTTGCTTATCATTGATTGCCGTTATTTATCGAATGGTGAAAGGACCCTCTGCATCTGACCGTGTAGTAGCATTGGATTCATTGGGTGTGTCAGTAATCTCATTAATTGGACTGTTTTCGGTATTGGTTGAAACAAGCTTCTTCCTAGAGATTATATTATTGTTAGCGATATTATCGTTTATCGGCACCGTTGCTTTCTCTAAATTCATTGAGAAAGGAGATATCATTAAACGTGACAATTCTCGCTAATAGTTTAGTTATCTTTTTCATTTCTGTAGGGGTACTATTTATTGTCGTGACAGCCATTGGTCTTGTCCGTTTACCTGATTTGTACACACGTGCCCACGCTGCTTCTAAAAGTGCAACGCTCGGTGTTATGTGCGTACTCATCGGCGTATTCTTTCACTTTTGGCTGATTGAAGATCACTTCAATCCCCGTATTTTACTCGGTATTTTGTTCCTGTTTATCACAGGTCCTGTTGGAGGGCATATTATGACTCGCTCTTCATACATCGCTGGCGTAAAACCGTGGAAAGGCACAATACATGACGAGCTTGGACCGGAAATCGACCGGATGAAAAAGGAACAAGGCATTAAATAACTTTTCAAAAAAGTGGCCATTGAATAAACTTCAATGGCCACTTTTTTAATTGTTTGATAGCATATAAAACTCTTTTTCTAATCCAATGCCTTCCCAAAAGTTTAGTGCTAAGTCATTTTCTAAATCTACATAAACATTTACTACTGAAGTATTATGCTCATCATTAAACCAATTCACTAAATCATCTACTAGACGTTTAGCAACCTTCTGTCTTCTATATACTGGTACTACATAAACCTCGTCTATTTGACCATAGTTCATATCATAAATAAAATCCTTTTTGATCGAAGCCATTCCAAAACCAATCATTTCATTATTTCCATTCATCGCTATATAAATGGCCCCATATTTTGATTCAATATATTGTTCTAGCTGTTCTTTAATCCCCTTCCTTTCACTCTCTCCTAGTTCACAATCTGCTGTTTCTATGGCATTTTCATTCCAAAGTTCTACTATTTCATTTAATAATTTCTGGCTTACAACATCCTCGGTTAATAGTTGAATATGTATGCTCATCTTTTTCATCCCCTATAACGTTTGATGATGTAATCATCTCACAACATTTGGGGATGTTCTATAAAATAGATAATTTTTCCACAAAAAGAATCTGCCTCTTCAAAGTAAGCAGATTCTTTAAGAATATAAATGCGTAGTTAATCAGTCTAAATATATCCTTTTGAAGTTAATATGTCTGTGAGCTGATCTACGCATTCTTCGATAGAATGGAGTTCTGTATCAATAATGATTTCTGGACGTTCTGGTTCCTCATACGGCGCACTAATACCAGTAAAGTTAGGAATCTCTGCAGTTCGTGCTTTTTTATAAAGACCTTTTGGATCACGTTTTTCACACGTTTCAACTGAACACTTCACATAGACCTCTAAAAACTCTCCTGCTTCCACAAGCTCACGGACAACCTGACGATCTTCTCGGTAAGGTGAAATAAAGGCAGTCAAAACAATTTGACCACTTTCTACAAAAAGCTTAGATACCTCACCAATACGTCGTATATTTTCCTTACGGCTTTTTTCGTCGAATCCTAAATCCTTATTTAAGCCATGGCGAACATTATCTCCATCTAAGACGAATACTTGATTGCCACGTTCAAAGAGCCGGCGTGCAAATGCATTCGCCACAGAAGATTTCCCTGATGCTGATAAACCGGTGAACCATAAAATAAAGCTTTGATGCTTATTTTGTGTACGACGCTCCTCTTTCGTAATAGACGCTTCATGCCAAACGATGTTTGAACTCACTTTATAACCTCCTTACGCATTCCTTTAATTAATACATCCACAACTTCATTACGACTAAATGTACTTGGAGGCACTTCGCCATTACGCAACATTTCACGAACCTTAGTACCCGATAAAATGACATGTGCTGAGCTTTCATGAGGACAAGTTTTCGTCGTTGCCATTCCCTCGCATTTGTTGCAATAGAAGCTATGCTCAAATTTTAATGGAATAATTCCTAATTCATCTTCCGTAAATTGTTCAAAGATTTTTTGTGCATCGTATGTACCATAGTAATCGCCAACCCCTGCATGGTCACGCCCAACGATAAAGTGTGTACATCCATAATTTTTTCGTACAAGTGCATGGAAAATAGCTTCTTTTGGTCCTGCATAACGCATTGCAGCTGGAAACACACCTAATTGCACACGATTTTCAGGATAATAATTGTTTAGTAAAACTTCGTAACTTTCCATGCGAATTGCAGCGGAAACATCGTCTGATTTCGTTTCACCAACTAGTGGATTTAAAAATAACCCATCAATTGTTTCAAGTGCTGCCTTTTGAATGTATTCATGTGCTCGGTGCACAGGATTCCGTGTTTGGAAGCCAACAATTGTTTGCCACCCCTTTTCTGCAAAAAGACGGCGTGTTTCAAGCGGATCAAATGAATAGGAAGGAAACTTTTGCTCTAGACGTTTTACTAATGTAATTTTCCCACCAACATAAATACTTGGACGCTCATGCAACTTTTTAACACCGGGATGCTGTAAATCCTCCGTGCCGTATATTAACAATGACTCTTTCCGTTTATTTGGCTCATAAATATCCGCAATTTCAATAACGCCGTAAACCGTATCACCGTATACTAATTTTGCCTCATCACCCGGCTGCAATGTTGCAGCTACATCCTTTGCTACAGGTAATGTAATTGGAATACTCCAAACCACACCTGACGCTAAACGCGTATGCTCGACAACTGATTCATAATCTTCCTGCGTTAAAAAACCTTCAATTGGACTGTACCCGCCGATTGCAATTAACTCTAAATCACTAAGTGCAATGGCATCAAGCTCAATAACTTTATTTATATGCGTTACATCCTTCTCAGAATTAATAGCTTGCACTAATAGTCCACCATGTGGTTGTAAACTCATTACAATCTCCTCCTAGTTTTATTGAATTACTCAGTTTTATATTTAAGTTTATTTGCATTGATTTTGGATTCTCACCAAAACGTGTGGTTGATTTCCGTTCCAGCTGGGCGCTTTGAACAGGACGTGATGTCCTTAGCCTTCGTTTCCCTATCGCTAATCCCCAAGGAGTCGCCCAACTTCCACTCCAATCAACTTATTTACATAGTAGACGACATCCACATCTTTTGGTGATAAACCTTGGTTTTTCATCTTAGGCTAAAATCGGAACTTCTTCGATTAATCCCTTTCTTACAGAGGTAATCGGGGATACTTCCCAATTGATCGGCTTTCCTCCAAAAGTGATCAGGTGTCCCTTTAATTTGATCAGCTCCCCTTTAAAAGTGATCGGCTTCCCTGCTGATTTGATCAGCTTCCCTTTAAAAGTGATCGGCTTCCCTGCTGATTTGATCAGCACCCCCTTAAAAATTATCAGGCTCCAACTGATTCAACAGTAATTCGGGTATTTAAATTCCTTCACCCGCATCATATATGGAGCGCTCTTCTTCACGCATTGTTCGCATTAAGCTAATGACACCAAGCGTTCCAACAATAATACTGCCAATTAATACGATGGTATAGAAATCTTTTTCTAAGAATAGCTGTACTAAAAAATAAGAAATGGCTAAAGAAAAGATTGGCGAAACGATCCAAATACGGATTATTTTTTTCACAATGTGCTTATGGAAAATTTGTTTCCCGTTTTTGGCCATTCCCATGCCAATAATCGAAGAGGATGTTACTTGTGTTAATGGCACAGGAAGTCCAAAGATAGAGCTTATACCGACTAGTAGTGCACCTGTACTCGAAATTAGTATCCCTTCCGCCTTCTCAAAGCGCATAATTTTTTTACCGTTTGTTTCAAGCACTCGTTTGCCAAGGAGCATAGCGCCAAGCGCCACAAAAGCACCACCAAGCAATATTCCTGTTGTTACGCTCATCATCCCTGCACCAACAAGAGGTCCAACTGCATTTGCTACGTTATTCATCCCTGCTGAAAACGCTTCGAAAAATCCAGCAAATACAAGGAGAATCGTTAATAGTAAATGATCTTTTAACAAACCCTTGACTTGTAATTTATACAGCCACTTTCCAAAGACAAATGCAATGATAAACGCTATGATTGGCACTATTACCCAAAATGATATGATGACAAGTAATGACTTAATATAAAGCACTTTATAGGCAATTCCTACACCTACAACTGCTCCTACTGTCACTTCACTCGTCGATAATGGAATGCCTAAAAGATTGGCGAGAAATAGTGAACTTGTCGCAGAAATCAAAATAAAAATGACAATCTTTACTGTAATGTACTCCTGTGGCATTATGCCGGAGCTAATTGTTTTTACTACCTCTCCACCTCCAAGAATTGCCCCAGAAAAAACACCCACTGAACAAATGAGCAATGCTTGCCAAGCTTTTTTGATGGCACCTGCTCCGTAAGCAACCCCCATTGAGGCTGCCGCTCCACTAGCACCAATATTCAGCGCAAAAAATAAACTAATTGCTATTGCTATATTTTCAAGCATGGCAAAACTCCTTTATTCATGTAATCCGCACTCAGTTTTACCAGATCCTTGCCACCTGCCTGAACGCAAATCATCCATTGTAAATGCTGGTTTTGTACAATGCTCGCAGCCGACGCTTGGATAGCCTCTGTCATGCAATGGATTGTACGGTAAACTATGCTTTGAAACATAACGCCAGACATCCTTCCATGTCCAATGAATGAGTGGACAAATTTTAATGGATTGAAATTTATCGTCACGATTGATAAAGTTTGTATTTTGCCGGGTTGGTGATTGTTCACGACGTAAACCTGATATCCAAGCCTTGGCGCCCGCCAACGCTTCATGCAACGGCACAATCTTGCGAATTTCACAGCATTTATTTGGATTGGAATTCCATAATTTATCGCCATATTGAGCTGCTTGTTGTTCGAGTGTAAGTGCTGGTTTTTGCATCTTAATGTTCAGCTTCGGATATTTTTCTTTTACTTTATCAATCGTTTCATATGTTTCTTTAAAATGAACATCTGTATCTAAAAAGACAATCGTAGCATCGGGCTTCACCTTTGAAATAAGGTCAATTAAGACAATCCCCTCAATGCCAAAGCTACAAGCATAGACGATATCCTCGCCATATTCAGCATAACTCCACTGTAAAACCTCCAGTGCAGCCTTATAGGTTTCGTCTATTTGAAAATTCAATGTTGGCTCATGCCAAGTTGCATATGTTAGCATATAATCCTCCTCTTAATGAAAAAGAGACGTTCTAACGACAGACATATATAGATATGTCTTTGTTAAAACGCCTCTAGTTTAACTAGCCAGCTCATTATTTAACTTCTTTCAGCTACAGAAGTTACCCACCTCTATAGGGGTGAGATGAATTCGGTTTTAAGTCACTTTTCAGCAGGTGTCCAAATAATTGTTTTGATTGTTCACTAGTATTGGCTACCTCGTTCTACAATCATTTTTTCTTATTACCAAATATATACTAAAGTACACCTAGTAGTCAACTAGGTTTTTATAAAAATTCATTTCAATGAGTCCAAATTTTTTATCCCGGTCAAAAGCAATATTTTAATTCCTTGTTGACTAATAGGAAATATATGTTTAATGTATAACTAAGCTTTGAACCAAACCAATATAAAATGCTGATCAGAGGATCTGAAGGCCATCTACTTAAGACGATTACTATTCGTTCTGGTAGATGGTCTTTTGTATTCTCTAGATCATCAAAAAGGAGTGTTATTTTATGAAAAAAAGGAAACATCTTTTCCAATCGTTAGTACTTGTATCTGCATTAGCACTGGCATTAACAGGTTGTAGTAGCAGCTCTTCTGAAACAAATACAGGGGCTCAGGATACAAAAAAATCTGTGGAACTATTAAATGTATCCTACGATCCAACTCGTGAGCTTTACGAGGAATTCAACAAAGATTTTATAAAAAAATGGAAGGATGAAACCGGCCAAGATGTAACGATAAAACAATCACATGGGGGCTCTGGTAAACAAGGTAGAGCTGTAATTGATGGTCTAGAAGCAGACGTTGTTACACTAGCACTAGCTTACGATATTGATGAGATTGCACAAGCTCGAGGCCTATTAAATAAAGATTGGCAAACAGAATTTGAAAATAACTCTACACCTTATACATCGACAATTGTCTTTTTAGTACGCAAAGGCAATCCAAAGGGTATTAAAAACTGGGATGATTTAACAAAGGACGATGTATCTGTCATCACACCAAATCCTAAAACGTCTGGTGGTGCACGTTGGAATTATTTAGCTGCTTGGGCTTATGCAGAGAAATTATATAAAAATGATGAGGCAAAAATAAAAGAATTTATGAAAGCTCTATATAGCAATGTAGAAGTACTGGATTCTGGCGCACGTGGTGCTACAACAACTTTTGTTGAACGTAATATTGGTGACGTCTTAATTGCATGGGAAAATGAAGCTTATTTATCGCTCCATGAATTGGGTGACGAATTTGATATCATTACACCTTCTTTAAGTATTTTAGCTGAGCCGCCTGTAGCAATTGTCGACAAAATCGTAGATAAAAAAGGTACACGCGAAGTAGCAGAGGCTTATTTAAAACATTTATATAGTGAGCGTGGTCAAGAAATTGCTGCAAAAAATTACTATCGACCACGAAATGAAAAAATTCTAGCAAAATATCAAGAGCAATTCCCAAAACTTGAACTCGTTACAATCGATGATTTCGGTGGTTGGACAGAAGCTCAAGCGAAGCATTTTAAAGATGGTGGTACATTTGATGAAATTTATGTACCTCAATAAGGAGGTATGTCATGAGTAGTTTAACGGTTAATAAAAAAACACGCCGCATTATTCCAGGTTTCCACCTTTCTCTGGGCTTTACGATGTTATATGTTAGCTTGTTAGTCTTATTGCCACTATCGATGATTATTATTCATACAATGTCCATAAGCTGGGCAGAGTTTGTTGATATTGTAACCGCTCCCCGTGCTGTTGCTTCATATAAGGTAAGTTTTAGTACTGCGCTCGCTGCTGGTTTACTAAATGTTATTTTTGGCACAATCATTGCTTGGGTACTTGTACGATACCGTTTTCCGTTTAAACGAATCATTGATGGACTTGTCGATTTACCATTTGCTTTGCCAACTGCTGTAGCAGGAATTGCCTTAACGTCCCTCTATGCGCCAAATGGTTGGATTGGTCAATTTTTTAATTTTAAAATTGCCTTTACGCCACTTGGCATTATCATTGCCCTTACATTTATCGGGCTACCATTTGTCGTCCGTACTGTGCAGCCTGTTTTACTAAATATTAGTGCTGAGGTTGAGGAAGCCTCTGCAAGCCTTGGAGCAAATCGTTTACAAACCTTTCGTAAAATTATTTTTCCAGAGCTTGCTCCTGCCATTTTAACAGGTTTTTCATTAGCATTTGCTCGTGCATTAGGAGAGTATGGTTCTGTTGTTTTTATCGCTGGTAATATGCCAATGAAGACTGAAATTACGCCATTAATTATTATGACAAAGCTAGAGCAATATGACTATGCGGGTGCAACTGCTATTGCAGCGGTCATGCTTGTCACGTCCTTCATTCTATTATTTAGCATTAATTTCATACAATGGTTGGCAAATCGTTGCTTTGTACATTAGGAGGTATTTATGGAACAGTCTACATTTATTCAGCAAGTTGCTCCTGAAAAAAATAATACAGTGACAAAGTCTGCTGCCTTACAAGAGCCACGCTTTGTCCGATATACGCTAATATTTATTGCGCTAGCATTTTTAGCATTTTTTATTGTACTTCCACTAGTATCAATTTTTACCACTGCCTTTCAAAAAGGAGTAGACGTTTATGTAGCAGCTATCACACATCCAGATGCATTGGCAGCTATTAAATTAACTTTAACTGTTGTCGCGGTTGCAGTACCATTAAACGCAATCTTCGGAGTTATGGCTGCTTGGGCTTTAACAAAGTTCAACTTTAAAGGGAAAAATCTATTACTTACAATCGTCGATCTTCCTTTTGCAGTATCTCCTGTTATTGCAGGTTTAGTATTTATTTTGTTATTTGGCTCACAGGGACTATTTGGAGATTGGCTATTTGAACATGACATTAAAATTGTTTTTGCGCTACCTGGTATTGTCCTTGCTACTGTCTTTGTTACGTTGCCCTTTGTTGCACGAGAGCTTATTCCTCTTATGCAGACACAAGGCACTTCTGAGGAGGAGGCGTCCATTTCACTTGGGGCCAATGGTTTTAAAACATTTTGGCATGTGACATTGCCAAATATCAAATGGGGCTTATTGTACGGCCTTATACTTTGTAATGCTCGGGCAATCGGTGAATTTGGTGCCGTTTCTGTTGTATCAGGGCATATTAGAGGGATGACAAATACGATGCCCCTTCATATTGAAATTTTATACAATGAGTACCAATTTGCAGCAGCCTTCGCCGTTGCTTCACTGATGAGCGTAATCGCCATTATTACACTCATCGTTAAAGATATTATTGCTTGGAAATCAAAATCAGTTTAACTTCTTTCAGCAATTATTTTCTGTAACGAAAGTGCAACGGCAGTTACAGATGTCACTCACCTCTATAGGTGGTGAGATGAATGCAGGTTTAAATTACTGGTTTAAATTACTTTTCAGCGGGTGTATAAACATCTGCTGAAATAAGTTAAAGCCTCCGGCGGATGTCACGGAAATCGGAAAGGAGTTCTTTGTGCATGCACAAAGCCGATTCCGGACGCAATTATGCCGAGGCATAATTGATAGGAGGTATTGTCAGCATGAGCATTCAAATTAAAAATGTATCTAAAAAGTTCGGTTCCTTTCAAGCTTTAGAAGATGTTTCTCTTCATATTCAATCTGGGGAACTAGTTGCTCTTCTTGGCCCATCTGGTTCTGGCAAAACTTCGTTACTACGTGTTATTGCTGAACTTGAAACATCAGATGTTGGGGAGATTTTATTTGACGGTCAATCGATGATAGATCGCCATCCAAAGGAGCGAAATGTAGGCTTTGTGTTCCAGCATTATGCACTTTTTCGCCATATGACAGTTTTTGATAATGTCGCTTACGGTCTTAAAGTACGCCCTCGTAAAACAAGACCATCTAAATTAGAAATAAAGAACAAAGTGATGGAGCTTCTCAAACTGGTCAAACTAGAAAATTTTTCTGATCGCTACCCAACACAACTATCAGGTGGGCAACGTCAGCGAGTTGCACTTGCTAGAGCCCTCGCCGTGGAGCCCAAGGTACTTTTATTAGATGAACCTTTTGGGGCACTGGATGCTAAAGTGCGCAAGGAATTGCGTCGTTGGCTACGAAAGCTTCACAATGATTTTCATATTACAAGTATTTTTGTCACACACGATCAGGAAGAGGCACTTGATGTTGCAGACCGAATTGTCGTGATGAACAACGGCAAGATAGAGCAAATCGGTAGCCCAGACGACGTATACACAAATCCAAAGAGCCCTTTTGTTTATGATTTTTTAGGTAATGTGAATCTCTTTAAAGGACGGTTACATAATGGTAAGCTCATGCATGGTGAATTTGCGATTGATGTACCTGACGTACAAACACATACAGAGGACCATGCAGTAGGCTATGTACGCCCCCATGATATTCACATTGAGAAAACGAATGTATCCGGCACCGTCCCCGTCAAAGTAAGCCATATTCACTTGCTCGGACCTATCGTGCAGATTGAATTACGTCGTGAAGATATAGATGAATTTTTAGAGGCAGAACTTACTAAAGAACAATTTACTAACCTTCAGCTTAAGATTGGTGACCATGTATTTGTCAAACCAAAGCAATTAAAAGTCTTTATCCCCGAAGATTTTTCCATTTAAAAAAGCCGTGTAGCAAATTTCTTTGCTACACGGCTACTATTTTATTTATGATGAAAATCTCGTCCGTCGTACACAGCTGTTACATAATTAGCACGAATAACAAAATCTCCGAAGTGCTCTCCCTCTTGACGTTCCTTCGCATAGTGGAGCAGGATTGGACGAAGCTCTGCTAATATCTCCTCCTCGCCTATATTTTCACGATATATTTTATTGAGACGATCACCGGTAAAGCTTGCGCCTAAATACATATTATATTTCCCGGGACCTTTACCGATAAAGCCAATCTCAGCCATTGCTGCGCGTGAGCAACCATTCGGACAGCCTGACATGCGGATAACGATTTCTGTTTCGTTTAAGCCCGCTTCATCAAGAATTGTTTCTATTTTTGTAATAAGAGAAGGCAGGTAACGCTCGGCTTCTGCCATGGCTAAACCGCATGTTGGTAATGATACGCAAGCAATTGAATTTCGGCGCAATGCAGAATAGTGTGCTCCATCTGTGAGGTTATATTGCTCAATAATAGCAGCAATTTTTTTCTTCTTTTGCGGCGTTACATTACTAATCATTAAATTTTGGTTTGGCGTTAAGCGGAAATCACCTGTATGCACCTTCGCAATTTCACGTAATCCTGTTAAAAGCTCATAATTTTCAAAGTCCTTAATACGTCCATTTTGAATAAATAATGTATAATGCCATTGACCTTCTGCACCTTTAATCCAACCAAACTCATCACCCGTGCGATCAAAAGTATATGGTCGAGCCTCTTGAATACTCCAACCTAGACGGCGCATTAGTTCTTCGTTAAACCATTCAAGTCCTCTTGCATCAATTGTATATTTAAAACGTGCATTTTTACGAACCGAACGATTCCCATAATCGCGCTGAATCGTAATAATTTTCTCCGCTGTTTCCAGTAGTTTATCAGGTGTGATAAAACCAATAATGCGAGCCAGCTGTGGGTATGTTTCATGATCGCCATGTGTCATGCCCATTCCTCCACCAACAGCAACGTTAAAGCCTACTAGCTTACCTTCCTCAACAATTGCTATAAACCCTATATCTTGTGAGAATACGTCCACATCATTACTAGGCGGAACCGCAATACCAATTTTAAATTTACGCGGTAAATATTGCGCACCGTATATAGGTTCAACTTCTTCATCCTGACTATCAACTACCTTTTCACCATCTAGCCATAGTTCATGATAAGCTCGTGTTCTAGGTAGTAAATGCTCACTTAATTTGGCAGACCAATTATAGATTTCTTCATGTAATGCGGATTGGTTTGGATTCACATTACACATCACATTACGATTGACATCTCCACAGGCTGCAAGAGAATCTAATAACACTTCATTAATTTCCTGCATATATTTTTTAACATTCCATTTTAAAATGCCATGCACTTGAAATGCCTGACGTGTCGTTAATTTTAAGGAGCCATTACCATATTTTCTCGCCATTTCATCCATTACTAGCCATTGTGCTGGTGTAGCCGCCCCACCCGGTGTACGTACCCGTACCATAAATTGATAGGCAGGCTCAAGCTTTTGACGCTGACGTTCATTACGAAGATCACGGTCGTCTTGTAAGTAACTACCATGGAATTTCATTAGACGATTATCATCCTCTGGAATACCTGAAGTTAATGGGTTATTCATCGTAGCCTCTAATGTTCCACGTAGATAATTACTTTCGTTTTTAATACGCTCTACATCACTAGGTTTCCCTGGTTGCGGAGGTAAAATAATTTTCCCTGTCATTTGTTTTCGCTCCTTTAATCAAATATGCCTCGTCATAATTGCGTCCTGAATGGCTTAAGGCTTATGCCTGCGTGAAGGCCTACACAACGTCGATCATATCGGTAATGCCACAGGACGACATTCCTAGACTGAGTTCCACTATTTCAGCCGATGTTTGGACACCCACTGAAAAGTGACTTAAAACTGCATTCATCGCTTTGCTTTCGCTACCAAAACACTTGCTAAAAGAAGTTAATAAACGTCACGTTGATAGCGTTTCTGCTGTTTAAGCTCATTGACAAAGGCTTTCGCTTCCTCTGGCGTTTTTTGTCCCTGTTGTTCAATAACGCGATGTATTGTTGCATCAACATCAGCTGCCATTGATTTTTTATCACCACAGACGTAAATGACAGCTCCTTGCTCTAGCCATTCATAGAAAGCAGCAGCATTTTCTTCAATTTTATGTTGAACATATATTTTTCTATCTGTATCACGTGAGAAAGCGACATGCATTTGACTTAGTGTGCCTGAAGCAAGCCAACGCTGTAAATCTGTTTGATAAAGAAAATCTGTGACAAAGTGTTGATCACCAAAGATTAGCCAAGCTTTCCCTCCGACGCCTAATTCCTCACGCTCCTCCAAAAATGCACGATACGGGGCTACGCCTGTACCAGCACCAATCATAATAATCGGTGTGTCCTCATGCTCTGGTAATCTAAAGTTCGGATTTTTATGAACATAGACAGGTAATGTGTCACCAATTTGAATACGCTCTGCTACGCTACCAGAGCAAACGCCAAGACGTTGCCTTCCATTTGTCTCATAGCTTACTTTCCCAATTGTTAAATGAACTTCTTCACTATTTGCCCTTTGACTACTAGCAATCGAATATAAACGTGCTGGAATTTTACGTAGTAAATCTACAAATTGCTGTGCATTCCATGTAAATGGTGCGAAGTCTTCCACAACGTCAAGTAAATCTCTTCCTTTTGCATAGTCCTTCCAGGATTCCGAGTCGGCAAGTAGCTTGTTAAATTCCTGATGGACTGTATAGGCACCAATTTTTTGTAACAAAGGCTTAGACAACACTGTAATTTCTAATTTTTTTTGCAAAACTTCCTTTAATGGCAGTGTTTCTTCAAAGACATTTACCTCAGTTTGTGGCTCAAACTGTAATGCTGTGATTAAAGCATCGACTAGTTTTTCATCATTTTCCGGTAGAATACCGATACTATCTCCTGGTTCGAAATAGAAACTTGCACCTTCGATGGATAATTCAATATGACGTGTTTCTTTATTGGATCCTCTGCCGTTTAAATTAATGTTTTCAAGTACTTCAGCATAAAACGGATTTTTACGAGAATATGTAGTGTCTCCTTGTGCTGTTTTATGTTGTGTAGTCGATAAATCAGCTACATCCGTCTGTTGGAGCAACTCCTGCTGAACAGCTGAGAACCAATGTGCTGCCTGGACATCATAATCTACATCACAATCTGTACGAGGTACGATTCGAGTTGCTCCTAACTTTGCAAACTGTTCATCAAAATCCTTTCCTGTTTTACAGAAAAATTCATAGGAGCTATCACCTAAGGCTAGCACTGAATAATGAAGCTGCTCTAACTTAGGAGCACGTTTGCTATGCAAAAATTCATAGAACTGTATCGCTTGATCAGGTGGTTCCCCTTCCCCATGTGTGCTAACAATGAGTAAAAGATTAGTTACCTTTTTTAAATTATTTGGTTTAAATGTTGCTAACGACGAAATTGTTACGTCTACATCATTATCTTTCAAGGCTGAGGCATATTTTTCAGCTAACCCCTGGCTATTGCCCGTTTGTGAACCATATAAAATCGTTACTGTTGTGGTGATTGTTTTTACTATCGGCGTTACTTCTTCAACGACAGGATCACTAGTTACTAGTGATGCACTTAAAAAGCCGTTTAACCAAATTCTCTGTTCTCCTGTTAGTTTAGGGAGCAGCTCATTTAACAGCTTTACCTGCTCCTTATTAAATGGACTATTTACTACTTGCAGTTTCAACCTTGCCACCTCACATATTCGTTTCATTTTCCTTGTTAATTTGTCTGACAAAATGATTGCTGAAAAAAGATCAATTAAGCCTCTACAAAATTGTGTCTGGAATCGGCTTTGCGCTTAGGCCGACACGATATCAGTCATTTCGGTAATGCCACAGAACGTGGCGTTCTTAGACTGAGTTCCTCTATTAAAGCGGATGTTTTTTGTACCGATAGCGGTAGCGACAGGTACAGATGTTTTTTGTACCGAAAGCGCAGCGACAGGTACAGATGTTTTTTGTACCGAAAGCGCAGCGACAGGTACAGATGTTTGGACACCCGATGATTAAAATTATCGTAGTCGTATTTTTTCCTTCTTTTCTATTTGGACCACATAGGAATTTTGCACAATCAATGTAATCGATCCATGGTTCACAGTATTTAAAATTTGACGGACATTATCTAATGCTAGATTTACATTTTCAGACCTTTTATCTACCATTACAAAACACCTTTCTTAGTAAATTTTAACAATTGATAAATACGTTCTACTAAAACTTCTCTTACATTGTCGTCATAGCCTAAACTTTCACATAAAATAACATTCTTATTGTCATAATCTTGTAATCGCCTTGTTATGCTTTGGCGCAAAATCCCAGTAAACAACAAATACGGCACTATAAATACTTGATTGTCCCTATTCTTCTCTTGTTGTAACCAATCTTCAAACGTAGGACCCGTGCCATATAAAAAGCATGTGTCTACAGCTTCATAAGCGTATTTATCACGTAATCTTGTTGCAATTTTGGCCAAATCACTTTTTACTGCAGGATCAC
Organism: Lysinibacillus sp. Bpr_S20; assembly: GCF_023337835.1. Taxonomy (NCBI): domain Bacteria; kingdom Bacillati; phylum Bacillota; class Bacilli; order Caryophanales; family Bacillaceae; genus Lysinibacillus; species Lysinibacillus sp. Bpr_S20. The sequence goes on from NZ_JALNLQ010000007.1 coordinate 40,977, forward strand.
TACTGCCACGACCTATAAGTAAAACACTTGCATCGTTAGTCGGGCTCCTTGCTTCTAAAATTCTAGTCTGTAATGTATCAATTAATAGTTCATGGACGCCAAGTGGTTCACCGTATGTAAATCGCACTTGTGGGTACTGTTGTTTTGCTTTATCAATCTCATTTGGAATATCGTGCTTTGCATGCTGAGCGGAGAGCAATAAAATAGGCACGATGGCTATAGCTGTAGCCCCTTGGTTAATACAGCTCGCTATACCTTCAGCAATTGTCGGCGTCGCGAGTTCTAAAAAACTAATTTCTTGAATCGGTATTTCAACCTCTTGTTGTACGCTCTTTAGAAAAGTAACGGCTTGCTCCACTCCCGCCTTTACTCTACTTCCATGAGCGATATATAAAATGGCTTGCATGAATCCACATCCTTACACAGAAACTTCTGCTAACTGTGGCTGCGGAATGTTTTGTTCAAACCATTGAATTGTTTCTCTCAAAGTAACAACTTTTCCTACTACAATTATGCTTGGATTTTGAATATTTTCTCGCTGGACTAGTTCTTCAATATTAGCTAAAGTTCCCGTGACAGTTTTTTGTTGAGAAAATGTACCCCAATGGATGAGTGCTATTGGGGTTTCCTTATCTCGCCCATACTTGAGCAACTGCTGACGGATATAGGTAAGATTACCGACCCCCATATAAATAGCAATCGTGTCAACCCCTTTTGCAAGACTTTCCCATTGGATTCCATCATCCTTGCCCTCTTTCATATGCCCCGTGACCATTGCAAAACTTGAGCCTAGGTCACGATGTGTCACAGGAATTCCCGCATATGCCGGTGCTGCTATCCCTGAAGTGATGCCAGGCACTATTTCAAATGGAATATTATGCTGTGCTAGCACCTCTGCTTCTTCAGCTCCCCTTCCAAAAACGAATGGATCACCTCCCTTTAATCTCGTCACGATCAATCCTTGCTGTGCATAACTGACAAGTGATTGATTGATTTGCTCTTGAATCATGGCGTGCTGCTGAGGTAGCTTACCGCAAAAAATGAGCTTAGCCTCTCGTTTAGCGTAGGACAGTAGCGTCTTATTAATGAGTCTGTCATACAGGATGACATCAGCACATTCGATACAACGTAATCCTTTTACTGTGATAAGATCCACATCGCCAGGTCCAGCCCCCACTATAAAAACTTTCCCCATTTGATTTCACTCCCTTTCGTCTTTCTTTAAAGATAAAAAAAAGGCTCAAATTATCCATAGGCAGAAGTAATGCCTGCGAATAATAAGAGCCTCTAGTTTACTAGTCAGCTACGTATTTAATTCTTAGTAATGTAATAAGAATAATAAATAATTCGGTATATTTTGTCAACACTTTATTTAATGAGAAAAAACCAGGTGTCACTTGCTGACATCTGGTTTTTTTGAAATCTATGTTGTTTAAATTAAAATCTACGAGGACCCCTAAATGGTGGACCTGGTCTAAAACCCGGTCTGAAAAATGGTGGTCTGAAAAACGGTGGACCGAAAAATGGTGGGCCGAAAAACGGCGGTCCGAAAAACGGTGGGCCGAAAAATGGTGGGCCGAAAAATGGTGGTCTGAAAAACGGGCCACCCACTGGCCCAAAGCCTCCTGGAAAACCTCCGAAAAATGTCATAAGCTTCCTCCCTTTTTTTACTCTATCTTATGTAGGAGGATGCATTTATCACATGTCTATTGCCTATTCTATTTTTCTTCTCCTAAACGTTGCACAAAATTAGCTAGTGTACGTACCATTACACCTGTACCACCTTTTGGGCCTAAGTCATGTATAGCCATCGCATCTGATGTTCCTGCAATATCTAAGTGAATCCATGGTGTATCACCAACAAACTCCCCAACGAAGCCCCCTCCAAATATCATATGTCCATCACGACCAGGCGAGTTATTTAAATCAGCAACGTCTGATTTACGAATTCGCTTTTTATCATTTTCTGTTAAAGGCATGCGCCACACAAACTCATCCGTTTCTTGGGCTGCTTCCATGAAAGCAGCAAAGAATTCATCATCATTTGAAAGGGCACCAGTTTTATCCATACCTAGTGCTGTAATCACTCCACCTGTTAATGTAGCAACATCGATCAGGGAAGTCACTCCTTGTTGTTTAGCGTATGTAGTAGCATCTGCTAATACTAAACGTCCTTCCGCATCGGTATTTAAAACTTCTACCGTTTTACCACTATATGTAGTAATAACATCATCTGGCTTAAATGCTGTGCCAGATACCATATTATCGGTAGAGCCAATAACTGCAACAACATTCTTGTTAGGACGTAATTCACCGATAATTCTCATGGCGCCTAGTACTGCTGCCGCACCGCCCATATCGCCCTTCATGCCTACCATCGAATCTTTTGGCTTTAAAGAATAGCCACCTGTATCATACGTAACCCCTTTGCCGACAAGGCCAATTGGATCGTCAAAGTCTTCAGACGCTTTATATTTTAATGTTATTAAACGAGGTTCTTCATGGGAGCCTTGATTGACACATAAAATACCGCCCATACCGAGCTCCTCTAATTGTGCTCTATCTAAAATTTCCACTTCAAAATCATACTCGACTGCAAGGGACTCTGCGTAATTGGCTAAGTCTGTCGCTGTCAGTAAGTTTGGTGGTAAATTAATTAAGCTTCGTGCCTCATTTACTGCATCCGCATAAATAGCGCCAACCTCAAAGCTTGCCACCACTTCATCTAAATCATCAGCAGTAGTCACAAGATGAACAGCGTCAATACGTTTATCTACTTCATTTGATGTAGTTTTGTAATGGGGAATTGAATAATAACCAAGACCCGTTCCTTCACCAGCTAAAAATGCAACATCTGTTACCGAAATCGACTCTGTCGTGAACGACTCCAGCCAAATAGAATATTCTTTAATTTTTAAGGCTCTTAGTTCTTTGCCGAGCAATCCAAATGCTGCACGAATATCACCTTCTGTTAAGTTTTTACGCTCATCTAAACCAATAAATAAAATACGTTTAAGATTTGCGTGGTCCTTCCAGAATGGTAATTTCGTCATTTTTTTAAGCTCAGTCGATATATCTCCTGCACTAATCCACGCATCAAGAGATTCTCCGTAAAATGCTGAAAAGCTCGCCCAATTTTGCATTTGCTCACGATGTTTAGGGACTCCTACCACTAACATCTCAGTAGAAATCGTTTCAAATGTTTTTGCCTCTTTTACAATATGCATGTAAATTCCTCCATTCATTATTCTATTATACCTAAGTTTCAGAAAACACGTAATATTTGGCTTTTAGAAAATAATGAATGTTATAATTAAAGCAATTATTAGTGAAGGTTGTGATGATTATGAGTTTATTTCAAAATACCCCTTTACTCGTTGCCCTTTTTGCTGTTCTATTTGCACAGTTTGTAAAAATCCCTATTCATTTTTTAATGACTAGAAAGATTAACTGGGGATTATTTACTTCCACCGGAGGAATGCCTAGTTCACACTCCGCTTCCGTAACAGGTCTAACAACCTCTATTGCCTATGAAACAGGATTAGATTCCCCCATTTTTGCTGTAGCCGCTATGTTTTCATTTATCGTCATGTATGATGCGAGTGGGGTACGTTTTCAGGCTGGCCAACATGCAGCTGTACTAAATCAACTGCGTAAAGACTTTGAAAAGTTACTCCATGATTTGAAAAAATGGCCGCAAATGGATGGGCAAGAGAAAATGGAAGAACTAAAAACATTGCTAGGTCATAAACGGAGCGAGGTATTTTTTGGAGCATTAACGGGCATTTTCATCGCCATCATCACATACCAGTTTATATTGTGAGAATAGACACATCCTCATGCCGAGGTTGTGTTTTTTATTTGTCGGAAGGTTTTTGTTATTTATTGGAAACAATTCAAGGTTTGTCGGAATCTTTTCTAGATTTATCGGAAACAATCAAAAAATCAGCAGATGTTTAGACATCCGCTGAAATAAGATCAATTATGCCTCGGCATAATTGCGTCTGGGATCGGCTTTGTGCTTAGGCCTGCGTGATGCAGGTCAGTTAGCCGTTATCGCATGGATGCGATGATCTTAGGCTAATCCTATGTGAACTCCTTTCCGATTCCATGACATCCGCCGGAGGCTTTAACTTCTTTCAGCTGTTTTGCTGAAAGAAGTTAAAACATTCGATATCCACTTTTACGTAAATAAATCATGACAATTCCCGCAACAATTGAACCGGCGAAGCCACCAGATAAAATTGCAATATCTACAAATTGCAGTGCTTGCAATTTATCTAAAAGTGCTGGAAATGCGGAACCTGGCTTGAAAATATAATCTAAAAAGCTTACATCATCGACAATAAAGATAACAACAATTGGATACACTATCGCCATTAACCATGTCATTCGCAAAAGCATATTTAATAAAAATCCAATACCAAAGAACATGACGAAAAATAACAAAATTGAAATGATTAACTGTACTAATGAAACTGGACCATCCATGTATGTATAACCTCCGTTTTCCTCTCATTAGTTTACATGATAACTACAACGCTTTCAATGAACATATCCTTGATTTCGCTTGTTCGTCATAATTAGGACAATCATTAAGTATATACCATTATAGATAGACGCCCTTCATGGCAAGGTGTATTATTTAAACAAAAGCGAAACGGCAAAAATATCGCCAAAATTTTGGGGTAACTAACGTTTGCTATGCTATAAGTTGATTGGAGTGGAGACTGGGCGACTCCTTGGGGATCAGCGATAGAGGAACGAAGGCTAAAATCATCACATCCTGTGATAACGCCTTCGTGACCAACATCGTGTTGGCCCGAGACCCTGGAGCGCAGCGGATGTTTTCTGTGCGAAAGCGTAGTGCTAACGTAGCGGCAGCCACAAAGGTGGCTCATCGGACGCCCCCAGGAAGCTCTGCTCTGCGCGAAAGCGAAGCGTCAGCGGCAAATGTTTTTTCTGTAGCGAAAGCGAAGCGTCAGCTACAAAGCGCCCAGTCGGAACGGAAATCAACCATACGCTATGGTCATTAACAATATTTTTGGAAATGAAAAAACTATTGAAAACTAGTAATCAACTAATTTTCAATAGTTTCTTGCTTTTCATGATGAAGCTGTTTGTGATAATAAAAACCTTGGCGACTTCCAAAGCTCTGCCCACTTTTTAAAGGCCGCTACGACAATTATTAAGCCTAAAACTAACATAATGACAGACAATATACCATTTAACATATTGTAACCGGCTGCCGCTGTATTCCAATAAACATTTTTAATCATCCAAAAGCCTGCTACATTTACAGTGATATATAAATAAGCTAATGGAATAAAGCATGTTAAGGCGTAGATTCGTTTATCTGCAACTTTTAATACTATTGTTACGCCACAAACTAAACCGATTGTCGCCATTAACTGATTCGAAACGCCAAATAAGACCCAAATCGAACTGATATCACCTGAATACAATAAGTAACCCCACATGAAGCATGCAAGTGCACTCGCAAAGATTGTACCTGGAAGCCAATTTGTACGCTTAAGCGGCTTGTAGACATTACCGCCAAAATCTTGAATTAAGTAGCGTGCTACACGTGTACCAGCATCAATAGCCGTTAAAATAAAGACCGCTTCAAACATGATAACGAATTGATAGAAGTAAGAAGACAATTCAGCAAACCAAGGAATCCCTGTGAAAATATCAGTCATCCCAACTGCTAACGTTACAGCTCCACCTGTACGTCCTTCTAAATCCATCCCAATACTTTCAGCTAATGCCTGTAAATGAACCGGCTCCATTCCTAATGTAGCAAAGACAGCCGGGGCTGAATTAATCGCAAAATAATCTGCAGGATGAAGGGCTGTTGCTGCAATTAAAGCCATTACACCTACTAAAGATTCTACGAGCATCGCACCAAAACCAACGATTCGAATATCTTCCCAACGATCAATCATTTTCGGCGTTGTCCCAGAGCCTACGAAAGCATGGAAGCCAGAAATAGCCCCACAGGCAATTGTGATGGACACGAATGGCCATACTGGACCAGCAATGACTGGACCACCACCATGAATAAACTCTGTAATTGGTGGGAATTGAATGACTGGGTTCACGAAAAAGACCCCGATGATTAACGCAATAAATACGCCAATTTTCATGAAACTACTTAAATAATCACGCGGCGCTAATAAGAGCCATACAGGTAATGCCGCCGCAAAGAATGCATAAATAGGTAGAATAATAGCTAAAGTATCACGGTCAAACGTTAAAAAATCACCAAATGCTGTTCCTTGAATCATCGGTCCAATAAATACACCGATCATCAACAAAATAAAGCCAACTGTAGACGTAACAAGTAGATTTCCTGTTTTACGATAAGCAATACCGACAAGCATCGCTATCGGAATCGTAATCCCTACCGCAAAAGTTCCCCATGGATTTCGTTCCAACGCACCAAGGACAACCATCGATAACCCAGCCATTGTAATTGTTATAATGAAAAGCATGGCAAGGCCTGTACAGAATCCTGCAACAGGTCCTAATTCCTTCTTCATTACCTCTGATAATGACTTTCCGCCATGGCGCATAGAAGCGAATAACACTACTGCATCATGTACTGCACCACCGATTACTGCACCAATTAACAGCCACAGGAGCCCCGGCAAATATCCAAATTGTGCAGCTAAAATAGGTCCAACTAACGGTCCAGCCGCTGCAATCGCTGCAAAGTGATGTCCAAATGTCACCCATTTATTCGTCGGAACATAGTCTTTACCATCCTCCATAGCGTGTGCTGGGGTGGGCGTATCATCTTTTATCTTAAGTACCTTCTTTGTGAAAAATATGCCATACAAACGATAGCTAATCATCAGTATACAAATGGAACCTATTACAATAGTAATAGCATTCATTTTATCACTCCTTTTACCTTTTCCACATCATAGCAAATGAATTGAACGATTATTCGTAAAATTCACCAAAATGTCAGAATTTTAAGTTGAAAGGGTGTTTTCTACTGTTGAAATGCAGTTATTTTGATAGCTGAAAGATTTTACGTACATCCTTCATATAAAGCCTGCTGACAGGTATCGAATGTCGATTCTGCAAAATTAAATTGTATTTAGAGCTACTCCAAGGCTCCAGCTCTACAATATGTTCTAAATTGACGATAAATGCCCGATGGACGCGCACAAAACCTTTTAACGTAAGCTTTTTCTCCAATACGGCTAACGATTCTGAAACAAAATACCTTCCTTTCTCCGTGACAACAATCGTCTTACTCTCTTCTGATGTACAATATAAAATTTCCTGTATTTTAATAAGTAAAATTCGATCATTCACATAAACTGTTAATTTATCAAGCTTGTCCAACTGCAAATGTTTTAATGTTTCCATCGTTTTAGCCTGCGTTGCTCTTCTTTTGGCCACTAGCTTTTCAACTGCGCTTTGTACACGCTCTGGCTCAAATGGTTTCAGAATATAATCAAAGGCGTTCACCTCGAACGCTTGTAACGCATACTCATCATAAGCCGTAGCAAAAATAATTTCAGGTTTAAGAATGCTTTGTTGCAACTGTTTTGCTAATTCGAGACCATTGTTTACCCCTAGCTGAATATCTAAAAACACACAATCAACCTGCTCAAACTGTGGATCTTGCTGTATATCCTTTAGATCCTCTGATTCTCCAATGATCTGGACTAACTTTGTTTGCTCCAATAAATATCGCAATTCAGCTCTTGCTAACGGTTCATCATCTACTATATAGACATTTAACATTTCTCTACTCCCATCTCGTAGCTTTTAATGGTAGCTGAATCATAATTTTCGTACCAACATCCAACGTACTTGAAATGTGAAAATCTGCTTCAGCTCCGTAAATTTCATGAATACGCTGATAAATATTCCATAAAGCTGTCCCTGTTCCTTGCTCCGATTGCATGATCGTTTTGCCAAGCTGTTTAACCTGCTCTTTTCTCATCCCACAGCCATTATCCTCTGTTGACAGCAATAGCTTATTATTAAGTCGTTGCACCCTAACATCAATTTTGCCTTCCTTACGATGTTTAAAGGCATGATAAATAGCATTTTCGACGAGTGGCTGTAAGGTAAATGGGGGAATCTGTACGTCAAAAAGTGCTTCATCCAAGTGAAATTGCACATCATAGCGGTTCGGAAACCTTGTTTGTTCAATTGACAAATAAGCCTCCACATGGTCAATTTCATTTTTTAACGGAATGAGCATTTGGCGAGCTCCCTGCAAATTACTCCTGAAAAACGTACTAAGCTTGATCAATAATGCTCTAGCCTCATCAGCATCCGTTCGGATCAAACTCGAAATAGTATTCAGACTATTAAAAAAGAAATGCGGATGCACCTGTGCTTGTAGTGCTTTAATTTCGGCATCCTTTAAGAGCTTTCTTTGCTGCTCAATTTCAGCATATTCTAGCTGCGAGGAAAATAGTCGACTGAGGCCCTCTGCAAGCTCTCTTTTTGCCCCTGTTAATGAAGAAACATTACTAAAATACAGCTTTAAAGTACCCACCGTTTTATGCTGTACTTTTAAGGGTAAGACAATCGCAGCACTTAACGGACAATCTTCATGTGGACAACTGATTTCTTTTGCGGACGTCGCAGTAATAATGCGTCCTTCTACTAAAACCCGCTTCGTTAAAGCCGTCATTATTTCTTGATGAATGACATGATGATCCTCGCCTACTCCAACATGTGCTAAAATCCCATTTGTATCCGTAATCGCGACTGCATCAACCTCAATCTCTCTTTTAATAATCTCGGCAATCGTTCGGCAGGATTCCTCATTTAACCCTTTACGAAAATGTTCAATAGTTTGTTGGGCAATAGAAAAAGCTTGGTGTGTTTGTAATGCTTTTGTACGCTCTTCCTCATCGATAAAAGTTTTAATAATAATGAAAAATATTAAAATCCCAAAAGCATTCATAAAAATCATCGGTAGCGCTATTAAAGAAACTAATTGCAAAGCTTGTTCAAATGGTTTTGCCATTATTAAAATCACAATCATTTGTAAAGTCTCAGCACAAATCCCGATGATTACAGCTTTTTTATAGGAAAAGGTTTGACGTATTTTTAATTGCTTACTTAAACCACCTGTGATAAATCCTGCTAGTATTGTCGAAATACCACAGGCAACCGCTGTAAAACCGCCAAGGGTAATACGGTGAATCCCCGCAATAATCCCCACGCTAACTCCAACAAGCGGCCCACCAAAAATCCCGGCAATTGCTACGCCAATTAGCCTCGTATTCGCAATGGCTTCCTCTGCATTAATCGTGCTATGTATCATTTGATTTAAAGGATATATCGTTCCACTTTCGATTTTTATCCCTGTATAGCTACTCACTATACTTAAAGCGCTAAAAATAATAATAAGCCAAGCTTTTTCCTTAACCCCTTGATCCTGAAATAGCATTCCCCGAAAGAATCGCCATCTAGACATTAAAAAGGCAAACACAATGATTAGCCCTACTCGCTCTAACATAAACAAAAATAGCTCCATCATAGGTCCCCGCCTCTATTACTTTATTTTTTAAAGAATAATTTATAAGATGAATAGCCAAACACATCTCCTGGATTAATACCTTCAATCCCCTCTAATTGGTGCTTTTCAAATTGGTTCGATGCCATTTCTTTTAACATCACTGATGTCATTTCATCCTGAGCGAGCTCCTTTGGATACATCCATTTCGCTTCTAATAATTCTTTTTCCTGAATACAAATCTCTTGCTGTTCATCCTTCATCCGACAATAAAAGATCGCCATATTATCACTAATATCACTACGGATCACACCCGTTCGAAAACCAATTAAACCTGATACATAACAATCAATACCCGTTTCTTCTTTCAATTCGCGAACAACCGCTTCATCTACTGTTTCACCAGCATTGACAAAACCAGCTGGCAATGACCATCTTCCCTTTAATCCGCTATATGCCTTTTTAACAACTAGCCATTGTCCTAGCTCATTGACAGTTACACCTGCAACACCTAACCAAACTTTCCCTCTATCTTTTTTCATCATCCTCACCTCTATATCACTATTATAACGGTCACTTTTCCATATATAGAAGTATTAATTCAGAATTTTATGGTTACTCCATAAGCTCAGTTATAAAATAATATGTTACACTGATAACAAAACAGAATATTCACTCTATTCAAAGGAGGATATTTATGTTAAGCCAATTATCACCTAATGCAAAGCTTTTTATTTTTGCAATTGTATTGCTTTTACTATCCCCTATCATTGTTTTCATGCTGCCTATAACCATTTCCCAAACATTTTATTTTAGTAAAGATAATATCGTGCTGATTATTCCAACAAACAACTTTACTATGCTTTTTATAGCAATTATGCTAATTATTTTAACGTCGATCATGCTTGGATTTAAAAGAAATAAATACACCTATTTGATGACGATTATAGTTATCGTGAGCAGCCTTGTTTTAGGCTATTTTTCTCTTTTAAATTATACTGCTATACAGAAAACACAAATTGTTTTCAAAGAATTTCATCATCAAACTACCTATAAATGGCAGGATATTAAGGAAGTCATTTATGAATATGAAATAGGTACAGTGGGCACTTATTACTTCCAAACAAACAATAACGAAAAGTTTGTTATTAGAGAAAACGGACAATTCGGTTCAGAGGAAAGAAGTAGGATTTACAATGCAGCCTATCTAAATGGTGCTACATTTATAGAACGCGAGAAGGTAAAGTAACATTAAAAGCCACTTTCGATTAGTAACGAAAGTGGCTTTTGAAATTTTCTATGTAGCCTACCAGATTAAATTAGTATCCTACTTTTTATAAGCGTTGAATTTCATGTGCACCAAACATTTACTGCTCGATATCCCAATTTAGGTTTAATATATTTTTTAATCTGTTAACCTGATCTTCACCAATTGTATTAACCAATTGTTTTTCTATTTCTGCTTTACAATATTGATTTTTTTCAAAGCAACTGTCACCAAATTCTGTCATACGAATAGCTTTATGTTTTTTACTATGTTCGACACTCGTAACTGTCACCAACCCTTTAACTTCCAAACTCTTTATTATTTTATGGGTTGCTTGTCTTGAAAAATTAACATTTTTAGCAACTTCTGAAATCGTCAATTGTTTTTTATAAACCCTCTTCAAAATATACCATTCTGAATTTGAAATATTAATATCGTTATGCTTATTCCACTTCTCTTCCGCAAGTTTTCGAAGTAGTTCGTGACGTTCGCTCAACAAATCAATGACATCTCGATTCTGCAATTCGTCCTTCAACTAGTTCACCTTCATTTCCTATTTTTCGTTATTAATATACAAAAAACAGCACCAATCGTCAACTTAGTTGACAAAAACCATATAATAGCTTACAATTAATTTAGTCAACTTAGTTGACAATACAGTTTGTTGGAGGGGAAATACATGTACAACGTTGGCGATGTAGTCATATACTCATCACATGGACTTTGTTCTATTGAAGATATTTGTGAACAAACCTTTAACGACATTACTAAATCTTATTACGTTTTACAGCCACTAAATGAACCACAACTAATTATTCGTACCCCTATTGACAATTCCAAAAAACAGCTTAGAGATATTATTAAAAAAGAAGAAGCCCTCAGTATTTTACATTCATTCACATCCCCTGGTGTGGAATGGATTGAACAAAATACACATCGAATGAGATTTCATTTAGACATCATTAAATCTGGCAATCGCCAAAAACAAGCAAATCTTTTAAACACATTGCTACGAAAAAAGCGCGAATATAAGACACTTGAAAAAAAATTCCCTAACCAGGAAGAGAAATTATTACAATCTTTACAGGATACTATCTTTTCAGAGTTTTCCGTAGCTCTTAATAAATCATCCGATGAAATTTATGAATATGTTTTAACACAACTTCACTAATTGTGATATTAATAAAGCCACGATTAGAAAATAATCGTGGCCTGTTTCTTATTTAAAAAGAAATATAAAAAGGTTCTGCCTCGTTGTTTAAGCAATGTAATAATTCGTTTTTAAAATCTTCATTTTCTATTAATACTAAAGCCTCTTCTACGTCAAAAAAACCAACCTCTAAACTTTCACAACTCGTTTGTAATTCACCGCCAATAGAAGTTCCTAACCACCACATAGTACAAACACTATGTTTTATTTCTTGCGAAACACCGCAAAATTTTAGAATTTCGATTTCAATTCCAGTTTCCTCTTTAACTTCCCTAATAACTGTTTCTATAAATGTTTCATTTTTTTCTACACAGCCACCTGGTAATTCCCATCCTCTATTAGGATCTTTTTTTAAAAGTAATTGATTTTGCTGATTTAAAATAACAGCACCTGACGTTACGGTAAATTTGCAAATGTTTGATCAGCTCCTCCGCTATTAAATAACACCCATTTCTGTTATTATAATACAAAATATGATTCGTATATTGCTTAGCCAATTTTATTAACCATATTTGCAGGCATTTTTGCGGTTTATGATTCAATTAGAAGAGTAAACAATAATATTCTTGAACAGACTGAAGAAATTAAGAAGTTACGCGAGGAATTGAAGCATAGTAAGAAAAATTAGTTTCTCTTTATCAATTATTAGGGCTATCAATGCTCCGCACTCTTTCTCTTTACAATACATATTCACCCCGTACTGAAGGCATTAAAGAAAAGCGCGGTAATTCAAGAATTTAATATTAAGGTGGGACAAATAATGGGAGATTGGATCGTTCAAATAATAATGCTTTTTATATTATTAGCTATGATTTATGGCGTTTATTATGCTATTCGATTAACTATCTCGATTGTAAAAAAATATAAAGATGATATTTAAATCAATGGTGCAATTTTGAAAATGTGATAGCCAGAACAATAATAAATTTTTTCGTAGCAATGCACCATCAATAGTAAATCTGGAGGAGCAATTATGCAGAAGCACCGGGTATTATGCTCCTCATTTCATCCTTTTTAGTATCATATTTCGTGTTCGAACCCCTCCCACCTTTTAGAAGTTAAAACATTCGGACTTTTTTTGCTACATACATTACCATACTGATTGTTATGAGAAATAAAAATGTAAACTTCTTCGTCATTTCTGGATCTTCTGGTAGAGGAGGCAAAAAGATAATAATATGCGGCCAAGGCATACCAGATTTCCCCAACGTGACTACCTCAATCACTGTATAAATAAAGATAATAGCTAAAGTCACTTCGACACTCTTCATCACAAAAAGCAGGGCAAGTCCAGCGAACATATAAAACAATAGTAATATAGGTAAATGCGCTACCGTAATATAATCAAAAATAGCCACTCCTCCTTTAATAAAAATAAGGAGTAACAAGCTCATCATCAATAGACTATAGAGAATTACGTAACGAGCAATATCATAGAGAAACCATTTGCGATAATAAGGAAACAACGTATCCTCTGCGCCATGCTCCAATAACTCGCTATACCGATAAACTAAATGCCAAGAGCAAAATGGCAGAAAGATTCCTTGTACAATGATAAAATGCGTATAATAATCTTCTTCGATGGACGCATAGAACAGAATCCCTAGTAAGGCTACCGCCCACATAATAAACGGTACATAAAACGCACCTTTCATACTTTTTCTATCAAATGCAAACAATAGCTTACTATTTTCCATCGCCTACACCTCGTACAACTGCTAAATAGCCTTCCATTAAACGAGGAATTACCCGAGGCTGATCCAGAGCTTCCGTTGAAAAGATGCGTACTTTTAAATGCTGTTCTTCCTCATTAATTTGTGTAATATCCTGTGTCATTAATAGTTCGCTTAACTCCTTCGCTTGAACATTCATGCTATATACATACCCATCCGCTTGCTGTTTTAATTCCTCAGGTGTTCCCTCAAAACGTAGCTGCCCTTGTGTTAAGATGCCAATTTTTGTACAAAGAAATTCAATATCCTCAACGATATGTGAAGAAATAACAACCGTATGCTGTTTCCCTAGCTCTAGTAGTAAGTTACGAAAGCGAATCCGTTCTTCAATATCAAGCCCCGCAGTCGGCTCATCAAACAATAAAATAGATGGCTTCCTCATTAATAATTGAGCAATACCAACTCTTCTTCGCATCCCTCCTGATAGCTCATTCATCTTTTTATGATGCTGCCCACTTAAATTCACGATAGCTAACGCTTCTTCAATTTGCTGTTGTCGCTCGCTTTTTTTAGAAATGCCTTGTAAAACCGCGATATGATTGAGGGCTTCATATACTGAATTTTCAGGATAAATCATAAAATCCTGTGGTAAATAACCGATAAATGTATTCGGGGCAATGTAGCTGGCATTACGATGAACATAGGGTTTATCGTCAATACTAATCGAACCAGCAGTCAATGTTTGCAATCCTGCTAATATTTTCATTAAGGTCGTCTTCCCTGCCCCATTTGGACCAATTAAGCCATAAACGCCTTCAACCATTAATGAAATATCATTTAATATATTGCGCTTCTTAATCGTTTTTGTTAGATGTTCAATTTCTAACTTCATTTTGAAGAACCTCCCGTACAAGTTGTTCAATTTTCTGCCAGTTATTCTGAACCTGCTCGATTTTAGCAAACCATGTACTTAATAGCCGATTTTGTAGTTCCTCATCTGCTTGCAACACCTGACTATAGACAAAATCAGCAGATTGTTGATCTGTAGCCGATAACTCATAATAGTTGACTGATTTTAGTTGGATTAATTCAAATCCAGCTTGGGCGATTTTATGACGCATTGATAAGATAATACTTGTTAACTCTTGCCATTCTTCCGCCATAGCTGGATTACCCAATTGCTGATTCATATGGGCAAATGCCAGCTTACTAGGTAGTAAATAGGCTGTACTATCTATCGAATCTATCGCATAGAGAGAATCTGTTGGGTATAATAAAAAATGATCATGCCATTGTACAGTACCCCCACCTGATTGAAATACAAGCATGTCTGGCAAAGACCTGCTGGAGGGAATCGACATACTGCATAATCGGTTCGTCACTTCTTTTTGGATACCAGCCTACTGTAGCTGGTAATAGCCAGCGATTTCGGTGCACTTTGGCAAAATATTGACTCGTTAATGTATAGTCAAAGGTTAAGGCGGTTGTTGTCGGTTTGATGTTGACGCTCACCATATCTCCTTGTCTCTGAAAAGTCTGTTCCTGCCCGTGCTCATCTACAATACGTTGAATTGGAAAGGCATGATGTAATTGAAAGGTCGGTGTTGTTGTTTGCACCTGCTCCAATGCAATCGTTGTTGATAGCTGATTTTCTGTATCTTCGATTTTAATCGTATACTGAGCGATATGATAGCGTAAATCGGCTAGTGATCCAGTATAATTCTCGTAATAGGCATTTTCAGCCTGTTCATCCGCATAGTTAAAAGCCCTTGAATCCTCAAGCGTCATCTGATAAATACTCCCTATAGCTAGCACACCCACTAGAAAAAAAGCCACCGCAGTAGCTATACGTTGTTTGCGTATAGTGCTATAGCGCAGTAAACTAATTAAAAGCAATAAGACAGATAGAAATATCCAACTAATCCCTTTCCATACCGTTCCTAATGAATAACTATAGCCAATATACGATTGATAAACCTGATAGATACTCATTGTAGAAAGGTACAAAAAACTGCGCCAGTCATCAGACTGAATTTGCCGAATATAATCCGAGAAAATTTCTGTATTCATAGGACCTAATAACAGCCAAATCATTAGTAAAATGGCAAAGCTTATTTTATGCTTACCTACCATAC
Source organism: Lysinibacillus sp. Bpr_S20 (assembly GCF_023337835.1). Lineage (NCBI taxonomy): Bacteria > Bacillati > Bacillota > Bacilli > Caryophanales > Bacillaceae > Lysinibacillus > Lysinibacillus sp. Bpr_S20. Next base: position 56,764 of record NZ_JALNLQ010000007.1, read on the forward strand.
TAGCGACCACCACTCCAATCGCTAAACTAATGAAGGTCGGTAGCCAACAATAGAGAAGTATAAATAGACCAGACTCTAGATAAAAGCTCGACCATGGGACTGAAACGGCTTTATAAAAGCCCCAAACAAACAGTGTTTGTATAAGAAAAAAGATACCTTGAATACTCATATGTACAAATGCCATGGCCGCTATTTTCTGACATAAAATACGATATGCATCTACAAAATACCGTTCAATGCTAAAGGTACGCTCCTCTGCAAATAGGCGATAAAAATAAACTGCATAAACTAAAAAAAGCATCTGTTGTGCTGTAAAAAAAATACTCAACACATTTCCATTATCTATCATATTTGATCGTTTATATAAACCAATATATTGAACGACTAGCAGGAGCATATAGACAAGCAGAGTACCCATATAAAATTTACTGGTTACTAGTCGCTTACTATAAAACATGACTAAATTCATCAAACGGCTCATCACATCTGTCCTTTCTTCATATAATAGAAGAGGCTGGAACATAACTAATTAGCTCTTCGCGAAAACTATATTAGAAAACCCGAACAATAGCAAAACACCGTATGAGTGTCTTGCAAATTTGTTCGGGTTTTACGTTAGCTAAAATACTTTTATCCCAGACTCTTTGATTTAATTGACTGTAACCCTAGCAGTACCTGAGATTTGTTTTGTGTTTGCTTGCGTATTTGCCTGTGCATAATACTTAGTTCCGCTTTTTGCTGTAAAAGTTGTTGTTTTTTCTGTCCCTGGATTTGCGATTAAACTAGCAACAATGGAACTACCATTTTTAGCATAGCCCTGTACATAAAACGTTGGTCCTGATGATGTTACTGTCAAAGTACCACTCGACCCAGAAGCTGTTACGTCACTTCCAGTTGCACTTGAACTACCTACAGGTATGTACGCCGTAGATGTTCCCCCTGCATAGGCTGAACCAGCAACGCCTAACATAATGGCGAATGCACCACATTTAAGTAGTTTATTCAGTTTACCCTTTTTCTTACAAATTAGCATATTCCACCCTTACTTTCAAGGGTGCATCCTATAGAAATTGGGAATCTTCATAGTTATTGCAATATGGTTTAACTGATGAAAGTACATTTGACTATCTACTTATAAGTGCCAACAGCTGTACATTTCTTCTTTTTAAGTCCAACAAAAAAGCCTCCTCAATTTGTTATGTTTTCACAACATAAAAATCAAAAAGGCTTTGTAGTTACATTTCTAAAAGCATCACTTTGGTCTTGCGCTTACACATTTATCAATTTCAAGTGTTAGTTACAACCCTCATTCAGCATTTAGAAAATTTATGTTTAATCACAAATCTCAGGTGTGCCTTCACGTTTTGCCGTTTTGAAAGACGTGCCACAGCCACATGATGCGATAGCATTCGGATTGTCGATTGTGAAGCCTCCGCCCATTAGCGATTGCTTATAGTCAATTTTTGTCCCCATTAAAATCGGCGCATCTTCACGGGAAACAAGAATTGTTAAACCATGCTGTACATCTTCAAAATCATCTTCTGTCTTCTCTTTATCAAAATGCATACCGTATGATAGGCCACTGCATCCGCCACCATTAACAACTACACGTAAAAACGAACCTCGCTCTTCATTGTGCTCCATCATTTCATTAATATGAAAGACAGCCGCTTCAGTAACTTCAATTACTTGCTTACTTGTCATCCCAATCACCTTCCTTCTTATTTAATATCATATCAATTTTGACTATTGTATGACAAATATTCAGCTCCAACAGGATTTTGGTTCAATTTCTATGGAGCTGCTGCTGGGCGACTCCTTGGGCTTACCCGATCACTTCTGGGACTTACCCGATCACTTCCCAGGAAGCTTTGCTCTGCGTGAAAGCGAAGCGTCAGCGAAAAAGCACTCAACCGGAACAGAAATCAACCCTCTAACCAGAATTGCAGTAAAAAGTTCTAATTTTTTCACATTTTTGGTATTTTTTATCCACGTTTATAAAATTTATATTGGTATAATAGTTATAATCAGTCGATGAAAGAGGTATAAATTATGGAGATTTCACCTTATTACGAGAAAAAAATTCAATGTCTTCATTGCAAAAAAGAATTTCCAACATTAAAAGTACGCTCTAAATTCATTAAAGTAGATCACACAGAAACAGATTTTCATCCTATCTATGCGGATGGTGTCAATGCCCTTTATTATAATGTATTTGTTTGTGAGCATTGCGGATTTTCATTTACAGAAGACTTTTCAAAGTATTTCGCCCCTGGCACTCAAGATGAAATTCGTACGCAAATTACAGAAAAATGGGTACATCATGATTTTAAGGGAGAACGTACTGTATTCCAAGCGATACAAGCTTATAAATTAGCGTTCCTTTGCGGTACGATTAAAAAAGAAAAATTTGTTGCTATCGCTGGGCTTACATTACGTCTTGCATGGCTATATCGTTCGCTAAAAAACGAAGGCCAAGAGAAACGTTTTATGACAATGGCCCGAGACTACTATATGGAATCTTATTCAACTGAGGATTACAGCTCAACGCAAATGTCAGACGTACGAATTATGTATATGATTGCAGAGCTATCAAGAAGAATCGGTGATTTGGAAAATGCTACACGCTTCTTTTCAAAGGTCATTGAAAAGCAAAGTATTGGCGGAGAAGCAAAGGTCATTGATATGGCCAAGGAACAATGGGCTATTATTCGAAAAGAAAAAGAACAAGCTCGCCATAGTTAAGAAAAAAAGTTCTAGCCTGAATGTATCGGCTAGAACTTTTTTAGTCGTCTTAGAATACTTGCTCTACTTCAATAATACCTGGTACTTCTTCTAATAATGCGCGCTCGATACCAGCTTTAAGTGTAATTGTTGAACTTGGGCAACTACCACATGCACCTAATAAACGTAATTTTACAATGCCATCTTCTACATCTACTAATTCACAGTCTCCACCGTCACGTAGTAAGAATGGGCGTAATTTATCTAATACCTCTTGAACTTGTTCGTTAATTGTTGCTTCTGCCATTTGTCTCGACTCCTTTCCTTATAATGATTATAATGTTAGCAACAGAAAAAATCCAATATAGAATCACGGGGAGTGGAAATGAAATGGGACAAACGAAACCAAAGATTGAAATTTACGGAACAGCGGTAATCTGCGCAAGTTGTGTCAACGCGCCTTCTTCAAAGGATACATATGAATGGCTTCAAGCAGCCATCGATCGAAAATATCCAAACCAAGGATATGATATTCGCTATATCGATATTGAAGGACCAATTGAGAATGAGCGCGATCAGGATTATGCTACACGCATTCAAGAGGATGAATTTTTTTATCCACTTGTCCTTTTAAATGATGAAGTGGTGGGCGAAGGCTATGTACAATTAAAGCCTATATTTACTGCTCTTGAAAATTTAGGTTTCATACCTGACGAAACCGTTTAAAAGAAATAAAAGGGATTGTTTCAAAATTACATTTCGAAACAATCCCTTTTCAAACATTTTCCACTAATTAATCATTTTGACGTTTGTAGTACCATAATAATCCTGATTTCATTAAGCGTGCGATACGTCCTGTTACTGTTGTATCTGCTAAATAAACGAAGCCTTGTTTTTTACCAAGAGCTCCCATGAAACCTTTTAATTTAATATCAGGCATTTTCTCAGGTAAGTTTTCGCCTTTCCAACGCATGCGAAGGACTTTGACGATTTGTTCTGCTTGTTCCTCAGCTAATTGCGCTGTTGGTGGTAATTCTGAAGCAGCACAGTCACCTACAACGTATACATGCTCATCATCAAGAAGATTGAAATATTGTGTTACAAGAGGACGCCCTTGTTTATCTTTCTCAACTTCTAAATCACGAACGATTTTGACAGGCTGTACACCAGCAGTCCATACAACAGTATCAAGTACAATTTCTTCTTCGTGATTATAAATTTTACCTTGTTCAATTTTTGTAATATTTGAATTGGCAATGACTTCAACGTTATGTTTTACAAACCAGTCTTTTACATATTTACTTAGCTTTTCTGGGAAGTCCTTTAGAATACGTGGACCACGGTCGAATAGCTTTATTTTTAAATCTGATCGGCTTTCACGTAATTCACTTGCAAGCTCAATACCACTTAAGCCAGCTCCTACAATTCCGACTGTAGAGCCAGCTGGTAAACCACAAAGTGCTTGGAATGTTGAACGTGATTTCGCCATTGTCTGAATGCTATATGTGTATTCAGCGGCACCTGGTACCCCATGATATTTATCCTCACAGCCAAGACCAATGACTAAATCATCATATTCAATACGTTGTCCATCTTCTAAAATGACTACTTTTTCCGTACGATTAATTTCAACAACTTCTCCATATACAGCTGATAAACGTTCATGTTCTGGGAAGCATACACGAATTTCTTTATCTGTTGCAGTCCCTGCTGCCAATGCGTAAAATTCTGTTTTCAAACTATGGAAAGGGGCTCTGTCTACTAACACGATTTCAGTGTCTAATGGAACGTTTGGTAATAATCGAAGCATAAGACGCATATTGCCGTAGCCGCCACCTAAAAGTACTAATTTACCCATAATAGTCTCCTTTTATATCTCTTATATTAATTGTTCACAAAGTATCCACAAATGAGTATAACCGATTGTGAGAAGTTTCACAATATCAGAATGCAATTTTGTGAAAGATTTCACAAAATGAATGATATCTCGCTTTTTTCAAACGATTTTTGAATCATTTGAACTTCTATAAACTGTCACTATTGTGCAAATTTTCCTTAAATACCGTTTCCTTTTCTTCACTTTTGCAAAGATTATTTTACTTCTTTCATTCAGTACAAGCGACAGATATAGATGTCTTCCAATCATAAAGGTAGTGAGATGAATATAGGTTTAAGTCACTTTTCAGCCAGCGTTCAAACATCAGTTGAAAACCTTTGAGTATTTGCTTTCTCAAGGGTCAATTCAAATGATTGACGAATGTTTTAAAAGCGGGTAGCATTACTTTGGTGAGGTGACTTATATGAATCCAATGGTTGAATTTTGTATAAGTAATTTGGCAAATGGCTCTCAAAAAACTTATGAAACACTTGAGCGTGATCCGAACATAGACGTTTTGGAATATGGCTGCCTTAGTTACTGTACAAAATGTTCAGAATCATTTTATGCAATCGTCAATGGTGAACTAGTTGAGGCTGATTCTCCTGAAGAGTTGACGAAAGCAATTTATCAATTTATCGAAGAAAATCCGTTATGGTAATGAGGGTGTAATACCTCATTCATATAATGATGAAACACTTACTACTAAATTTGAACATATAAAAAGGATGTTATGCCAAAAAAATCGACATAAGCATCCTTTTTTTATGTTTGAGCTATATATTTGAACGAATCAATTATGCCTCGGCCATTAAAGCTTCTACAACATAGGTAGGTTGCTGCTCTTTCTGGAGCACAGCCTTTGTTGGTGTAACACCTGTGTTTACATGGATTGTGTCACAGCCAAAATGAATCCCACACATAATATCTGTGTCATAATTATCGCCAATCATCACCATTTCATCTTTCGTAAAGCCATGCTCTTTCGCAATGACTTCAAGCATTGCAGGTGATGGTTTACCGATATAAATTGGCTCAACGTCTGCAACCTCACCTACTAGTCGGGCAAATGACCCATTACCCGGGAGAAATCCATGTTCTGTCGGGAATTTAATATCTTGATTCGTTGCTATAAATGTCGCACCATTTTGCACGGCAAGCGTCGCCTTCGCAAGTGCCATATAATCTAGATTTCGATCAATCCCCATAACAAATACCTCTGGCTCATCCACGATAGGTTCAATGCCTTCATTAAATAATGCTTTACGAATACCATCAGAACCTAACATGGCTACTTTTTTGCCTGGGAAATTCACGGCTACATATTTTGCTGTAACTAATGCACTAGAGTAAATATGCTCTAACGGTGCAATCACTCCGATAGCGTTTAAAGCTTCTTGCAGCTGCTCTCTTGTCTTAGAAGAATTGTTTGTTACGTAAAATGGCTCAATCCCTGCTTGTTGTAACCGATGAATAAAAGTAATGGCAGAAGGAATGCCATCCTTTCCACGGTACACGGTTCCATCTAAATCAAAGCAATAGGCCTTGTAGGTCTTCATTGATGATCCTCTGGTAAAAATGCTGAAACAGGGCCGAGTTCATTTGTTAAATAACTATTCACAGCTGGTGAGAATTGTTTTAATGCTGGTAACGTTGTTGTTAACACATGAACAACTTCCTGAACATCTACATCTGTGAATTCACGAACAAGCATTTTACGTAAGCCAACAACTGCTTTCAACGGCGCTTCCATTTCAGTAGATACGACTTTTTCATCGATTAAAATATCAATAATATCCTCATAGCTTCCTGGATCACGCATAATGAAGCCGTCAATCATTAAATTTCCTACATCCATCATTGACTCCATCACATTGTGACCAATTCGCTCAAGTGCTAATTTCTTCATATCGTTTTCTAGCCAGCTATCTTCTGACTCTAAAATTGCTAATAGTCCATCTAAGTATTGTAAATTTTTTGTGATTTTATTACGATCTACAAAATACACAAGGAAAGCCCCCATTCAAATCTTTAAAAGTTGATAGTCATTTCTCTTCTATAGTACCATATCTATAGGACTGGAAGGAGATTAAAAGATGGAACGTTTTTTTTTATATGATGATGTAGAAGATACGAAAACACGCTTTGTAAGTTTTGCAGGGAATAAGTTACGTTATGATTTAGCCATTTTGCAATCGGGTCGTTTCTTTGGAAAAGTGCTTGTCATGGATATTCAATTTGGACGCTTTGCAATAATTGGTCCAGATGATGTAGAAGAACCTGGCTATCTTGAACACGTATACAATCGTACAGAGGAAGATACCGTCGAGCTACGAGAATATTTACGTGAATTATTGAATTAACACCCTTTAAATTGGGTGTTTTTTTGTGCCTGCAATATAGCAATTAAGAATTTAATACAAAAAAATTCCGCTTTTCTTCGGACACAGTGTTCTACTTTGCGTACTATGCAACAGAAGATTAGCGAAATTTTTTTGTAAGTATCTTAAATCTAAATCGAAAAGCAATGTATTGTGCCCCTACTTTTCATTATTCAATTTAGAAGGAGTATCTTTATTGTGAGGCTTGTCTTTGTTTTCATTGTCGTTTTGTTTTTTGGCTTGTTGATTTTGCCCAATTACGGCTAAGTCATCAACACTAATATCAAAGCCAAATCCATATTCTTCTCGATCTAATGACTTTTTATTTTCTTTAGTCAAATTAATCACCTCCAATAAATAAATTATCCTTTTTCACATAATTTATACGCTTTTTCTTTTCTTCAACAGTACTAGCGTTATGCTGTGGCATCTTTAATAATCCAATCAGCAGCACTAATTAAATCTGGAAAAACTGCATCTGCCAGCGGATCTTTTGCGCCTAAAAATACTCCTTTAGTTCCTGCTCGTTTACCTGCGATAATATCTGTATCCGTATCTCCCACCATGTAGGAGTTTGCCAAGTCTATATTATATTTTTCACCGAGGTCAACGATAAGTTTACTATTGGGCTTACGGCAGGCACAGCCCGACTTTGGTTTATGGGGACAATATACGACTTCGTGAATAATGGCCCCTTCCTTCTTCAATTCTTTTACCATATGCTCATGTATTTTTTGTAGCTGCGTTTCTTTCATAAACCCCAATCCAACGCCACCTTGATTGGTTACTACAAATATATAGTCGAAGTATTTATTCAATTTTTTTATAGCTTTCGAAACATGCGGCAGGAAATAGAGGTCTTTAGGTTTGTTGACAAATTTAACGCGATTCGTTAACACTTCATTGATGACCCCATCACGATCCAAAAATACAGCTTTTTTCATCTAAACAACACACACCTTTAATATAAAATAAGTAGGTTAGTATAATAGCCAATATACATCTCCATAGCGTGGGGTTGATTTCCGTTCCGGCTAGGCGCTTTCCTGGGGGCGTCCGATGAGCCGCTTCACTCGCGTTGCTCGCTCCAGGGTCTCATCTGTGACGCTAATCCCCAAGGAGTCGCCAGCCTCCACTCCAATCAACTTTTATTAAGGGAATACTTTTACCAAGTGTTATCCCAACTTTGGTGAAAAGCCAAAAATAAAACATTTTTTATCATTCACTTTTATTATTACCAAATTTAAAAAACCTATCACTACAAAGTAAAAAACCTGATGCAAATTGCACCAGGTTTTTTACGTTTTATTCTGCTATTTGTTCATTCTCAACAAGCTTTGTCACTTCATTATCTTCACTTACTACAGCTTCTGGCTGTTGAGTAGATTTACCGGATTTTCGCAAGACGAAATATGCACAGCCAAAATTACAATACTCATATAAGTAATCTTGTAGTGTACTAATCTTCGTATCGAAAGAGGCTTTCTGATTTTTATCGTCAAAAAAACCTTTTAAGCGTAATTGACTATAGCCCCAATCGCCGACAATATAATCATATCTGGCTAAAATATCTGAGTATCGTTCCTGGAATACTTCCTCTTGAAAAGCTTCTTTATAATCTTCAATAAGCTCGTATTCATATCCTTCAATATTGATCAAAGTGGCACCGCCTTCTATTTCAACATTCGTTCTTACTGTTCTGCTTGTAGTTGACGTTCTTTTGTTGCTTCGTTAACTTGTTCATCAGCATGATAACTACTACGTACAAGTGGGCCTGCTTCACAATGTTTAAATCCTTTTTCCATTGCGATTTTGCGCAATTTACCAAACTCTATTGGAGAATAATACTTTTTAACAGGCAAATGCTTTTTCGTCGGCTGTAAATATTGACCAATTGTCATAATATCTACGTCGTTAGCTCGTAAATCGTCCATTACTTCTATAATTTCTTCTTCTGTTTCACCTAAACCAATCATTAAAGATGACTTCGTAGGGATGTCTGGCTGCATTTCTTTTGCCAAACGAAGAAATTCTAATGAACGCTCATACTTTGCACGAGCTCGAACTCTTGGCGTTAAGCGGCGCACTGTTTCAATATTATGATTTAAAATATCTGGTTTCGCATCCATTAAAATTTGAAGATTCTCTTGCAAACCACCTAAATCGGACGGTAAAACTTCAATCGATGTAAACGGACTTTTACGACGAATCGCACGCACTGTTTCAGCTAATACTTGTGCCCCGCCATCCTTTAAATCATCACGCGCTACCATTGTAATAACAACGTGCTTCAAATTCATAATTGCTACAGAATCTGCTACTCGTTCTGGCTCAGCTAGGTCTAATTCATTTGGTAAGCCTGTTTTAACAGCACAGAAACGGCAAGCACGCGTACAAACAGATCCAAGGATCATCATTGTTGCTGTACGTCGTTCACCCCAACATTCATGAATATTAGGACAGCGTGCTTCCTCACATACTGTATGCAGATTTTTTTCACGCATGAGCTTCTTTAGCCCTTTATATTCATCATTTGTGTTTAATTTAATTTTTAACCAATCTGGTTTTCTTAAATATTCTTCTTTTTCCTTGCTTGTAGGTTTACAAGATGTCATACGGATATCGCCCCTATCAAAAATGTGCTGTTTTAATATTACTATCTTCACTGTTGTCAATGTAACATAATAAATGAACTCCAACAACTATCATAATTAATTTTGCCTCGGCAAAATTGCGTCCGGAATCGGTCGGAGGCTTTGAGCCAACGTGATGTTGGTCACTCAGTCGTTGCCACAGGACGTGGCGTTCTTAGACTGAGTTCCTATATTTCAGTGGGTGTTTGGAAACGTGTATCTGTCGCTTTCAGGATAAAGAACATTCGCTGAAAGAAGGCAAACATTTCTACTTTTTAGGAGAGATAGGTACTTGAATTGAAGGTGCCTCTTTACTACCATTTGAATAAACATCTGGAACTTTCCCCCTTACAAAGCCTATCGCCACCGGAATATCCTGAGTAACTGTTGTAGTTTTACTAGCAAAAGGGACAATAATTTGCACATTTACCTCTATATGAACCCCTATCTCCATGTATATGCTATTAATACCATATTCTTTTATTGAGGAAGTAACTTCACTATGCACATTACCAATGACATGAAAGCGTATCGGAATTTTAGGTCCTAAGTTCCCAATTAAAGGGATATTAGCTGCCTGACTCAACGGCATATAAAAAACTACCCCATTCCCTTCATTAATCTTGTTATAATCATAATCAACATTATCAAGATTTGGTAAATGCGACAGTTCCCCTTGCTCTGCTTGCTCTAAATACAATTTTACTTGATTGACCGTTTCTGTTCGAACTCGATTAATCGTTTCTGTATTAATTTTCAAATCATCATGATTGCCAGGAGATACTTCTACAAGAATATCATTAACATCCATAACACTTGATGTACGCGAATCAATCGCTTTACTCACAACGGAAGATGCAATCTTAGCCGTTTGTATTTCTGCATAATCTAAGTATGTCGGCATAAGCTTCTCATTTAAATAATAAATAAATAAAAAAACACCGATAATCATTAACACAACTACTAGGGTTAATTTATTCAACCGACTGCCCTTTTTTCTATAGTTACCATAATTACTATATGATCGTAATTTCATCCTTTTTCGAGGGAAAAACAAAAAAATCTCCTCCTGTTCCATAAAATATGAACAGGAGAAGATTTTTATTCGATTTTCGATGGTCCAACATAATCCGATTCAACGCTTTCAATGAATACGGTTGGGTAGTCCACTAAATTAATTTCGTATGTAGCTGTCAATAGTTGATTTTGCTCTTCAAAAATACGAATCCACGGTAATGCAGCATTCAATGTATTTTGTCTTGATACAATACCTCGACGTCCATCCGATAATTTCAAAATAACACCGTTAGGATAATGGACAACTGATTTTTTCAACGCTTGCACAATACGTGCATCGTATATAGTTCCAGCGCCTGCTTCTAGAATTGCCAGGCCCTGAGAAGGTAGCATTTTTTCACGATATACACGACTTGTAGTCACTGCATCAAAAACGTCTGCTACCCCAATAATTTTGGCAAATGGATGGATTTCAAAATCAACTAAGCCTCGGGGATAGCCACTCCCATCAATCCGTTCATGATGTTGGAAGGCACAATGTGCAACAATCAATGATATAGAATGTAAATTACGTAACAAATCAAACCCATATCGAGTATGCTGCTTCATTGTTTCAAATTCCTCACACGTAAGGCGGCCAGGTTTTGTCAAAATTTCTTTCGGCACCATAATCTTACCTATATCATGTAACAAAGCACCAATTCCAATTAAACGTAAATCCTCCGCTGAATAGCCAAGCTCTTTAGCAATCGCTATCGAATATAACGTAACTTGAAAAGAATGTTGATATAAATATTCATCAAATAAATACGCATCTGTTAATATTGTTAGAATTTCATCATTACCTCTTACCGCCAATAGTAACTCATCGACAATTGTAACAATTGCTTTTGATTGTTGGTCAAGCACATAAGAGGCATTTAATGGATTTAAACCATTGATTGATTGGAAAGAAGCTTTAATGGTTGAAATTGCTTTATTTCGAATAACGGTTGGAACTGTTTCCTGTACCTCAATTCCCTCAGAAATTTTATCGTCAATATATAAATAATGCATATTTAATTGTTGAAGTCTCTGAATGATCCGTTCATTAATGACAACATCTTTCTTTAAAAGAGGGTGCCCCGCTTCATTCCAAATGGTTCTTGCTAATACCATTCCTTCTTTTAATACATCGATTGAAATTAACCGCATGACCTTTTCCCCAATCCATTCTAAAAGCGTTTTAACGACTATTACTTAAAGAAATTTTTGCCCATAATCTATCATAATGTTTCGCAAAAATTCTGGTAGAATATATTTTTTCTTAGCATATTTAAAACTTGGATAAAAATAACCGAATGTAAACAAATCAAGGGTTACTAATTTATAGCTTCGATCATTATCTGCAAGCTTCCCATTGATAAGTAATTGGCGATCTTCATTCATTGAAAAGCCATAAGTTAACATCTTCCCAAAAATAACGCCTCTAAACCCTAATCCTTTTAGCTCAATATACGGCCATTCTTCGTTTTTAGATTGCAGAAAAATTTCTTTCATTTCAGCAACTGTCAATTCAATCGTACATAAATTGATAGGATGTGGGAAAATTCGATGTAAATCTAATGCAGTCACTGTTCCCTTTGGTAAACCATCTAAAAAAATACCCGCATTAAACAACGCACAATCCGCTCCACTTTTCTCTAAAATGGCACGCGCGAATAAATCGGATAACTGTGAATAATGGAACCATTCCTTATTGTACGATTTTTCTGTTGTAAATACTGGAATATCAAGTAATCGATTGCCTTCTTTTTCTAATGATTCAACGATTTCATTTTCATTTTTAATCGTAGGCAAATCTTTATTATGAATTAAAGTATCCTTTTTTTCAACAATTCCTCTAGATTTTGTATCATATTCTAACATAAGATGGCCAGTATATTGCCCAAATTTCCCTCCACCTGTCAACAAAACGCCATTAATGAGCTTTCCATTAGGGAGAACATGATGTGTATGGGAGCCGAATATAACATCTATTTCAGGGCATTCCTCAGCTAAAAGCTCGTCCTCTGTTATCCCTAAATGAGACAAACAAACTATAATATCTACTTCTTCACGAAGCTGATGTGCTAAGCGAATGAGTGTGCTTCGTGCTTCATCTATCTCCCAGTTTAATTCCTTATAATATACTTCAAACATAGCAGTCGCTGCGATCACTGCAATCTTTGTGCCATAATCAGTTGTTAGTATAACATATGGCTTCATCCACGCAGGATTTGTTTCATGTGAAGCATTGACATTGGCAACTACTACGTCAAAAGTTGCTTCATCATACAAATGGTACAGCTCTTCATGGGACAATGTAATACCTTCATTATTACCAATTGTCACTACGTCGTAGCCTGCTTCATTCAATAACCTCACATTGCCCTTACCGACCGTTGCTTCTGTATAAATATCTGAACGATCCAAATGATCACCAACATCAAATAAATAGCTTGTTTCCCCCATAATTGTAAGCTTAGTACGCGTTTCTTTCACATAGCTTACCATTCGTGGCCAATACTTAAAATGACTGTGCAAATCATTCGTGTGAAAAATATGAATTTTTTCCAGCAATTAAGCCACCTCTTCTTTAAAATAGCTTCCTTTTCTATCAGACCTTCGTCAGTATAAAGTCATCACCAAAAATTATGGATGACATTTGAGTATATCTTGTATATAAGGAGGCTCGGCGCCCCCAGTTGGAAATCAACCACACGTTTTGATGCGTATCCTCAATATTACAATAATCCCTCAATAATAGAGCGAATTCCTAATAATAATAAAATAACTCGAAGTGCTACTACAAGCGTATCTGATTTAATTCTTTTATTTAATGCTGCCCCAAGCTTTGCTCCAATATATGCGCCTGGAATAACAGGAATCGTATAAAGCCATGGTACATGTCCTAAATAAATATGACTCGCTGAATTAACAAGAGACGATAAAAATACCATGAACATCGATGTTGCTACGGCAACGTGTGGTGGGAATAAAAATAAAATAATCATAGCAGGCACGATCATCGAACCCCCACCGATACCAAATAATCCAGAGGCAAAGCCAATCGCAAATGTTAATGTAATGGCAAACCAAATTGGATACCCATATACAAAAGTATTTCCTTCTTTGTCTTCAAATTCCTGTTGCATACCATTTTTTACAAACCATTCTACAGGTTTCAATCGATCACGCACAAGTAATATCGTCGCTAAAATAATGAGTAAAATACCAAAATACAAATTAAATGATGGTAAATCGAGCCCCTTATTTACCCATGCGCCCAGCATTGTTCCAGGAATACTCCCTATAAAAAATATGAAACCACTTTTATAATCAACTGTTTTAGATTTCATATAGCTTAACGTAGAGGCAAGCCCCGTGAAAATCATCATGACAACAGATAAACCAACCACTTTTTGAGGAGTGATATCTGGAATCATCCCTAGATTTAGCCCCACAAATAATGTTGCTGGAACTAAAATAACTCCGCCGCCAAGCCCAACCAACGAGCCAATTACCCCAGATAATAATGCAATGATAACTAAAAGAATAAATTCCATTAAAGTTCCCCTTCAAACATGTTTAATTGTTTAGGCGCTAACCCTTCATCCCTAATCGCTAAAATTCCTTGTAATTCCTTGGCGTTTTTCGCGGCATGTAGTCCTGAATTATTATTAAATAATACATATAGATCCTGTACTTCTGACTGGAGTTCTTTTATGTGCTCCCCGATCTGCTGCAATTCTTCATTATTATAATCATATAAAAAACGAACCTTCCGCCAATTTTCGGCATTGCCAGTATTGCGCCAACCATGAATATTACGTCCATGAATACGTATAAGTGACTTCGTCGCAGTTACGGTAGGATAAAATGGTACAGAACCAACACCAGCCTGCGGTTCATCACAAATTGTATGAATAAATTGATGCTCTCGTAAAAAATCCATCGTTTGTTGCACGACATTGTCCGCATACCATGTTCGATTACGAAACTCAATCGCTACGTCAAAGCTTTTAAGCTGCTGTCTAATATACAATAGATACTGTACATTTTTAGTCTGACAATCAAACCATGGTGGAAATTGCGCTAGTACCATCGCTAGCTTCCCATGGCGTTTAAATTCATTTGCACATTCGATAAAGGCATTAAACATGTCATTCTTCGAGTCAAACGGTATATCACCACGTAAATGCCCAGTCATTCCTTGATAGGTCTTCACAACAAAACGAAAATTTTCGGGTGTGTCCTCACACCATTTTCGAACATTCTCTATAGAAGGTATTGCATAAAACGAAGTATCAACTTCAACCGTTAAAAAATGGCCTGTATAATCGAATAATTTGTCTTTCGAGGCAGTCACTCCACTATAAAGTGAAGGGTGATCACCCCAACCAGTTAATCCAACTATAATCATGTGACTCCCTCCTCTATGTACAATATCATAGCACACACTTTCTAACGAAATATGAACGTATCGTAAAAAACATATCTCATAAACAAGGCAAAATTGCACATTACCATAATTTACCTTTATAATAAAATTTAGGATTATTATTAAAGCGTGGGGTTGATTTCCGTTCCGGCTGGGCGCTTTGTTGCTGTCGCTTCGCTTTCGCTACAGAAAACATTTGTTGCTGACGCTGCGCTTTCGCTACAGAGCAAAGCTTCCTGGGGGCGTCCGATGAGCCGCTTGGGCCAACACGATGTTGGTCACGAAGGCGTTATCACAGGACGTGATGGTCTTAGCCTTCGTTCCCCTATTTGCTCGCTCCAGGGTCTCGGGCCAACAGATGTTTTTTGCGCGAAAGCGTAGTGTTAACGCAGCGACAGCAGCATGATGTTGGTCACGAAGGCGTTATCACAGGATGTGATGTTCTTAGCCTTCGTTCCCCTATCGCTAATCCCCAAGGAGTCGCCCAGCCTCCACTCCAATCAACTTATACGCATAATATACGTTTTTATAAATGTCATTCTTAACTTTGGTGATGAGTCAATTTAACGTGAAGGGGATTTGATTGAGATGATTATTGAGCTAAAGCAAAATGAATTTTACAGGTGTAAAAGGTTACTAAATGAGGAAGGGCAATTAGAAGTAAAAGCGATAGTAGAGGGAGTGAATCCTGGGCGAATTTTTGTTGATCAAATCGAGACTCCTCAATCAGCACTTATTTGGTTAGGCAACAATGATGGATTTTTATTTATAGGGAATGAAAAAAATGAACAGTTTAATAATCAGATAAATGGTTTTGTTGATCGAGTAATTGTACCTGAAGCGAAGAAAGTGGGGTTACATTACTTTGAAGGCATTGGTAATCATCCAGAGTGGAATCAAACGATTGAAAACATATTTAAACATCGTGAACTTGGTAGTTGGAAGCAAAGAGTATATAAGCTTCATAAAGAAAACTATAAAGCCAATAGCGAGCCAGATATTAAAGAAGATTACACTGTTTTAAAAATCGATAACGCTCTATTTAACGATAACGTAATTAAAAATCCTGAATTTTTACATTCAAAAATTCTTTCGTTTTGGTCTTCTGTTGAGTGTTTCTTGAGTAAAGGGCTCGGATACTGTATCGTTTACGATCATCACATTGTTAGTCTTTGTTTTTCAGGCTTTGTCGTTGAAAATGTCCACTGTATTGACATTGAAACATTAGATGCTCATCAAGGAAATAAATTAGCCCAAAAGTTAGCTCACTACTTTGTAAAAGATTGTTTAGCACAAGATTCGATTCCATATTGGGATTGTATGGACTCAAACAAACCATCTATCGCTGTAGCAGAAAATATAGCATTTACTAATGTTTTTAACTATGTAGGATACGAGTTTTCATTTGACTAATATGTTAAAACCCGGTTAAGTGTATTACGTCCACTTAACCGGGTTTATTTGCGTCACTTTATTTAATTAATAAAACTTCACTACATCTTCAAAAGGTAAAGAAGTTTTTTCTCCTGGTTGTTCATTTGGTTCACCAAATGGCATTTGTGCTACTAAGCTCCATTCTGCAGGGATATTCCAAGTTTCTTTAACTTCCTCGTCAATAATTGGATTATAGTGCTGAAGAGATGCGCCAATTCCTTCTGTAGTTAAAGACATCCATGTTGCGTATTGTAACATTGCATTTCCTTGATGTGACCAGAATGGGAATTGCTCTTTATAAGAAGGAGCATTTTCTTGCATTTGTTTGATTGTTGCTTGGTTTTCAAAGAACAAGATTGTTCCTACACCATCTTTAAATCCTTGTAAACGCTCTTCAGTCGCTGCAAAATTTTCAGCCGGTACACGCGCACGTATTGTTTCTTTCACAATATCCCAAAACTTTTCATGTTCATGATCCATTAAAACAACGACACGGCCACTTTGCATATTAAATGAAGATGGTGCATGTACACTGATTTTTAATAATTCTTCAATTTTTTCTTTCGTAATCGCATCATTCTTTTTCACCTTACGGATTGAACGACGATTAATAATTGCTTCTTTTAAATTTGTTGTTACTGACATTTGTATTTCCTCCGAATTTAATTAATTATATATAGACTTTTACATGTAGCTTCATTTTACACGCTACTGTTTCAATCTAAATTTACCTTCTTTACTAGCGAATTCTTGGATCATTTCATCACCAATAATTAATGTAGGAACAGCGATTGTAAAACGACTGCTAATTTTAATCTTCATCGCCCTTACCTGTAACCATTATAGTTACAACACAGAAAGAAGTCAATTATTTTAAAAAAAAGAAATAACATCACAAAAAGTGATCTGCAGTTTGTTGACCTCCTTTCATTATAATAAGACTACAAATACTACCTATATAACGTTATAATTTCTATAATATAGGCCATTCTCTAATAAAATCCCTTCTTGCCTTACTTAAGTTGATCTATTTGTTTAAAACCTTAATGTAATCTTCCTGAAGCTTTAATATTCTAACATTCTAATAATAAAGAAATGGGGACGCATATGTTTATTCTTATTGGTTTGGTTATCTTCATCCTAATCATTCTCATACTATGGCTACTACCATTGAAATATCAAAAAATTGAATGGATTGAAATGAACGCACAAATTATCGAAAGTGATTTTTCACACCGAACAGTCGGCCATGAGATTACATATGCCAAAGGAGAATCTCAGCGTAGAGTGAAGTTAACAGTACAATTTACCTCTTTACAAAATAAACCAATCACAGTCACAGGCAAAGTGTGGACATATACAAAAAATCGCTCTTTTTTTGAGGAGGGCCAATGGGTGACGATTTTATATAATAAAAAGAAACCTCAACAGTTTAAGCTTAAATATCGAGTATAGAAAAAGGCAAAGGGGTACTGTATTGTTCTGAAATGACTTTTCACAATTACCTATACACAAAGCATAAGATAAGGTGATGGATCAATTATGCCTCGACATAATTGCGTCTCGAATCAGCTGAAATAAAAGGAGGACAATGATGTATCCAAATCAATACTATTATCATTATGCTCCACAGCATAATAGTACTTTTCCTATGCTAAATGATGCTCCACTTGCAAATGATATTCAGAAAGCAATTAACGGTGAATATAGTGCTGTTGTTTGTTATGAGAAATTAGCTAAGATGGCACCTACTGAAGATGAAAAGAATAGAATACTTGAGATACAAAAAGATGAAATACGCCATCTCGAGGAATTTAGCAAAATTTATACGAATTTAACAGGAAGAAATCCTTCTTATCAAATAATCGAGGAATGCCCGGACAACTATAGAGCCGGAATAGAGTTTGCTTTTAAAGATGAACAAGAAACCGTTGATTTTTATTTAGATATAGCAGACAAAGCAAATGATCCAATGATTAAAGAAAGATTTCGACGTGCAGCAGCGGACGAGCAAAATCACGCTGTATGGTTTTTGTTTTTTTTTCAAAAAGCCCGGACATAACACATAAGCAAACTCAAAATTACGGTCATCCTGAACTATTACCTGCATTGACACCCCCTCAAATGTTGGGTGAAAACTTAACTCAATCAATTTTTGATAATTTTCTAGGAAACTTTAACTTAATTAATCATACATTCGGGCATATAAATGCTTTATTACCGTTTTTTGGGCATAATTGGGTACCGTTTTCTAATGATGAATCGCAGTTAGTCGTAACAAACTCAGAAAACAATAAAATAGCCTATGCGACTAGAAGTCGTAGGGAAAAAGACAATATTTCTATGTATGAATCGTTTATGGTATTAAATATTCCAACTGATAATTTTCCAACCCTTTTTTCTCAACTTTATAACGACTCTTTGAACCACCAAAACAACATTAGGTACTTACCTTGAAGATCAAAAAGAACAGAGACGAACTTCAAAAGTTCGTCTCCTTCCATCTAAACGCTCCGTACTCTTGCTTTTTCCTCAAGAGTCTATGCAGATTATTTAATTTCTTTCCATAAAGACAATGCGAATATCCAATTTGGATCTCCATATCCTTGATAGCTTTGTACAGCTTCATACATTTTACCTTGATGCTCTACTTTATCACCTTTTGTGTATGCCTTAATTGGGCTCCATTGCTCATAAGACGCCCCTTGCTCTTTTGTAGTCACAGTGAAAACGGAACTTTTATTAGATTCATTTCCAGCTGTATCAACCGCAGTGACTGCATAGTTATATGTTGTATTTGATTGTAGATTCATGTCTTTAAAAGATGTAGTTTTCGATGTTCCAACTACAGTCATTTGTCCTGCTTGTGTCCCTCTATATATAACATAATGGTCAACTGCTACATTATCCTCTGATGCACTCCACATTAAATCTACACTTGAGGCTGTTACGCCCATCGTGTGAAGTGAAGTTGGTTGCGTTGGTGCTTCCGTGTCTGGAACTGCATTCATTGTCTCTACAGCTATAGACTCACTTTCTTTAGAAACATTTCCAGCTGCGTCCACTGCCTTTACTGTATATGTATATTTTGTATTCGCTTTTAAATTTTTATCTGTGAATGTTGTTCCCGGTACAGATCCAATTGCTTTACCATCACGGAATACTTGATATTCTTTTACACCCACATTGTCTGTAGAAGAATTCCATTTTAGCTCGACACTGTTAGCAGTGACTTTCGTAGCCTGTAATCCATTTGGCTGAGTTGGAGCTTCCTTATCCACATCCACATTATTCACTAAATTAACATCAATTACATTATAGAAAGCATTTGCAGTATTCGCTACATCCCAAACTGCTAAAATAATGTGGTAGCCACTACGATCAGTTGGTACGTTAATTGTATGAGTTAAATTAGTTGATGCTTCGGTACCATTATGTTCAATAGTTCCAATTGGCTCAAGATCAGCACGAGTTAATGGTTTATTAGGATCCCATCCCTTTTTCGTAATATAATAGTGCCATTTGCTTGTTAAATGTGATGCAGTGTACTTCCATGTAAAGGTATTCGATCCCCCTGTAATCGTATTCTTAAACCAGCGATTTACAGATTGTTGATCGAGGATGCCATCAAACTGACCTCCTGCAGATGCTATTTTACCATCAACTGGTCCACCTTGCGGAAATCCTTTTTTAGCCTCTAAGCTCTGTGGCTCGTACATAACCCTTCCACAACTCAAATTAAGCGCACCATAACTATGGCTACATAATGCAGCACGGCTAGCTGGTTTTTCTACAAACCCATGTGCAGATGCATTTGGTGCCATTGCAATCCCCATAATTCCAGCCGCTAATACGGCAGCACTTAATCCCTTTTTACGTTTACTTAATTTTGTAAAGTTCATATAAGTAGTCTCCTTCTCATGAAAAATGTATTTCTACTCGTATGATAGCTACGGATTGAAAATTAAGCAAACTATGTATGAATATGCTAAAAGTTACATTACATTGTTATGTTTTGTCGCAAAATATATATATAAATAGCTCTAAATATAATAAACATTTTATAATTAAGTACCTTTTCACTTAAAAGAACTATATATTTTGATAAAGTGTTCATAAAATATTCAAATTAAAGTTTGTCGATTCATGATCTGCTTCATAAGTTTTTATTCCACGTCATATAAGTCGTTAAGCTATGTAAACAACATCTACATAAAAAAAATCGAGCGCAATGCACTCGATTTTAATATGTTGGGCAATATGGGTTTTAGCCTTAGCGCTAAAATCCTAATTTACCAACGAATATCGGCGTATTAACCGATTGAACCTTCCATCTCAAACTTGATCAGACGGTTCATTTCTACTGCGTATTCCATTGGTAATTCTTTTGTGAATGGCTCGATGAAGCCCATTACGATCATTTCTGTCGCTTCTTCTTCAGAAATACCACGAGACATTAAGTAGAATAATTGTTCCTCTGATACTTTTGAAACTTTCGCTTCATGCTCTAAAGAAACATTATCATTTAAGATTTCGTTGTATGGAATTGTATCTGAAGTAGATTGGTTGTCCATGATTAACGTATCACATTCGATGTTAGCACGTGCACCACTTGCTTTAGGGCCGAAACGAACTTGACCCATATATGTTACCTTACCACCTTGTTTTGCAATCGATTTAGAAACGATTGTTGAAGATGTGTTTGGCGCCATATGAATCATTTTCGCACCTGCGTGTTGGTGTTGTCCCTTACCTGCTAATGCGATTGATAATGTCATACCACGAGCGCCTTCACCTTTAAGGATACAAGCTGGGTATTTCATTGTTAACTTAGAACCGATGTTACCGTCGATCCATTCCATTGTACCGTTTTCTTCAACAACTGTACGTTTTGTTACTAGGTTGTAAACGTTGTTTGCCCAGTTTTGAATCGTTGTATAACGGCAGTATGCATCTTTACGTACAACAATTTCTACTACAGCTGAGTGTAAAGAGTTTGTTGTGTAAACAGGAGCTGTACAACCTTCAACGTAGTGTACATGAGCGCCTTCATCTACAATAATTAACGTACGTTCGAATTGACCCATGTTTTCAGAGTTAATACGGAAGTAAGCTTGTAATGGCGTTTCCACTTTTACACCTGGTGGTACATAGATGAATGATCCACCTGACCAAACAGCTGAGTTTAGTGCAGCGAATTTGTTGTCAGTGTAAGGAATCACTTTGCCCCAGTATTGTTTGAAAATATCTTCGTTTTCACGTAAAGCTGAATCAGTATCTTTGAACACAATACCAAGATCTTCAAGGTCTTGTTTCATATTGTGATAAACAACCTCAGATTCGTACTGAGCAGATACACCTGCAAGGTATTTTTGCTCTGCTTCTGGAATACCTAATTTATCAAAAGTAGCTTTAATTTCATCAGGTACTTCATCCCAAGATTTTTGAGTAGCTTCTGATGGTTTTACGTAATACGTAATTTCATCAAAATCTAAATCTCCTAGGTCGCCACCCCATTGCGGCATTGGTTTTGTATAGAAAGTTTCAAGTGCTTTTAAGCGGTATTCAAGCATCCACTCTGGCTCTTGTTTCATAGTAGAAATTTCACGGACGATTTCTTCAGTTAAACCACGTTTTGAACGGAAAATTGATACGTCCTTGTCATGGAATCCGTATTTGTAATCGCCAATATCAGGCATTTTTTTAGCCATTTTTTCTCCTCCGTTCATGTATTATTGTTATTTTGTTTAAAGCACAGATATCTTACTTCGAGTGAAAGCACATATTGTGACTTTCACTCAAAATTAGAATTTATTAAAGATTTACACCTTTTTCCATCGCTTTCCAAGCTAATGTAGCACATTTAATACGTGCAGGGAATTGAGAAACACCTTGTAGTGCTTCAACATCCTCAAGGTCGTATTTATCGCTATAATCCTCACCCATCATCATTTTAGAGAAAATATCAGCAAGCTCTAGTGCTTCCTCAACTTTTTTCCCTTTAATGAGCTGTGTCATCATAGATGCAGAAGACATCGAAATCGAACAGCCCTCGCCGTCAAATTTCGCATCCTCTACAATACCGTCAGTCACTTTTAGCGTTAAGTGAATACGGTCTCCACAAGTCGGATTGTTCATATCGATCGTTACAGCATCATCTTCAATAGATCCTTTATTACGAGGATTTTTATAATGATCCATAATGACTGAACGATATAGTTGATCTAAATTATTAAAAGACATCGCCAAAATACTCCTTCGCAGAACGTAATCCTGAAACTAGGCGGTCAATATCTTCCTCCGTGTTATACAGATAGAAGCTTGCACGCGCTGTCGCTACTTGTTGGAGACATTTCATTAGTGGCTGAGCGCAATGATGTCCTGCACGAACTGCAATACCGTTCATATCAAGAACCGTCGCTACATCGTGTGGATGTACATCGTCTAGGTTAAACGTTACAAGACCACAACGCTTCATTGGGTCACGTGGGCCGAAAATTTTAAGTCCGTCAATTGTTTCAAGCTGATTCATCGCGTAGCCTGCAAGCTTATGCTCATGTTCCGCAATGTTATCTAGCCCTATTTCAGTTAAGAAATCAATAGCAGCTCCTAAACCTACTGCACCTGCAATAATAGGAGTTCCACCTTCAAATTTCCATGGTAATTCCTTCCACGTCGAATCATAAAGTCCAACAAAGTCAATCATTTCGCCACCAAATTCAATTGGCTCCATCTTTTCAAGGTGTTCTTTTTTACCATATAGTACACCTATTCCAGTTGGTCCGCACATTTTATGCCCTGAGAACCCTAAGAAATCTACATCTAAATCCTGTACATCAATTTTCATATGTGGTGCTGCTTGTGCACCATCCGCTACCATTACAGCACCGTTAGCATGTGCGATTTGAGCGATTTCTTTAATTGGGTTAATCGTTCCAAGGACGTTTGACGCCATTGACACCGACACAATTTTTGTTTTAGGTGTAATTGTCGCACGAACCTTTTCTAGGTTAAGTGTGCCATCTGCTTCAAGCTCAATATATTTCAACGTTGCATTTTTTTCCTTCGCTAGCTGTTGCCAAGGAATAATATTAGAATGGTGCTCCATGTGGGTAATGACAATTTCATCACCTTCAGCCACATTAGCACGACCATAACTTGATGCTACTGTATTTAAAGCAGTTGTAGTACCACGTGTAAAAATAATTTCTTGTGTTGATGTAGCATTAATAAAATTACGAACCTTTTCACGTGCACCCTCATATTTGTCAGTTGCACGATTACCTAATGTATGCACACCACGGTGAACATTAGAATTATCAAATTCATAATATTGTTTCATTGCTTCAATCACTTGAATAGGTTTTTGAGAAGTTGCTGCGCTATCAAGGTAAACAAGCTTATGACCGTTTACTTCCTGATTTAAAATTGGGAAATAGCTTTTAATGTCTTTATTCATCATTAGCGAACTTTCCTTTCAATAACCTCCGTCAGTTGCTTTTGTACGCCCTCGATTGGTAATTGCGTAACAACTGGCGCAAGGAATCCATGGATAACAAGGCGCTCTGCTTCTGCTTTCGAGATACCACGACTCATTAAGTAATAAAGTTGTAGTGGATCCACTCGACCAACAGATGCTGCGTGTCCTGCTGTTACATCATCTTCATCAATCAATAGAATTGGGTTAGCATCGCCACGAGCTTTTTCAGAAAGCATTAATACACGTGATTCTTGCTGTGCATCGGCTTTTGTTGCACCGTGTTCGATGTAGCCAATACCGTTAAAGATTGATTGTGCTGCATCTTTCATTACACCATGCTTTAAGATATGACCATTTGAGTTCTTACCCCAGTGACGAACTTCAGTAGTAAAGTTAAGTTTTTGTTCACCGCGACCAACAACCACTGTTTTTGTATCAGCATGAGAACCGTCACCGATTAGATGTGTAATGTTTTCAGAAATAGTATCTGAGTCATTCATTAAGCCAAGAGCCCAGTCTACTTTCGCATCACGAGCTAGTCGTGCACGACGATTTACATAAGTAGTATATCCTTTCGCAAGCACATCAACCGCACCATAAGTAACTTGTGCATTGTCTTGAACTACTACTTCCGCAATAATGTTTGCTTGACCTTGTGCTTCTTCAACTGTTGAAATATAAGTTTCAACATACGTTACAGCCGAATTTGCTTCAGCTACAACTAACACGTGGTTATATAATGAAGCTTCCGCATTATCGTTTAAGAATACTACTTGAAGCGGCTGTTCGATAATGACATTTTTAGGTACGTATACGAACACACCACCATTAACAAGTGCCGCATGAAGAGCTGTTAATTTATGCTCATCAACTTTTACAGCTTCTGTCATAAAGTACTTTTTAACAAGGTCACCATGTTCACGAACCGCTGTTAAAATATCTGTAAAAATAACACCTTTATCAGCTAGTTCTTGTGATGTTTTAATGAAAGCTGGCGTGTTATTGCGTTGAACATAAAGATTTTCTTGTGCTTCAAGATCGATTAAACCTTTTGCTTCTTCAGGTAATGCATCAAGTGAAGAAAATCCTTCACTGTCAACAGTATGAGTTGGGAAATTCATGAAATCCCATTTTGTAATATTTGTTCTGTCTGGTTTTGGCAAATCTAAACCAGTTACTTTGTCTAGTGCTGCCGCGCGAAGCTCTGTAAACCAAGCCGGTTCACCTTTTGCTTCTGAGAACGAGCGCACGTCCTGTACTGTTACAGGCAAGTTAAGTTCCACTGTCATGCTAGTTCGTCCTCCCTCTTATGCTTCTTGTTCTTCAGTTTCTTCTTCGATACCTAATTCTTTTTTAATCCAGTCATAGCCTTCAGCTTCTAAACGTTGTGCTAATTCTTCGCCACCTGATTTCACAACGCGACCTTGCATCATTACGTGTACATGGTCTGGTGTAATGTAGTTAAGTAGGCGTTGGTAGTGAGTGATCATTAAGCAGCCGAATCCTTCTCCACGCATTGCATTGATTCCTTTTGAAACAACTTTAAGCGCATCGATATCAAGACCAGAGTCAATTTCATCTAAAATTGCGAATGTTGGTTTAATCATCATTAATTGAAGAATTTCGTTACGTTTTTTCTCACCGCCAGAGAAACCTTCATTTAAATAGCGTTGAGCCATATCTTCGTTCATTTCAAGGAATTCCATGTTTTTATCTAATTCACGGATAAATTTCATTAGAGAAATTTCATCGCCCTCTTCACGGCGTGCATTAATAGCTGAACGTAAGAAGTCAGCATTTGTTACACCAGCGATTTCAGAAGGATATTGCATAGCTAGGAATAAACCAGCTTGAGCACGCTCGTCCACTTCCATTTCAAGTACATTTTCGCCATCAAGTTCTACTGTACCAGAAGTTACTTCATATTTAGGGTGACCCATGATTGCAGAAGCTAGTGTTGATTTACCAGTTCCGTTCGGTCCCATGATTGCGTGAATTTCATTTGTATTAATTGTAAGGTTTACGCCTTTTAAAATCTCTTTCCCGTCGATTTCAACGTGAAGATCTTTAATAACTAAAGTTGACATGAAAATACCTCCATAGTGTGTTCAGTGAATGGTGAACCATTCCTTAATTATCATCATTCTAATCTTAACTGAAAATCGTTCTCTATGCAAACCATTTCAATCACTTTCAATTTTCTTTAAAACAATCCTTAAAAACAAAGAGTTTGTAAGCATTTTCAGATTATTACTAATCATTATTGACAATGAGAATCGACTCCCCTTATTTTCAATGAAATAATTCTAATTGAGAACGGATTTCATCTAGCTCATAGTGGAAACCTCTTAGGAATCGCTAATTGTAGCGGTTTTGTGACAGAAATGCATAAAGAACACTATCAATACTATAACCTTTTTTATTAGAATGGAATCAAATAAAGAAAAGAAATCTTTAGAGTACTAGTTCGTAAAATTAAGACTTACCATCATAACGTACGGTTGATTTCCGTTCCAGGTGGGCGCTTTGTAGCTGCCGCTTCGCTTTCGCTACAGATTAAACATTGCCGCCTGACGCTTCGCTTTCGCGCAGAGTAGAGCTTCCTGAAGGCGTCTATTGTAGAAGATAATGCATTTACACAATAGAGATCTAGTTTAGATGTTTATTTACAATCATTTTTCATCTCAAATAGTATATAATTAATGTATAATCAATCGTATTTTTCGATTAATAGGGGTGAATTCTAGTGGAGTTACGTCAATTACGTTATTTTGTGGAAGTCGCTGAGCGGGAACACATTTCAGAAGCTGCCGAACATCTTCATGTTGCTCAATCAGCCATAAGCCGACAAATTGCTAATTTAGAAGATGAATTAGGCACACCACTCTTTGAACGTGTAGGACGAAATGTTAAATTGACACCGGTTGGAAAAACATTTCTGGAGCACACAATTACAGCTTTAAAAGCCATTGATTTTGCCGCAAAGCAAGTTGAAGAATATTTAGATCCTGCTAAAGGTACCATAAAAATTGGTTTTCCAACGAGTTTGGCTAGCTATGTATTACCAACTGTTATTTCTGCCTTTAAGCGTGAATATCCAGATTTGCAATTCCAGCTCCGTCAAGGCTCCTATCGTTTTTTAATAGATGCAGTCAAAAATCGCGAGTTAAATTTAGCTTTTTTAGGCCCGCTTCCACCAAAGGACGAATCGATCCATTCAACAATTTTATTTACTGAAAATATCGCCGCATTACTACCAGCAAAACATCCATTAGCTAAAAGGAAAAGTATTCAGCTTGCTGATTTACGTAACGATTTATTTGTGTTATTCCCAGATGGATACATTTTACATAAACTAGCTATGGATGCCTGTCGAGCAGCTGGCTTCTTGCCAAAC
The DNA here is from genome assembly GCF_023337835.1 of Lysinibacillus sp. Bpr_S20. NCBI lineage: Bacteria > Bacillati > Bacillota > Bacilli > Caryophanales > Bacillaceae > Lysinibacillus > Lysinibacillus sp. Bpr_S20. The sequence goes on from NZ_JALNLQ010000007.1 coordinate 84,168, forward strand.
ATCATCTCTGAAGGTGAAGACTTAGATGCACTAAAGGGTCTTGTCGCTGCAGGCATCGGGGTCAGCTTATTACCAGAAAGCTCACTGTATGATTCAGCTGCCCGTTTCACAGTAAAAGTACCGATTCAATCACCTACGATTCCAAGAACAGTCGGCATTATTTCACCTGTAAACCGCGAGATTGCCCCGTCTGAAAAAATATTTTTAGACTTCGTGACCAATTTCTTTTCACGTCTTTCTCAATTCCAATAAAAAAATCGCCGTAGCTGGCGATTTTTTTTGGCTTAAGTGATTCTATCCTACAGATTGGCGGTTTTACCACTACTATGGCTGTTCTATCCGTCATTTCGGCTTTTTTTCCGTCGCTTTAGCTTTTCTATCCGTCACTTCGGCCCTTCTTTCCGTCGCTCTGGTTTCTATCCGTCACTTCGGCCCTTCTTCCCGTCGCTCTGGTCCTTCTTTCCGTCACTCAGAAATTCTATCAATCATTTCCCTGATTGTTCATTAATCCATTGTAACGTTTTTGAGCCTAGACCTCCGGCACGCCATAAAACAACCTCATTGTAGCTTCTCTTTTGCACATGCGCTGTCCATTTTTTTAGTGTTTCCTGATCGGCGTACCAAACTTCATGCTTAACATTTTGTTCATCTAAAAAAGTGAAATAAGCCGCACCACTTGCTTGATCGCGATTTTTAACAGCTTGCGTTTTGTTTAGTAATTCCTCAGCTTCTACCTCCGTTAAAGCAACCGTCTTGCCTTGTTTTACCCATTCGAATCCGCCTGTTGCAAATGCAATCGCTAATTTTTGATTAGACTTCCTAATTTTTTTTACTAAGTCATTTAAAAACGAATAGGTTGCCTTTGCACCTGGACCACTATGATATCCGTGCACATTATAAGCCATCACTGTATATTTAGGCCCATTCGGTAATTTAACATTAAATGGGAATCCAGGCTCTAATACGACATGTAATGAAACATCCTTTTTTAATAGCTGTTCATAAAGTTGCTCTATGAAACGGACGTACTTAGAGAGATCCTCTTTAGCAACCTTTTCATAATCAATTTCGATACCATTCACATTGTATTGTTCAACAACTTGCATAATATTATCAATATGTCGCTGCATTGATGATTTATCTTGAAACAATCGATGCAATAACGCACTATCCTTCTGAACTAATGGGGCGTTATCTTTAACATAATCGTTAATTAACGTGAGAATAACATGGTGTGATTCATTAAATTGTTGCTGTGTTTGCTTCAACGTTTCTGTCGCATCTTCAGTTAATAATAATTGGTCATTCTCATTAAAATAAGCACCAAAAACGTGAATGTCTTGTAAGCCCTGTTGTGAATTTTTCACATCCTCGATGGCAGCTTTATTTTGCCATTCTGGTAACCAAATAGATAATTGAAGCTTGTTTTTGAGCTTAAACCCCTCCTTTGCCTTAACAGGTGCTTCTTGGCTATTACTACAAGCTGTGATAACTAGTAGTGCTATACAGATAAACAGAAAAATTTTTTTCACTTGAATTTAGTTCCCCCCGTTTTAGAAGGTTTCAATAAAGAAATCAACAACATTATTAAATAACGTTATTGTTTTGTGCTTTACTTTATCGAAATTCGTATATTGGTTAGTAAAAAGCGTATGATCGTTAACATCTGTAATCAAAATATCCTCGATGAATGTATCATAAATATCATCTGCATACTGTTCATGCGACGTTTCTTTTTTGCTGAACAACGCACCAAATCCAATTTTAGATCCTTGTATGTCAGGATTTACTTGAATTGTCTTGGATAATACCTTATCTACATCTATCTTTATTTTACCATTTTCTACATAAATGTTAAATACTCTCGTTTTTGTTAAGTTTCGTGGATACTCTTCCTCGTCAATTCTAGAACCTTTTTGCGTATCCAGATAATCGTATACAGTAGCCTTATTGAATGCATACTCTTCTTTATTCCACTTTATTTCATTTAACGGAAATCGTTCCTTCTCAACAACGCTCGATTCTGGTGATTTTTCAGAAACAACAATCTCATTATCTATTAATGCCACCCGAATATAGCTATTATATTTTTCATCATAGTTTAAATAAATAGATTGTTGTCCTATGACATTCCCTTTAAAGGCAAAGTTTATATTATATTTCTCTGGAAGTGTTTCCTTCAATATTACCCGACCTTCACTAGAAGGTGCTGATGTTAGCGTAATCGCATTATTTTCAAACTCTGCTGCACCGCTCAATACTGACCATTCTTTTGCCCGTTGAGGATCTCCGACTTCAAACTCTACATTTTGCTTACTAGCTTGGCGGATTTTCATCATCACATGATTCGTAGACCAATAGGGGGATACTTGTAATCTACTTAAATTGTAGAGATCAGCATCCGCATCATTATATGCCCCTAGCTCCAAATTGAAATGCATTTTAAATCTATCCTTAATTTCTTTATTATTCGCACTCTCAACTAACGAATCCATATTATTATAAAGTGAGTTGGCATGCATGATAGCATAGGCCTTAGGAACTTCTCCTAATTCCTCCTTATAAATATCATGCATTAGCTTGTAATCTTTTTGAATACGCTTCTCCATTTCTTGTCGCGTTTCACTTGGAATCATATATTGATTGCGAATAAAGTCCATTAAATAATGATTATAATATTCGATAGTCGTTTTATTTGGCACTTTATTTTCATCTATTACACCTAACGACTGTCCTTTATCGTTATACATATTAATATATGTCAGACGGTACCCATTAGAGCCCAACTCCCAATAGCCACTTTTCTCCATGAGCAATAAGTCTTTCGGCTTTAAAAATTTGTTATCCCGTGTATCCATTTTATTGGCGTACGTAAACATGGTAGCTTTATAATTTAGATCCTCCATGATGTTTTGAGCGAATATACTAGAATCTGTACGTCCATCTTCAAATGATAAATACAACGCCTTTTCTGGCAATGGTTTGTTTTTCTGATAAAAATCTAAGATATCCTGCTGAGTAACAGTTGTATAGCCTTGACTTTCAAGCAGTGCAAGTTGTTTTCTCAAATTCTCTTTAGATACATATTTAGGAGATTCACCCCTGCTCACACCAAAATATGATAATGCGATGAAACCATCTTTATTCACTAAAGGAACCGTTTCCTCTACCCTTTTATCAGTTAAAAATACAACACGTATTAAAATAACAGCTAAAAATACAACGATGATCGTTTGAACAATTGATCGTATTATTTTCCTTCGATTCTTTTTAGCCGGATTTAATACAACTTTTTTTTCACTCATTCCTTCTCACCCATTTTGCTAATTTTTAGAATCGAAAATCGAGATTTTCGTAATTTTTGTTTTTCTAATTTCTTTTCTTTGGCGATGACATCTTGAGGTGTTTCTCTCGTTCCCCAAGTTGATTTCCAAAATGTAACCCATGCAACAGGCATTTGCCACAGCAAAATAAATTCATAGAAAAGTACAAAGATAAAGCCAAACGTCCACAATTTACTTTTTCTAAAGAAAAGATGGGCTAAGCTCATTAGCATTGCCATCAATAACAAGCCCACTAAAAACGTAGTTGGAAAAACGCCATGCATAATTGGCACATAAAGTAAATTGTAAACAACAACAATAGGGGCTGCTATTGGTACGATTAAACCGATGATGAAGAAAAGAAACATAAAAGGTTCCTTCTTCCACATAAATAAAAATGCTCGTAACGATTCGCGTAGCCATGATCGTTTCCATCTCATTTGTTGAGATAAAAAGACTTTTGTATCTGATGGAACAATTGTAGAACATACAGCATTGTCCTGATATCCCGTTCGATGTGTTTTCAAAATATAGTTTGTCATACTACGGTCATCCCCAAATGTTGCGGGTTGTCCAAGGAATTTTTGGTTTAACCATGCTGTCTCGTTCTTTAAAATAAGCTCTTTTCGATAACATGCTAATGGACCAGATAAGCAAGTGACTGTATCAAACCAAGACTCAGCAGCTTTCATGATCCGAAAGGCTATATAATAGCGAACGGTTTGCAATTTTGTCAGAGCATTTGTAAATTTATTTTCAACTTCTGTTCTTCCAGCCACACCACCCATTTTAGGATCTTGGAAAGGCTGTACTAAATTTCGAATGGCATGAGGTTCTAAAAAACTATCAGAATCTACGAAAACAACTAAATCATGTTTAGCAAGATGCACCCCTGCCACTAAAGCCTCACGCTTCCCACCATTTTGAGGTAGCTTATGGAAACTTAAGCGATTCTTTGTTTTAAATCGCTCACCCTCGCTATGAATAAGTTCAATCATTTCATTAGCTTTTTCCTCAGTTCTATCTGTTGAATAATCATCTACAACAATAACTTCTAATTTGTCTACAGGATAATACTGATTAATACAGCTTAAAATTGTTCTATGAATCCATTCTTCTTCGTTAAACACCGGAATAATAATAGAAACGCCCGGTTCAAATTTAGGATTTATAGGTACATTCCTATAGAAAATGCCAAATATATATCGACTTAAAAGAAATGTTGCAGCAATAATACTATATAGATATAGGAATTTATTGAATCTGAAGTAAATAACACTTTCAGCCCTCATTAACATAACGATTAGAGAAACTACTAATAAAAATATACTTGCCATAAAGATTGATAGTCCCCATCGTTTTTTAGTCATATAGTCATTTAGAGGCTGTAAAAATTCACATGCATAATAGCATCTAGTTTCACCATCTACTTCTTTCGTAAAATGACGAACAACTTTCGCTTTTACCTTTACCTTAGATTCATAGCCCTCAGGCATCGCACCACCAGGTATAGTAAATTTCATCGTAATAATTTCGTCTATTACAAAATTATCAGGATTATTTGAAAATATAAGGATACCTGTAACCGAAATATCCTCCGCATAATGTTTGTTACTAACCTTGTGCTTTGCTCTTTTAATTTGTACTTCAAAATTAGTTTCATAGCGTAAACTTAACAGCTGTAAACGATATATTTCATTGACATCTGTAGGATCGATTTCTTCCTTTTGATACGAAGCACCCCGTCGGTCAACGAGACTTCGTACATTTTCTGGGTCAGGAATATTCGATAAAATCCGTCGATCAGCGCGTGGTATCGTTAAAATCTCTTTTTTCTTATTCATGATTATCAATTCACTTTCTTATTTGAATCTTCTTCAATCCAAGTCGACATTTTCGCAAAACTATACCCATCTTTTTGCAGCTTTTCAATGATTAATGGCAATGCTTCAACTGTTTTTGTACCGTCTAAAATGTGCATAACAATCACTTTTCCTGGAGCAATTCTAGTCATCACACGATTATAAATATCTCGAGATGTATATTCTAAATTCCAATCGAATGATGCTATATCGTACATCGCAATCGATTGGACACCTGTTGCGGCAATAATTTTCGCTGATTCTTCATTAATAGCACCTTTATTAGGCCTGAAATACAACAAAGGCTCTTCTTGCAAGGCATATGTTAGGGCCTGATGTGCCATTACAACATCCTCTTGGAGCTCTTCAGGTGTCATTGTCGTTACATCAAGATGATTATAGGAGTGACTTGCAACCTCATGGCCTCTCTCAACAATTAATTTTGCTAATTGCGGATCCTTTTCCACACCTTTGCCAATTAAAAAGAACGTAGATTGAACATGATACTTATCAAGAACATCTAAAATTTCTTTAAGTCTCTCCTCACTCGCCCAATCATCAAAGGTTAAAGCAATTTCTTTTTTGGAAGTATTTTTACGATAGTACAAATTCGGTTTTACATTTTCATAATCCGGATTTACTTTAATAGCATCATAGCCTTCAATTTCCTCTAAGGATTTTACTAAATATTGTTTATCTAAAACGTCCGTTAATGTAGAGAAAACGTACCCTTTTTCTTCGCCAAATTGAGACAATAATGGAATAACATCAATAATTGCAGGGTTAATGTACGTATTTAAATGAATGATAGATCCACTATTGATAAATCGATGAATATAATCCATTATTTCTTCAGCACTTTGCATATTTCGATCTTTTGGATTAATGGAAGATCCTACAACTCCCTTCATATTTAAGGTTTTAGTTGCTAATCGCATATTGTCCGTTGAATCACCGGAACGACTGCGAACGTATTTAGGTGTATAACCTAATTTATCTTTAAAAACCTCATTCGCTAAATAAATTTCTTTATATGTTTCTTCATAACTCAAATCAGTCATTTCGGGAAACGTCAATGTTCCATTTTCTACTTCATGACCTTTTGCTAAAATAGCCTTCACTAACTCAGGATCTTGTGCAACTCGTGTACCTTCTACAAAAAATGTTGCCTTCATGTTAGCTTGATCCAAAGCCTTTAATAATTTTTGCATTATTTCATTGTCTGCAAGTCCATTAAAGGTTAAAGCTACCTTTGGACTAAGAATGCTCGCGTGACTATAAATTTCACTCATCGTTCCATCCGGTTCCTTTATTTCAATTGTTGAATCGACCGGTTGAACCTGATTAGTTTGAGCGGACGATTGACATCCAGCTAGAAATAAAATGACTAATAGACTACATAATTTTAACCGCCCCGTGATCACAGAATCCCCCCTATAATTTGTGGTATTTTTCATTTTTAAACAAATAATGGGTATTTCGTGTATCAAAAATTAAAGCAGCATGTTGATCAATCAATGCATAATCAATAGCTGCATGATTCGTTAAAATGACTACAGCATCCGCTTTTTGAATTAACTCTTTTGTAAGTAAAACTGTGTTAAACATGTTATTACCAACTGTAAATGTTTCTATAAATGGATCAACAACTTTTAGACCACACCGTTTTTCCATTAATTTGTCAATAACATGTAATGCTGGTGATTCCCGAAAATCATTAATATTCGGCTTATAAGAAACTCCAATAACTACAATTTCTGCATCATCTATCTCTTTTCCATGTGCATTTAAATAATTTTCTAATCTTTCAATTACAAAGCTTGGCATAGAATCATTAATTTTATCTGCCGTCTCAATTAATGTCGCTGAAACACCATGCTGCTGGCTTGCCCACAATAAATATTTAGGGTCTACTGGTATACAATGACCACCTACCCCAGGGCCAGGTGTAAATGGCATAAAACCGTAAGGCTTTGTCGAAGCCGCTTCAATCACTTCCCACACATCGATATTCATTTTATGGCAAACCTGACTTAATTCATTGACAAGGGCAATATTAATTTGTCGAAACGTATTTTCTAATAACTTTTCCATTTCAGCAATCTTTGGACCTGTTACAGCAAACACATTTGTATTGATCACTGTTTCATAAAAAAGCTTGGTTACTTCTAAACAAGCTGCTGAAATACCACCAACTACTTTAGGCGTATTCGAAACTGAAAAATTTATATTTCCAGGATCCACACGTTCAGGAGAATAAGCTAAAAATATATCCTGTCCAATAATGAAGTTACCTCTTTCTAAGATCGGTTGAACTACTTCTTCTGTTGTTCCAGGGTAAGTTGTACTTTCAAGAATAATTAAAGTATTAGGGGACATATTTTGTTCAATTGCATTAGCTGCATCTACAATATACGAGATATTAGGTGTTCCATCTGCATTTGTAGGCGTCGGTACACAAATAATAATGATATCTACATTTACGAGTTTAGAAAAATCATTTGTCGGCTCAAATTTCTCTTCTTTAACCGCTTTCTCGATGATTGCGTTAGACATATCAGCAATATAACTATCACCACTTTTTAATTTGGTAATTTTTTTATTATCTTTATCGAAACCAATTACTCCAAAGCCTTTATTGACGATTTCTAAGGCTAGAGGGAGCCCCACATATCCTAGTCCAACAACCCCAATTGTGGCACTTCTTGTTTTGATTTTTTCTGATAAAGCTAATCCCTTTGTCTCAATCTTTATTCCCATAAACAAATTACTCCTTTGTCTAAGTTATTGTGAAAACGTAATTCAAAGCTTTAACAATTCATACCTTTGTACATAAAATCCCCTCATATCACACCCATTCTTAGTCATCAAATCCTAAGATTCGAAAACATAAACTTCCTCAATATGTATATCATACTAAATAAAACTAAACTTTTTCTAAACAATTCCATAATAAAGAGAAAAAATAACCATCTCGACACAAATAAGTTATAAAAAATACACAATCCACTTCTTTAGAACTATACATTTTCGATAAACAACTAGATAAATGTTATTTTTTATTAAATTTCAGCAAATAAAATTAACTATCTCCTAAACAAAAAAATCGCCGTAGCAGGCGATTTTTTTGTATTAAGGTGGTTATATCAGTCGGATTGGCAGTTCTTTCCGCCTTGAGTCATACTTTCCGTCGTTCGGGCAGTTCTTTCCGTCACTTTGATATTTCTATCCGTCACTGACGATTTTATCCGTCGTTTTGATAATCCTATCCGTCGCTCTGGCAGTTCTATCCGTCATTTTGACGCTTCTATCCACGATTTTGACTGCCCTATCCACGACTCTGCTTTTATTCATTAACCTTTCTTATTGAAACGATCGACAATCATGGCTAATGCACCATCACCTGTTACATTTGTAGCTGTACCAAAGCTATCTTGTGCTAAGTAGAGTGCGATCATTAGTGCAACCATTGTTTCATCGAAGCCGAGCATTGTTTGCAGTAAACCTAATGCTGCCATAACTCCTCCTCCTGGGACACCTGGTGCAGCAACCATCGTAATACCTAGCATAAATATAAAGCCGATATATTGTGCAAAACTTATATCCATACCGTTCATCAACATAACACCTAAAGAACAAGTTACGATTGTAATCGTACTACCTGATAAATGAATAGTTGCAAACAGAGGGATTGTAAAATTCGTTACTTTTTCTGAAGCACCCGTTTTTTGCGATTGTCGCAATGTAACTGGAATAGCTGCAGCTGAAGATTGTGTGCCTAATGCTGTAAAATACGCAGGTAGCATAGTTCGAAGTAACATAAGTGGATTTTTCTTATTTAAAGTTCCCGCAGTAGTGTATTGAACTAGCAAAATTACCCAGTGCATCACAATTATAAGTGCGAAGACAATTGCGAAGACAGATAATATTTTTGCTACTTGTCCTCCATATGTCATATTCAAGAAAATCCCGAAAATATGAAATGGTAAAAGTGGAATAATCACAAATGAAATTAACTTTTCAATAATTACATTAAATTCTTCAAAACCGCGTTTCATAACATCGCTTTGAATGGCTGTCATACCAATCCCTACGATAAATGCAAAAATTAATGCTGACATAACACCCATTAATGGAGGCATTTCAACTTTAAAGAATGCCTGTGCTAAAAATTCCTCTGGGTTTTTCATGCTTTCCATAGCACCATTTGATATGAAATTGGGCAACACATTTCGTGCTACCAAAAAAGCGAATATTCCTGCAATGATTGTGGAGAAGTAGGCAAAGAATGTTGCCAAGCCTAATAATTTCCCGGAGCCTTTCCCAAGCTGGGCAATGCCCGGAGCAATAAATGCAATAATAATAAGTGGTACAACAAAATTTAAAAAATTACCGAATAAGCCATTAAATGTTGCAAATATACGTACAAATGGCTCTGGCATAAAGCTTCCAAGTATTACCGCTAGCAAAATTGCGACAATAATTTTTGCCAATAAACCAAATTTAAACTTCACGATATTGTCCTCCTTAAAAAAACAAGTGTCTTTCTCGAATGTATTATTAGTAATTTACCATAAACAATCGAGAGAATATACAGTTCTATTAATAGTCGGAATTGCAAAACTCTTCTTTATTTTCTATCAAGTAATAAAAAAACTTAGAATAGACAAATTCGTCTATCCTAAGCTTCCATTAATACTCTTTAAATAATTTTTGTAAAATATAATATGATTGTTTTAAACGCTCTTCATACTTAGGCGCTTGCCATTTGTCCCAAGAATAAGCCGAGAGTGCTGGCAAGACATGATCTTTTGTCTCTGGTAAAGATTTCACTACCTTACCATCCTTGTCTACAAAGACAGCACCAAGATAAATATTATCGGCTTTCGTAGAAGCGGTCTCTCCATCTTTATATAAATCGCCCATAAACTCACGCTGGCTTGGATCTTTTGCTTGAATCAGTAGCCAAGGAATCCGTAGCTCAATCACATTATCATCCGTCCACGTATAGTCTACTAATGAATTATAATCTTTTGTTTTTGGGTTGGCATTCCCTTGAAGGAGCTTTCCTGTTTCATAATAACTAAAATCGGTAGTAATCTTTTGCTCTGGTAAGTATAGCTGTTTATTTAATACATAATTAATCGGTGCAAATTTACCACTATTTTTTGTGACAGCTTCCATTCGAGGAGGAATCATCTTTAAATTATGACCGTAAAAATAATCATAGAAATCATAGTATTCATCTATGACAACGCGAGAGTCCCCATTTTTATTTAATTCCACCATGAAATCTACACCATTTGAAAACGTCATATCTTTTATGGATGTTGCCGAAGTATTTCCTTGATTTGGTACTACATCAAGTAAAATACGAGGTGAAGCTGTTTTTAAAACATCACTTTTTAATTTGAAATACAAATATCTTTCATCATAGTCGACAGCAAAATCTGTTGCGTCAGAAGGTGAGGTATTGTACATTTGTGTACCTTTCCATTCCTTTGTATCGCCATCTACCTTTACTTTAAATCGATCAAAGCTTAGTACGCCAAATTGCTGCTCATTCGTTTGTGCATTGGACCAAAATGGTCGACGATTTGGATCATCATAATCCATCGTATTCCATGTTCGCTTAAACCACTCGTCTTGCCATGTAAAGACAAGACCTCCTAGCAAGCCCTCATGCATAATATCTTCATACAAATGTTGAAGTGTTTCACCCTGCTGCTGTTCGGACATATGTCCCTGATTCCAGCCGTAAACATTTTCATGTGTCATACCACGGGCTGCTGGGATTCCAAATTCCGCAATAAGAACAGGCATATGATGAGCTTCATGTAAGTCTTTTAAATATCCAGCATAACTATTTTTATTGCCCCGGAAATCTTTATAATTTAAATACTTTTGATCAAAGTTAAAGAAGTCAGGGTAATATGGATACACATGATAGGAAGCAAATTGTCCCGGTGTCTTCATCTCACCCTTTGTATAAATAACATTTGGATTAACGCCTACTAAATCTTCATCCTGAGAAGGCTCAGATGGATGGTCTAGTAAGTCGGTTGTTACCCAGTTTGTGAAACTCATTGGACGGAGCCAGTTATATTTGTCCTTCTCATATTTAGTAATTAGATCCATTTGCTCTGCTAACCAATGCTCAAATGGTGCAGCATTTTTCGTTTCAAAATACGTCCCATTGTATTCGCCTATATTAGCGTGTTTTTCATTTGTACCGACAACCATATGTGGATACCATTCGATGCCTAACACCCAGCCAATAATATATTTTGACACATCGACATCATATAATCCTGAGGCATGTCCTGTTACAGGCTTGACATAAGTATTACCATGGATAACGTCTACCATGCGCTTCATTTCAGCTTGAAAGTCCTTTAAGGTAGCATCATCGTAAGCATCTAGTGATTCCGCCAAGCCTTCCTCATTAATCCACACACCATGCAATACATACAACGGTTTATCTGGGTTTTCCTCATTGTATTTAGCAAGTGCCCGATAAAAACCTGGTGGATGTAAGGTGTAAACGCGAATCGTATTGGCATTCATCTCAGCAATTTGACGGAACCATCGATAGTACTCTTCTTCCGTAATAGCGGCCTCGCCAGGGAATGCTCCCGGTTTCCCCATACCGATATTAACGCCCTTAAAGACTAATGGCTCCCATTTTCCATCTCGTAAAACTTCAAATGATTCGCCTTTAATCCGTGCATTATAATTTAATTTTTCATGATTAACAGTTTCTTTAACCTCTTTTTGCTCAAACGTTTCAAAGATTTTATGCATAACTGGTATATAAATCGACCAGTAAAATGAGCTATCGGCATACTTCTCAGCGTATTTATAAATGGTCGGTAATCCCTTTATTTTGTAAAGGTTCGGAACACGTGATATATCGTTGAAATCTCCCGCAAAATAATAGCTTGTCGTGTAGCGTTTATCCTGTGAAACGATCGCAGCGAATTGCTGTGGAATATCATTGTCCTTTAATAGTTTTTCCCCATCTTTTGTTAGGTCCCATTCATAATTAGCGAGCGCATCCTCCGCATATTTAGGCGTGATAATATCAAACCAATAGTCATATTTCGAACGAGCAGAGGTATTAAAGAACTTTTCCCCTTCTTCAGTAAATTGCACCTGAATGCCTTCTGTTTTAACATGCTTGTCCATTTCTAGCACAATCAGCTTTTCTGTAATTTCATTAAATAGAAGAAAGCCACCGCCTTTATATGGCCAATTATCACCATGTTCATCTACAACCCATTGTGGAATTTCTGAATTTTTATGATAATCAAGTTCATCAAAATAACGCCCAATCCATCCTGACCATGAAATCCCTAAATAATCTTGTAGCTCTTTTCTAACAGCCTCTGAAGTTGGTGATGCAAATGTATTGTATTCAGCGATTAGCATACTTTTTTTGTTGCTTGCTAAACGTGCTACTATAGACTGCCATTCGTTCATTTCCAAGCCGCCGACAATCTTTTCTGAGCGTTTACCTAGACGCTTTCCTCCATTTAAATCATCCTTATAAACACCATACGTATCTGCCAAATAAATAACATCATAATTACTATAGTCAGTCGGAAACTTTTTTTCTGATACTTTTTTCGTTTTATCATTTGGAATCGTACCGTAGTAATTCTTTTGTACATCATACGGACGATTATCGATCGTATATTTATAATGGTTTAAAAACCAGTTCACACCTAAATGCTCTCGATATGTTTCATTCGGAACTGTTTTATCTAGAATGGCAACGTTCAACGGTTTTTCATCGCTTAAATACCACCATGCTACAGGTGTGATAAATAGAATTAGAACGACTATAATCCCTATATATATTCGCTTCATACACTCTCCTCCTTTTCAGCGATGCCGGCACGCTTCATATTGCCCCAATCGCTTTTTCCTAGCACAAATCGAATTAATCCCTCACAGCGCCAGAAAAGAGTGAGTGGTCGATACCAAAAGATTTCCGTAAATGATAAAAGAACCATTCTTAGTAGCTCTCTTTTCTTCGGATAATTATTCAAGGTCCATGCCTCGAATAATATAGAAGCAATTGAAAAAATAACACCATAAATAACGAAAAGCAGTAACAGCATGAAAGCTACCTCATAATAAATTTTCCCTAAGAAAAATGCTACAACTATATAAATATAACCAGCTAGCTCAACAATTGGCCCCAGACATTCCACTAGCCAAAAATAAGGAAATGCAATAAAACCTATCAAGCCATATTTGGGGTTAAACGTCATCGTTTTGTGTTTCCAAAGGCTTTCAAATAACCCTTGGTGCCAACGTCTACGTTGATTTCGCAAGACCCCCAATGTTTGAGGTGCTTCAGTCCAACACACAGGATCTGGAACGAATTCAATACGTTTCTTTTCTTTCTTCTTTCTTATCAAACGGTGAATATTTACGACAAGCTCCATGTCTTCTCCAATAATATTCGTGGAATAACCGCCTGCTTCCACAGCCCATTCTTTCGAAAAGACACTAAATGCACCCGAAATGATAAGCACAAGATTGAATTTACTTAAAGCGATTCGCCCCATTAAAAAGGCTCTTACATATTCTATTACTTGCATAATGACTAAATAATTATTTGATAGGCGTGATTCAGTAACGGAACCAAGCTGCATTTTTGCTCCATTGGCAATTCGAATATTTCCCCCTGCCGCAATCACTTCACCATCAGATAAAATAATTGGTTTCATCACACGAAGTAATGATTTTTCATCTAAGATTGAATCCCCATCAATTGAACAAAAATAAGGATACTGAGAAACATTAATACCTACATTTAAGGCATCCGCCTTACCGCCATTTTCTTTATCTACTAAAATACAATTTTGATAAATTTCAGATTCATAGATTTGTCTAACTTCTTTTGTAGGGATATTTGTACGAACAATTTTATCAACAGGCTTCATCCGGAAATGCTCAATGACAGTTTGCAGTGTAGTGTCAGTAGAACCATCGTTAATAATGATAATTTCCGTTTGCGGATAGCGTAAATTTAACAATGAATAGACTGTATCTACAACTCCAACCTCTTCATTGTAAGCAGGGACTAATAAGGATACTGGTTTTGAGTAGAAAGCATCTATATGTGCGTCATCATACTCTGACGGATCTAATTTATAGCGTTTTCGCATAACAAGCATAGCAATTACAAACATTGTGCAATATGAAACAATAACAAATAACATATAAAACAGAATAGCTCCACCAAAGAACCACATACAAAAATCTAAAAACACTTTCATTTGTTCCCCTGCTTTCTGACTACCGATTCCTGTGCCATTTCAATTGCATATTGGTCATTTGAGGACTCCATAAATTGCTGTAATTTTGCAATTCCTTCTTTATTTTCAGCAATTGTTTTCGCTGCCTGTGAACGAACCCACCAATTTTCATCTTCAAGAAGCTGTTCTAAATAAGTATAGGAATAGTTTAGTGGCACATGTTTAAAGATTTTCGCAACCATTAATCTTACTTCCCACATATCTGATGTCACAAATGGGACATAAGGATCGATTTCATCAATGACACCAATTTCATAAAGTCCCTTTAACGCTCTAATTTGTATTTCTGGAACCTCATGCGTTAATAGCTGTTTTAACTGATCAATATATTGCATATTTCTTTTTACAGCTGCAGTATCAATTGCAGCAAATTGAATATTTTTTGTCCAGCTATCAAAGTCTTCAAATAAGCGAATGAATATGTCATCCTCTAACAATACAAATAATCTTCTATATTCGCTTTCTGAATAATGAACAGTCAATTCTTTAATTTTTTCGATAAACAATTCTGGTTGGAAGAGAGAGTATATTTTTAACAGCTGAAAATTTTCTTCCTCCGAAATTTTGGATTTCTCAAATTGTTGACAAGCATTTAATAATTCATCTATCTTGAAATCAGCAATTCGATATAGAGCATTCATCCTAATGCTCCATCGTCTACTTGATAAATCCTTTTCATAAAACTCTTTTAAATAGAGATTTGAAAACTCTTTTATTTTTTGTTCAACTTTTTCATCCAATATATTTTTTAAGTAAGATGAAAAGATTATTTCTACAGCTGCTACTTGAGCTTTTCCGCGAGGTACAAGCACAATAGAGAAATTTTCATCATTGATTAAATAGTTGTACCAGGGCAGTGAATAATTTTGTAAAAATGTATCACGCGTTTCTGCAAAACGGATCTCCCGTCGGCGCTGAAATAGTAAATATACTGTAAATAAAAATAAAATCACCAATAAAACAACGATGACTTTTAAAAGAAACGAAACCGATAGCCCGATCATAGCCAAAACCTCGCAAACGTTCTCCTGATTTTTGCTTCTAACACACGCAAATTAAACGGTTTTACGATAAATTCATCGACGCCGCCTTCATAAGCATTAAGTGACGCTCCCTCTGAGTTTCGTTCTGACATCATATAAATGATGAACTTTTTCTCATTCGGCATTTCTCGTAAAATGTGCAAAATTTCTAATCCATTTTTACGTGGTAAAATATCGTTCATAATAACTAAATGCATATGGCCAGATTTATAGCTATCGGACTTTAAAAAACTATAGCCATCTTCATAGCTAGCCACTTCTAAAGTAAAATGTGGAATGTCTAAATGACTGATGGTAGTTTCTAGCACTTTTCTAAAGATTGCATTTTGTTCAATAATGCTGACTTTTACTAGCTCCGTTGGTTGCACATTATAATCTGTAACCTGTTCAATTGACCAACTCGGTTGTTCATCATCTGCTAGTTTTTGCTTATTTTTTTCTAATAAAGCTTCAAAGTTAACACTATTATTTCTTATTTCAGTAATGGAGGCCTTTAACGGTATTTGTTGAAATTCCCTTTCTTGCTTCAGAATGGCAAAAATCCTTGTTAAAAATGCCTTTACCTCCACTTCACTACTTTGTAGAAAAAAAACTCCCCAATGCATGCCATCTGCTAATTGGAAAAGTAAATCTGTTTTTCGTATTTTTGATTTTAGAAAAGCAGAAATTTGATGATTCACTTGATGACGTTCTATATCAGTTCCTTGTGAGGAATTAGCTAATTTAAAAAAGACTGCAGTCATTGTGAAACGTGAGCGAATAACACTTTCTCGCAATATTTCAAAATAACCCTTCACCTCATGCTCCTGCATGATGTCTTCTGCAATGAATAATTTATTCATGGGTGTTCACTCCAGTTGGTATAAGAAATATTTGATCTTCTTTTATATTTTATAGCATTTTTTTGATCTATTAACCCAACAACTATAGTAATAAAAATGCCTAATCAATTTCTATACAAAATTTTTGGTAAAACAATCACTTTTAAAATATATTATATTTTTGCTATAAAACACAAGAAGACCACTTTAATTAAAAAAATTATATTTTTCAGATAAGTTATGCTTATATACCCTTTCAAACCATTTTAAAACTGTCTGGTCATTTTATCGACAGACACCGCAGAGAATTAACATCCGCTTGCACCGAAAGCCCCAGATCGATGGGGCATTTATACTTGCAAATTTAAAAGGGTATGTAAGCTGTTCACTTACATACCCTTTTAGATAACTTTTAACGTCTTTTAGCGGATGTATTATTTAACTGGTACAACTGAGCCTTTCCATTCTTCAATGATGAAGTCTTGGATTTCTTTAGATTTTAATACTTCTACTAATTTTTTAATTTCTTTTTTTGTTTCATCTCCTGCACGTACAGCGATAATATTTACATAAGGAGATTCTTTATCTTCAAGAGAAATTGCATCTTTCAGTGGATTTAGTCCGTTGTCGATTGCGTAATTTGAATTGATAAGAACTGCATCACCTTCATTATTTTCATACATTTGTACAAGCATTTCAGGCGCGGTATTTGCATCGAATTTGAAGTTTTTAGGGTTGTCTACGATATCTTTAATTTCTGCTGCTGTTTTATTAACACCATCTTTTAATTTAATTAAGCCCTTAGCTTCTAACAATGAAAGCATACGACCGTGATCTGCAACTGAGCTAGAAAGTAAAATTGTTGCACCTTTTGGTAGCTCCTCAAGAGATTTATATTTTTTAGAGTAAATTCCGATTGGTTCAATGTGAATAGCACCAGCATTGACAAAGTCATAACCATTCTCTTTTATGCTAAGCTCTAAGTATGGTACGTGTTGGAAGTAGTTTGCATCAAGTTCGCCAGATTCTAAATGTTGGTTTGGTGTTACATAGTCTTGATACGTTTCAATTTTAAGATCGATACCTTCTTTTGCTAAAATTGGCTTTGCTTTTTCCAGAATAACTGCATGTGGTGTATTAGAAGCACCTATTGTTAATGTTACATTTTCTTTACTGTCTGATTTATCACCAGATGATGCGTTTGAGTTTGTATCTTCTTTTTTACCAGCACCACAAGCAGCTAAAGCTAGTACTAATACTGATAAAAATAATCCTGTTAATAACTTCTTCATTTTATGACTCTCCCTTTTTTATATAAAATATGTTAACGGTATAAAACCGAGATAACCTCAGATTTAGCGTTTATCTGTTTTGACTGTAATGAAGTCGCCAATCCATTGAATAACAAACACTACTATTAAGATTAATATAGTCGCCATTAATGTTACATCCTCGCGATTACGTTGGAACCCATCTAAGAATGCTAAGTTTCCTAGACCGCCTGCACCAATAATACCTGCCATCGCAGTATAGCCAACAAGTGCCACAGCCGTTACAGTAATACCTGAAATAAGCGCGGGTAAAGATTCTGGAATTAATACTTTCCAAATAATTGTCGACGTTTTTGCACCCATTGAACGAGCCGCCTCAATAACACCCTTATCAATCTCGCGTAAAGAAATTAATACCATTCTCGCATAGAATGGTGCAGCTCCAATAATTAGGGCTGGTAACGCTGCATTTGCACCACGAATTGTACCGAGTAAAAATTTGGTAAATGGAATTAATAAGATAATCAGTACAATAAATGGAATCGAGCGGAAAATGTTAACGATTGATCCTGTTAAAAAGTTCACCAATTTATTGGCCCATAGTTGATTCGGACTTGATAAAAATAATAAGATTCCAATTACTAATCCAAGTATAAATGTGATCACCGTAGCGATTGTTGTCATATACAAAGTTTCATACGTAGCTTGCCACATTTTGTCCCAGTCGACATTTGGAAAGACACTAGTTAGCATTTGCAATCACCTCCGTTTGTACTTCGTCTGTATTTAAGTAACTAAGTGCAGCAGCAACATTCGCCTCTGAGCCATCTATTTGCACAATAAGTGTACCGTACGCGCCATTTTTGGTTTGTGAAATATTCCCATGCACAATACTTACTTCTACATCAAATTGTTTCACAAGATGTGAAATGACTGGCTGCTCTGTTTTTTCTCCTACAAAGATTAGCTTAACAAGTTGTCCACTAGGGTAATTAGCTTTAATTTGTGCCACCGTTTCCTGTGTTTCCTTTGTATCTGTAATTTGTGAAACGAATTTTTTCGTAATAGCAGCTTGTGGAGCTTGGAATACCTGTAAGACCTCACCACGCTCTACAATTTCTCCAGCTTCCATAACCGCTACACGATGACAAATTTTACGAATAACGTGCATTTCATGTGTGATTAACACAATCGTTAAACCTAATCGTTCGTTAATATCGACAAGTAGATCAAGAATAGCATCGGTTGTCTCCGGATCGAGTGCGGATGTTGCCTCATCACAAAGCAATACCTCTGGATTATTAGCAAGCGCACGAGCAATACCTACACGTTGCTTTTGTCCCCCTGATAGTTGTGATGGATAGGCATTCTCGCGCCCTTCTAAGCCAACGAGTGTAATCAATTCTTTCACACGTGCCTCACGTTTTGCCTTTGGAACGCCTGCGATTTCTAACGGGAATGCGATGTTTTCTGCAACCGTTCTAGACCAAAGTAAATTGAAATGTTGGAAAATCATACTGACCTTTTGTCTAGCATCCCGGAGCTTCTTCCCCTTTATGGATGAAAATTCTTGATTGTTAACCGTCACCGTACCAGATGTAGGCTTTTCTAAACCGTTTAATAAGCGAATCATTGTACTCTTACCAGCGCCACTATAGCCGATGATGCCAAAAATTTCACCTTGATTGATCGTAAGGCTGACATCTTTGACTGCTGTTAATTCGCCATTCGCGGTTTTGTAATTTTTCGTAATATTTTGAAGATTGATCATAGCGAATTCTCCTTTTCTCTTATCAAATATGCCTCGGCATAATTGCGTTCAATATTTCAGCGGATGTTTGAAATAAAAAACCCCTTCACTTATAGACAAGTAGAAGGGGTCACGTAACTAATACGTTGAACCGTTCTCTCATCTTTCAAAGATAAAATCTTTGTGTGATTTGGCACCTTTTCACTTTGTGATGGTTGCCGGGCTTCATAGGGCACTTCCCTCCGCCGCTCTTTATAAGAGTTCGATATATTTATTGTTTTTTTAATATATTTGTTACTTTACCACGCAAGTAATATTCAGTCAATTAGTTTTTTAACAATTCGTATAAATATGGTACAGATTGAAAAGCATAAACCTTTTCTGTCACTTTTCCGCCCTCACATATGAGTAAACATGGTACACTTTCAATTTTATGATCATAAGCTATTTGCTCTATAAAATTAATATTCGCTTTACCGACCTGTAGCTGCGGCAGCAATTGCTCAACAACCGTCATCATTTTCGATGCAACTGCACACGTTCCACACATTGGCGTATATAAATAAAAGGCAGCCTTTTCACCGGACTGGATAACCCCGTCCCACTGCTCTTTTGACCATTCTTCCATCTTTTTTCACGCAACCTTATAAAATATATTCATTATGGATTGAGAAATGTGCACGAAGCAATATTGCCGCTAACACTTTCCTCGGAGTTGTCTCAACTTCCTTATACGTTGGCATCGTACGTAAATGTTCAGCCTCTGGATAATGTCTGTCCATTAATGCTCGTAACTTATCACCCGATGTATCTGCATCAAAAAATGTATAAAGCTCACAACCCTCATATGGATCGAGGAGTTCTTCTAATTGATGCACACCAATTGTACCATTCGTGCAAAGTATTTTTACATCTTCATTTAAAATAGGTTCAATTTGAAGCTTATCCGAACGACCTTCGACAATTACGCATTTCCCCTCGAACATCACGCCACCCCCATTTAGACATATCCCTTATAACTCATTATATCAATAAACTTTGTCGTTGATACAGTTAGACACCTATTGATAAGGGAATATACTTGCATTTCCTCACCAATTATTGTGTAGGATGAATGAAGATAATAAAAAACGCCGGTAGTTTCCGACGTTTTTCTGTTTCAGGCTTGTCTTATTCTGCAATCATTTCTTCGTATTGCTCAGCTGTCATAAGCTTTTCAACTTCTGATGCATCAGCAGGCTCTACAACGATCATCCATGCTTTTTCATATGGTGATTCATTAACGAATTCTGGGCTATCTTCTAAATCTGCATTTACTTCAACTACTGTACCTGAGATTGGTGCGTATAATTCAGAAACTGTTTTTACAGATTCTACGCTACCGAATGGATCATCAGTTTTGATTTCGTCGCCAACTTGTGGAAGTTCAACGAAAACGATATCTCCTAGTTCAGCTTGTGCGAAGTGAGAAATACCGATACGTACTTTACCATCTTCTACTTTTACCCATTCATGCTCTTCAGAGTATCGTAAGTCTTTAGGTGTGCTCATGCAAAAAACCCCTCCATAAATATGTAATATATTCACTTTCAGTTTGCCATACTTCTACCATAAAAACAAGAATCAATTATGCCTCAGTATAATTGCGTCCGGAATCGAATTTGCCCTTGCTGATAGAAGGTAAAAGCAGTTATTTCCAAGTTTGCTCAAAATCTGATTCTTTAAACCCTAAAGTAACTTTTTTTCCATCGGTTACAATTGGACGTTTAATCAACATACCATCTGAAGCAAGCAGTTCCAGCTGCTGCTCTTCAGTCATTTCAGCAAGCTTATCCTTCAAGCCAAGCTCGCGATACTTCATACCAGAAGTATTAAAAAATTTCTTTAAAGGTAGTTCACTTGCTTGCCATAAGCTTGTTAATTCGTCCTTTGAAGGCGTTTGCTCGACAATATGTACCTCTTCATATGAAACTCCATTGTCATTCAGCCATTTTTGAGCTTTTTTACATGTAGTACATTTCGGATATTGAATAAGTTGAATCGTCATTTATAGGCTCCTCTACTATCATTTTGGGACACTACATTTTCAGTGTCTCCCCCATTTCCTGTAGTATACCATCTTAATCGTTATGAACCAAAATGAAACTCTTCGTGCTAAGCGTGGGGGTGATTGGAGTTCCATGCTGGCACGACTTATGATGTTATCAGCGATGCTCGGCATTTATCAGCGGTTGGCGTTTTGGAGCGGTCCGATTTCAAGCTAATAAACATGTATTACTGTATAAATCCTTTTTGCTCTTTGGCAGGTAGATGTCGATAAAATTCAGAAGTTGGGTGATAAAACGTGAAAGTTAGTCGATAAAATTCAAAAGTTGGGCGATAAATCGTAAAAGTTAGTCGATAAAATTCAAAAGTTAGTCGATAAAACGTGAAAGTGGCTCCAAACTCAAAAGTTGGATGACATCTTTGAAACATATGTCATGTGTTTATCCGCGCGAAAGCAAAGCGGCAGCTACAAATGTTTTATCCGCGCGAAAGCGAAGCGGCAGCTACAAATGTTTTATCCGCGCGAAAGCGAAGCGGCAGCTACAAATGTTTTATCTGTGGGAATGCAAAGCGGCAGCTACAAATGTTTTATCTGTGCGAATGCAAAGCGGCAGCTACAAATGTTTTATCTGCGCGAAAGCGAAGCGGCAGCGGCAAAGCGCCCCAGCCGGAACGGAAATCAACTCCTCACTTTGGCGAAGATTTTTTCAACAAAAAACCTAGCTATCACACCTTGGATAGCTAGGTTAAGTTCGCTTTATTAAACTACAAATTTTTCTGCTTCAATTAATTTAACAGAAGCTTCGCGTTTCTTCGCGATTAAGTTGTATGGGTTGTTGCGAGTTAATTTACGTAACGCAGACAATGTCATGCGTGCAGCGTCGCCGTCTGCTGAAGCAAGAATCGTATCTTTTGCTTCTTTTTCAATTTCCGCAAATGCTTCTTGGCTGAAGATTTGAGTGTATAGTAATTTTTGATGAGCCTTTTCAGCACCGTCACGAGCAATTGCTTTTTCTGTACGTAATACAGCTGATTCCATCGCGAATAGTTGGTTTGCGATATTTGCAATTTTCACTAAAACCTCTTGCTCTTGATCTAGCTTCGCGCCGAAACGTTGTGCCGCTAAACCTGCTGCTAATACAGCAATTTTCTTCGCATTTTTCACTAGGTATTTTTCCTGTGCTAGCGGCTCTGTGCCTACATCCTCAGGCATTAACATAAGAAGCTCTTGTTGTAAATTTTGAGCGACTTGTAGTAATGGTAATTCGCCTTTTATTGCCTTTTTCATAAATGTACCTGGTACAATCATGCGGTTAATTTCATTTGTACCTTCGAAAATACGATTAATACGAGAGTCACGGTAAATACGTTCTACCTCGTATTCAGCCATAAAGCCGTAACCACCGTGTAATTGAAGCGCTTCATCTGCAATGTAATCTAAAGTCTCTGAACCAAATACTTTAGCAATAGAACATTCAATAGCATACTCAGCAATTGCACCAGCAATCACTTTCCCTTGCTTTTGCTCATCTGGGCTTAGCTGACTTAAACGGTCCTCAAATAAACCTACTGTACGATAGTTTAATGACTCAGATGCATATAATTGCGAAGCCATTGTTGCTAATTTTTCTTTTGTTAGATTGAAATCAGACAGCTTCGTTTTGAACTGCTGACGTTGGTTTGTATATTGAATGGCAAGCTCTAATGCACGCTTCGAGCCACCAATTGTTCCAACTCCTAATTTATAGCGACCGATATTTAAAATATTGAAGGCAATTACGTGTCCGCGACCTACTTCACCTAAAAGGTTTTCTACAGGTACTTCTGCATCTTCAAGGATTAATGTACGTGTCGATGAAGATTTGATACCCATTTTCTTCTCTTCTGCACCGACCGAAACGCCATTGAAGGCACGTTCTACGATAAATGCTGTGAATTTATCACCATCGATTTTTGCATAGACAACAAATACATCTGCAAAGCCTGCATTTGTAATCCATTGCTTTTCACCATTTAAAATATAATGTGTTCCTGCATCGTTTAACTTTGCAGTTGTTTTAGCACCTAATGCATCAGAACCTGAACCTGGCTCAGTTAATGCGTAGGCAGCAATTAATTCACCTGTCGCAAGCTTTGGTAAATACTTTTGCTTTTGCTCTTCATTTCCGAAAAGTACAATTGGTAAAGAACCAATACCTACGTGCGCACCGTGCGTAATAGAGAAGCCGCCAGCAACTGACATTTTTTCTGCGATTAATGCAGAAGAAACTTTGTCTAATCCTAGACCCTCATATTCTTCAGGTACATCTGCGCTTAGTAAGCCGAGATCACCTGCGCTTTTTAATAGACGAACCGAATGCTCAAATTCATGGTTTTCTAAATTTTCAACGACTGGTAATACTTCATTTGCTACATACTCTTCAGTAGTTTTAGCAATCATCTTATGTTCATCTGTGAAATCTTCTGGTGTAAATACACGATCTAATTCCACATCTTCAATAATAAATCCGCCGCCTTTAATGAAATCCGTTGTTTTTTCTGTCATTCTAAATTCCTCCCTATATATATATCTATTTTTAATAGTTTTTATCCCCAATATATAGAAAAGCTTGAAGCACGGTGTTCGGAGGCAACCGGAAACGCTGCACCCCAAGCTGATCTAGCAAAAATTATAGAAGTTCAAACACTCCCGCAGCACCCATACCGCCGCCAATACACATAGTCACGACACCATATTTCTTACCCTGACGCTTCAATTCATGAATAAGCTTTAACGTTAAAATAGCTCCAGTTGCGCCAAGTGGGTGACCTACGGCAATTGCTCCACCGTTGACGTTTACTTTGTTTTGGTCGATGCCTAAATGACGTACGACCTGTAAGGCTTGAGATGCAAATGCTTCGTTAATTTCCCATAAATCAATGTCATCAATTGATAACCCAGCAATTTCAAGAGCTTTAGGTACTGCCACGGTTGGGCCAATACCCATTACCTCAGGAGGTACACCGCCAACTGCAAAGCCTAAAAACTTCGCCATTGGCGTAAGCCCTTGCTTCTCTGCTTCCTCGCGGTCCATCACAAGTACTGCTGCCGCACCATCCGAAGTTTGAGAAGCATTACCAGCTGTAACACTACCTTTTACATGGAAGGCTGGGCGAAGCTTCGCTAAACCTTCTACAGATGTACCTGGACGTACACCTTCATCCATGCTAAAAGTGAATTTTTTCACCTGTGGCTTATTGTTGTCATCTACATAATGCTGCTCCACTTCGATTGGTACGATTTCATCATTGAATTTACCTTCTTTAATCGCTTTTTCTGCAAGCTCATGAGAACGAACAGCAAATGCATCCTGATCTTCTCTACTTACATTGTATTGACGTGCCACTTCCTCAGCTGTATGCCCCATTCCCATATAATATTGCGGAGCAGTTTCTGCTAAAGCTGGATTTAAGCGAGGTGTATTACCTACCATAGGTACCATACTCATAGACTCGACTCCACCAGCTAGAATTGCCTTAGAATGACCTAGCATGATACGCTCTGCTGCAAAAGCAATTGCCTGTAAACCTGATGAACAAAATCTATTAATTGTCAGCGCTGGTGTTGTATCTGGTAACCCGGCAAGCGCTCCTATATTACGTGCTACGTTCATGCCCTGCTCAGCTTCAGGCATTGCGCATCCTAAAATTAAATCGTCAATCGGGCCTTCATAGCCCGCTCTTTTTAATGTTTCTTTGACAACAACCGCTCCAAAATCATCCGGTCTAACTGTTGCTAAAGAACCCTTCTTCGCTTTTCCAATTGGAGTTCGTGCTCCTGCTACAATAACGGCTTCACGCATCGTATTAATCCCCCTTTGTTTCATGTGCAAGTATGGTTACAGTCTTGAAATTAGTTGCGCAGTGGTTTTCCTTTTAAAAGCATGTGCTGCATTCTTTGTTGAGATAACGGATCAGCAACTAAGCTTAAGAACGCCTCACGCTCAAGGTTTAATAAGTACTGTTCATCTACTAATGTGCCATAAGGAACTTTACCACCAGCAATGACATACGCTAATTTTTTAGCAATCTTTAAATCGTGTTCGCTAATATAGCCTGATTCATACATTCCTTGCGCACCGATTAGTAGCGTGCCGTAGCCTGATGCACCGACTACAGGAACTTTTGCAGGTAAAGGTGGTTGATAGCCTGCCTCATAAAGCGCTAGTGCAGCTTGTTTTGCATCATGTAGTTGGTGATCTGCGTTAACAGAAATCCCATCAACAAAGTTTAAGAAGTTATTATCGCGTGCTTCTTCACCAGATGTCGAAACTTGTGCCATCGCAATTGTTTCAAATACTTTATTAGCAATATGTTGATAGTCTACTTCAACGCCATTTGGTAACCCTTTAAGGAATTTTTGGTAAAGTGCTTTATTACCGCCACCGCCAGGAATTAAGCCTACACCGACTTCTACTAAGCCCATATACGTTTCCATTGTTGCTTGGATATGTGCAGCTGGTAAGCAAACCTCTGCTCCGCCCCCAAGTGTCATCGCAAAAGGCGCTGCCACAACAGGCTTGCGGGAATACTTAATCTTTTGCATCGCATCTTGGAATGCTTTAATAACGAAATCTAGCTCAAAAATATTATCATCCTGTGCTTCTACTAAAATCATTCCTAGATTCGCACCAACACAGAAGTTTTTCCCTTGGTTACCGATGACTAAGCCTTTAAAGTTAGCTTCTACTTCATCGATTGCAAAGTTAATCATTTGAATAATATCTAAGCCAATTGCATTCGATTGGGAATGGAATTCAAGTAATGCTATTCCATCACCTAAATCTATTAAGCTAGCACCTGTATTTGATTTAATAACGCCATGTTTTTTCTTATAGCGTTTTAAGTTAATTTCTTTTTCATTAACTGGTACTTTTACGTATTCAGAGCCATTATAATACGCTAGGTCACCGTCAATTTCTGAATAGAAAGTGTCAAAGCCGCTTGCTAACATATCTTTGACGAATGCAGGCACTTCACGACCCTCAGCTTCCATTTTTGCTACCGACTCTTTCACGCCAATTGCATCCCATATTTCAAATGGACCTTGCTGCCAGCCGAAGCCCCATTTCATGGCATTGTCAATAGCAACAAGATCATCAGCAATTTCACCATGTAGCTGCGCAGAGTAAATTAGCGTTGGAGCGAAGATACCCCATAATAGCTCTCCAGTTCGATCCTTAGCATACGTTAATGCCTTCACTTTATTGGCCAATCCACGCGTTTGTTTTGCCATCTCGATAGAAGGTGTTTTTAATTTTTTGGCTGGGCTATATTCTAGTGTGTTTGGATCAATTTCAAGGATCTCTTTACCTTGCTTTAAGAAGAACCCTTGACCTGATTTTGCTCCTAGCCAGCCGTTTTCGACCATTTTTTGTAAGAATTGAGGTACTGCGAATATTTGCTGCTCTTCACCAGTTGTTTGATCATAGACGTTTTTCGCTACATGGATAAATGTATCTAAACCAACAACATCCAACGTTCGGAATGTTGCAGATTTGGGACGACCAATTAATGGGCCTGTTACAGAATCCACTTCACCAACTGAATAGCTACCCTTCATCATTTCTTGTAAAGTAATTAGTAAACCGTACGTTCCGATACGGTTGGCAATGAAGTTCGGTGTATCCTTAGCAAGTACGACACCTTTCCCAAGCACATCTTCGCCAAATGTTTTCATAAAGTTAACAACCTCTGGCGCTGTTGTGTTTGCCGGAATGACTTCGAGTAATTTTAAATAGCGTGGCGGATTGAAAAAGTGAGTTCCTAGGAAATGCTTTTTAAAATCTTCAGAGCGCCCTTCTGCCATTGCGTCGATGCTTATGCCAGATGTATTTGAACTAATAATTGTGCCAGGCTTACGTACAGCATCAACTTTTTCATATAGGCTTTGTTTAATCGCTAAATTTTCAACGACCACTTCAATAATCCAATCTACATCTTTTAATTTCTCTAAATCGTCTTCAAAATTCCCAACCGTTAGTAGTGATAAATTTTTCTTAGAAGTAAGTGGTGCTGGCTTTTGCTTTAATAACTTTTGAAGAGATCCGTTAACGATTCGATTTCTTACTGCAGGATGCTCTAAGGAAAGACCTTTCGCTTCTTCCTCTTTTGTTAGTTCCTTCGGCGCAATGTCTAATAATAGTGTTGGAATACCGATGTTTGCTAAATGTGCTGCAATTCCAGAGCCCATTACCCCAGAACCTAGAACAGCTGCTTTTTTAATGTTGTAAGTCACTAGCAATTCCCCCTTATTCTCCCATTGAATGAATAGCCATTCATTTTTTGATCAAAAAAATATCAAGTTTGCCTTAGTGTATTTTTGTCCAGATTATTTCAGGCGTAATCTGTGACATACAACTGAGGCTTATCTTCGTTCAGCTACCATTCTGATTTAGCGGTAAATATCTTCTGCTGAATAAAGATAAAACTACTTTTTCTGTTTTTAGTTTAGATTATTTTGTTTAATTTAGCAATCATTTTTCTCCAATTATTTTTGCAATATACAACTTTTTTTGTTTTTTACGAGCGAAAACAGAACAATAAGTAGATATCGATTATGCCAAACAGAAAACTTTCAGGTTGCGGAAAAAATGTGTAGAATGGAAAGCAAGGAGAGTGAAATACTAATGAAAACAATTACAACTATTGAACAATTTAATGAACTGATCTCAGGTGATCAAAAAGTTCTAGTGAAATTTTACGCTGGATGGTGCCCAGATTGCACACGTATGAATATGTTCATCGATCCAATTATCGAAGAGTACAACCAATTTGACTGGTATGAACTTAACCGTGATGAACTTCCAGAAATCGCGGACAAATATGACGTAATGGGTATTCCAAGCCTATTAATTTTCCAAAACGGCGAAAAATTAGCACACTTACATAGTGCTAACGCTAAAACACCTCAGCAAGTAACAGAATTCTTATCTGCACAACAATAATTAACTGGGCTAAAAACGTTATAATAATGTAGAAGAGCTACTAGTCTGTGGCGAAAGCGAAGCACCAGCCGCAAGTTACAGAGTTCTTATCTGCACAACAATAATGGAAAAATGAGCTGCATTTCTTTTTGAAATGCGGCTCTTTTTAGAAAGGAGATTAAGATGCGCCAGCAATTGTCGCTACTCGGAAAGTCTCAATATGATGCATCCATTGCATCAAACTATCATAATTCTGCCTGTGGTCCTACAACTGTACACGTCATCTTACACTATTTAGAAAATCAAGCCCCTTCGGTAAATGAGCTTTATAAACTTCTGGGTGGCACAAAAATCGGGTTATTTAAATGGCGTTTAATTCGTAATCTTCGCCGGCTCCGTCCAACATGGGATATTCGTGATTGTACGTTAAAGGAAGCCATGCAGGAAATCGATGAAGGTCGCCCTGTCGCCATACGCTTTGACCGCTATTTTAGCTTAAATTGGTACAATAAAAAATCTGCTTTCGCCTATCATTGGGTTCCTCTTATTGGCTATGAAATACGCAATGATGAGCTATGGTTAATATTCCATGATAATGGCGGTCCTGATCGTGAGAGTAAAATTCGAATGGCTCCATTTAAAGAAAATGAAAAAGTATTGAGCTTTGTAAAAATTACACCGAACTAAGTGACAGCGTGCCTGCGATGATTAGACACGCTCTTTTTTCATTCTTAATTCAAGGCTTATTTATTCTTCTCAAGAATTTCTTTTAGAACTTGTGCAAAAACATCCATTGTTCTATACGTTTCTTCCAGCGTATTATCTATCCCCCCCACTTCAACCTATGCACATGGTTATATGTTTCACCAAATGTCAGTCTCAATATTTGGTGATGAGCCATAAAAAAAGCAGAGCATATTTCTATACTCTGCGTTGATAACCATGATGTATGTTATTAAATAAGTGAATACAGTGAGCGTGCTTGCTTGGCGATTAATGTGTAGCCGCGTTGTTCTATTTCTTTGAACATTTGAGGCTCGTAATTAGGTAACTCTAAAGTTGCCAAATCTGCCTCGATTGGTACGTCTGTTTGAATGGTTGCAAGTTCGTGTGACAGTTTTAACATCTCTAGATTCTCTTGAATTTTCGTGCGTTGACCAGGCTTTAATTCGTCTATGGACTTAAGAACATTTTCGATAGAGCCATACGTTTGAATTAACGTCAGTGCCTGCTTTGGTCCAATTCCCTTAACGCCTGGGTAACCGTCACTCGTATCCCCCATAAAGGCCTTGACCTGTGCAAATTGAATAGGTTCGATCCCATACTCTTCTTGGAAGCGTGAATGCGTATAAACGTCGTACTCTGTATAGCCTTTTTTCGTAAAAGCAATTTCTGTTGATGGTCTTAAAAGCTGCAGTAAATCCTTGTCTCCACTAATTACCGTAATGTCAGCCTCATCCTGAAATTTTGTAATCATTGAGCCAATTAAATCATCTGCCTCCATTCCTTTAACACCGAAGTTTTGCCAGCCGATTTGTTGCGATAAATTTTTCGCCATATCAAATTGCGGTAGCATTTCCTCTGGTGGTGATGGACGATTAGCCTTATAGCCATCAAATAATTCATTACGGAATGTGTGTGCACCCATATCCCAACAAACAGCTAGGTGTGTCGGCTTCATAATAGACTGTGCCGTTAATACATGACGCACAAATCCTTGGGCGCCATTAGAAGGTGTACCATCTGCAAGGCGAATATAATGCCCCATTGCAGCCGACGCAAAAAATGAACGGAATAATAGCGCCATACCGTCAACAATTAATAGTTTTGGTTTTGTTGTCATGATAAATAGTCCTCTCTATAACAATACAATGATTGTAGTAATTCATTATTAAGCATTGTTCTATTATAGCAAACTACCAGGGAACATCACTAAATAAAGAATGATGTTAATTTTATGCAGTAAACTAAATTTTCTTGTTGTTCAATCTCCCGCTGACTTTCATCTTGTAAATATTCGTAGCTATTTCAAAAGGAAATAATAGATTAATGGCTGCAGGAAGAAGCCCCTATAATTAGTAACTGTTGAACCGTGAACACCCCTCTTCCAAGGAGAATGAATCCCCATTAAGTTTATTAGTGTTTAACATACGATATAGAATTTCCTTTTACTCAAGTTTGGAGAGGCTTCATGATTTGAATTAAATAATTTTTATCGTCAATCTCATTGGGTTATCTCTCCTGTTCAACATAGTTTAAATAGGGCTTTACGTGGGGTATTATAGAATCATTTTGAGGATTCTGTTTTGAGAAAGGTCGATCAAAAGATTTATGGTTGTTTTATCCATATTTGTTATAATTACGTTATCCAATTTTATATAAAATAAACAGGGGTGAAAACAATGGTTTTTTTAATTATACTTTTATTACTGTTTGCTATTATTAAAATTTCCGCAATGATTAGTAAAACTGTAGCTGTTTTAATTGATTTTATATTTTTAGGATTTTTCACTGCCATTTCCTTACATGGAGCTATAAGTGTAAAAATAGCCAGTGGGAAAGCCATTTACTTTTGGGATACTCTATTTTTTATTACTGCTTGCGTTCTATATTTTATTGCTTTAAATCTTCTAGTTATTTATTTTCCTAGAATAGCTAAATTTTTAAATTACATGGTCGCTTGGATTGGAACATTTATTATATATATAGTACTTTCTTCTCTCTTCACAGGAGATGCTTTACCACAATTATTAAATAATGATTCCCTTAGTCAATTTACTAACCTCATAATTATTTCTATAATTGCGTTTGCAACATACAACGTTAGAAAAAAAATATTTGCTAATACTGATGAAGAAAGTAATATTGTTGAAAGAAATGAAGAGAACTATGTTAGCTAATTATTGAATTATTTATATTAGAAAGTCATGCATAGGGTTTCTTTCTATGAAAGACATCAGAGGATAAAAAAAAAGAAAGCTATCGTCTTGGTCAATCTTCAAAACGATAGCTTTTTAATACAATAATGTAGAGGTAACTCCACTACATGGGAAATCTACTTTTACTAGTTTATTTACTTAAAATCTTGGAATTATTTTTTTGAATACGATTACGGGAATCCAGTCGAATACCTGTTAACCATTGTAAAAATGCTGTCACACCCATCTTTACTGTTTCTGAGCGTAGTTCCCCCTCTTTTGGATCTGCATAGACAAAGTCAATATGGCGGACTCCTTCATTTTCTCCAATGAGCTTTAGGATATCGAATAATTCATAGGCCGTTAAACCACCTGGTGTTGCTGCAGGTACATCTGGGGCGAATGTAATATCGAGTGCATCCAAATCTACAGAGACATAAATACGATCCACCTCATACATAAGCTGACGAAGCATTTCGCGAATCGTTAATTGTATGCCGTCACGGCGCATTTGCTTTAACGTAATCATATGTATTCCTTGTTCTTTCGCGTAGTGAATCATTTCAGGTGAATTAAAAAAGCCGTGTAACCCGACATTATAAACATGTTTGCCCTCTACAACGCCTGCTGCAATGAGCTTCTGTATTGGAGAATCCATAGCTAAGCCAATTTCCTCCTGATTCCGGGCATCCAAATGCGTGTCAATTTGAATAATCCCTATGCGATCCTTTGGAAAAGCATTCTTTATTCCTCTAAGAGAGCACGCTGTAATCGCATGATCTCCACCAATAAGACACGTGAAACTTTTAGCATAGGCAGTGCTTAAGCTTTCTGCCGCAGCTTCGATAGCTGACTCTGAAAGCATTCTATCAGTCTCGTGGATGGCCACATCGCCTACATCAACAACTGCCAATGAGCGCAAATCTACTTGCTCATCTAAATTATAAGATTGAAAGCTTGGCCAAGCCTTTCGAAATGCTGTTGGATACAATGCTTTTTGAGAGGATTTACTAGCGTACGATAATAAAGCACCGTATAAAATAATATCTACATCACTTGGAATCGGATTTTCCTTTTGCTTAATCCATTGATGCATTGCTGAACCATTTTCTTGCTTATACTGCCATTCTGGTTGAATAAACATCTTAACGACCACCTTCATGCTATTTTCTATAACTTAGCGTTGGGTTGATTTCCGTTCCGGCTGGGCGCTTTGTTGTTGCTGTCGCTACGCTTTCGCACAGATAAAACAATCGCTGACGCTTCGCTTTCGCTACAGATAAAACCTTGTTGCTGCCGCTACGCTTTCGCACAGAGCAAAGCTTCCTGGGGGCGTTCGATGAGCCGCTTGGGCCAACAGGATGTTGGTCACGAAGGCGTTATCACAGGATGTGATGATTTTAGCCTTCGTTCCTCTATTGCTAATCCCCAAGGAGTAGCCCAGCCTCCACTCCAATCAACTTCCATGCGTGACAATGTTTTAACAAATTGTTATCTCCGATTTTGGTGATGAGCCAAATTGAAGTCAATTGCCCTATGCCACTTTGCTGTCCCCACAAATATACCTAAATAATTACTTTCAACATCCATAGTACCATTAGTACATATAATTTCGTCAAAGCTCGGTATTTTCCCTCTTACTTTCTTAAAAAATCTACATACTCCATTTACCCCTTTAATCACAAAAAGTAGCAAACTAGGTCATTTTTCTAGTTTGCTACTTTTTCAGGTTTTTCACCCTACTGATCATTAGTCTTCACCTATCGGGCTTTTGCGGGATACAGTTTGGCAAAGCTCTGCGACCTCTTGCATCGTATAGCTTTGAAAGCTATATCGATTATGCAATTCTCGATAATACTGTAAAATCTCCTCAAGCATCGCTAAATTTTTTTCAATGTTCTTGCCAAAATTATGAGGATGCCACCATAAATGATAAAAAGCCTTAGACATTGCGGCAGCATGCATACCTTCTTTAATACGCTTGATCTTTAAGTCTTCCAAAAATCGTAAAGGGCTACAATAAGGTCTTAAAAATGCACTTGAACGAATGTTAATAAAGGAATCCTGCAGCATTTCTTCTAGCGTTACTAGATGATTTCCTGTTACATTAACATAGCTATCCAGCCATTTTTTCGCACCTAATAGTCGCCTTTTTTTCGTAAATTTTTGTGGATTGTATAACGGATGATTTTCATTCCCTCGATAACATACAAACCCCACTTCCTGGCAGGCTGGGAAATAGGCTTCATTCACTTGATTACGCGGAAATACAATCGATTTCATCAATCCGATATTTTCCTCGCAAATCATGGCAGTAGCATGTAGATCTGCCCGAAAATCTGCTTCAGTTTGTCCATTTTCTAAACAATAAAAATGTGAAAATGTATGACTTGCTATTTCTTGATGTGGCGTACGTTTAATCTTCTCAATTAAGGATTTGCCGAAATGTAAAAGGTCCTCTTGCTCATTTTCTCCTACTTTTGCAAGTTGTGTATGTGCTGCATAGCGCATGTTTTTATATTTTACGGGGATACCTCTTAAGTAATGAGCCATTTCAGCTTTTGTCTCTGCAAACAATAGTCCCACTGTTGCCCAAGTCGCATGAATGCCATACTGTTCAAACAACTCGAGTATTTTAGGCAATGCTTCACGAACGCCATATAAATTTTTATTATATTGTCCGTACTTACAAACATCGTGGACACCCCAATTTAGCTCAAAATCCAATGATATGACAAGACCTCCACGATTTACTTCAATTACTACTTCCTCCATTTTTGCACGCCCAGTAACAGTGCACGTATTTTGGATTGGGTAATGTAGCCAGAGTATACATCGACGACTTGTCCACCGAAGCCTAGCTTAAATGCACGAACATTTTGATCATCTGTCAGCTTGCCCATATCATATAAAACAAAGTCTTGCTCCTTTAAATGCAATATATTATGCCAAAGTAAGAACCGATTAGCATAACGAATTGGTCTTTTTAAATGATCTGGCATCGATTGTGGATGACAAGTCGCTACATAATAGGACATCGCTTTTTTAGCGTACACAATATCGAGTCTATAGCACAATGTTTGTCCACAAATACTTCGAATTTCAGACAACCATAGTGCCCCTTTATTTTTTAAGAGCGTAATAGCTTCCATTTGAGACTTACTAATTAGCTCGAGTTTTTTCCTTTTGGCGAAGTTATTATAAAACTGTTGAAAGGCTCGTAAATTTCCATCCGATGGCTCTTTATAAATAAAAACTTGATAGGACTCTTTTTCTGCACGGCGAAGAATTTTTCGATTGCTTTCTGAAAGAGCAAGATACATGGATGACTCACTATCAGTAAGGTGAATATGAACCGTCTCACTTTTCACAAGCTTACGGCTCGGTACAAGTGAATTAGTATAGCCAATAACCTTCATTGATTTTCTTACATTGGCTGGCTTTTCTACAAAATAAAAATGCTGCATTGCGATATTCCATCGCTTACTTTTAATGGACAGAATGAACATCGCCCCCACTCTCTGTGTATTTTTCTGCATGATTTCGCTCATAGCGAGCACATTTAAAATGCTTCATTCGAGAAATACGTTTATAGCCTAGCCGCAATAATTGTTTACGCTTTCGCCATTGCCACAAACTTGCAGTAACCCATAGTGTTTGTGCAGGTTTCATTTTTTGAAAAAAGGCTGTGATAATATCGATATTTTTATAAACATCATAGGTTAAAAAATATGTCTGCTTTGGCAATGCTTCAACAATTTGCAATGCATCTACACGCCAGTTCATTGCATGTAACGCAAACGCAGGCTTATTCGTGTCTGCAAAAGAATCTTTATAAATGGTGTATCCCTTGTAAAATAGAGAAATAATTTCTTCATCATCGAGTTGCATCGCCTCCTGTATCGACAACTCCTCAAACAAAACGCCTACAGGTCTATGCGGTACAACACTATCTGATGGGGATAATTCATACAAATCCACTTGCTTAAAACGAATAAATTTTTCTACGAACAGTTGTCCATATTCTAGCCAATCTTTTACTTTCCCATACTTTACTAAGTAACGTAATTGACCAAGCCTATTGAGTTTCCATTCCATGACACGATGATTGCCTTTTAAAAACTCCTTGAGTCGTTCCTTCAGCGTAAAACTGTACGCTAATAGCTTTGCTCGTTTCGTCCCATTGCTTACAAGCATACGCCTTGTAAAATCAATATTTGAGCGCCAATCGAATTTATACGGCTCGTAGCCAATACTCATATCAAACAAGCGATAGTTTTCAGAATGGGTTCGCTTAATCGTTTCCTGATTCACTAATCTACCAGGCTCAAATAGATTAAATGTCGGCTCATGTGCTAGTGCGTAAGTTACATACCGTCCACGACAGCAAATTCCGTAGGTGAAGGCAATCCACTGGTCTTCAAACACAAGTGCGTCTACCTCGACTTGTAATGCCTCCCCTTTTAGAAACGCTAACCGTTCGAAAAAATCCTTTTTCTTCCCTTTTGTAAAATCACTTGCTATTTTTTTTGCCCATCGTCGATCAAATAATCGAAACATTTGCCAAAGCTCGTTTCGCGAAGGGATTTTTCTCTTTAATGATCCTAATCTACGTAGCTTCTGTTCTCTTCTATCCATACCATGCATTTTTATACGTTGATTTAAATAATTAGAAAAATCTACTTCGTGAAAAGCAAGATACGGCGTCACCACACGAAAAATACGAGGGCGTAATTGCCTTTCAATAAAATATTGTTCCAGTACCTTTGTAGAGTCTTTACTTTCCAATAATCCATGAAATGAGAATAGTAGATGTTTATACTTTTCAATGAGCTGATCAAATACAAAGGACGTAGCGGGCAACAGCCATTCTTTTTTCGCTACGATACCTGAATAATTCGCCATATTTTCACCAACAAAAGCATAAATCCGCACTCCCCATCGAAGTCGAACTAAGAAGGGGAAAAAGGCAATGATCGCACCATTTTCTTCAACGGCATAGAGCTCAACACGCTCTCTTCGCCCAACAATTTGCCACCAGTTATAAAACCAAGCAAATTCTATAAATGGATTATCATTGTCCTCCGTTGCTAAAATTTCATCCCAAATATCCTTGTACCACATAAGCTCATTATCAGTTCGAATGCGAATTAATTGCAAACTAATCACCTTTCTTAGCCGACTTTAATACAGCTTGTTCGAGACAAATAGCATTTTCCGATACATTGGTAGAAACGTAAAAAGCGACGTTCACTAGGTACCCTTGTAAAGATGTGACATCTAATTGATTGACTAAAAATGAGACACGCTCCATTAAGCCTTTGTCGGTAATGAATTTTTCTAATCTAGGACGGAGCGAGCCGTCATCTATGAATTGGAGACGCCAAGGGGTATAAAAAAACTCTGCTAATGTCTCGAGCAATAAATCCTGTCTTTTTGGCACTTCAAAACGAGCAACCATGACGATTAATGGATGCTCCTCATTCTTTTTCATAGGTGCTACTTGCTTCTTAGTCGATTTCATTATGAATCGTCAGCATTTTATGAGCCGGAGCAATTTTTTCAGATACCGTAATAATTTTCGCTGTTGAACATACATCACCTTTTTTATGCGCAAAAGCCTACCGACTACACGACCATTGGCGCCCGCCTTCGATGAATGTGCCGCAATAATATCTAGCTGTATTTTTTAAATATTGCTCTTACTTGCAAAAAGGTTTGTAAATCCTTTTTTAGCTGGATCGCTGCTTTTGAGCTTCTCCAATCTTATCCATACGTAAAATAAGTTGAACGATCTTCAGAAGTAAACACTCCTTCATCTTTAATAAGCACCTGTTCTCGCTAAAACTACGTAAAGTGTTTTGATGATAATTTTAAAATCCATCCAAAAAGAATGATGATCAACGTATTCTAGGTCATATAAAATTTTTTGTCCGTGAGAAATAGTAGAGCGACCGTTAATTTGAGCAAGCCCTGTTATACCTGGCTTTACTTCTAAACGTCGTGCCTGTATCGGGTTATAGGCATTTGTTATGGTCGGAACTTCTGGTCGTGGTCCAACCATACTCATATCTCCTTTTAAAACATTAATGAGCTGTGGAATTTCATCAATACTTAACTTCCGAAGAATTGCCCCAACCTTCGTGATTCGCGCATCCTGTTCAGTTTTAAAAAAATAATCATCCGGGATTCCGTCCGCACACATAGTAGGCATTTTGACTGGAATTGCCTGAATGGTCATTGTCCGCAGCTTCCAAATAACAAAGCGCTGATGATTCTGTCCGGTACGGATTTGTTTAAAAAAAACAGGGCGGCCTGTTTTCACAAGTAGAATGAGGAATACTACTAACATGAGAGGAATGGTTATGAAAAGTAATAGGAGTGCCCCCGCAATATCAAAAATTCGCTTTCCGTACTGACTATAAAAATTAATAGCCTGAGCTGACTGCCCGTGCAATTCATCATCCTTTGCATTTTTTTAGCACTTAACTTTATATATTCATTTTGGATATTTATAGAACTACTTTTGAACAAGCAATTTGATAATAAAATGAAAAAAAGGAGTTATTTCAAAATTATTTTTGAATAACCCCTAACATTCATTCATGTATATTCACCCTTGTATAATCTGCGCCTCGCATGTAATTTCAACATTTCCTTTTAACGCCTTACTAATCATACATGTTTGCTCTGCTTTCTCTGCTAATCGATGAATTCTCTTTTGTTCTTGCTCAGTTGCATTTTGTACAACAATCCTTGGCTTATGTATGATTTTCTCATACGTAAAAACACCGTTCGTGACATCCACAAAACCTTCAGCTTGCATAGACAAATCCAACACAGTAATCTTTGAATTTTCAAGTAACGCAGCCAGTGTAATTAAATAGCACGTTGCTGCCGCTCCAAGCAACATTTCATCAGGGTTCGTCCCAATCCCTGGTCCATTCATTTCTTTCGGAATAGAAATTTTCGTATGTAGATTGTCTGCAGCAATAGTGCCCGTCCCATTTCTCCCCCCCGACCATTGTAAATTCATATTAAATAGATGTTGAACCATATGAAATCCTCCTTTTCATTATATGCAATTCTGCGCTCTACCTGATCACTTTTCTTGATTACCCGACCAATTCTAGTACCTACCTAATCGTTTTGCAAGGCACTAATGCAACATCCAATAGTAAAGAAAACAGGAAAACTGATTTTATGGTAAAATAGAAAAAACAATTCTTTAGGAGATTTAAAAATGATTTTAACAAAGCAACAAGCAGTACAAGCACTTAAAAAGAACAAATTTATCGGTTTTACTACTAAAACAGGAAATATCATTATGAAAAAGATGAATAAAACCGATTATAATATTTTTGTATTTGAAGAAGACAAAGATAAACCAGTGCGTTATGTAGGTTCTATTATGAACGTGATGGCGACAATGAGCGACAAAGCTTCTAATAAAGATTTCGTCATTGTGGAGCAGCTTTCTACTCAAAATAAAGAAGAGGCTAAATCTGTTGTAAAAGATGAAGTCAAAGAAGTAGCTCAACCTGTAGAGAAACATGAAGTGAAAGAAGCTGCAAAGCCTGTAGAAAAAAAGGCAGTCAAAGAAGCCAAAAAAGAAAAAGTAGAAAAAACAGCTGACTTTGATGAAGAAAGACGTGCCATTTCAGGTTACGAAGGCTTATATGATGTAACAGCGAGCGGTCGAATCATTACAGTGCGCGAAAATCGTCCATTAGCTCGATGCAACGATGAATATGGTTTCCATATTGTTCGACTAACAAAAGAAGGTACTGCATCAAGTCACAATGTATTTGAACTTTGGAAGCAAGCGTACCCAGAGCTTGAACAAACAAATTTTAAAGGTGCCTTAAAAGCGAAATATGGTACAGGCTGCAAACTAACTGATAAACCAGGAATACACTTTTAGTAGGTGTCACAAAATCCCCGCGTCATTGCATTGACGCAGGGGATTTTTTACATACCTTTTCTATTCCTGCTCGATTAATTTCGCTAATAAACCCCTTAAAAATAGATTGATCGATAAAATAGTCTTTTTATTTTTTAGTCATTCATAACTTGAACCTTATTCTATAACCTCCCATTATCATATTCGTTTCTACTTAGCATATATTTTATCAATTATGCCTCGGCATAAAGAATATATAGGGTGGAGGAATTTTGCAGTTGAGTGCAATGATACTTGGTGGTTTTCTTTTTTTTAGCGCTAGCATAGGAGGAGCTCTAGCTTGGATATTCTCTAGGCTATTCCAACATACAACCCATGGATTATCATTACTATGTGGGGGATTTTTAGTTGGCTTACTTGTAGTAGACGTTATTCCTTCTTCTTTCCAACTATACCAATCACTCGGCCTTTTACTTGGCATTTTGTTGGGCTATTTAATGTTTGAAGTACTTAATAGTTTATTTCACACTTCCCATACTCAAAATCCCTCAGTATCACTACTAGCAATCGCTATCATTATCCACACTATTCCAATGAGTCTTACGATCGGACAGTTATTAGGGAATGCCGCATTAAGTATTACGCTAACAGCTTCTATTATTCTACATCATCTACCAGAAGGTTTTGCACTTTCAACAGCATTACTATCACAAGGAGAAAGGCTTTGGAGACTCTTTATTTATTTTATAGCATTTTCGATTTTCTTTAGTACTTTTATACAGATCGGCCAATATTGGGAGTTATCTGATAAAGCACAGGGAGTACTAATGGGCGTATCAATTGGGTTAATCGCAACCGCCAGTATTTCGGAATTTATTTTGCATCATATTCGTTCAGTTACGCTGAAATCCCTTATAGCATACGTTTTATTAGGATATTTATTAAGCCACGTATTTCATATGCTGGTCGAATAAAAAAGCAATCCACCCAATATTGTGGATTGCTTCTTTTTTATTATTCGTCGTCACCAACTAACATTAATGTTAGTGTTAGGATTTTAGAGAATTGTGCACGTGTAAGGTTACCTTTTGGATTAAATTGACCGTTTGTTCCATCAACAACACCTAATTGCTTTAATAATCCGATTGCTTCAACCGTTTCCTTACGCATTTTGTTTTTGTCTGTAAATGGGTTATTTTTGCTAACCTTACTTACATCATATTCCATTGCTTCTAAATAACTTGCTGTTACATATGCCATTTCCTCACGCGTAACAGGTTTATATGGTTCAAATTTAGCGCCATCAAAAATATCGATTAAGCCATATTCCTCTAAAATCGCTACTTCCTTCGCACCCGGGTATTTTGCCAAATCTTTATATGTAGCAGGACCTTCATAATCTTTATTCACATCTAACCCAGAAGCACGGAAAATCATAGAAGCTAATTGTCCACGTGTTACTTGTCCATTCGGATTAAATGTTGAAGAAGTTGTACCCTTTATAATGTCTGCTTGGAACAGTAATTGGATATAGCCCTCAGCCCAATGTCCAATAGTATCCGTGAAGTAACCGCCTGGTTTTAACTTGAAATCATCTTCCTGCATTGATCCTACAAATGCATTCAAATCTTTATCACTTAAAGCTTGCCATTTTCCTTCAGCATAAACCTCTGCCTTAAATGTATTTCCAGATGGAGTAAATTTCATTTGAATAACTTCACCAAAAAGCTCTTTAAATTCTTTTTGCTCCTGTGCAGTCATTTTATTCGTTTTCAATAGTCCTTGTAACGAAAGCTTTAATGTTATACTATTTTTCGTCGCGACTACTGACATTTCTTTATCTTCATATGCTAATTTAGCGATTACTAGTGTTTTATAAAGATCTTGGTAAGTCATTGATTGCACTTGTTTAGTCGCTGCAACTGCCTGTTTAGGGTGGATAAAGCTAGCAACATCTACAGTTTCTTGTGCATTTGCTTGTAACCCAAAACCTCCTGTCAAACATGCAATACTAAGCGCTCCAGCTAAAAATGTTTTCTTCATCATTCTTTCCCCTTTCAATTCATAAATTCAGTTTACTAAAATAATCATTAGTAAATCTATAAAAATATGTAAATTATTCAAAATTATAAAAAAGTCCTATTTTTCATAAAATAAAAAGTTACTAAATCACAAGTAAACTTAAAATAATTTATGACATAATTTCTACAGTGAATCGGTTAATTTCCTCAACAATTCTACTGAAATGTATCAATATTCTTCATTTTGAATAAACATCCTATCTTTATTTGTCTAGGAAAAATAGTAAATCTATTTTTCTATTAATAGGTATAAAGTGATACTAGCAAACGCCCATTCATGCTCTACAAATCATATTTGCATAGGATATCGGGATATTCTACATTTACGATTTTGCCTTTGAATTCTATCAAAACACTAATTATCTTTTAAGGGATAAAATGTCACTTTCTCGAGTGGCATTTTTTTATTGTTATTAGACCATACTTGAATGATTATGTAATTTGCATTAGCGTAAATTTTTATAGCATTATAATAATTGAGGCTTTCATTTGATTTTCCAATGTCGAAAGCAGTAGTATGGAGTTGTGATAAGGGATACATCAAATATCCATATAATTATATTAGTGTAACAATTTCAAAGGAGGAATTTAGGATGAATTATCAAAATATTACAGTTGCAGGTAGCGGTGTTCTAGGTAGTCAAATTGCTTATCAATCAGCTTTTAAAGGTTTTAATGTAACCGTTTACGACATTAATGATGAGGCATTAAAAAATGCACAAGATCGTATTTCAAATTTAAAACCATTATATCAACAAGATTTAGGTGCGACTCAAGAAGAAGTGGATGCTGCATATGCACGTTTATCATTTAATAGTGATTTATCGGAAGCGGTTGCAAATGCTGATCTTGTAATTGAGGCGATTCCTGAAGTTGTTAAAATTAAAACAGAATTTTACACAAATCTTGGAAAAGTGGCTCCTGCTAAAACAATCTTTGCGACAAACTCATCAACGTTATTACCAAGCCAATTTGCAGAAGCAACTGGCCGTCCAGAAAAGTTTTTAGCACTTCACTTTGCAAATACGATTTGGAAAAACAACACAGCCGAAATTATGAAACACCCAGGCACTGATATGAAAGTCTTCGATGAGGTCGTAGAATTTGCCCGTGCAATCGGCATGGTTCCACTTCCATTATATAAAGAACAACCAGGCTATATTTTAAATTCATTACTAGTACCATTTTTAGATGCTGCTGAATCACTATTAGTTAAAGAAGTAGCAGACCCAGAAACGATCGACAAAACATGGATGATCGGAACAGGCGCACCACTAGGTCCATTCGCCATCCTTGACATTGTCGGTATTAATACAGCTTTCAACATTGTAGAAGCGAAAGCCGCTGCTACTGGTGAAGAAAACTTAAAAAAATTAGCCAACCTCTTAAAAACAGAGTATATCGATAAAGGCAAACTAGGCCGCGCAACAGGTGAAGGCTTCTATAAATATCCAAATCCAAACTTCGCAAAACCAGATTTCCTAAAAGGCTAATCAATCAAAAAAACGATGTGCATAGTGTCTTCGCTATGTACATCGTTTTTTATTTTTTCAAGGTGTCGACATCGGTTGCGATATAAAGTGATCGAGTGGCTTTTCATCCGCTCGGGTTGGTCGCGAATGTGATCGGGTCGTGCCTCAATCCGCTCGGGTTGGTCGCAAATGTGATCAGGGCGTGCCTCAATCCGCTCGGGTTGGCCCCAAATGTGATCGGGTCACTACTTCATCCGCTCGGGTTCGCTGCAAATGTGATCGGCTAGCTACTAATTAATTAGGTTGCCAGCTCAATCCATCTACATAGACAGTTCACGAGAAAAAGTCCCAAAAACTAGGCGCATCTTGAAATTTTACTGTAGCAAGCTTTTCTATAATTTTTAATTTAATTTCCTGCTCCAAGTCTTCCCTTTCTTGATAATCTGTATTGTGTAAACAATGTTTAATTTTAGGTATGAAATTCTCTATAATTGTTAGAGTCTCTTCGTTATGTTGGTTGTCTAAATATGCCATAGGTTAGTCCCCCTTTATTTAGTGTATTACCTGAGTTTATTTAAAGCCTTCCTGTGAAGGTTTGATATATTTTGTGGAGTTGTTTGTAATGTTTGGGCTATTTCTTTTATAGAAAGCTCTTTTACATAAATCATCTCTAAAATTTGGAGCTGTCTAACCGTTAGTTTTTGTAAGGATTTTAAAAGTTGTTCATCCTCAATATGGTCTAATAGCCCTTTCCCAACTATATGATCAAGCTCTTTTTCATGGCTTGTATCTTCTATTTGCTCGATTGCAGTCGTTCCACCTTCTTCAGATAAGCCCTTATCTAATATTAATAAAGTATGCTTTTGCAGCTTTCTCCTTTTTTTATCAAAATCTAAACTAAAGAAATAAATTAAATTACTAACGTATTTGATTTTCCTAACATTTATATAGTGAGATTGGAAAGATTCATCAACGCGTTTTTTATTACTATCAGTTGGACATAAGATCGCCTTTTGCACCAAATACAGATTTTTAGAATCCGACAAAAAGCTTTTAATAATCGGATTATTGACCTGTTCATTATTCCTATAGAAGAATTCCTCTATTTTTTGATTATCTTTCTCCATGTAATAAACCCTCCTATATATCCGCCTTCTTTCTATATAAAGTGAATGTACTATCTATATTATAAACCAAAATAAGAACAAATGTTCCTATTCGAAGATAAAAAAATCACCTTTATAGACAAAAAGGTGATTCAACAATAGACATGAAACCGGGACAAAATAATATTTTTTAACAGTTAAGTTGTGTTTCTATAGAAAGACATCTCTTTACATTTTATAGTGTTTAAATGTTGGTGTTCGTACCAAGCAATAAGGGATTATCAGAGGAGGTTGATTTACATGATAGTACCAGA
Organism: Lysinibacillus sp. Bpr_S20; assembly: GCF_023337835.1. Lineage (NCBI taxonomy): Bacteria > Bacillati > Bacillota > Bacilli > Caryophanales > Bacillaceae > Lysinibacillus > Lysinibacillus sp. Bpr_S20. Next base: position 128,375 of record NZ_JALNLQ010000007.1, read on the forward strand.
GAATGTTTCAATGTGGATTAGCTTAATAGGAAATTTTGGGTTTCCAATTGCCTTAACAGTTTATCTGTTCATTCGATTTGAACGGAAAATAGATAAATTAGAATCTGTCATCATGGAGTTATCCGAAGTGATAAAATCTCTTCATTTCAAAAAAGGTGGGTGATTTTGTTGTAATTTATTGCTAAAAAGTTTATCTTTTCAGTATGATTGTAATTTATAGGAGGGGAAATTTATGATTGCCTACAGGAGAATTGCTGTACTATATTTTCTTATTATGTTCTTGAGCATTTTTATTGCCACACAGATGAACAGTATATTAACTGGTGTATTGATTCTTGCTTTTTTGTATTGGTTTTTTATTGGTTTTCCTTATTTATTACAAGAAAAGTTTAGGTTTTTCGAGGTATGTTGGAGCTGGTTAACTAAAGGTGGCAGAATAGGCCCTAGAAATTAAAAATTCACCCTTTGAATTAACTGAATATTCCAAATCAAAATGAACTTTGTTCCAATTGATCCCATTCATTTTCTAAGGTCTTTATCAAATTTTTATTTCAAGCATACTATACATCAATAAAAGGATCGATTGGAGGCAATTATGACTAGCAGCAATAAAATTGCATCGACCAATATTGTGTTGTCAATTTTACTTGTTCTAGGTATCACTTTTCATTATTTTTACAATCAATCACCCATTCAAATTGAACGCTTAGGTATTTTAGGGTTATGGCTAGCATGTCCATTATCAATCATCAATATCGTCCTGAGTGTAAAGCTACTGAAACATAAAACGAGCAAACGCTAATAGCTTCGTCACGTTTATGATGGTGGCGATCGCCATAAATACAAGACTCCAAATAGAGGTTAACATGCTATTTGGAGTTTTTCATTTTAAAGAAATAACACCATATAATCTTCATCAAAATATTGCTGATCTATTTTTAATGCCCTCTTCTCCGTTCCAAAAACCTCAAAACCTAAAGAACAATACAGACCTTTTGCTGAAGCATTCGAGGATACAACCGATAGAGTAAGCTGCTCCACTCCCTTTAACTCTCTCGCCTTGTTAATGGCTTCAACCATTAAACGCTTGCCAATGCCAAGTCCACGTTTTTTCGGAGAAACATAAACAGCAAAGATACTAGCTTTGTGCTTTAACTTAAGCTTGCTTTCCTGCACTAACGTCGCAACGCCCACTAAGTCTTCATGATCAAATACCCCTAGTGTATAAGAAGATTCAAATCTGCTGGCAAAAAACTCAATCGGATTATCCTTTACCTCCTCAAAGCTGGAGCCAAATGCCTCGGGACTATTTTGTAGTGCTTCTAATCTTAAATTTCGATAGGCTTCAGCATCTGCAGCTGTTAAAAGTCTACTATTCATGTATTCCCCCCCTACGATACTTTTCAGACAATTATAAAAAGACTTTCATGTACTTTCAACACAAAGTTTCCTAAAATAGGAATAACAGCATAAAGGAGAATCTAAAATATGAAATCTAACAGTATGGCGCATCATTTTCATACATTACAGGAGCAGCGAGCTCACTACCTACCTCGCATTCATTCACTCTCGCAGGAACAACTATGGCATCGTGAGAAAGAAGGGAAATGGTCTATCGGTGAACACTTCTTTCACCTTTATCTAATCCTCAAAATGCTTAAAAATGCAACAAAGTTATCCTTACTACTGACGCCTTACGCTAAAATGCGAAGAAACAAACCATTCGCTACTGAAATACATGATATTTACGAGGAATATAAAAAGAAAAAGGGACGAGGCATGAGAGCACCAGGAATATTAGTGCCTCCCTCCAACATACGTTTTACGCTGAGCAGCGACGAAATTGAACAAATACTAGTAAACGAAACGAACGCCATGCAAAAATTAGTAAAAAATATCGAGGAGGATATTGCCGGGCATATTGTCTTCCCAGATCCTATCGCGCACTATCCCAACCTTATACAATCTATCCAGCTACTTGCTATTCACGAAAAGCATCATTTTAGAATAATAGAGGAGCAATATAATGAATTAATTGCCACTGGCGAAGTTTTAATCTAAACGATATTGCAATTAGAAGATTTTATTTAGGAAAAGAGGTTAGAAATATGATTATTTTAGGAAATGTTGTGGATGATCAAGGTAGATGTAAACACTATTCTACTAAACAAGATACTATTTCCATTAAGTTTAAATGTTGCGGAGAGTTTTACCCTTGCTATAAATGTCATGAGGAAAATACAGATCATAACATTCAGCCCTGGAAGCAAGAGGATTTTGAGGAAAAGGCCATTTTTTGTGGTGTATGTAAAAATGTTTTAACCATTCATGAATATATGAATAGTAAAACATGTAAGCATTGTCATACTCTTTTCAATCCAAATTGCAGTAAGCATTTTCATATATACTTTGGGACGGATCATAATTCTACATGTAGTTTTTAAAAATATGTGTATTCATCATGTCTAAATAAAGCATTTGGCAAAGCCTTAGAAGAGCTAGTTTCTTCAAGGTTTTTTCTTTTTATAGTTTGTTAGTCTCGAAAACATCTACATCTAATTTCAACACCAAAATATTGATAGTATGTCAGTTATCTACAAAAGTCGATACATTAGTTAAAAACGATAAGAAACTCCTTAAATAACAAGGATACATGATTTAGAACGCGGAACTCTCACATAAAGAATAACTACCTGAAACAGAAAAAGATAACAATTGTCAGCAAATTCCGACATTGATTATTGACTCAGTGTCACTTTTATTTTAGTATAGGCTTATATTCAAAGTTTTATAAATACTAGAAAGAAGTTGATTGATGGAACGCACTATTTAAACAAAGGGGCTGAAAAAATGGTTAATAACAATCATAATATGGATGACATCATGGAACGGGAGCAAGGTCTGAATAAAGGACTATCCACGAAGCAAATTACGATGATAGCCATCGGTGGAGCAATCGGAACTGGTTTATTTCTAGGTAGTAGCTTAGCAATTGGTCTTGCTGGTCCAAGTGTTATTCTTAGCTATTCAGTCGGTGCTGTTATCGCATTATTATTGATGGGCTGTCTTGCAGAAATGACGGTAGCTCATCCTACAACAGGATCCTTCGGTGCATATGCTGAAAAATATGTGAATTCATGGGCTGGCTTTACTATTCGATATGCTTATTGGTTTTCGTTAATCTGTTCAATTGGAACAGAGGTTACGGCCGTTGCACTTTACATGAATTACTGGTTCCCAAGCGTACCAAATGCTGTTTGGATTATATTGTTTGCTGCTATACTGCTTTATGTAAACGCTACCACTGTTAAATTATTTGGTGTCGTAGAATATTGGTTCTCTGTTGTTAAAATCGTTGCGATTGTTGGTTTTATCATATTAGCTTCTTTCGTTATTTTCGGTGCAGATGCCTCATCAAATATCGGCATCCAAAACTATGTCAATGATCGCGGATTTTTCCCAAATGGTTTCTGGGGTATGTGGATGGGGATTTTTGTTTCTTTATTTAGTTATTTAAGCATTGAAATGATAGCCGTTAGCGCTGGTGAAGCTGAAGATCCAAAGAAGGCTGTTCCAATCGCGTTAAAATCAGCTATCATTCGTCTGATTTTGTTCTATATCCTTACGCTTGCACTTATGCTAATGATCGTTCCTTGGGGAATGGCAGGGACAGACAAGAGCCCATTCGTGAAAGTAATGGAAATATTAAATATTCCAGGGGCAGCATCTGTCATGAATTTTGTCGTTTTAATCGCCGCACTTTCTGCTATGAATAGTCAGTTGTACATCTCAACACGTATGGTGTTCTCGCTCTCACGTGGTGGCTTTGCACCAAAGAAACTAGGCGAGCTAAACAAAAGACAAGTACCCACGAAGGCATTATTTGCATCAGTTATCGGTATTGTGATCGCCGCTGCATTTTCGATTTTTAAGCCCGAATCAGCCTTGTCACTAATGATTTCTATATCAAGCTTTGGAGCAATGTTCGCATGGTTTATGATTTTTATTACTCATCTATTTTTCCGTAAAAAATATAAAGCGGTCGATGGCGAAAAACTGCCGGTACGAATGATTGGGTATCCTTATTTAACAATCCTAGGTGCCGTTCTATTAGCTTCTGTTGTACTATCAACATGGTTCTCACCAGACTTTAGGCCAACCCTGCTCGTTGGCTTCCCAAGTCTCCTCGTTATTTCCATTGGCTACATTGTTTGGAAAAGAGTAACCGAAGCGAAGAGACGTTTAATGGCTAATGAGCCGGAAAAAGAGCAAGTAAAAATGACTTAGATAAATAATACCTTCAAGTTTGAACACTTTAAGTCAAACTTGAAGGTATTTTTTAGCGACTGTCTTCTCGATAGAAAACCTTAAAAATGCTTTTCCATAGCTAGCACTTCTTGTACGCGGAAAAGCATGAGCCTCACAAGACTCATGCCTAAAGATTCGTCCTATTAAAATAACATCGTTTTACTTCCTTAATTTCTTTATACTTTCTCGTTATGCTACCACTTCACGTTCGTTTTTGAATTGCTCATATAATTTTTCATCCATAATCGCTTTTAAAATTTGAACAACTTCATATACTTCCTCAAATGTATTATAAAGCGCTACCGGCGCAATACGAATGCCATTCGGCGCTCTAAAATCAGGAATAACTCCCTTCATCTTCAAAGCCTTACAAATACGAGCCGAATCCGCATGTGTAATAAAGACATGACCGCCACGTAGTTCATTGCTCACCGGGCAATTTAATTCAAAATCGTATTCACTTAAATATTGCTTGTATAGCTGAATGAAGTACCCTGTTAGCTGGATCGATTTCTCCCGAATACGGTGAATCCCCGCTTCATTAAAGACTTCAAGCGCACCTAGAAGCGGTGCTAAGCTTAATACATGCGGTGTACCCATTTGATAGGCGCTCACATTATTTGCTTGTATAAGACTCGTTTCCATATCAAATTGCTTCTCTTTATCAGAGCTGAACCAACCTGCTAGCCCCGGCTTCGTACCAAAATGCTTTTCGTGCACGAATAAACCAGCAACAGCACCTGGGCCACCGTTTAAATGCTTATAGTTACACCAAAAGGCAAAGTCAACATCCCAGTCATGTAGTGAGTGCTCAACTGAACCAACTGAGTGGCACAGGTCAAAGCCGATTACAATACCACGCTTATGCGCCTCTTTTGTTAGCGCTTTCAAATCAAGTATTTGACCACTACGATATAACACCCCCGGCAGGATGATCAATGCCACATCATCAGTCATCGCTGCAACAATATCCTCATGCGTATAACAGTGCCCGTCCTGACTACGTACATATTGAATATGATCCTCGATATTTTCATAGTGCATCCCCAGCTGACTTTGCACTGCATATAAGTCTGTTGGAAAATTCAATTCATCTATTACTATTTTCGTTTTTTTGCCTGTTGGCTTATAAAACGTTGCAATCATTTGATGCAGATTTACAGTAGTTGAGCCTGTAGCAATGACCTCTTCGGGCTTCGCACCAACGATCTTTGAAAGCTGTACGCCCACCTGCTCCGACAAATAAAACCAAGGATTCTCTCCTTGTGTCCATCCATCAATGCCATGCTGCTTCCAAGTTTCTAAAAGTGTTAGCAAACTTGCCTCTGCCCTCTTCGATAATAGCCCTAATGAGTTACCATCGAAATAGATCTTTTCTGGCTGAATATAAAATTGCTCTCTAAATTGTTTTAAATCATCATTTTTGTCTAAAAAAGTTGCGTATTCTCTTGTTGGATTAAATTCCATTATAAACACCCCTCTTTTGAAATGATGGCAGCATCGTAACTTTTTACTACCTTATACCCATCTTATCAAAAAGTGACACAGTGTCAATATTTTTAACAAAAGAATTTCCGTACTCTAAATATAGTTTTTGAGGCACAAAGCAGAAAAAACCTCCAACAAAGGAGGTTAATCTGTATAAAGACCTTCAATATAAAAATGGACGATTAAATCTACATTCTGTTCAATGGAAACGTTTGGATCTTGCAGGCAACGCCATAGTAAATTCTCATTAATGTGATACCACATATGTGCAACATCCTTGGCATTAAGATGGTGCTTCGCAATATTATTATTTTGCACATATAAAATATCCTTCTCAATATGATCAATAAAATGCTGCTGAACAAGAGACCATTTTTCTCGAACCTCCTCTGAAACACCAATCGCCTCAAGCACTAACCTCATTAGTTTTTCATTTTCAATGCCTTGCTTATTGAAAGCCTTTACCTGATATATAATTTGCTCCCTTGCCTCTTCCTTCGATTTCGGAACAAAGCTCAGCATCGCAATATTGTACATTTTCTCAAGCAGTGAATCGATAATCTCTATTAAAAGTGCATCCTTATTCGAAAAATATACATAGGCCGTACCATGCCCCACTCCAGCTTCTTTAATAATTTGCTTCATCGTCGACTTCTGAAAGCCCTGCTCAAAAAATACCCTCTTGCCTGCCTCTATCAATGTATTACGCGTTTCACGAGCACGATCCTGCTTAATCTGACTACAGTTCTTCATAATTCACCAACTTCCAAATTCTATCTACCTCTATTATACAAAAATAACAAGGAGTTGGACATTTTGTAGAAGAAGTGTGGAGTCTACACAGAAATATTGATTTAGCAGCGTCGAAAACTACATAAAAAAGAACCGAAAAGATTCGATTCAGTGTTTATTCATATATTCCTAAATGGAGTTCCCTACAAAATGATTCTATCGTGTCACGCTCTTCTTTTGGCAATGCGTCGTACTCAACCAGATATTGTGCTGAAAAGTCTTCTAGCTCCTGATAACTGACTTCTCTTGCCAGGACGATTCCATTGACCTTATTTGCCAATTCGTTTGCAGTCACAATATCCGTAAACGCAAAGGCCTGTTCTTCATCATCCGTAAATGGTTGGAGGTCAACTTCTCCCTGGTAATAGCGATCATCTACTTGCACTACGTAATATCTAATTGAATCCATTATACACCTCCCCAATGCATGATGTTCATTATATCCTTAAAAAGCAGATGAATACTCTTGTTAAAGATTGCTAAAGTAGCATTCGTAAAAACTTTTCAAAATTCACGCCTGCTTCGCGTGGAATTTGTTCTTTCGATGTCGCTTCAATCGAAGCGGCTAAAAATGCTTCCGCAAGTTTCATTGATTCGACTAAATCCTGACCGCGCATCATGCCACCCATGATAACGGATGCAAACAAATCACCTGTGCCCGAATAGCTCTCGCCGTTGTATTCCCGAATGCTTGAAAATGAACGTTGTGCATCGACATACATATTGCCTACATAACGCTTGCTTGCATCTGCTGGCGGCGGATTCAAACCGGTAATAATGACGTTCGCACCAGTTGTCTGCTGTAGCTGATGGCCCGCTTCCTCTAACGCCTTTATATAATCTGCATCGTCTTGATAGCTTTGTAGCTTCTCATAGGACAAACCTGTAAGCAGGCAGCATTCTGTAATATTAGGTGTAATAATATCTGCACTCTTCACGAGCGCTTTCATACGATCAAGCAACTCGCCTGTATACATTTTATAGACCTCGCCCAAATCGCCCATGACAGGATCAACAAGCAACGTCGTTTCACTCGAATGAAACACATTTAAAAATCGAAAAATATTATCGATTTGCTCCTTGCCTGTCACAAAGCCAGTATGTATGCCATCAAAGGTCGCGCCAAGTTTGCTCCACTCATCTACAAAATAGTCCATCTTTGGCGTCAAATCCTCACAATAAAAACTCGGATATCCAGTTTGCGCCGTTAAAATTGCAGTTGGTAATGGTACGGCCTGAACCCCCATCACTGACAGCACAGGCATCGCAGCCGTTAACGAGCACTTCCCAAAGGATGACATATCCTGAATTACCGCAACTTTTTTCATCATACTCCCCACCTAACTGTCTTGCTTGTCTTCTCTTCATCGTATCATACTTGGAAAGATGCGAAAATGCGTACTCTTATATAAAAGCAAACTGACCTTTAATATTTTTATCAAATTGGCACTTTTACGATAGTCAGTCCTTTGTTAAAGTTAAAATTATCGAAAAATTCATCTAAGTGAGGATACGCAGATGCAAACTATACAACGTCATTCCTATACAAAACCACGCACGAATACATTTGATTTGGTGATGACATCCATTTTAGCAGCACTTGTTTTCGTCGCCACAATGTTTATTAATTTTAAACTACCATTCGGGCAAGGTGGACTGATTCACTTAGGGACATCTATGCTTTTGATTACGTCGATTTTATTCGGCCCTAAAAAGGGAGCACTTGCCGGAGCAATCGGAATGGGCTTGTTTGATATCGTCGGTGGTTGGTTAATTTGGGCGCCAACTACAATTATCTCCCGCGCATTACAAGGTGCTATTGTTGGGAAAATCGCTTGGTCTAACGGACATAGAGGCGACGACGTCCGACTAAATATTTTAGCAGCAGTTGTTGCTATGCCCGTAATGATGGGGGTTTACTATATCGGGCAAGCCATTATGTTCAAAAGCTGGGTTGCTCCTATGGCATCCATTCCAGGAGACATCATCCAAAACGTTGTCGGTTTACTAATCGCGATTCCAGTATGTATCGTCATGAAAAAAACACCGTACTTCAAAAAGAACTTTTAATACAAACTAAACACGCCATCTTGCCGTTTTGTCAGCAGCATAGAGGGTGTGTTTTTTGTTGTCGTTACATTTAGAATTTCAAATGACAATAATGACGGCTCTTTTTCATACTATATGGTGGAGGTGAAAAATTGCCAAGAGTAAAATATATAAATTCCGACATTGATTTAGTGGCAAGGATGATGAGAGCGGAAGCGGTAGGTGAAGGCAATCAAGGAATGCTATATGTCGGTAATGTCATTGTGAATCGTGTTATAGCAGAGTGTCCCGATTTTAAAGATTTAAGAACCATTAATGATGTCATTTATCAGGTACAGGGAGGAAATTATTCTTTTGAAGCTGTTCAAAAAGGGAATATGTTTTACCAAAGAGCACGACCTAACGAAAGAAGATTAGCAAAACTGACACTGGATTATTGGCGAGAACATCCAGCGAAATTTGCACTTTGGTATTTCAATCCATATGCACCATGTCCTCCAACATGGTACGGTCAACCTTTTACTGGCCAATTTAAAAATCATTGCTTCTATGAACCAGCACCTGATACATGTGAAAGTGTTTATCGAGGATAGGGCATCTTTTAAAAGAAAATCCCACGGAAAAGTCTTCAATCTCTCCGTGGGATTTTCTATGATTAGTTATTCCCTATTCTTCCAATAAATCCATCGGTACAGTTTTCATCATAAACTCTCTCACTTCTCGAATAGCAGGGAGTTCACTTTCTACAAGCTCTATCCCTATTATTTTTGCTAGTGGTTGAAGAATCGGTCTTAACTCTTTAGAGACAAATAGTTTGCTCGGCCTTACATCCATGTTTTGCAAAAATGTCCATAAAAGACTTTGTGCAATTTGTGCCGTTTTAGGTATAGGGAGCATTTCGTGTTCAATAACAAAATTGCTTCCTCGGTCAACAAGCATACCAGCAGTCGGATATACAGTGCGGTCTATTTCTTCGACTTCTACACCAAAAGGCATGTAAAATAAATCATATTCAACTTGTAACGCGCTTTTAGGCTTTTTCTTATATTTTGCTTTTTCAAACATTGAAATTTCCTCGTAGCACTCATACGTTGGCTTTGTGACATTTATGTGCAAAATATAAATCTCTTGTAACGCACCATCCATTTCCACTTTAAATACTGGATATTGATGTGGTGCTACCTCCGGATATTCCCAGCCATCCTTCCGAGCTTCTACAATATTAATCATCCTACTAATAACATTAATTAATAACTCTACCTCTAGATAATCTGGTCTTTCAGGATGCGTTCCCTCTAAATAACTCCGGAATTGAATCCAGTTCTTCTTCCCTCTAAACGATAGCCCACAATCTTTAATTAACAGATAATCTGCAGGATCTAACTCTCCTCTATCAACAAAATTCACAGTTAAAGCATTTAAACCATAGGAAACATCGCTCGATACATTTTTCTCAAAGAGAATTTTCGATAAGCTAGTATAACCAAGCTCCATGTCAAAAATCATTAATCCAAACTCTTCACCGCCTGCTCCCATGACAGAAACAAGTACTTTATAATCGGTATCTTCAAAGTGAATGCCAACGACTTCATCATCCCCAAAATATTGCCATGGCTTTAATTTTTTCAGCTCATTCGTAAGCTCCAATAAAGTAAGATAATCTGGCTCTTGGCTTTCGAGGAAATGATCTACCTCTTCATACCCCCGTATCCATTCATTAATTTCCTCCAAATTGATCTTGTCCAATTTACCCGTGTGAATATTGCCTGCTCCAGCAATACATACAGGAGTTTCAGCGTTCATCGATACATCCTTATTGCTCTCTAATCGAATAATAAATGATTCACTATGATCAATGATATGTGCAAAGGCTTCATCACCAGGATTTCGAAGCCATTCATCGACCAACTCTTCATCGGTATCAAAATCCGTATCATTTTCAGGTAAAAAACAAATCTTTTCTTTCGATACTCGCCCATCTTTTTTAACCATTTCAAAATCAAAATAGTCCGGCCCATCCAAATCAAAACTTAGGAATATCATTTCATCTAGCAAAGAAAAACTACTGTTCTTCGGTAACAATAACTTTCGATATATTTCTGGTTTTTCCTTACTTTCAATATGCAACTGTAGCATCATAATTTAAAACCTCCATCTTCTACTTGTTATAGTGTTGCTGACGTAGCTACGGCTAATCTACTTTCATATACAAGTGCCATCATCACTTGCCCTTATCTCTTAATTTACTATTTACAAAGTGAACCACTCTCTATTCACTTTACTAACAACCTATCCGTTCTGCAATACTTCAAAACTCTTTCTCCAGCAGTTGTTACACTGAGATTGTAAGTGAAGCCGAGTGGATTATGGAATAGTAACTTCAATGAGATGTATTAACTGTCACATCTTATACGAAAGCATTGATAGATCATTAATTTTAATGGATGACATGAAACTTACTAAGTTAATGTTTTTATACAATGTGGGTGTATCGAATATTCAAACCTTTACGGTAAAGAGGATGGCTTTAGATTTTTTTGAGGAAGGTTGATAATAAGAAATGCAGCGAACTGTTTGAAGGTTGCTGCATTTTTAGTATATAGCAATATCTATTTTTCACCCTATTGGACCTTTCTTCTGCTTCTTCTAGGGCATTTCGTAATTGGACGTATCCCCTAACAACCCGCACTTCTATTTTGTAAAAGGCTCAGTTGTAAATATTATTTTCAAGTTGAAAGTTCGATCTCATCACCAATTGCTTCAAAAGCAATTTTTATTTTTTCTATTAAATCTTCTAAAAACTGATTTCGTTGATCTAGTTTACTAGCTTCTTCACTTGTCCACGTATATTTCATGACAAAACCTGGACAAATATTTAGACGGTCATAATTCTTACATAAAATCTTTTCTTGTATTAGATGTTGATCTTCAGGTAAAGTCATTCCGCTGTTTTCGAATGATTGGAATAAATCGTCAAATTCTTCTCTTTTCGACTGACGTAAGGTCGGCGAATGTATTTTCCAATATTGAATATATTCTTCAAAAGTTAATTTTCCCTTAAACCACAACAGGTTGCTTGAGCGATAAGATACATGAAAATTACTTGAAAGTTTAAATCCTATATTCATTAAATTATTTAACTTTTCAACATCTAAGTTTGAATATGTACTCTTAGCAGCATGCATTGTATCTCCAGCATAAAGCCATAAATGAATACTCCAGCTATCTCCTTCAACACTAGAATCAAGGGCAATTTGCTTCACCGTATCTTTCTTACTTTGCGCATAATTCTTCCATCCTCGATGATAGTCTACAATTGCATTTTCCCCGTCAATCTTCATCGCTTCTAATAAAGCCACACAACGTTTATTTAATAAATATTGATTCCCTTTACATACTGCAAATTGCGTATAAGGGTTTAAATAAGAAAATTCATGATCGATATACTCGATGAAATCTTCTATAAGTTGTTTTTCTAGGCCAGAAACCATCTCATTTTGTACTATCGTATTAAGTTTCTCTATGACTGTACGCCAAGATAAAGCACAAACTTGCTCTACTATTTTCACGCCCACTTCTTCCAAAAATGAAGGGTTAAGCTGACGTAACCAAATATTTTCGCGAAGTGGTTTATTTTCAACGATGAACAGCCATCCTGGATCAGCAAAAATAACGCCATCGTATCGGGCACCACGACTATCATTTTCGACTTTAGTTTTCATATCAAGTTTGTCATCAGAAATAATAATTGAAACTACTTTACGACCTTCAGTAGCTGTACCTTTAAATAATTCATTCGTATGACCTAGCTGTGTACTTACTAACTCAACACTTAAATCACCGGTAGCAATCGACTCTATTTGCTCATCTCTTTTTAAATCAAAATTTAATAACTCCTGACGAACCAACTCTAAAAACATAATTTGTACTGACGGGATATTTTTTACTAATATCAAAAACGTTCTAGTCAGTTCATCCTCATGATGATGCGCCTTATTTTTATATGAATTAAACACGTTCAAATGATCCACAGAAAAAGCCCCCAACAATCCTTTTATAAATTAATATAACATACTGTATATTTCGGGATTTTTACCCATTTTTCATTGAGGATTTCTTTATAAATTAATATAAGTTTTAAAAGCCAAAACAATAAAACGGTTAAAAATTACTTAACTGAGTTTTAAATAAACCCTCGCTCCTTCCATTGCCCAAAATACTTTTGATAGCCCATTTCCTCAGCAGTCATCGTGCATTGCGTATCTCCCCATTTAAAAGTATGAGATCCTGACAGTGCTTCATAGGTTGGATTCCCCATCACATCCTTGAAAAGCGTTTCAAATGTATGTACATCTACTGAATGTGTTGTTCCATCTTCATAGGTTTCAAGAAGAATGAAATCTACCTCTCCCTGATCTGATTGACCCTTAAACATCAAGCCTGCCTCATTTAATAACAAATATAATTGATGCATCTCCAACCTTATTTCTCTCTGAAAAATTTATTACCTAATGTCACTTACCTTCTATGTAGTTTTATATTTATTCTTCAGGCAGTGATGTCTCAATTGTATTATTATTGCAGATAAGATTTTTTGCTTTAAATTCTACACTTGTTGAAAGCTTCTGTAACATACTCACATTATTGACCAACTTTTCTACTTCAACTAGTCCTTCACCCTGCAATTTACTAAGTTCTATCTCAAGTTGTTTTAATGATTTTTGAATTAACTCTATGTCTTTCTTGTACTTTTCTAAAATAATTACAGTATCATTAACTTCTCTATTATTTTTTGTGTTTTTTAGCATAGTGCGTCATCCTTTCGATCTATGAAGTCATATTTATGGTACTAGCTTAAAAAGTTCACTATACCAATACACCTATAAATGTTTGTACAATTGGAAGCGTATTTTGTCATTGACTCATCACCAAAAGTTGCGGATGAATGCCCTATATAAGTTGATTTCCGTTTTGACTAAACGCTCCCTAGAAAGCGCCCAGTCAAAACGGAAATCAACTACACGATATGGTGATGATCCTTGCATTAACCATTACCCTATTTGTCGCCTAATCAAACATTAAATTTTTTTAATTACTCTGGCCCTTGAGGTAACATTCCCATTTAAAAGAAAGAATAAACACTTGTTAGGATACGTTTAAATAATTTTTTGAATGTAATTCCACCAAGATTAAAAAATTCAACCATGTCGACCTAATAGCTAGTGAATCCTCTGCTTTTTGATGATTTAAGAAAGTTATTTTCTATCAATAGAAACTTCATAACATTTTGCAGTTTCTCCTAAGATCATTTATCGTTCAAACTATTTTTTTAGACAACAATTAAAGCAAACAGTCAGTAAGACCATTTGCTTAAGTACTTTAAGCAAAAAAAGCATCAACCCCTTGATATCTTAAATAACTTGGCACTTTTTGAACTATTTTGTTTCTAATGTATGTAGACAGCGGGAGTCGAACCCGTGTCCAGAAACTCCAATACTTCAGCTTCTACGCGCTTAGTTTACCTATTTACGATTCACGTAACATTATGCCGACAAACAGGCGTCCTGTACGCTAACCTTGAAACCCAGATGGCGCCATCGACTGTTCCCACTAAAGTTGGCCCTACGTAGAGGCAGAGCGCTACAAGCTTACGCGACCAGTAAATGTTGAGCTACCCTACTTTTCTAAACACTCTTGTTTATCGCGATTTTTTTTCCTTTGAAGAAATCTTTCTTCTAAATTGCTCGTGCCGATGATGACACCTAAAGTAATAATTAAACTGCCGATAAATTGCTGCAGTGTAATGATTTCATGTAAAAATAGTGCCGCTCCAATTAATGCGAATATGGTATTGAAATTCACAAAAATAGCGGATTCCGCTGCACCAATGTGTTTTATACATAAATTATATAATGTATGTCCGATAGAAGTAGCTAAAATAGCCGACATGAAAAATACGAGCCATATGAATGAACTGAAGGATAAAAATGCTCCGTAGCTTCTGAAGCTTGTAATAAATGTAAAAACAAGTAATAGTGATGAACCAATGAGAAGCATCCAGCCTGTCATTAGTATGGGAGAAATGATTTTAGTTGCTCGACGAATTGCGATAAAGCTAAAGGCCTGTAAAAAGAATGACATAAACACGAGAAAATCACCTAGCTGTAGATTTGTCAGCTCGTTAATGTCGTCCACAACTGCGAATAGCACGCCAACTCCTCCAAGTGTAAAGCCAATTAATTTTGTTTTCGTCATAACAGTGTCTTTAAATAATACTACAATAAGTGCTGTGAAGAGTGGACTTAAACCACTAATAATGGCTGTTTTCATGGCAGTTGTTCGAACAATACCATACGCTAAAAAGACATGGTGACAAATGACGCCGAAAAAGCAACCGATTAATATGTACTTAAATGGCATTCCTTTTACATAGAGCGGCTGCTTCATTAGCTTTAAAATAATAAAAATTGTAATAGCTGCTAGAAAAATGCGTGCTGTTTGGATCGTTAATGGATCTCCATTGGAAACAATTACTTTCAGCCAAGTAACATTCATGCCCCAAAGAAACATAACGAATACTAAAATGGTATAAACCTTTGCATTTGCCAAGTCATCACCTCATGTTTTATTCAATCGCAAGAAGAAATCTCGCGAAATAAACTACTGTCATGATTTCCGCATTTTTGGCTATCGGGACAACAGCCTAGCACCTGAGCAAGATCTAAATTGAAATCCCCTCCTTTTACAAATCTTTCCAAAGATTCATTGGCTTTTCATAAGAAAGTAGACTGTCAGGAAAGATATAGCCTTCCAAACAGCCTACCATACTTCATACCCTTCTTTAAGCAGTCCTAACCTTTTGATAAATGTATGTTCCATCTGCAATTTGATCAAGCTGTACGGGGTCACCGATTTGCACACTTTCTTGAATGCGCACCGTTAGTTTGGCAGTTGAATCCTTTAGCTGCACTAGAGCAACAGTATACGGTGCCAAATGGGCGTAATCTGCTGGTGCAATATGAATGACTGTATAGCTATAAACGGTTCCCTCATCTGGGACTTCTCGTTCGTTTTTGATTTCTTGGCGGCAGGTGCTGCAATACACTTTTTTCGTCACTGACTCCACACCACAGCATTCATAAACCTTCATCTGCTACACCCTTTCTAATATGTGGACAACTGAATATGAACCAGTGCCACCTAAATTTTGTGCAAGTGCTAATCGTGGTTGTTTTTCTAGCTGGTTTGGTGCATGTCCACGCAATTGGAGCACTAATTGGTAAAACTGCGCCACACCTGTTGCGCCAATAGGATGTCCTCTGGATAAAAGACCTCCGCTTGTATTAACAGGCTTCTCTCCGTTCACGCACGTTTTTCCTTGCTCAATGGCTAGCCAACCTTCTAATTTCGGGAAAAAACCGAGCTCTTCAATGGCCAGCATTTCAGTCATTGAAAAGCAATCGTGAATTTCAACTATATCGATATCCTCAGGACTAACACCTGCTTTTTCATAGGCTTGCTGACCTGATATACGAATTGCTGGTAATGATAATAAATCGATGGCATCCTGCATCATCGTCGGACCTGAAGCCTGCGCTGATGCCAATATTTTAATATCAGATGGCTTACGAGATAAAACAACTGCTGCTGCTCCATCCGTAATCGGTGAACAATCGAATAAGCCAAGTGGATCTGTAATCATGCGTGCGTTCATAATTTCTTCTAGTGTTGCTGGTTTTCGGAATTGAGCTAGTGGATTTTGTAATGCATTTTCACGGTTTTTTAACGCTAATTTCGCTAAATGGGATTTATTTGCACCTGTTTCATAGAAATAGCGATTCGCCACTACACCAAAAAATCCTGGGAAAGTTAGACCAGCATAGCGTTCGTTAGTCGTCTGATCCATTGCAGAGTTAATAAATTGCGTTACAGTAGCCGTAGATGCATGCTTCATCTTTTCCACACCGACAACTAAAACGCTTTCATATTCACCACTTAAAATACCTAGAATACCTTGGCGTAATGCGATACCACCTGATGCACAGGCTCCCTCTAATTTGGCCGTAGGAATAGGACCGAGCCCCAAGTCATTGGCTACAATCGCGCCTAGAATTTCTTGATTGGCTAAGCTACCACCCATATAGTTACCAACAAAAACTGCATCGATTTTTAACTCTCTTGCTTCTTCTAACGCCTCTCGACTAGCAGCGAGCATTAAATCCTTTAATGAAGTATTTTCACTGTTTCCGAACTTCGTCATACTTACACTATGAACATATACACTCATTGTGTCACCTCCATATGCTGTTTTACTAGCTCGCGTTTTAAAATTTTCCCATAGGAGCTTTTTGGTAGCGCCTCAACTACGTAAATTTCTTTTGGCTTTTTAAAGCTCGCTAAATGTTCCTGACAAAGCTCGATTAATGCATTCTTCTCAATTTGTCCACGCCCGTTTGGCACTACATATGCGACGATGGATTCGCCCCATTTTTCATCTGGAATACCAATCACACATGTTTCCTTGACGAATTCATGCTTGTTCAACACTTCCTCTACTTCTCGAGGATAAATATTGACGCCACCTGAAATGATGACCTCCTTTTTACGGTCAACAATATAAAGGTAGCCATGCTCATCTAGTCTGCCTAAATCGCCTGTATGAAGCCAACCGTCACGCAATGTTTCGGCCGTAGCCTTTTCATTATTCCAATAGCCTTGCATAATAAGTGGGCCCTTTGCTGTGATTTCTCCAATTTCACCTACTGAACATTCATTGCCTTCAGCATCAATAATTTTCACATCAACAAATGGTCCAACTCTTCCACACGAATCAAGCCGAGATGGCAAATCCTCGCGTGGCATTATTGAAATACACATGGGTCCTTCTACTTGACCATATGTTTCTACAAATTTTGTGCCTACTTTGGCTAGTGCCTCTTGCAACTTAGCAGCGGCAATGGGTGAGCCTGCCATATTAATCGATTTAATGTTACTTAGTTTTTGCGGGTTGAACTGCTCGTGCTGAATCATTAAGTTAACCATCGTTGGTACTAGGAAAATGATTGAAATACGGTCCCGCTCTAATAAATCAACAAAGTGCTCTGGCTCAAATTTATCGTATACGACTTGTGTTAAGCCATAGAGCCATGCCACATGACTTAAGAAATTTGCCCCGTGCGTTAAAGGTGCAACATGACCGAGCATATCCTTATAGTCAACTTCACATGCCATTGCTAATGAAAGAGCTCCACTGACCATATTGCGATGTGATAGCATTACGCCCTTTGGATTGCCTGTCGTTCCCGAAGTATACATAATGGCCATCGTATCATTCTCGTCTACTTCATTTACATGGGCCTGCCCTTTAAATTGTTTAACCACTTGCTCATACGGTTCTCCGCAATAAATAATTGGGAAGTCAATTTGCAGCGGATCTATCAATGGCTTTTCACCAATAATTAGGCTCATAGCTGAATCATTAACCTGATAATCATGTTCTTTCGGATGCAAGCGGTAATTAAGTGGTACTTTAACTAGACCATATAAAGAAACGGCTACATCAAGTTCAATATGCTCTAATCGATTAGACATTAAGATACCTACGCGTTCTCCCTTTTGTAAGTTCAGACTTTTAAAATAGGCTGTTAGTGCATAGGCACGCTCTATTAATTGAGCATAGGAAATAGTACGGTCTTTAAATTTAACTGCTATTTTATCTGGATATGCGCGAGCTGATTTCAATGCTAATTGGCCGATTGTACTCATCTATCTTCCCCCTATTCTTCAAAGTGAAAAATTAGAACCCCGAATTGGTCATCCTTACGTCTTTTCGGTATAGCCTCTTTTAATGGATAGAGTATGAATTCGACTGTAATTGCGATTTCATTTTCTCCTTCAAGAAAATGACCGCCAGAAAAGTTTTGATCACAATCAACAAAAGATCCGTGGAAATGAATATCTAAATCATTCGTTTCTATATCTACCCCAATAAAGCCTAAACCGGAAATAAGTTCAACCGGGGAGGTAGTTTGCCGTTTTTGGGAATAAACGATGGTCCCTTTCTTTTCACCTCTTTGAACTTGGACATAGGTAGCCTGCTTTAAGGATCCCATGCATTGAAATTGCCCTCCCATTACACCAAAGTGGTAACAAACCTCTTTAATCCCAGTAAATAAATCCGTTCCTGCTTTCAATCTCCCGATAATTCTATCCGTAGGTCGGTCATACAAAGCTTGCCAACTAGAATTATCCAATACTAATCCCTCCATCTACCTTCAACACCTGGGCAGTTGTATAGCTAGCCTCCCTAGATGCAAAGTATAAAACAGCACTTGCAATATCATCAGGTGTGCCAATACGCTTAATGACCTGCTGATCTAAATTGTATGGAACCCCTGTTGTAATACCTGTTAAGGTTGCACCTGGTGCCACAGAGTTACAAGTAATATTTAATGGGCCAAGCTCTTTTGCTACCCATTTCGTAAGAGCAATTACCCCTCCTTTTGATGCAGCATAAGCTGGACCTGAGCGCCCTGTACCATCTTCTCCAGATGTAACACCACCGTTTAAACCTGATACTGAGCTTATATTAATAATCCGACCATATTGGGCATCCTTCATATGTGGGTAAACACATGCCTGTGTAAACATAAATGCTGCTTTTAAGTTCGTATCAAGATCACGTGACCAATCGTCGAACGTTATCGTTTCAATATTTTTTCGACTACATGTACCAGCATTATTCACCAAAATATGAATCTCTCCATATTTTTCAACTGTGCGATTAACTGTTGCTTTCACAAACTCTGCATCACGAATATCTCCTAAGCACTCTAAATAGCTGTCATGTGCTAGTTTTTCAATTGTCTTCTCACATGAATTTAAGTCAACTAAAACAACATGTACCCCTTCCTTTGAAAGCTGGACCGCAACTGCTTGTCCAATACCACTTGCCGCTCCTGTAACAATCGCTACATCATCTTTTAATGTCATAATAGTTTTCCCCTTTGCTATTTAATATTTAATAAATCTGGTAAAAATGTTGATAGAGAAGGTATATATGTTACAAGTAATAAGACGATAATAGAAGCAACAATAAATGGTACAACCCCTTTTGAAATTTGAATGATATTAGCCTTTGACATACTGGCTGCAACATATAAATTTAAGCCAACAGGTGGTGTAAATAAGCCGATTGCTAAGTTAATCGTCATAAACACGCCAAATACAGCTGGGTCTACATCGAGCATTAACATAATCGGAAGTAATATCGGTACGAAAATATAAAACGCTGAAATGGCATCAATAAATGCACCCGCAATTAATAAAATAATATTTACGAGTAGTAAAATAATGATTTTATTATCAGTTAAACCTAAAACAGTATTTGAAATAGTTGAGGCAATTTGTTCTGTTGTTACAATATAGGCAAAGACAGATGCCGCACTTACGATGATCATAACAACAGCTGTTTGTAACGCCGACTCAATAAAAATACGATACATCATTTTTATGTAGCCTTTTCGATGAATGAACAGTCCTACAACCAGTCCATATACAACCGCAATAACTGCCGCTTCTGTTGGTGTAAAAAACCCTCCATAGATTCCACCTAAAATAATGACAGGAATCATTAATCCTGGAAGTGCCTTAATAAATGCATCCCAACGTTCTTTTCCTGTACTTTTTTGCCTAGCTGCTTCCACAGAGTCGTTAAAAATACCCTTTTTAATGTCACGTTTGCGAACATACATCCCAGCGATAAATAAACCGATCCCAACTAAAATACCCGGTATAACCCCAGCCATAAAAAGACGATTAATCGTAATCGGGATTTGATCTCCTGCTACTACTGCAAAAATGATGAAGGCAATCGACGGGGGAATAATAATGCCTATCGCACCCGCACTCGCCACTAATCCTCCAGCAGTTTCTTTGCGGTAGCCGTTTTTCACCATTGCCGGAATTAGAATACCTCCAATTGCAGCAACTGTCGCGGGACCAGATCCTGAAATAGCAGCAAAGAAAATTGCTACTATTACCGTTACAAGTACAATGCCACCTTTACGATGTCCTACTAATGTTTGTGCAAAGTCAATTAAACGCTTAGAGATTCCGATATGATCCATAATGACACCAGCTAAAATAAAGAATGGAATCGCTAATAGCGTAAACTTTGCCACACTCGTATACATAATATCTGTTAATGCCTCAAACCCTGATAGCCCTTGAGATGTAAATAGTACTACCATTGAAGCTACTGCTAAGGAAGCAGCGATCGGTACCCTTAAAAATACGAGCAATATAAAGGAGCCAAAAAGTAATAATGCTGTCATACTACCTCATCTCCTTTCGCTCCATTACCTTCTTTACTCACCGCTTTATATTCTTCTATCATTGCTTGAACTGTACGAATTAAGCACAGTAATGCACCTAGCGGTAATGCAGAAGATAAAATCCACTGCGGCATCCCTAAGGCTGGTGTCGTTTGATTAATCTGCATTTGGAACAATACCATATCAATGCCGTAATAAAGTAATACAGCAAACAATACACCACTCGCTACTGATGAAATAATTACAATCACCTTTTTTGTCAGCTTATTCCCTTTATCGAACAATAAGGTAAAACCAAGGTGTGCGTATCTACGCACACCTAAGGCTGTACCAACAAATGTCAGCAATACTAACAAATTAACTGTGATTTCTTCTGTAAAAGAAAGGGATAAATTGACTAAATTGCGAGAAACGATGTTTACAAATGTAATAAATGTAATTGCTGCAAATGAAACGCTTAATATAATCTCTTCAAAGTAGTCTAAGAATTTCATATGTCTCCCCCTTATGGCGTAAACGCTTTCAGTAAATCTTCTCCCCAAATATCAGTATATTTATCATAAATAGGCTGAACAGCTTTTTTAAACGCTGCCAATTCTGCATCTGTTGGCATATAAACATTCATTCCTTTAGCTTTTAAATCTTCAATTTGTGATGCTTCTTTTTCGCGTGCAATTTTCACTTGATAAGCAGCTGCCTCTTTTCCTAGTCGATCAAATAATTCACGGTCTGCATCACTTAAAGAACCATACAGCTTTTTATTCATACCTAACACTAATGGATCATATGAATAGTTCCACAATGTTAAATAATCTTGAACTTCCTCTAACTTTGACGAAGCAATAACATCAATAGGATTTTCTTGACCATCAATTGTACCTTGCTGTAACGCTGTAAACACTTCTGAGAATGTCATTGTTGCAGGGTCTGTTCCTAATGAACGGTATAAATCTGTGTACATGGTAATACCAGGTATACGAATCTTTAATCCACTTAAGTCTTTTGGTAGTTTAATTTCATGCTTACTGTTCGTTATTTGACGGAAACCATTTTCGCCATAGCCTAAAGCTTGTACACCCTTTTCAGCTAAAAGTTCTTTAAGCTTTTCTCCCCCTTCTCCATTAAACACTTTATCAACCTCTGAATGATCCTTCAGTAAAAAAGGTGCACTTGCCACACCAAAACGTTGATCTAAAATCGAATAAATAATAGTAGAGTTAAATGTTAAATCGATTGAACCTTTTGCTAACCCTTCAACAGCCTTTCCTGAATCTCCCCCAGATAATTGTTCATTTGTGAATACTTCAATTTTAATGCGACCATCTGTTTCTTTATCCATATCATCTGCCAGTTTTTTTGCTGCCTCATACCATGTTGATGAATCTGATACAGTGACAGACATTTTTAATTTATATGACTTTTCTTTACCATCAGCATCCCCACCACCGCTACCACCACAGGCAGCTAGTATTGCTGAAACTATCAAGAGCATTGCCAAGAGAAGATTTCTCCCTTTAAAAAATTTCTTCATAAAATATCCCCCTACTCTTTTTATGTTAGACTTAATAATTATTTTATAATTCCGAAAAATCTAAATATATATTCTTAGAGGATAAAAAATTATAAAATAATTGATTGATTTTTGTCTCTAACATATAAAAGTTATTCAAATAACAGCATTTTTAACTATTTAATTAAACACTTTTTCTTTTCCGAAACAGTAAAATAGCAATCATTAATTCCAATTTATTTTCATTATTATTAATATCAATATTTAAAAGCTTTTCTATTTTTTTTAAGCGATATTTTAATGTGTTTTTATGGATATGAAGGGCATCAGCAATTTCCTGTAAGCCCCCTTTACTTTTTAGCCACATTTCTAGATTGTATATTAATTCTTCTTCCTCTATTAAAGAGCCAATTGTTCTTCCGATGAAATTACCAACCTTTTGTTCATCAAGATCGGACAATAGTAACTCTAATTTCAAATCCTCTTCAAATACTATTCGTCTATTTTCAATAGCAACTGTTAACGCTATATTTGCTTCATTATAAGATTCATTTAGCTCAAAGAAGGAATGTGAATTGCCGACGCCTATAAATATATCGTCATCATATAGCTTAATAAGTTTGCGGTTAAAGGAATAAAGTGTTTGCTCTAAATCAATACGCGTTATTTTCGGGACAAGCAGCACTAGCTTATCAAAGCTCCATTGAAAAATATGTAATTGAGGATGGATTATTTGAATTGCACGCAAATAATCCACCCCCTTCTCATCAATTCTCCTATTCAATTGAATAATAATAATTCGGTTGTAGAGTTCCGTATCAATATTTAGCATTTCTGCCCGTTGTTCTAGCAACAATTGATTTACCTGGCCATTTAATAAATCAAGCAGGAAGAGCTCAAACATTTTGGTCTCTCGTTCTTTTTTACGGTGCGTTAAAAAATCTTCCACAAAAAACTGTGTGATTTTCTGAACAAGCTTCCCATACTTTTCTATTTCAACAGGTTGTCCAGTAACACCAATTACTCCAATCGATGTATCTTCAATAACTAATGGCATGACAAGCCCCTCACGCACACCCTTTAATTGGACTGACAGCTCCTTTGTCATATGCATGACTTCTTTTTTCTTCATGGCTATTAATGCACCCTCATGAAATTGGTTCACCCTAGACATGTCCGTGCTGGCGATAATAAATCCATTATGATCGATTACAACAACATTCTGGTCAATCAATTCACCAAGCTCTCTTACAATTTTCGTTCCAATTATTTGCAAATCAAACATTGTGCCACCCCCATAGCAGAATAATATACCGATTATATAGAATTTTCGGTATATTCATGATATTTTACTGTATTTTGCTATGCTATTGTAGATAAAATCAACAATATGTGTGGCTCGCATGCTGACTTCTAGCTTCGCTTTATGGATACCCGCTTGAATTTGCAGTAAGCAACCAGGATTGGCTGTGACGATAACTGTCGGTTGTAGCGCCTTAATCGTTGCCATCTTTGCGTCCAAAATGTCCCCCGCTAATGCAGGCTGCAACAAATTATATATCCCTGCTGAACCACAACATGTATGGGCGTTTGGTAGCTCTTTAAAGTGGACGTTCGGTAGCGCCTGTAATATCATTCTTGGCTCATTGAAGACTTTATTGACATTGCGTAAATGGCAGGAATCCTGATACGTCACAAGCGTTTGGTTTGCTTGCTGTGGCAAGGTTGCTAAATAATCTAGTAGACCAGCTTTGACAAGCAGACTTGAAATATCAATTGTCTTCTTTGAAAATCGAATTGCTTTTTCACGATACCGTTCATCACTATGTAAATGCTTTTCATACTCCTTTAAGAAAGCTCCACAGCCACCAGCATTATTGACAATATAAGTGTAGTCATCTGAATCAAATAGCTCAACATTAAGAATTAAGTTTTGCTTACCACGCTTTAGCTCTCCACTATGTCCATGCAGAGCCCCACAGCAATTTTGATTATCTGGAATGATAACATCCACACCAAGCATTTGTAGCAAGGATACAGTTTTATCATTTGTTTCCTTATAAAGTGTATCCATTAGACAGCCTGTAAAAAAGGCAACCTTCATCGCAGCTGTTTTTACCTGTTTTAACGGCTGTATCTTTTTTGCAACAGGTGGTAAAGATGCCTCCATTGTTTTTAAATGCTTTGGGAATAAATTTAAAAAGCCAATTTTTCGAACAGCTTTTTGCATTCCTGTTTTTTGATAAAAATGCAGTAGACTGACTGCATGCTCCATATTTTTTTGCTTAACGAAAAGATTATTAAAAACAATTGTGCGTGTTGTTTTTTCTAAGAAGGATGAGTGCTTCACTTCTTGTACCGCCTCACGAGTTTGCTCGATTAAAGCACCATACTGTACTCCAGCTGGGCATGCTGGCTCACATGCACGACATCCTAAACATAAATCAAATGATTTTTCTACGGATGCATCGAAAGGTACTATTCCATCACGTACTGCCTTCATTAAAGCAATACGCCCACGAGGTGATTGTGCCTCATCCTGCTCTGTATGAAGATATGTCGGGCAGCTTGGCAAACAGAAGCCGCATCTCATACAGTCGAGTAATAAATTTTCATCGACATGTGTCTCGAAGGATTGTTGCATTTGCTGCTGTATGTTAGTTACCACCATCTACCACCACTCTTTTCTTCGTTTCTTTTGCAAAGATTTTGCCAGGATTCATAATATTGTTTGGATCGAAGGCTTGCTTAATGTTTTTCATTACAGTGATACCAACAGGACCAATCTTCCATTCTAAATAAGGTGCTTTCATTTCACCTACACCGTGCTCCCCTGTAATCGTACCGCCTAACGTCAATGCTGCCTCAAAAATTCCCTCAAATGCCGCTTCCACACGCTGCATTTCATCTTCATCTCGTAGGTCTGTTAAGCAGGTAGGGTGTAAATTTCCGTCTCCGGCATGACCGAATGTGGCAATATTGACCATGTACTTTTCGGAAATATCATTAATACTCATGACCATTTTTGCCAGCTCTGATCGTGGTACTGTTGCATCCTCTAAAATAACTGTCGGTTTTAATTTCGCCAAGGCAGATAAAGCTACACGTCTTGCTATTTTAATTTGCTCCGCCTCCTGCGCATCTTTTGCAATTTGTGTAAAAAGTGCACCATTGTCTTTTGCGATTCGTACCATTTCATTGACATCCTGTTCTACTTGATACATTTCACCATCCTGCTCGAGTAATAGCATTGCTTCTACATCTGTTGAAAGACCTATTCTCATATATTGCTCGACAGCGATAATGGTTTTTTTATCAAGGAATTCTAGTGTTACGGGAATAATTTTATTGGCTATAATGGACGAGACTGTACGCGCTGCATCCTCCAAAGATTCAAAGTATGCAATGCTCGTCATTTTATATTGTGGCAACGGGATAAGCTTTAATGTAATCGCTGTTACAACACCTAATGTTCCCTCTGCTCCAACAAATAATGATGTGAGGTCATAGCCTGCTACATCCTTTGCTAGTTTGCCACCTGTTTCTAAAATATCTCCGTTCGGCAAAACAACTTGTAGACCTCTAACATAATCCTTTGTTACACCGTATTTTAAGCCCCGCAAGCCACCCGAGTTTTCACTGACATTGCCACCAATTGTAGAAATTCTCATTGAGCTTGGATCAGGAGGGTAAAATAAACCATGTGATTCCACAAATGTACAAAGATTTTCGGATATAATACCTGGCTGTACTGTAATCGTTAAATTTTCCTTATCAAAATTTAAAATTTGATCCATTCTATTAAATAAAATCACTACCCCCCCCTCATAAGGTACCGTTCCTGCAGCAAGGTTCGTCCCAGAGCCACGAGGAATAATTGAAATTTTATATTCACTACATACTTTTAAAACCTCTGCAATTTCCTCTGCATTCCCTGGTGAAATAACAAGATCAGGTAAGCGCTGGAAGTTTGCTGTTGCATCATAGGAATAAGCTAAGAGCTGCGCAGTTGAGCTTTTAACGTATTTTTCACCAACAATATGCGTAATTTTTTCGATGACTGTTTTATTCATAATGCTCACCTCGAATTAAGTTATTATTACTACAATTTTAATTGTTGGAATTTTCTAAACATATGTCTTGTAAGATAAAAAAGAGACATAAATTATATTTTTTTTGTGTTATAAGACCAAAAAAATAGAAGTTGCCGGACAAAGTCCAATCAACTTCTATTTTCTATACTTCAACAAAATTATAAAAGGCCGATGAGAAAGTTCGGCACTAATTTTCTTTCTCATCAGCCTTATTAACGCTGGCGGTCCTTGAAGGAACGAGCCGAGTCCCATTTTATGCTCTTTTAAGAAACCTGATTAAATCCTTCTTCTTTTGCAGGAAACATGGAAACTTCTATTTCCGCTGTATCGGAAATAGTTACATTATCATCTTCGTTTACAGATCATAGCTCTTCTATATTTATTTCATGATTTTTCAACAAAATTGTTAAGATTTGAATGAAATTCAGTGAAATCAAATGAAACTAAAAAAGTGCCAAGACCCTTGACATTAAAGGGTTTTGACACTCATTGAAATCATTTGATTCCGTCAAATGGAAACGGCGGGGATTTGAACTAATTGCTTATAAACCTAGTCATATCAACGTTTTCAAGCACTTCTAATTATTATTAGCCAGATTATAGCCAGACGTGTCAACACCGTATTATAAATCTCCATACAGGGAAACTAGCTTCTAACAATTCAGTTTGGGTTATTTGTTTAGAAAGAGGAAAAAAATACTTAGATTATATTCGATAAAGTAACCTTTCTATAGTGAGAATTAAAACTGAGCTATACGTAAAGTTTAAAAGGCTTTTTGCATAGCTCGCTATATTATAATTAGATTGAAGAACCAGTATTAAATAGCATGTTCTACTCCTTTAATAATTTTTAACTAAAAAAATAAAAATAATTTAGATGATAAAATATTTTGTCTAGTTGAGCTCTTCTATCGTTTCGGAAATTATCTGATTAACAAAATTATTAATTATAGTGTTATCTATAGTAAGTTTGTTATCCAATACAGACCTTAGTATCTCGGTTATAAAATCTTTATATTCACTTGAAAAATTCGAATTAAAAAGACCAGTTTCTATATTATTTTTTATTGCAATTAACTTTGTGTTTAAGAAATATAATTCATTTGAATCGTTTACTTTTATTGTATAAGAACTAATAACACTATAGGTCCAAAGTTGATATAAAATAGAAAGTAAATCATCGTTTATATTATTGTCTTGTTTAATTATATTAATTGAATCTAAATCAAGTAATTTTAATATTTCAAGATTTATTGGTATTGGTAGAAACGGATTAAATGTCATAGATTTATTTTCAGCAATATCATTTATTTTGTCGATAGCTACCCTGAAACTATTTGGTAAAATTTTATTGTTAGAATCGATAAAAGTAATGTTTATAAATGAAATATCTAAATTCTTAAATTGATTTAGAGTAATAATTAAATCCAAAAAGTTCATAGACTTAAATTCATTTATATGCATACAAATAGGTAGAACATTAAATATATCTTCTTGAAATATATCTTTAGGTGGTAGGACTTTTATTGAATGGTCAATATTAATAGACTTAATAATCCCTTTGATACTATTCAATAATAGATTCTTCTGATTTCTTTTCCATAATTCAATTTCATAGTTACTAAACTTCTTATTAAAATGTGTATTATTTATAAAATAATCAATATAAGTATACATTTTATTAAAAGCGTTTATTTCTAAAGTGTATAATTCCTCTAAATCAAAATAAGAGTAAGTATTAGAACATATTAATGTAAACTTTTGATGCATAATAGAAAGCTGATTTATAGAATATTTTAGATTAATTAACACTAGTTTGTGAGAAATATCCTTTAAAGTTAAAAGATCGATAAATGCATTTAAAAATATTTGAAAGTCATGATAATAACTTTCACTAATTTTATAATCATTACTTGAATTATTATGCTTTGAATTAAAGTCAGTTGAAGGAAAAATCATTTTTCTTAATGTTTGACTTTCAAAAGATTGTTTTAACTTAACAAATTCGTTTATTTCCTGTTGCCCAAGTTTTTTTCCCTTTATTCTTTTTGTAATAAATGAAATACATATTTCTATTAAATCTAAAATAATTTTTCTTAGTTTAATATAATGTTCTTGCCATTGATATATGGAATCAGCTTTGTACATTCCTTGTAATGTATTTAACCAGATTGAGGTCATATCTGTATTAAATTTTAATATCACATTTTCGTAAGGTATTTTTTTTGAAGAATCGTCGTGATATTCGTACTGGTTTAAAATATCAATTTCTAACTTTATTGTCTCAGTTATATATGTTTCGTAAATAGGTAAAAATCTACAAATCTCTTCTATTCGGTTTACACTGAGATTATTCGAATTATGTTGATCAAAGGGTGATAATAGATATTTTATTATTATATTATTATTTGCTTCTTTAAGTTCTAAAGAATCAGTTTGAATTTTTAAATAGGAAAATATTTCATCTTTATTTTTAGAAATAAATTCATTGAATTTTTGTATGGATGTTTTAGAATATAAAAACATTAATTTACTTAAGTCATGGAAACTCCAACTATCACGCTGTGTCCAAATTTGTTCAATATCTAAATAACATGTAAGGTTGAAATTTTTATCAATTCTGTATAACCAATATGATAAGTCCGAAAAGCTAGTTTTAATTCTTTTTAGCTTTTTATTATACAAATTTTCGTTTAAGTAATATGAAAAAATATAAGCATCCGTAGATGTAAGCTCTAGTTTGGGTGTTGATTTTAAAGTAGATTCAAATTTTATTACTCCTTCTGAAGATTTATCATTTCGCTTTAGAGTATCGAAAATATCTTCTAATGATTTTTGCATTGTTTTATCAGGAATTGGAAATAGCCCTGTTATAAAAAAGAATAAAACTCCTTTTGCATTTGCTTCATCAAATGCAAATTTATTATCAATGTAATATTGCAAAGTAGACCCAGAAAATAATCCTTTAATAATATTTGTCATAAATATATATGACTTTAAAGCAGCTTTATTTGCAAGGTTCTCATAAAATTCTTCTTTTAATTCTGATGATAAATAGGATGGAAGATATGAACAAAGTTTAGTTATATAAAAGTCATCTACTATTTGAATAAGACTTAATAAAGTATTACTATATGGAGTATTTTCAAATAGTATATTAACAATATGTTGAGACCTCACTTGATGAAGACCTTCAATATATTCAGTATCATTTTCAAATTTTAAATAATACTCATTTTCTAAGCTTTTAAAAGTAAAATTAATGTCAAGTATCTCGAAAGTATTACATAAAAATTCAGTCAATTCTTTCGTTTTAATTTTAATACCAAAAACGTCTGCTAAAGTTACGATTTTTAGTGTTTCAACTTTCAAATAATAATCCGACATCTTACTTAAATTATTCAATTGATTTTCTAAACGTTCTCTAATCATATGACCTTGAGTAATTAAATAAATAAACTCAATAAGTAACCTACTTTTATCAATTTTCTCCCACTCTATTTGCCAATTTTTAGTGTTCGGGTGAATTTTACCAATTGATTTTAATTGGTAGTAAATTTCTTTAGCTTCGTAAGGGGTTAATTCAGGCTTAATTAAATTTAATGAACCTATTTGGCTTTGATCTCCCGCATATTGATTCCAATCTTCTTCTCTAACAGTTATAACTATTTTATAATTTATAGAAATATCTTCTTTTAATTTAAACGCTAGTTTATTCCATTCTGCATGATCTTCATTTAAATTATCAATTAATATAAGTACTTGTTCTCCAACAGATATACGATTTTTAAAATATTGTACTAGATGCTTTATTTCTTTAGAATCCTTACACCAATCTATTCTATAAACAGTCATATCTTTATTTAAATTAAACATAGCTTGTAACGCTAGAGTAGATTTTCCTTGTCCACTAGAAGATTTAATAACAGTGATAGTATTATTAAATATCGATTGTCTTACTTGATTTTCAAGATCCAGTCTTCTAATCGGAATATTTGCTACAATATCATTTACCGTAACTCTTTTTCCTTCAAAGAAATTAGAGGAATAATCTGGAGAGGTCTTCTTAAAGTCAATCTTAGATATCCAATGTACTGCGGGATTTTTTTCTCCAAAATGAATGTCTTCTTTGATATTTTGAATTAACGTATTTAGTAAGTTGTCATTAATTTTTTCACGTTCCTTGGCAGCTTGAAAAATTGTGTAAAATAACCCGTTAAAAAAAAGGTTTATATTTGATGTATGAATTTCAAAACGCTTGATTATTAATTTTTCAATTTCATTTTCTAAAAACTCTTTATCGACTTTCTCAAACTTTAATTGTTTTATAAATTTATTAAAATCGAATTTATTCCAGTCCCAATTTAAATTTTCAATTTTAATTGTATCAATTATTTTTTTCCAATATTTAATATTTTCTTCATCAAGATTATTCTGAATTAATTTTTCCAAATTCCCTTTTGCTACATCAAAGTTATAAACTAATTTAAAAAATCTTACTTCATTATCCTTATCTAATAAATAAATTTCTAAGAAATTTTTTAAGACACTCTTCATAAAACTAGCATCTTGTTTATTAGTTGAATATTTTAATTGAGTATGATAAATAGTACCTTCTTTATTTTCTTCTACAAGATAACTATCAATATCTTCGATGCCTTCAAATCTAACATAATTCTCATTTTTTACATGGAGTAAGGTTAGATATAAGGAATATAATAATTGATAGGAATATCCCATCATTGCTATTTGTCCGCCAGTTCTTGAAGACTCAATTCTCTTTATTGAATTTTGAGATTGTTTTTTCATTTTATCTCCTTATAAATATAATATAGGTAACAATTTTATGATAATAACTGCTCATAAATAGGATTCAATAACTATATTAATTTTAACATAAAATCCAAATTACACTAAATTATTAAACAAATAAGTCGATGTCTTAAAGACAATTTAATAGAATTCATGCATATAAATATAATAGTTAGAAAACGCGAAATATAATCGCTTTATCTAAAACAAAAAGTCTTTTATACCAAAGAGATTTTAAGTACAGACATGAAAAAAAGCATTCTTTCAACGGCACTCGATCTGTTGAATATTTCAAAGGACCACGCTATTGGCAAATAAAAAGTACCATTGCTTAGTACATACTAGGCAATGGTATTTTTCTTTTCACTGAAGAAATTTCTCCTATTTACAAGGCAGCTTGCTTCACTAAGCTTTCTAAATAATCTAGCTTGTACTTAGGTGGAATCGTAATCGGATTTATTCCATGCTCATTGAACAGCTTCAGATATTTTCGATATGTGCTATCTGAACAATGTTTAACAGGTGTATCTAAGTTTCCTTTAGAAACATATTTTGCTAATTTTTTCATTTCTGATTTTTCTCTAATTGATAAATCCATTGCAGCAATCATTGCCTCTAACATAGGATAAGAATAAAAATCACCAGTAGGGCAAATGTTCAAAATATACTTGTTCATATAGTTGGTGTATTTTTCTTTTTTAAAATAGTCTTTTAAAAACCGTAGCTCTCCTTTTTTATATTTTTTGTACTTCAAATGATCTTTTTTAACACACACCTCAAACCTCATCATCCCTCTTTCCCACATTTCAATATGTTCATTTTTATCTCTCCGCTCTTGTTCCTTATCATAGAAGATAGTATGAATGCTTTTACATTGATGATATTGTGAAGTAAAATAAATCTTTTTTTCCAAGTGAGCCTTTTTCTTATTTAACTTCCTGAATAATTCAAAGTAAATGTTCCTAATATTTTCATCGGAAACCTCAATATCAAATCGATAATCAACTCTACTAAGATTATGTTGCTCGAATAATTGCTCGTCCCCATAAACGATGCTCAATGCTCCTTTAATATAACGCTCAACTTGCTCATAATCACTTTCTACTACATTCCCTTTATTTAAAATCAAAGGAATATCAATTACCATCTTACAAGATGCATTAAAGTTATTTGAGTATTCCACACTACTAATCCCTTTCATCATATACCTGTGTAAAATTTGGTTTATCGGTTCTTTGCCATAGTGATCCTTTCTAAAATTTATATGTTCGTAATCTAGTTGTATTAAAAATTCTGCTGTATGAATCATATTTTCTCTCCTCTTTTGAAGCGGAGATTTTCTATTTAACGTAGTTATATCAACGCATTGCCGTTTCTTACTTACGCCATATTCCCCGCTTATTTACGTCTCTTAACTGCTTATATTTCAAGTGACGTTTCATTCTACAAAGTTCCGAGAGAAACTATTCAATAAATATTTTCCACACTATGTTTGTCAATTAAAAAATGCTATAAATGACAATGCAGATTTGCATAAAAATACGAATATTTATGCTTTACATGGGGGAATATGATGAAACACTTAGCCAGATAAGCTTTATAATAGTATTCTCCAATTCAAATTAACGACTAGAGGTATGAATAATATTGCAAGAAACAGTATACTCCATTGCCATTTATGACATAAACTGAATGCCAAATTCATTTACACCAAATTTATTTAAAATGTTACTTAGCTAACATTTTAAGAGTGGAAAACGGAGGGTTTGAAGAAGATAAGCAAAAAAAATCCTACACCATTTACGATGTAGGATAGGAATTTAATATAGTTTGTTAATAGGATTTTCTGACCGCTAATCTCGCTGGAATTTACATAGGCTGAATAGATTGAATTTAACTCCATTTCCCCTCTCGTTGGCTGACTGGTTCAGAAATCTTTTTTATTACTACAATTTTAAAATACTAATAAATTTATATTTATTCAAAATCATAAACTGTTTCTAAAGGGTTTAATACTTCATAAATCTCATTGTATAGATTATCACGATTTGATACTTCATTAAAATATATCATTGAGACTATAGGTTTAAATTCATTAGCACTACGAGAAATCCCAATTCCTGTTAATATCTCATCACTCGGTATGTTATAAACAGTTTCAAAATCTGGATTATGTACTTTTAACTTAATTTCACTACTTAGTGATTTCTCCTTAAAGTAATCTGTCAAAGCTAGTACTAATCCATCTTGGCTCCCCTCATCACCATCAATAATAACCAGTAGATCTTTTTTTAATGTTTTAAATACTTCAACAAAAAAAGGCATATAGACTTTTCCATGTGGAGTATAAAACTCGGTTGAACTCTCAAATCTATTTTTAATTGAATTAAAAGCCAAAATTTCTGATTTCCCTTCAACTAATATAATAAATTTATTAAATAAGCATCTATAAAACTCATCGTTATACAGTGTTTGAGTAACTAAAGCTTGAAAAAACAGTTCATTTTCATAAGCATTTAATTTTGTTTTTATATTATTTCTAATAGTATAGTTTCTGTTTTCAAAACTTAAAGTCTTACGAGCTGTATCTTCCATAATACTTCTCAATCTTTCTAATGTTAAATTAATAGTTTCTACACCTGTTATTGTTCGATTTAAAATACACAAGTCTTTTATATTAACATTAATTTCTGAAAGCAAACGGACACTATGTGTAGCAATACGAATTTTTATATCTGCATTCGCTAATTCTCTAAATAAACGACAAACTAATTTAATATGATCCTCATCTAAAAAATTCTCTGGTTCATCAAAACATATATAATTCAAATTATTTAAATTGTACTCGGATAATATCGTTAAAATATTGGTAAATTTCTCTTGACCTTTAGATGGCTTCTCATTCATGAATTTGTTTTTCTCAACTAAGTTACTTAGTAATTTAATAAATGCATTTAATTTAGGAGAAATTGCTTCGGTTTCAGCATTTTTAGAATTAGTACTACCTCGTTCTAATTCGTTATTGTAAATGTATTTATAAGCAGCAAAATCAAGTCTAACCTTCATTTTACTTTGGTTAAACTGTGGTTGACCTTCTTCGTTTATATATAAGGCAGCTGGATTATCTTTAAATATTTTTTTTAATGCTGTAGTTTTCCCAGAACCATTAGGACCAACGTATATTTTAAGATCCATTATTCCTCCCTCAATTCCTTATTAACTGCATAACAATATTTTAAATATAAATTAATGATTGATGCATTTGTAAGTTCATCTATATAAGCTTTATCTCTAATTTTTGTTAACGCTATAACTTCAGCTGATTGTTGATTGAATCTATCTAACCTAATCTTAGAAATTTCTTCAATCATATTAATAAATTCTCCAAATTCCACCAAATCGTTAGGATACGTAAAACTTAAATTTCGATCAGTTGAAATATTGAAGTATCGCTCTCTAAATAAGCTTGCTAATAATTTATCTGGTTCCAAATACTTTTCCCAACCCCAAGATGCATTTAATTGCATTTCAAACATAGCTTTACTAATAATATCATTAAGGTCATACAAAACTTTTTGATTATATATGTCGATTTTATCTTTAATTTTATCAGGGAGTTTATTATATTCTGCTTCAAAAAAGACAATTTTATCAGGGAAATAATCTACTAATATTGATTTAGTAATATCCTGTCTATCAATAATTTCTATCCCATAAAAATAGTAACTCTCCATTAAAGCTTCGTATGCTTCTTTCGAAAAAACTACAAATCCTTCATCAGTATCTCCATTGTAATTTTTAGGATTATGATTTCGTAAGATATGATTATTTAAATCTATTACTTTAATAGCTCTTTCTTTCCTATTCTCTTTTATAAACGGTACTTTTATACTCCCTAATATCATTATATCTCCGGAAGATGTAGATACGTCTATAAATGCACTCTCGTTATTCTGATAATCTAACTGTTCAAAAGTGTTAGTTTTATTCCTATATTCAAACTCAATAACCAATTCATATACCGTAGTCCATTCAGAATCTTCATGGACTACATAATCTGCAAGGAATTTTTTACTAACTTTAAGATATTCATCTGAACCTTTTTTTTCATACTGAATTACATTTTGTACTTCATTTTGTTGCATGCCTGATATATAAATAGCATCAACATATTTTAAATCCTTAACCCCCAATTCAGAATAATTTTCATTCGAAGTCAAATTAGGATTAATTTCATAAACGCTGGTTTCCTTAAAGTTTCTATACACAATTAAATTATGAACAAATATTTTATAAAGATCTAAAGAATTATAAATATCTTCATCTTGATTTAAATAAAATTGCAGATTCCCTTTTAACCAAGTCTTATTAATATCTAATGCTTTATGTTTTAACACTACTTTTAAATAGAAATCACTTTCTTCAGTACCAATGAAACTACCTTCACTTATTAAAGCAGGCAAATATGATGAAGTATCATTTTCGTAGACACTTTTTATATACTCTACTAATTCTTCAATAGTTCTTTTCTGTTTAATTTCTGTTAGAAAACTCCCCATTTCGAACAGCTCCTTAAAATTATTTTATAAATCCACATTAGTAAGCTAATATCTAATGTTTTGTTTATTCAACTTTAATTTCTCCCTATACTCTGCTTCGAGATCATCTTCAATATCACATTTTAATGTCCATGAATCCTTTAAAAGAATTCTTTTATAACCGCATTTTGGACATTTATATTTATATCTTCCAAAATAGGTTCTTGTATTTTGCATCTTTCTGTAATCATTTTTACAATATGGACCTTCCACTTTACCTACATTGATATCCAATATCTCATCCGTATAATTATTTCTACGTTTTGGATTCGCATAGACTTTCCACTTAAATCCATAAGATTCTCCCTCAAACTCTAATTCATAATGTCCTCCAAAACCTATAACCATAGGAAATGGAGTTTGTAAATTAAATATTTGCTTTCTAATAAACCAGCGAATTATTATTATAAAGATCAAAAATAGCATCCAATAGAATAAAAACTTATAGTCAAGAATTAAATTAACAAGTCCGGTTAGATTAATAGCTTTATCAAATAATATAATGTTAACAGCATAT
Source organism: Lysinibacillus sp. Bpr_S20 (assembly GCF_023337835.1). NCBI lineage: Bacteria > Bacillati > Bacillota > Bacilli > Caryophanales > Bacillaceae > Lysinibacillus > Lysinibacillus sp. Bpr_S20. Next base: position 164,878 of record NZ_JALNLQ010000007.1, read on the forward strand.
GTTGTTAAAAATGTAGCTGATAAAGAAGCTAGCACTCCAATAGTAAAATCTTTGATGTTCCTGTTCATTAATAACACCTTACCTCCAATTATTTATATAGAAAATGAAATTTATCAATTTATTAAAATAAACAGTATTTTAAATAGCCATCGACTTTTTCAGTGTCCTCAATCATCAATAACGTTATTTTTTAATAAGACAATAATTTCTCTCTCAACGCTTCATCACTCGCATAAATATAAAGCCCTTTAATGCCTCGCTTCATTAAAATATTGATTGAGTTAAGTACGATTTTCTCTTTTGCTTCATTTACATTGATAATGCCTTCTGTGCCTGTATAAGCACCTTTGTCCATATACTTATTCGTATCAATAACGATCTCATCTTTAGTAGCATCGTATTGAACAGAAGGCCCCAGCACGACACCAACGTAATTTAAATCAAAACCTTGGATTGTATAAATGGAGCCAGCTTCATGAATTGTTTCAGGCTTCTCAGCCCAAGTGTATTTCGTACTTGTTGTGTTCCAAGGCATCTTGTATTCGCCATTTGATTCGTTCACATAATATGTGCCACTATCTTTTTTATGTAGATAATCAAATGTTGAAACGACACGGCTTAATCCAAATTGATGATTTTGAGCCTTTATTTTTTCGTGCATAGCTTTCATCGTTTCAAATACTTTAAATTCATAGTTCTCATCATGAGGTAGTGGCAGCACTTGCTTACGTTTAAATGCATTAATCCAATTAATTACCTCATCATTTGCCTGCATACGGAACTGGTTTGATAACTGATATTCCTCCTGGTATGTGCTCAACTTTTTTAGTTGCTCTAATGTAGCAGCCCCCCATAGGCTTTTCAACTTAAGTACTTGATCTTGGTCATAAATAATAACGACTACTTTTGCCAGCTTTAAAAGTTCCTCAAGATGATTATTTCCATTAAAATTATTATAAGTATCTGGCTTTGTTAACAATAAATGAGCTTCATCTACAAAAATAATGTCCGCTTTTTTCTGCTCTTTTTGAAGTGTGTTTACTAATGGTGTTGGCTTCGCAAAGTTTTTCCCCTTTAGATGCTTTACCTGCTTCGCAATTCCTTTATAGGTCTTAAACATTTCCTCGTGGTTTACAACTAAATAGTTTTCTGTCTTATACAGTGGTGAAGATGCTTCTTCAGCTCGTTCCTGTATCGTGTTAAAAATCGAACTTAAAACAACGCTTTTTCCTACACCAGCTTCACCTTCTATTACTAAAAGGCTGCCATATTCAGTTGTAGATGCTTGTACTTGTTTCTCACAAAATTCAAGTACTTTTTCTTTTAATTCGAGTTGTTCTAAGGATAATTCTTTGAAAGGAGATAATTTAAAAATATCTTTGTTTTCAATCGTATGAAGCTCATGATTAACAAGCTTTTGTTCATATAATTTCTGCCATAGTTCTTTAAATAATTGTTGATCGTAGTACGATTTGTTGTAATAGTTGTGCGTAAAATCACTAGCCGTCTTACTTTTGTTTTGCAGTGTATATTTTTCATCACCAAGGAAGTAATTTATAAGCTTCGTTTCTAAATGAAATGTTGCGGATCGATTAAATTCATCATGCTTGATGAGATTGATTTGATCAATATTTTTACGAGCTTTTAAGTGTGCTTTCATGCGATTTTTAAAATATACCGTTTCACCAATGTAAGCCTCTTTGTTGCCGTTCAGCACATAAATGACTGGGTAATTTAAATATTGTTCTGTGTTGCTTATTTGATTAATACTATCTTGCTTAAACGGTAAAGATAGGATTTCGATTGCTGTCATTTTTTCACCTACTAATGATTTTTCCTAGTAAAACAAGTATTCAAACCTTTCAAGGAAATAATTTCCATGAAATGTATATAAAGTCACTATGAATCCAATTACTACTTTAATAATAACAAAGCAGCAATAGGAATATCTACCAGATAAAAAACTTCTGAAATAGTCATATATGCCCTTTCTACTTTTATCTGCTCGTTTAGCTTTATTACAAGAATTTGCGGCTACCAGCTCTTTTACATTTATCAATTGTGATTACGGAGAATTAGTCTTCACCCAAAATATCCAAATAATTTAAAACTGTAACGTATCTATCACTATAGAGATTAACAAACTTCAATAGCACTATTCCCCTTCCGTGTAAATGATTTGTTAGGGGGATATTGCCGAAGCAATTATGCCATTCACCCCTTGGTACTAAAGGATTTCCAATAAAAAAATGAAATATTTTTTTCAACTTTTTTTCGGAATTTTTTTATCTTTTTTTCGGATTTTAAGCTCTAATTATGCTAAAATCCTTGGAGGAATCAAATAATAGTTTTTTTTGTCGAATCCTTCCATCGCTAATTAACCCATTTTTACCGGAATAATTATTCAATAGTTTCCCTAGTCATTTCCTTCCAACAATCATCCCTCTATTTTTATAAATGTAGCTTGAATATTCAAGAAACCTCTATGGTTTTTTGATATAAGTTGTATAAATGTTATATAACTTTTGCATTATTTTGCTCTGTATGAGCTTTTTCATTGGAAGAATCTAATTGTAGTTTTTTCGGTCATTCTCTTCCTCTTAAATTTCCTTCAAACTTATATAACAGTTGTATATAAGTTATATAAGTGTTGTATAAATGTTATATAACTTATGTCCTTTTTCATATAAATGCGGCACCAATATCCAAGAAGCACCCTATGACTTTTCGATATAAGTTATATACATGTTGTATAAATGTTATATAACTTATATCACTTTCCATATAAATGTGGCAGTAATATACGAGAAGCACCCTATGCTTTTTCGATATAAGTTGTATAAATGTTATATAACTATTTGGCAGTATAAAATCAAAACACTATTAATTAAATGGAAATTGGTATTTAAACCTTAAATGTAGCTGCTGGTTCAAGGTTCTTATATCCCCTATTCGTTTGAAATTATTGGCTTTTAATTTAGTTGCCTTTATGACTGGAACGCCCTATTTGCGTCTAAAATGTGACAACTGTGTACAACAAATTCCTATATGTGTGTACGCACTCGTTTCCTCCTTCGAACTAGAGGCAGGTATTGCTGTACATACGTCCGTGCGTAAACCTACCCTGTTACCGTATTACTACAAGCGAGCTTTACAGATTGCTCTCGCTCCATGGCTGCTTATAAAACATTTCGTTTACTAGCACGTACCATGAAATATCAAAACACTCTTAATTAAAAAACACATTTAAACCTCAGGTGTGGCTGCTGATCTGAATCCTCTTATACCCCCTATTCATTTGTAATTATTGACTTTTAATTTAGTTGGCTTTACGATTGGAACTCCCTATTTGTGTCTAAAATGGGACAACTGTGTACAACAAATTCCTATATGTGTGCACGCACTCGTTTTTCCCTTCGAACTAGAGGCAGGTATTGTTGTACATGCGTCCGTGCGTAAACCTACCTATTGTCGTATTACTACAAGCGAGCTTTACGGATTACTCTCGCTCCGAGCACACTTATGCCATTTCGTTTAATAGCACGTGTCATGGAAAACCAAAACACTGTCAATTAAAAAGAAAAGGCATTTAGACCTCAAATGTATCTGCTGATCCGAATGCACTTTTAGCCCTTAATTATTTGAAATTATTGTCTTTAAATTGAGTGGACTTAACGGCAAAAGTAGTATGCGTGCTGTAAATGTTACTACTGTGCAAAGTTGGTACGGTGTATGTTGCCCTGCTGTTTCACCATAATTCCTTCCTAACTTATAGTTTTTCGTTTTATAGTAGCTAGCCAGTGGAGGCTGTGTTCTAAACTTTATATTTCTCATCCATAATAAAAAATGGTAGTACAGACCATGCATTGATCCGTACTACCATTTTTAATATGTTTTTTCTACAATTTCAATTTTTTATTTGGTTCGGAAATATAAATGACAAACATTTAAGACCGTAATCATATGTCGCTCAAATGAACTTTGAGGCAGATATGAGGAAAATTCCAGCAAAATATCCTGAAGTAACAAAATACTATCGTGATCTTTACAATAGTATTGTTACAAATAACAACATAAATAAGTAGATTGAGGGCTGTATTGGGAAAGTTTTAATTTCCTAGTGCAGCCTTTTTTCGATGTATGGTATCGAACATCTTTTTGTATAGAAGATGAAATTAATTCAAATGTTCAGAAGTATACAATTTTATTTCTCTTAACTTTAGTATTTGTCCGACTTAGAAGGCTTATAAATAGCTGATTCTATGTATCCGACACTTTTTTTGAATATTCGTTTCTGCAAGTGTGTAGAGTGTCGTATTAATGCTTCAGAAGGCTACATACTTCATAATCACTGATTTGGTATGTCCAACACTTTTTTTGAATTATCTTTTCTGCAAGTGTATAGAGTGTCGTATTAATACTTCAGCAGGCTACATACTTCATAACCACCGATTTATGTGTCCGACACTTTTTTGAGAATTATCTTTTCTGCAAGTGTATAGAGTATCTTATTAACACTTTAGCAACCTTCATTGCTTAATAACACTTACTACCTATTACGGAGGAACAAACGAATGGAACATACTATTGAAAAATCAATCGAAGAAAAAATGGAAAACTTAATTCAACAAAGCCTTGAGACAATCCTTGAAAAAAACATTGAATCATTCCTTGAAAAGAAGCTTGATTCATACCTTGGAAAAAAGCTTGGATTTACTCTAGATAAAAACCTTGAACAAATCTTTGAAAAAAAACTTGATGAAACAATTGGACAGCAAAATGAACATACAGCTAAAGAGTGGCTGAACGTTCAGGAAACTTGCGACTATATCGGAATTTCCTATAAAAGCTTACAAAAACTTATTGACCAAGGGCTTAAAGGTAATTCAATTGGTCGCAGCAAGCGATTTTCCAAAACGGAAATCAATCACTTTTTAAAAAATGTACAAGCATAAAAAATAATGGAAAACACAAAAGGAGATCATTCTAATGACAACAATGGACAAAGCAGTTAAAGAATATATGAAAAGAGGCGTTCCTCATTATATGGTGAAAATGTATGGGGGTATCGATCCTTATACGAAAAAGCAAATCGATATTACAAAGCGTGGTTTTAAAACAAAAACTGAAGCAAAAGCTTTTTATGCTCAAAAGCAGGCGGAAATGCTACAACGAAATGATACTGACAATCCAAACCTTACATTTGAGCAATTCTATCATTCTTACTATGAAAAATACCTTCAAAATTGTTCCCTCGAAAAAAGTACTTTAGGGAAAATTAAAGGTATTTTCAAAAACCACATCCTACCTTTTTACGGAGATTTAAAGCTTAAAAATATTTCTTACCAAGATACTTTGCAGTCTTTTGAATTATGGAAAGAAAAATTACAAAAACCGTCAAAGGTAGCAATCGAACTAAATAAATGCTTAGAACAAGCTGTCTATAACGATTTCATTCCGAAAAATCCCGTTAAACTTGATGGTTTACGATTATGGGAAAAAAAAGAAGAAAAAAAGAGAGATAATGCACAAGATGATAAACTGTTATATATATCAGATGAAATAGATGTATTTATTCAAAAGCTGAAAACAACAGATGATATTTCAAAAATCGCAATTTTTCTCGTGTTTGTAAATTTAGGTTTACGCAAAGGGGAACTTCTTGCACTTCAATGGCAAGACATTGATTTTCAAAATAAAAAAATCCGTATTCATCAAGCAGTTGGTATGGACGAATCGAATAAGCCTTATATTAAAAGTACTAAGAATCTTCGTGAAAGAACGCTAGATATTGATGAGGAAACTTTCCAAGCATTATTAAAATGGCAGGAACTTCAAGAAGAGCAATTAAAATGGCAAAATCTTGAGCATCAAGGTGATAAGCAGTTTATCTTCCCAAACAATAAAAATACTTTTTATATTAGCAGCAAGTTAAATACCTGGTTAAAAAAGTTCCAAACTCAACACGGACTAAAACTTGTTTCAGTTCACGGCTTACGTCACAGTTGTGCTACCCGCATCTACTATCAAACAAAAGATATAAAATTCATTCAACATTTCTTAGGTCACACAGACATAACAACAACGACAGATACGTATATTCATTGTATTCCTGAACTAAGTAGTCTATTAGTAAAACGATTTAACCGTACTGCATAAATGATCATTAGTTGTATCTCAATTCGTGCCAAAGTACATTTGTATTTTGGCACTTGTTCTTCTCTATCTTTAAGCAGATATTCGCAGTAAGTAAAGAAATACTTAAAACTATCCCTTTTATTTATATATTAATTATAAAAAAGGCTTGGAAGAAACCTTATTAGATAAGGCTCTACCAGGCTTTTTATATTTTTATTAATTATCCCCACTCAATCGTCGCTGGTGGCTTAGACGTAATGTCATACAGCACACAGTTCACATGTTTTACTTCGTTTATGATGCGTACTGAGAATTTTCCTAGTACGCCCCAAGGGATACGTGCCCAGTCGGAAGTCATCCCGTCGATAGATGTTACGGCACGGATATTTGGGAAGAGGAGATTTTACAAGAGTATCAAACGTTGTAATAATTATTTCATATTAAATTTCTATGAAATAGACTATATAAATTCAACATCTCGTACTATCAAAAATTCTTGCAAATCAACTAAACTTACCTTCTCAATAATTTTCACTTTTACTCTTTGATTATTACTGATAATTTCATCAATACTATTTTTGACTTTTTGTAGTTCTACTATACCATCAACTAAAATCACCATTCGAACTTTATATACCCCTTCAACATCAACTTCATTTCTTAGCATTTTCAATGTCTTATTTAATGTAGATTTTGAATTAATTAATTTAAACTCAAAATTTATGTTGTCGATGCTCATATCAAATAATTGTAAAGAATTATTTAAGTTTAAATACCTTTTATCAATATTATTAACTCTAGAAGTTGTATAAATCATTACTTCTTCAAATATCCTTGCTTTAAAATAGTTCAAATCTTCTTCAAATGTTAATAATGTTTTTCTATCTTCTTCATTTAATTCTTCACCATGTGCTATACTATTCCGCACTTTAGATATTCTTGAAAATTCTTTATTAATGTGTTCTGATAAAACTTTTTCCTTCGTTAAAATATTTAATATCCTACTTATAGAATTAGTCTTATTATAGGTTCCTTTAATAAGATATTCTTGCAATTGACTAAAAATGCTCTTTAACCAATTTTCGAACTTAATAAACTCATCTAAATATGAATAATAATCGTTGTCTAATTTCTCAATCTTAGCAAGATTTGCCCACATATATTCTGGTTTTTGATTATCTTTATTGTATAAATGAGGATTCTCTATATCAATTGTTACTACTTCTTTTAACAGTCCATTGTTAACCATCTTTTTTATTATAGATTGGACATTCCTTTTTATGTGACTAAAGTAAGCTGATGCAAATTCATCTTCAATAAAATTTTTATCTTCTAAAATCTCCTCAATACCAAATGACACATGCTGCTTTCTTTTCATGATAGATATTGTGTTATATAAATTTGATATAAGGAAATCTTTAACTCCTTCATCTAATACATAGTCTTTACTACTCTCAATTTCATCTTCTACCATATATAGTATCCTTGCTAAATTTGCATTAGTATTTCTTACTAAGTTATTTCCATTTATTTCTATAAAAGTTTTACCATCACTATCAAATTGGATGTCATTCCTTACTAAAGATATAAATTTTCTAAATATCCTATTTGACAATAATATTTTTTCATCTAGATAGTCCTGTATTAACAATTCCTCGTCAACAACTTTTGGTTCAATAGCTATCATTTTTAAATATTTTTCAAACCCATTTCTATCAAGTAAAGGTATATGAATATTTCTAGAAAAAATACTAGATAAAATATTGTTATCAAAAATATCCGCCATTAAATATTTATATAACATCTTCTGACCAAATATTAATAGAAAATTAGACTTTCCCTTTAACATTAAAGGCTTTAATTCTGAAATCAAATTATTTATATCTTCATCTTTTTCAATTTTATCCAATTCATCAATTATAAATACGATTTCTATTCCCTTATCATGTAAATCATCGATTATTCTAGCTAACTGAAACTCTGCAATTTCATCATCATAGAATGTTTTTCTATTCATTTCTTTAGTATTGGCATTTAATTTATTTTTTCTATATTCGAAAGAAAATAAGAAAAATACTAGAATTAATAAAGGAATTAAGATTTTTAAACCTACACTCCCTTCTTTTATATATTTAATTAGAGCTGTACTACCTATCAATAGAGTAGAAATCCTAATTAATAATCTCTGAAAGGTTGCACTAAATAAAAATGATTTAATAGATTCTATAGTTTCTATATCACTTTCTTTAATTTCAACATCTTCAAATGTCCTTTGATATGTTAACTTTAATTCAGATAATAATGTAGGATTACTCTTTAAGATTTTGAATGTTTTTTCATTCTCAGTGACCTTCCAGTATATTTCTCTTAGCAAACTTCTTACCACATTAGAATAAGAACTATATTTCCCTACATTTATATGTATAAAAACTTTATAATTGTTAGTGCCATTTACCACAAATTGATTAGACTTTTCATGCAAAAAACCACAAAAGAAGCGACCTTTTTTACTTTTTTCATTAATATTAATTTTATCTAACTCTAAATTCACTTTATTTACCAAAGTCTTCATAAATGAAGTTTTTCCTACACCTCTATATCCTGATACGAGATAAGTAGTTGGGTTTCCAAGCAAAATTTCACTTCTTAGTCTTTTAAATTTAGGTATTTCGAATATATCTGCATTGTCTATCGGAGCATCAGAAATTTTCTTTATATCAATATATACTTTCATGTATTTTCACCTCAACCTTTTTACAATTATAAACATTTATTTTATATAGAACCATATAATTCGTTTCGAATCGATATTTTATTTCTACTGTGTGAATAAATATCCCCCTACCCATTTCACACTATCTCCCCCTATAAAAATGTGGAAATACTACCCCACCTTTCTCCATATAAAATATATAGCTGCTCCTTTAACATGAATCAAAAAGCCTTACTAACACTAGCCTTTCTGTCTTACAGCCTCGCTAAATCATTTATTTTTACTAACGTTAACCGCACATTCAAGTATTTCTATACTTTACTCGAATTAAAAAACTTGACCGAATTATTTAATTACAAAAAACACAGAATCACTTGTAAGAATTTTTTTATTATCTATAGAAACTCTAATTCAATCCTTTATTTTTGTTCATTTATTATTTTATAAACAGTAGCCCTACCAATCCCATACTCCTTTGCAATATTAGTAGCACTTTCTTCCGCATCAAATAATGCTCGTACATGCTTTTTTGTTTTTTCATCAATCGCTGGTCTTCCACCAATTCTGCCTCGTTTTCTTGCAGCTTCCAAGCCCGCTTTTGTTCTTTGTTGGATAATATCACGCTCAAACTCTGCAAATACAGCTAACATTCCAAACATAGCTTTTCCAGTAGGTGTTGAAGTATCAAATGAATCATGGACCGATACGAAATCTACTGCCTTTTCTTTTAATTGGTCTGTTAGCTCATACAATTCTTTTGTACTTCGTGCTAAACGGTCCAGTTTATATACAACGAACAAGTCACCTTTTGTAGCTGCTTTCATTGCATTGATTAATTCCGTTCACTCATTCTTACGACTCGACACTTTCTCTACATATAAAACAAGATCTAATCCTTTTTGGTCTGCATAATTTTGAATTGCTCGTTCCTGCATATCTAAATTCTGTTCTTCAGTACTTACACGACAATAACCAATAATTCTACTCAACACTAAACCCTCTTTTCTATAAACTTATATGTTATATATACTTTTAATTATAGACGTGTTTATAGACGTTTATTTCGTAATTGATATGTGAGCCATATCGCAACCGAAATACTAGATTATTCTGGTAGATAAGATCATCGAGACAGCATGTTTACTGGTAGGCTTTACACGGATTCTTTGCGGGCATAATTCACGTTTAAAAGGCATAGTAAAAATGTTACTTAACATACATTTTACTAGAGATAAATCAAACAAAATTAATAATTCAAATTAAACCGTATAGAGAAAATTCAAAAATCATGCTATAATTTGGTGTGAATTGATTATAAATAAGACTGTTTAGTGGTGGTACACCAAGCAATCTTAGCAATAAGCAGAATCGATTCAAAGGCGATTAGCGAGTAAAAAGTAAAAAAATAAACCACTACTCAGCTTTGGGGGCGAGGGCGGTTTATTTTTTTTAGTAATAGCAAATGACAATGCAATTACAGATACGATAAGTGTTGAAAAGCGTATAGCCATCATCATTGCTTCGCCCTTACCAACAGCTTACACCTCGCGATTCTACAATACTAATGTCCGAACGATTTATACACATGTAAAATGAAGAGGGAAAGAGATAGCCATTATGTAATCATAAAAAAAGCTTACCAATCTTATATGACCAATAAGCATGAGATGAATTCAGATGGATAAGTTTGTTTTTAAAGTTAATTCCCGATTCAACTGAGAGCCATTTAGTCAACGACCTCAAATTGCATCGTTTCAAAATTTAGCTCCATTGGAATGTAATGCGATACGATCATCATTAATGGGAATGCCAGCGTCACTGTATACGCATATACATGTATGAATTGTAGCGGATCAACCTGTGCATATGTTACCATCACCCAATGAGCGAGCACATATGGAACATAGAAAACGATAAAAAAGTAGGCTAAGCATCTAGCGGTTTGTTGCATACTCGAATAAAAACCTGATGCAATATATAATAATATGTCTCTTGTTTCTTCTTTTATAATACAATCACCTCCATAATATCTAATGTTTCCTCTATTATATTATAAAAGTGGTGTACTGCGATATTCTCTAATACACCATCAGACATGTTTTTAATTGTTTAGAAAGTAACTTTATACTATAGCTTAAACAGTAGCATACACCCTTCGTATTTATTCATGTATTAAATCCCCCATACCCATTTTGTGCAAAAAAAAGAGATGCAAAATATGCATCTACTCTATTTTTCGCCAATCAATGATCTCAATCGTTGCATTTGAAAACTGATTGTACAAGATTAACCAATTGCCAGTAATATTTAGTTGAATCAATATTTCACCGTTAATATTTTCTCGAAATACAAGAACAATAATAGAGAGTTCTTTATTTTCGGAACGCTCTATTACCCCAGCCTTCACCATGTAGTCATTAAAATGGCATTTTACGTATTGTTTTTCATCTAGCTGAGCGTCAAGTAGCGTTCGAATCGTCTGAGCTACATGCTTGTACAGGTTATGTGTATTGAAATCGTCTTGTAATGCTACTGCTAAATCGTGCTTAATTTGCTGTGCTTGCAAAGAATCGCTCCTTTCATAGTGTGTTCGTATCGTCAATCTACATGCTTTGAATCGCGATATTCAATTGGTAGGTAAATAAACTAGATTGTCGAATAAATTAAACGTTCTCCACAGGACAAATACGAAAAGAGGTTTTTTAATCTTTTTATTTTACCTGGGGTACAGACAAAAAACGAGAAAATTGTACATATATTTACTACCGACCGACATTAGAAAAAATAAAATACAGAAAATCCATTGGAACAAACGTTCTTTTTTTGATATATTAAAAGTGCTTTATAGGCGATTAGCGAGGAAAGTAAATCATTATTCAGCTTTGGGTGCGAGGGCGGTTTACTTTTTTTAGTGAAAGTGACTACGGATGTTCTATCATCTGTAGTTTTTTTGCTTATTTTAAATCGAAGTCATGAGTGCTGCGGTTTTTCTGTGTTTATTTTTTGAATGGATTAATTGCAAAATGTCCTCAAATGTCGCTTTGAATTAATTTAAATACACACAAAGAACTTTTTAAGTAATTTCTAATTTTTAAGCTTACTAAATGAGCTATTTTCGTTCAAGCAGAGCAATCACCTTATCAATTTTCTTAATCGTGTTATCAAATCCAAAATTAGTTACTTTGGTGTGAGGCTGTGTAGATTTTCTCTTTATAGTACGTTTCAAGCCCATGTTTGACCCTCCTGTATAGCTTTTTCATTAAAATTCTCCTTTAAGACAAGGTTGGTTCAATTTTAACATTAAATAACGCTCTGAGATGCTCCGAAAAATCATTTTAAAGAATCATGTAATAACACATTTTACTAGGGCTAAATCATACATTATTGAGAGCAACATAATTAATAAATCAATTCAAAGTATATTGAGTAAATTCAAAAATCACGCTATATTTCGGTGTGAAGAGATTATAAATAAGACTGTTTAGTGGTGGTACACCAAACAATCTTAGCAATAAGCAGAATCGATCCAAAGGCGATTCGCGAATAAAAAGTAAAAAATAAACCACTACTCAACTTTGGGGGCGAGGGCGGTTTATTTTTTTGTAAAAGCAAATGACAATGCAATTACAGATACGATAAGTGTTGAAAATCGTATAGCTATCATCATTGCTTCGCCCTTACCAACAACAATACACCTCACGATTCTACAATACTAATGTCCCAACAATGGGTAAAATTTTAATAAAAGGAGTTATTACAATGAACAAAATCGAAGATTTTTGGCAAAATTATTGTGAAATAGAAGGTTTGGAAAACATTCGTTATACGGAAACACTACAATTTGGAGAGAAAGCAAATTTGCTTACAAGTTTAGTAATGAATGAAATAAAAATAGCAACATGCTTAAGCTATCCATTATATGAAATTGAGGGGAATCCACTACCTAAAATGGGCGATTATCAAATTGCATTGAACAATCACAATGAGCCAGTTGCAATTTTAAAATCCTATGCCATCGATATTTATCCGTTTAACGAGGTACCATTAGACTTTGCACTAGCGGAAGGCGAAGGTACATATGAGGAATGGAAAGAAGTACATGTGGCATTCTTTAGCCGCATTTTGCCTCAGTATAACTTGGAGTTTACGGAAGATATGCTGACAGTTTGTACTCGGTTTGAGAAGGTTTATCCAAAATAATTAAAACATGCACCACCTAATCCAGTCCAATCCCGTTCCAAAAGTATCTGGGAACGTTATTTAAATACTATAAAGCACTCAATAATTCCAAACGAATGTGTAGCAAAAATTTTACAACTAACTAACCAGAATACTTATTTTTAGTAATCGGATAATGGTAAATTTCAATATCTGAATCAATGAAACCTCTCCGTTTCGCTCCACGTAGTGTGTGATACATATTCTCTCTACCAACAGGGTTATCCGTATGAAGATATATTTTATTTGCCCGTAAACCTTTTTCACAAATATATTTTACTAAGTCATAACCCGTTGGCAATAGATTGCCTTGTAGATCTTCTCCTAAATCATGGTCAAGAGAAAGTATATCTACTTCGTGATTTTCAAGTAAGTGAACTGCTTCTTGAAACGTTCTTGCCACGATAAAACCACTCGGACAATCTCTTAAATCATCCACATAGAGATTTATCTTTCGTATACCCATAATGATCACATCCTTAATGCATCGTTTGTTTCAATTGTGTAGTGTAATAAAAGATTTTGCAAACATTCAACCACTAATTACAAATAGCCTTTTGCTACCACCATTATTTCTCCATTAAATGCTCCCAAAATAAAGAAAGTTTATTTATTGGGAAACCATTTTTTATAAGCTATACTTACAATATAGTTAATCTCAGCATTAACTGTACCCCTAGTTTCCCTGTATGGTTCTAGGAGGCATTTCAATGAAAGACCCTATTAAATCATATACAAAAAAAGATGGAAAAACCTACTACATGTTTAAACTTTATTTAGGAATAGATAGCCAAACAGGCAAACAAATTCACGTTACTAGACGCGGCTTTCTAACAAAAAAAGAGGCTAGTCTCACTTTAGCTCAATTAAGAGTCGAAGTTAGTAAAGGGGAATATAAGAAGCCTATAACTGAAACATACGAGGATCTATATAATGTCTGGATTCAACACTATGAAAGAACTGTCGAAGAAAGCACCTTTGTCAAAACACTAGGAATTTTCAGGAATCATATTCTACCTGCATTAGGTCACTACCGAATTGAGAAATTGAGTGTAGCAATCTGCCAAGGCTTTGTTGATGACTGTTCCTTGAAACTAAAAAGATTTCGAATGGTTAAAACTTACGCTTCTAAAGTAATTGATTTCGCTATTAAGCGTGAGTACATCAGTTCAAATCCATTCAAGCTAGTGGATCTACCTAAAATCAAAGCTTCTGCTGTATTAGATACCGAGGTCAAATACTATTCAAAAGAGCAGCTAATTAACTTTCTTCAATGCTTAAAGCAATATGGTAACGCTCAAATAACCGCATTTTTCTACCTGCTTGCTTTTTCAGGTATCCGTAAAGGTGAGGCACTTGCATTAACCTGGGCGGATTTAAATTTCGCTACAAAGGAACTGCTCATTACAAAAGCTCTTTCAAGAGGTAAAAATAACAAGCTTTATATCAAATCAACGAAAACCGATACGATACGTCAGCTTTTAATCGATGATGAAACATGCAGCATCTTATCTGAATGGAAAAAGATTCAGCAAGTTAAATTTCCAAAAACGAATGACAAAAGCCAATTAATGTTTACAAACGAACAAAACGGCTTATTGCAACAAACGGTTCCCAGAAAATGGCTCATGAAAATCATCGATACTTACGGCTTGCCCTATACACATGTTCACTCATTTCGTCATGTGCATTGCTCTTTACTTTTCGAAGCAGGTGCAAGTGTCAAAGAAGTACAAGAACGATTAGGTCACACAGATGTGCAAACAACGCTCAACATTTATACGCACCTATCAAAGCGTGCAAAAAACGATACAATTAATAAGTTTGTGACGTACTTAAACTCATAAACTTGACCCAAAAGTGACCAGTTTTTTAGCCAGTTTCCGCTGAAAAGCCTAGAAAACTCAGTACAACAAAAATAGAAAAAACCCTTGATATACAAGGGTTTTGATCACTCTAGACAACTCTAGAAAATTCAATTATGGAGACGGCGGGAGTCGAACCCGCGTCCAGAAACTCCAATACTTCAGCTTCTACGCGTGTAGTTTGCCTATTTACAATTCACGTAACATTATGCCGACAAACAGGCGTCCTGTACGCTAACCTGGAAATCTCTTGTCGGTGACTCAGGTGGCACCATCGACCGTATCCCACTAAAGTTGGGCCCCACGTTCTCTACATGGGCGATAGAGAGGCAGAGCGCTTACGAGCTTACGCTGCGAAAGCTAAGTTTTGTTGTTTGCCAGTTATTATATAACTTCCGTTGATGACGGAGCCGAGACCTCCGACGCGCGACCAAAGCTTGAACCATCCCTGTCGAATCCGTAACGTCCCCTTGAATATGAATCGAAGTATGTCGCCTCGTTCAAGTAAAGGAGCTAGAATTTCTTCTAGTACGGTGGGAGCTAAAAGTACGCTTCCATGTAATCTGGCATTCAGTAATACTTATTATAAAACAAATCTAGCTATAGTTCAAGTGTCCTGGCATAGTAGAAAAAATTGAGCTAGCTCTCCTTATTTCATCATCTTCTATCTTAAAATCTCTTATGCGCAAAATCCTCGGATGCAGTGTTCAATCCGTCAATTCTGCCTTTCTTTCCATCACTTTGCATGTTCTTTCCGTCGTTGCCGCCTTTCTTTCCGTCACTCTGCATGTTCTTTCCGTCGTTGCCGCCGTTCTTTCCGTCGGTTCTGCCTTTCTTTCCGTCACTTTGCAAATTCTATCCGTCGATTGCGCCTTACTTTCCGTCACTTTGCAAACTCAATCCGTCGATTACGCCTTACTTTCCGTCACTTTGCAAATTCTATCCGCCGGTTCTTCCTTCCTATCCTTCTCCGTCCCAAGCCCTGCCAAATAGCAAAAAGCTCACCATCTAAATATAGTGAGCTTTCTAACAATCTAGTACTATTGATTTTTAGATTTGAAGGCGCGTTCCATATCGCGTTTCGCTTCTTTTTTGCGCATGTCGTTACGTTTGTCGTAATCTTTTTTACCTTTGCCGACGCCGATTAATAGTTTGGCATAGCCGTCTTTAATGTACATTTTTAACGGGACAATTGTGTAGCCGTCACGTTTTACGGCACCGACTAGCTCGCCGATTTGCTTTTTATGAAGCAGTAATTTACGGGCGCGCAGTGGATCGTGGTTAAAGCGGTTGCCTTGTTCGAATGAGCTGACATGCATATTGTTGATCCATGCTTCACCGTTGCGGATTTGTACATAGGATTCTTTTAGTTGGACCCTTCCTGCACGGATGGATTTAATTTCTGTGCCTGTGAGCACCATGCCCGCTTCGATTGTGTCTTCAATGAAGTAGTCGTGCCCGGCTTTTTTGTTTTGTGCTAATACTTTCCCAGTACCTTTTGCCATATAAATTCACCTCTACTTAAAGGTAGAGCAAGGTCAATCAACCTGCTCTTATTGATAAAGTGAAAGCACCTGTTTTCTAATGGTGCCTTCACCTATACTTTTACTTATTTACGTTTTGATTTTTTCTTTTTGCCTTTTTTAGCGATGCCCTCGTAGAACTTTTGCTTTTGCTTCACGCCTTTTTTAGGGCCTGGGCTTGAGCCATCCTTGCGGCGTCCTCGTGGATCACGGTCGTTTTCACGTCGCTCTCCTTGTCCGCCACGGCCTTCTTCATTGCGACCATTTCGACCGCCACGTCCGCCTCGTTCTTCTTCGTTGCGGCCACCGCGCCCGCCTCTTTCCTCTTCATTGCGGCCACCTCTGCGGCCATTACGACCACCTTTGTTGTCGCTATAATTTTTACGTGCGTGAATGACTGTAGGTGCTGCTTTTCGTGTTCGTCCATAAGACGTTACCATTCCGACGATTTCAAAGTCAACGGATGACTCCTCAATAATAACATTTGCTACTCGGACTGTAACCTCATCACCAATACGGAATTGACGATTTGTACGTTCACCAATCATAATCATTTGACGGTCGTCAAAACGATAGTAGTCATCTGTCATATTGCTAATATGGACAAGTCCTTCAATCGTGTTTGGTAGCTCCACGAAAATACCGAAGTTTGTAATGGATGAGACGATCCCTTCAAATTCTTCACCAATTTTATCGGACATATATTGTGCTTTTTTCAGCGCATCTGTATCGCGCTCTGCATCGACAGCACGGCGTTCACGTTCTGAAGTATGATCAGCAATTTCATCCATCGCCATACTCCACTGTGCAATTGTTTCTTTTGATGTATCTTTATTAATTAAATACGTACGAATTAAACGATGGACGATTAAGTCCGGATAACGTCGAATCGGTGATGTAAAGTGTGTATAGAAATCCGTTGATAGACCAAAGTGTCCTAAGCTTTCAGGATAATATTTTGCCTGTTGCATTGAGCGTAGAAGCATCGTTGAAATAACTGGCTCCTCTGGCATGCCTTCAATGGCCTTTAATACATCCTGTAGTGCTTTCGGATGCACTGTGTTTCCTGTTCCTTTGATTAAAATACCGAAGTTCGTGACAAATTCAAAGAAGCGTTGCAGCTTTTCTGGCTTTGGATCCTCGTGAATACGGTAAAGGAACGGTACATTCATCCAATGGAAATGCTCTGCGACTGTTTCATTGGCAGCTAGCATGAAATCTTCAATTAATTTTTCAGCGACTGTACGTTCACGTAATTCAATATCGATTGGCCAACCATCTTCGTCTACGATCACTTTAGATTCTTTAAAGTCAAAGTCAATCGCACCACGCATTTCACGTTTTGTACGTAAAATGTTAGACAGCTCAGCCATATGTTTAAACATTGGTACTAGAGGCTCATAGCGGGCCATTAGCTCTGCGTCTTGCTCCTCTAAAATTTTGTAAACATCTCTATATGTCATACGCTCAGTTGTTTTAATGACACTTTGGAAAATTTCATGTGAAACCACATTACCATTCGCATCAATAATCATTTCACAGGATAGTACTAGACGGTCAACCTGTGGATTTAATGAACAGATACCATTCGATAATCGATGTGGAATCATTGGAATAACGCGGTCTGTTAAATATACACTTGTCGCACGATCATAAGCTTCAACATCTATTACAGAGCCCTGTGTTACATAATAACTAACATCTGCAATATGTACGCCAAGTTTATAAGTACCGTCTACGTTTTTCGTTACGGTTACAGCATCATCCAAGTCCTTCGCATCTGCTCCATCGATTGTCACAATCGTTTCGTGGCGTAAATCACGACGACCCTCTAAATCTGCCTCGGTAATTTCATCTGGCACTCGTTGCGCAGCCGCAACCACTTCTTCCGGGAATTCAGGTGGAATGTCATGCTTATATAAAATAGAGAGAATGTCTACACCTGGGTCATTTTTGTGCCCTAAAATTTTCGTGATATAGCCCGTTGCTGATTTTAAATCCTCTGGCCAAGTAGCAACCTCAACGACAACCTTGTGTCCATCAACTGCCCCTAACGTATCTCCCTTAGCAATGAAAATGTCCATCGGTAGTTTTTTATCATCTAAGACAACAAAACCAAAGCCTCGATTTGCTTGGAACGTCCCAACAAAGCTCGTTTGTCCACGTTCTACTACCTTTGTCACAGTTCCTTCACGGCGATCGCCGAATGATTCCTTTAACACACGGATCAAAACGATATCGCCGTTAATCGCACCATTTATTTCATGCGGTGGAATGAAAACATCATCCATTCCCTCAATATCAGGCGTCACAAAGCCAAAGCCTTTTGCATGCCCGATAAATTTACCTCGCAGTAAATTCATGCGCTCTGGTAGACCATAGCGATTAGAGCGAGAACGCACAACTAAGCCCTGGCCCTCCATACGTACTAATGTTTTCACTAACTCTTTAAATTCGTCAGCATCCTCAAAACCAAATACATCCTCGATTTCGCCAACCGTTAATGGTTTATATTCTTCTTCACCGAAAAAATCGAGTAAACGACTTTGTAGTGAATTATTTTGTTCTTTCATAATTTCCCTCCTTCATGAGAAAATCCTACTTATAATTTTATTGTGCCCAATTTAGGCTTTCTAAAAAGCGATAAATATCTTCATGTAACTGATCTTTTTCTTGATCTAATGTAATAACATGTTTTGAGTTTTCATACCACTTGATCTGTTTTTCAAGTGACTCAGTTTGATTATATATAATGTTGGCAGATTCTGTCTCAATTACCTCATCATTTGTCGCTTGTACGACAAAAATGGGTGCATAAATCATGTCAATTTCTTGTCGTGTCCGCGCAATAAATTCTCGTAACTCTTGTAGAGATGGCATGCCCTTTTCAGCAATTACCGCAACCTCAGCCTCGATTTGCTCCGGATCTTTACCTAAGAACTTTTTATAATCCCTCGCATATTTCAGTACACCTTGAAACATAACATCTGTTGTACGCATCGTCATTGGTGCACACATTGTCACAATACCTTTCACCGGGTTATTCAGCGCAATATTTAAAGCCATCACACCACCCAAAGACAAGCCAGCCACAGCAATCTCCTCATAGCCGGCATCCTGCAACTCTTTGTACGCGGCTACGACATCCTGCCACCAATCAGCAGGACCTGTTGTAATAAGTTCCTCCGGTTCCACACCGTGACCTTTATAATGAGGTGCTAATGTAGTATACCCTTTTTTCTCTAAAAATCTCCCAAGCATTCGCACATCCGCCGAGCTTCCCGTAAACCCATGCAATAACAAAACAGCTCTAGGTCCTGCTTGAAAGAAAAAAGGCTGTGATAACGATTTCTTCATTGCGAGCTCTCCTTCTTCCAAATATGTACTATAACTATTATAGCCATACCAAAGCTTCCTCAAAAGTTTTGGCGCTTGTTTTATGAGGTTTTAATGGCTCTTTCCTGCATTTTGAGGATCCTATCCATGATTTTTGCTCTTCTATCCACGATTTCGAGGATTCTATCCACAACTTTATCTTTTCCATCCGCGATTTTACGATTCGCGGGTATTCGCTTTGCTTCCGCGGGTATTCGCTTTGCTTCCGCGGGTATTCTCTCTACTTCCGCGGGTATTCGCTCTGCTTCCGCGGGTATTCGCTCTGCCTCCGCGGGTATTCGCCTTCCTTCCGCGGGTATTCACCTTGCCTCGCGGGTATTCGCCTTGCTTCCGCGGGTATTCGCCTTACTTCCGCGGGTATTCGCCTTGCTTCCGCGGGTATTCGCCTTGCTCCGCGCGGGTATTCGCTTTGCTCCACGCGCGTATGTTTCGCCTTGCTTCCGCGGGTATTCACCTTGCTCCGCTCGGGTATTCGCTTTGCTCCGCGCGGGTATTCGCCTTGCTTCCGCGGGTATTCGCCTTACTTCCGCGGGTATTCGCTCTGCTTCCGCGGGTATTCGCCTTCCTTCCGCGGGTATTCGCTTTGCTCCGCTCGGGTATTCGCTCTGCTCCGCTCGGGTATTCGCTCTGCTCCGCGGGTATTCGCCTTGCTTCCGCGGGTATTCACCTTGCTTCCGCGGGTATTCGCTCTGCTTCCGCGGGTATTCACCTTGCTTCCGCGGGTATTCGCCTTACTTCCGCGGGTATTCGCTTTCCTTCCGCGGGTATTCGCTCTGCTTCCGCGGGTATTCGCTCTGCTTCCGCGGGTATTCGCTTTGCTTCCGCGGGTATTCGCTTTGCTCCGCTCGGGTATTCGCTTTGCTCCGCTCAGGTATTCGCTTTGCCTCCGCGGGTATTCGCTTTGCCTCCGCGGGTATTCGCTTTGCCTCCGCGGGTATTCGCCTTGCTTCCGCGGGTATTTCCCTATTCCGCGCGCGATTAATTTTGCTGAACCAACGATGTAACCATAAAAGAAAACGCCCAACCAGTAAAGGTTAGGCGATATATCTTCAACTATTAGATTTTTGTAATAGCGAGTGCTAAAATAAAGAATACTATTGCTAACACAATTGTTGCACGGTGAAGGATTAAATCCATACCACGTGCTTTTTGCTTTCCAAATAGTTGTTCAGCTCCACCCGAGATGGCACCTGACAAGCCTGCACTTTTACTAGATTGAAGTAATACTACAACGATTAACGCTATGGATACGATAACTAATGAAACTAATAATACTGTATGCATTCACTGCACCTCCCGAACTTTGAACATCACAACATATCACATTATAACAAAAAAAGGTTCTCTTGACAAACTGAGATTCATAAATACCCTTTTTCCCCCTCTATCGGTTCGTTTTTCTAAAAAGCTTGTTCCACATTAATACCACGTTATCCTATAATTATTAAAAGTATCATCACTAAATAAATCTTGACGACTCCTTGGAATACGTTTTTAGAGATGATGCAAAATGTAATCGTATAGGAGGAATTATGAAAAAAAGTATATTACTGATTTTTTCACTTATTATTTTAAGCATGCTTAGCGCTTGCTCAGCTGCTATCAAGGCCGTCGAAGCTTTAGTACCAGAGGAACCTGAATATGAAGAAGAAACTTCTATAGACCTTAAGGAGCCTACTAGTAAAGCTCAATCAGGTGAGTTTTCTGCGGAAGATCTTTTTTCAACGACTCTTTTCAAAGAAGACCCTGCTTTACTACAATTTTCGAAAAAGGTTGAAAAGCAGATAACAAAATTTGACCCGAACTTTACAGTCATGTATAGAGGTAAGTTAGATTGGGATACTTTTGAAGAACAACTTAATGATCTTTATAACATACTTAGTTTCGTTAATCCTTATACTGCGGGATATATCGAAAATTATAACTGGGAAGCTTGGGAAGTAGATAATGGTTACGAGGTAGATTTTGATTTTACATATTTAACAGATGCCAAGAAAGAAAAGAAGATTGATACTTATGTTCAGGAATTTGCTAATAAGTTTATTACAAAAGATATGGATGATTTTCATCGTGCGAAAGCCGTTAATGATTTTGTCGTACAACTAGCCACTTATTCGGATGAGGATGCATCAGAGGGACAATCGGTTTATGCGTTAATCACTAAAGAAACAGGTGTTTGTCAAGCTTATGCGCTGTTAGCCTATCGTTTATTTTTGGCGGCTGATCTCGATGCTAAATATGTATATGGCTATAGCGATAATCAGCTTCATGCGTGGAATTTAGTGAATGTTAATGGTGATTGGTATCATATTGACACGACTTGGAATGATATTAATCCTATTGAGCCTTATGCTATTTCCTACGAATATTTTTTAGTGAATGACGAGAAACTAAGTGAAGATCATATTTGGGCAAATGAAAACTACTTTGCTGCGACAAGCAATGCGTACGATTTTATGCATGATATGTGGTATGCAGATACTGTTGGCGATGTTGTTTATTATAATAGCATGACCGATAACATGGTCTATGCCTATGACTTGGCAACAAAACAAAATAGACAAGTGACTGAAACAGCCTGCTATTACTTGGCAGCTATTGACGATGCGATTTATTGCAGTGATTATGATAATGGAGGCTTTTTAACAAAGATAGTTATAAACGATGGCTCAGAAGAAGTGTTAGTAGAGGAAGAGGTTCTAAACTTGTTCATTGATGATAAAGGGGCATTATTATACGAAACGAATGATGGTAAAACACATTCACAAAATTTATAGCCAATTCAAGAATCTGCAAGCTTCCATCAATCCATGGAAAGTAAGCAGATTCTATTTTCCCCTTCACCTTTGAGATCATCGTACCTGGAGCGGGCACAAAGAAGAACATCAAGTCCTCGCTCAGGGGTGATAGGACTTATCCTTCACAACATCCCCTGTAATCCATCCTTACTTACAACCTTTTCTTTACATGAATTGACCCTGAGGAGGAAAATCATGAAATACTCAAAAAAATGGAGATCCTTGTTGTTAGCAAGTGCTATTGCTTTATCGTCGATTAGTTTCGCCCAGCCGCAAGTACAAGCAGCCCAAGTAAAGAAGCCAACCAATGTGATTATGCTCGTGATGGATGGTAGTAGTAATAACGCCGTGACACTCTCCCGTTGGTACAAAGGACAAAGCTTAGCGATGGATGAAATTTTATCAGGGGCAGTGCGTACCTACTCTGCCGATTCAGCCATTACTGACTCAGCACCAGCCGCTACTGCATTAGCAACTGGTCATAAATCAAATAATAAATTTGTGGGTGTGCTACCTTCCGTTATTAATTCACCAGGGGTCGAGCAAATTGCCAAAAAGGATGCTTATAGACCTATAGCCAATGTTTTAGAAGGGGCTAAACAGCAAGGCAAGGCCACTGGATTGATTGCTACTTCGGAAATTCAGCATGCTACACCTGCTGGTTTTTCTGCACATGTGAGACATAGAAGCCAATATGATGACATCGCTGAGCAGCAAGTTTATCAAAACATTGATGTCGTATTAGGTGGCGGCTTAGAATCTCTTACACCAGGCACAACGAAAAATGCTCGTAAAGATGGCGAGAATTTAGTGGATGTCCTGAAGAAAGAAAACTATGATATCGTTAAAACGCGTGATGAGCTCTTTCAAAGTAAAGCGTCAAAAATTTGGGGTAGCTTTGCTCCAGGTGCCCTTGCCTATGATTTAGATCGTGCTCAAACAAGAGCATCCGAGCCAACTCTTGCTGAAATGACAAGTAAAGCTATTGAGACCCTTAAGAAAAATGATAACGGCTTCTTCCTATTTGTAGAAGGAAGTAAAGTAGACTGGGCAGCGCATGCCAATGACCCAATTGGCATGATTAGCGATATCTTATCGTTTGATGCGGCAGTCAAGAAAGCTGTTGATTTTGCAAAAGAAGATGGTCATACAATGGTCATTGTTGTTACAGACCATGGCAATAGTGGTATTTCTATGGGGAATGCCAACACGACAGGTACTTATCCCAGCACACCTGTATTTGCCTATATCGATCCTCTAAAGAAAGCAAAAATGACCATTGAAGGTGCACTGAGCCAATTAAAAGAAGACAAGTCAAATATTGTTGAAGTCGCCGCACTTTATGGTTTAGATAATCTGTCTGCGGACGAGTTTGCAACATTACAATTAGCTACAGATACAGAAGAAGAAATGGTGAAAATGCTTGCCAACCGTGCTAATCTTGGCTTTACGACCGGTGGGCATACCGGCGATGATGTATTCTTATACTCATTCGGACCATCCAAAATTACAGGTCTTGTAGAAAACACAGACATAGCCTATGCGATGGCAAAGTTTATGGGCTTCGATTTAAAGAAGCTGACAGATGATTTATATATACCAGCAACAAAAGCATTTACGGAAAAAGGGTATACCACTAAAATTGACCTCACAAATAAAGAAAATCCTAAATTTATTGCACAAAAAAATGATGTAACCGTCACAATCCCAGTAAATAAGAACATTGTCATCAACGAACAAGACAAGACAGTAAAAACGCATACGTTTGATACGATCAATGTCTACAACGGTACTGATTTTTACGTTTCTAAAAAAGTGTTAAATATGCTTAAATAAGAGCCCGTTACAGCGGGGTAAGGTGAAACTTAATCAGCGGTGGACTCTTCTCCACCACTGATTTTTAGTCTTCATCAAAGCTTTTGCGTAGTCTTGATCCTGACATTTACATATACATTACCATCCGTTATAAGGGGATAAAAATTAGGATGCTATCATAAGTTGAAAGCCTTGCAGTAGATTCAGATTACCGATTTCATCACCTGTTTATTTTTTGGGCAGGTTCCATTTTGGTGATCCCTCTAATCCTTACATATTTTATACCGCTATTTTCCATACTGTTTACTTTGATTTTACTTCCATCTAGTATGCTTAATATAACGAACGTCCTTAAGATAAATTTAAGGATTTTTTAAGTACAAATGAAGCGGAAAAACAGCGATAATAGAAATTGTTGCGGGTTAGTAAAAATTCAAGTTGAAGTGGACCAAAGCGTTAAAAAAAATCATTTTCTTACTTTCATTTTAGTCATTATTCCTAAACCTTAAATTTACCTTAAAATAATCTTATGATTTTATGAATAAACAAGAAAATGTGCAACATTTTTATCTTCAATCCGTCACAAAAGTAATAAAAATTTAATTAATGTAAAAATAATTTAGAAATAACTTGAAAAAATATCAATTTATTTAGTATATTTACAAAGTTATAAGCTTTTTTGGGGGTGGACATATGCAATCCATTAAAAATAATGAGGTTTTACGTTTTATAGGCTTTACGTTATTTTACTTCATCATTTTAGTGCTCTTGTTTCTAATCCATGGCTTCCATGATATGAATGCAGGACCATTTATATATACTGAATTTTAAGAAAAGGAGATATAAACTATGTTAAGTATTTTAGAGGCTATTCAAAAAGTGGCACAACAGCAGCCAAATCAAACGGCCTATCAAACCAACAGTGATTCCTTAACTTATGGTGAGCTTTGGCATTTGTCTGACTGTGTAGCACAATATTTAATGGCTCTTGATTTAAAAAGACAACAACCTATCGTCGTCTACGGGCATATGTCACCTTTACAAATCGTTGCCTTCTTAGGTGCTGTAAAGGCAGGTCATCCTTATGTACCGGTTGACTCTTCTACACCGTCCGAAAGACTACAAATTATAATAGAAGCTTCTCAGGCTTGTTTGCTACTAAAAACGGAATCATTGAGCTCGGCTCAAGCAGTCCCTGTAGTAGAAGTAAGTGATCTAGTAGCACAAACTACTAGCATTTCGACAGAGCCTTCAACATGGGTGAAGGACCAAGAAATTCATTACATTATTTACACATCTGGTTCTACTGGTAAGCCAAAAGGTGTCCAAATTACAGCCGATAATTTAGCCCATTTTGTTGCTTGGATGCATGATCATTTCCCTTTACAGGAATCTGGTGTATTTCTAAATCAAGCGCCTTATTCCTTTGACTTATCTGTGATGGATTTATACCCTGCACTTGTAGGTGGGCAAACACTTTACGCCATTAAGCAAGAACAAATTGCTAATCCAAAAGCGTTATTTGAATCATTAGCTTCATCTGATATTCGCGTTTGGACTTCTACACCTTCCTTTGCGAAGATCTGTTTAATGAACAAAGAATGGAATCAGGCGTTAATGCCTTCGTTAAATACGTTTTTATTCTGCGGAGAAGTTTTACCAGTATCCGTCTCTAAAGAATTAATGCAACGCTTCCCACAAGCATCTATTTTCAACTTATACGGTCCTACAGAAACAACCGTTGCCGTCTCTTATGTAGAAGTAACAAAAGAGCTTTTAGCTCAATTTGACCAATTACCAATCGCCCCTCTATCTGAACCTAATCTATCCTTGCAAGAAGATGGCGAGATTATTATTTCTGGGCCAACTGTAAGTGCGGGCTATCTTGGTGCGCCTGATTTAACACTTAAAGCGTTTCCTACAATAGGAGATCAACGTATTTATAAAACTGGGGACGTTGGTTATGAAAAAGATGGCTATCTGTTCTTCTCAGGACGAAAAGATTTCCAGGTGAAACTGCACGGTTATCGTTTAGAAATCGAGGAAATCGAAAAACAAATCGGCAATCTTCCAGCTGTTTCTAGCTGTGTAGTTATACCTGTTTCAAAAGATGATGAGATTGTTTCACTAAGTGCATATGTTGTTCTTCGAGAGCCATTGACGGACTCTGCTTTCAAAATGACGAAGCAGCTTAAAGCATTGTTATCGGAGTATTTACCATCTTATATGATTCCGAAAACATTCAAATACATTGACACTTTACCTTTAAATACAAACGGTAAAGTTGATCGTAAAGGATTGGCGGTTATGGAAACAGTATGACGCCTTACGGAAATATAATTTTTTTCATCATCATTGGTATTCTGTTAATGCCAACAATTATTTTAGGACTACGCGGGAAATCAGCTAAAGGCTATAATATCTTTATTTCGATTGTCATTTTAGCTCTTATTTTTGGTAACTCCCTTAATGGTTCCGTTTCTCTTATACTGTTTACAGTATTTCAGTTATTATTAATTATCGTTTACCAAAAATATCGCTCACAGAAGAATAGCACCTCTGTATTTGTCATTGCTGTACTATTGTCTATTTTGCCACTTGTGCTTGTGAAGGTTCTGCCAATACTCGGCCTTAAAAATTTATTCGGGTTCTTAGGGGTATCCTACATTACCTTTAAAGCGGTACAAATGATTTTAGAAACACGAGATGGCTTAATTAAAAATAAAATTTCACCAGTTGAGCTTGCTTATTTCTTACTGTTCTTCCCAACAGTATCTTCGGGACCTATTGATCGTTGGAGACGCTTTGATAAAGACTTGCACACAGTGCCGTCTAGTCAAGACTATCAAAAACTACTGTTAAGTGGAATCAATTGTATATTTGTAGGCTTTTTATATAAATTTATTTTGGCTTATTTAATCTACAATTACACGCTTATTTATTTACCAAATCAAACGTACAATTATTTGACACCTTTTCAAGGGCAAATAGCGTATATGTATATGTATAGTTTTTATTTATTTTTCGATTTTGCGGGCTATAGTGCTTTTGCTGTTGGTGTCAGTCGCATTATGGGTATTCAAACGCCAGTTAACTTTAACCGTCCATTCTCGAGTCGCAATATTAAAGACTTCTGGAACCGTTGGCATATGAGTCTTTCCTTCTGGTTCAGGGATTATGTTTATATGCGCTTCGTGCTTTGGATGACGAAGAAAAAATGGATTAAAAACAAATATACAGTTTCTTATCTTGGCTTCTTTTTACTGTTCTTTTTAATGGGTATTTGGCACGGATTAGAATTGCACTTTGTTGTCTACGGTCTGTACCATGCCATGTTAATAATCTGCTTCGATAAATTTGAACGCTGGAATAAGAAGCGTAAGATTTGGCCAAAAAATAAATGGACTCATGCAATCGGCGTATTTATTACGTTTAATGCCATTTGCTTTGGTTTCTATATTTTTTCAGGAACATTATTTTAATTAATGGCTCTGTTCATATTTTTATGAATAACGAAGCCTAAACACTAAAGGAGATTTATAATATGGATAAACAACAAGTTTTAGAAATGCTAGTAGAATTATGTGAGGACGATATCATTGTAGAAAATCCAGATATCGATTTATTTGAAGAAGGGCTTCTTGATTCATTCGGTACAATTAATTTATTAGTGGAAATTGAAAATCGTTTTAATATCTCAGTGCCAATTACTGATTTTAACCGTGAGGAATGGAACACGCCAAATCGTATTGCAGCGGAATTAGCTGAAAGACAATGATAAAGAAAGGCTTTCTATCATTACTAATTGCATTCGTTCTTTTTGCTGCCCTTTTATTCTTCCCTAATTCCTGGATAAAAGCTTGGATTTCAGATGAAGATGTAGAGCAGGCAAAGACTAGTATGTCTCCGTTAGTGTTCCAAGGGATGTACTTCCAGGAGCGAATGTTGCAGGAGCCTAATACGATGCCTTTATATGGCTCCTCAGAATTAAATCGTTTTGATCCTTTCCACCCTTATAACTATACTCGAGCTACAAATGCTCCCTATACGACATTTATGGTCGGGCGTGGTGGTATGCAGTCTATAACACACTTTTTAAATTTTGCTGCACAGGAAAAGAATTTAAAAGATAAGAAAATTGTCTTCATCATTTCACCGCAATGGTTTACGAAAAAGGGAATGAATGAATTACATTTTTCTCCTAACTATTCGATGTTGCATGCTTATGATTTAGCATACAATAAGGACATTGACGAGGATCTTCGAAATCGAGGCATGAAACGCCTTCTTGAATTCGATACGGTGAATCGCGATGATCTGCTGAAAATAATTTATGAATATAAATTATCTGGCGGTAAGGAAAAACCAATCATTGGACGACTTGCCATGATTGCTGGCCATGTCCAAAAGGCCTTTTTAGAGAAAAAAGATTTATATTACTCGCTCTTCCCTCGAGAAGGTAGTAACTTAAAAAGCAATGACAAACTAGTTACCGACCAAACATTTGAGCAACAATTGCAAAATGCCGAGAATTATGGCGAAAAACGTGTATCCAATGATTTAATGATTGAAAATAAATTTTATAAACGACTTGTAAATGCTAATATTAAGAAGTTTAAAGGTATGCGAAAAAACGAAGACTATACGACTTCACCTGAATATGAGGATTTACAGCTAGTCATTGATGTTCTAAAGGATGCTGGTGCAAAGCCACTATTTGTTACGATTCCAGTAAATGGTCATTGGTATGACTACACTGAATATCCTGCAGATCGTCGTGAAAAATATTACGAAAAAATGGATCAGATCTTAACTGATAATGGTGTTCCATTTGTTGATTTCTCAGGCCATGACTATGATCCTTACTTCATAATGGATACGATTCATATCGCATGGAAGGGCTGGGTTTATCTAGATCAAGAGCTAGACAAATACTGGGCACAGAAATAAATCGTTTTCCAATAGAGACAGTCTAAAGTGTTAATCACTAAAGGCTGTCTCTTTTTTTGTGGATTATCTTTGAGGGCAAATGCGATGTTTAAAAATATGTCACTACTGTAAAACGAGGGGTGATTTCCGTTCCGACTGGGGCGTTGGCGTTTCATGTTCATACATGCGAGTTGGTCCATTTTCTATCTATTCTGATGCCTCCTCTACCGTTTTTAATCCAATTAAAAGGTCTTTTTACAAGATTTGTCGAATAATAATTTATATAGCAGGTTGCCTTTTTTGGTAAAGTCAGTAAATTATTGAAAGGTAGGTTTGGTTTATTGAGAAATAAGTATGTTATTTTTAGTATCCTATCAACATTATTTTTATTATTGCTTTCTGGTTGCACTAGTCAAAAAGATTCAGAATTAGCGACTATTTCAATTAACACCGATTCTAAATATGTGAGTACTTTCAAGGATTTAAATTTAGGTACAGTATTAGATTTTCATTTCAAATTAAATCAAGCCGATAAACGTTGGGTGGATCTTTGGGTTGAAAGTTATAAAGATGGGCAATTAGAGTCTAATTCATTAACGGCATTATCATATGGGCAAAGTCCAAACAAAGTAGAGGAAGGCAATATAGGGTTCGGGATAATCAATACTGATGATGAATCGTTTGCTTTTCTTTATGGACCAAGTATGAGAGCAAACCCGATAAAAATTGACAAAATTCCGTCTGACGCTAGTATTAGTGTATGGGATTATGCAATTGGAGATGAAACAGTAAAATTAAAATTGAACGAAACTTATTTACTAGGTGTATACAGAGAATCAAAAGGAAACTCTATACGAACATACGACTTGCAGGACGAAAATGAAGTAAAAAAAATGATACAAGATGACCATCTTGTATATTTATTGAAATTAAAAATTCATAATGAATCTAATTAAAAACTAATTTCTAGGGCCTCGACTGAGCAGTTCACTCGGGGCCTTGCTCACTTTTCTTTCCAACCTGAGGTTTCCCGGATTACCCGATCACTTTTTACTTCTACCTAATCAATTCCCGCGGGGAACCGAGCACCTCTGCATCCTACCTGATCAATTCTCGCGGGGACCCGATCACTTTATACTTCTACCTGAGCAGTTTTCCAAATCACCTGATCACTTTGCCAAAGACCACCTCCTCAATAGCCCGCCCAAACAACAAAAAAATCGCCTCAAAAGTATATAAATACCTTTGAGACGACACTAGAAAAGCTACTAAGTAATAGCTTATTTTAAGTTATAGAATGATTTTAAACCAAGGTACTCAGCTGTTGAACCAAGTTGATCTTCGATGCGAAGAAGTTGGTTGTATTTCGCTACGCGGTCTGTACGTGACGGAGCGCCTGTTTTAATTTGTCCAGCGTTTGTCGCAACTGCGATATCAGCAATTGTTGCATCTTCAGATTCACCAGAACGGTGTGAGATCACTGCTGTGTAACCAGCGCGTTTTGCCATTTCGATCGCTTCAAATGTTTCTGTTAACGTACCGATTTGGTTTACTTTGATAAGGATTGCATTACCAACACCTTGCTCAATACCAGCAGCTAATTTTTGCGTGTTTGTTACGAATAGATCGTCACCTACTAGTTGTACGCGAGCGCCGATGCGATCTGTTAATAATTTGTGTCCAGCCCAGTCGTTTTCGTCTAAGCCATCTTCAATTGAGATGATTGGGTATTTGTTTGTTAGCTCTTCGTACCATTCAACCATTTCTTCAGAAGTTTTGACTACGCCTTCACCATCTAAGTGATATTTGCCATCTTCTTTATTGAATAATTCAGATGAAGCAACGTCCATTGCAAGTTTCACTTCTTCACCTGGTTTATAGCCAGCTTTTTCGATTGCTTCTAAAATTACAGTAATGGCTTCTTCGTTTGAACCAAGATTTGGTGCGAAACCACCTTCGTCACCTACAGCTGTATTATAGCCTTTCGCTTTCAGTACTGCTTTTAAGCTGTGGAAGATTTCAGCACCCATACGTAATGCATGACGGAATGATTCTGCGCCTACAGGCATTACCATGAATTCTTGAATGTCTACGTTGTTGTCAGCGTGAGCGCCACCATTAATGATGTTCATCATTGGTACTGGTAGTTGTTTTGAGTTAAATCCACCAAGATATTGATAAAGAGGTACATCTAAGTAATCTGCCGCAGCATGTGCAACTGCCATTGATACACCTAAAATAGCATTAGCACCTAGTTTACCTTTGTTTTCTGTGCCATCTAGCTCGATTAAAGCTTTGTCGATGACTACTTGATCAAGAACTGAGTAGTTACCTTCTAGCTCTTGAGCAATAATTGTGTTTACATTTTCAACTGCTTTTAATACACCTTTGCCTAGGTAACGAGATTTGTCACCGTCGCGTAATTCTACCGCCTCATATTCACCTGTAGATGCACCTGATGGTACGATTGAACGTCCAAAAGCGCCTGATTCTGTAAATACTTCAACTTCTACTGTTGGATTCCCACGTGAGTCTAAAACTTCGCGCGCATAGATTTGTGTAATAAATGGCATAATTAATTCTCCTCTTTTTCAATTAATGATTGACCTGTCATTTCAGAAGGTTGTGACACCTCTAATAATTCTAACATGGTTGGCGCCAAATCGGCTAAAATGCCACCATTTCTTAACATTAAATTTGGTTTTGTCACAATGACTGGAACAGGATTTGTTGTATGAGCTGTCATTGGATCCCCTTTTAAAGTAAGTACTTCATCAGAGTTACCATGGTCAGCTGTAATAATAGCTGCGCCTCCTTTTGCAAGGAGTGCATCTACTACTTTTCCAAGACATTCATCGACTGCTTCAATGGCCTTGATTGTTGGCTCTAACATTCCGCTATGCCCAACCATATCAGGGTTCGCGAAATTAAGAATAATGCCATCAAATTTATCGGCCGCAATCTCTGCTAGCAATGCTTCTGTAACTTCATAAGCACTCATTTCAGGTTTTAAATCGTATGTTGCAACCTTTGGAGAGGCAATTAAAATACGCTCTTCCCCTTCAAATTTCTCCTCACGACCACCACTCATAAAGAATGTAACGTGCGGATACTTTTCTGTTTCTGCAATACGTAGCTGTGTTTTGCCATTAGAAGCTAACACTTCACCAATCGTATTTTTCAAGTTGTCATTTGCGTACGCAACTTGAGCATTTACTTCATCACTGTAATGAGTGAATGACACGAATTTTAAATTCTTAGGATGCTTAGCTGATAATTCGAAACCATCAAATTCACTATTAGTAAACACTTTAGATAGTTGAATTGCACGGTCAGGACGGAAGTTGAAGAAAATAACAGCGTCATTATCATCAATTGTTGCCACTGCTTCTCCGTGCTCTTGAACGCTAAATGGAATCACAAACTCATCTGTTACATCACGCTCATATGATTCAGCTACACCACTTGCTGCACTATCAGCTGTTTGGCCAGCACCATCTACTAGTACATTGTAAGTAAGGGCTACGCGATCCCAACGTTTATCACGATCCATTGCATAATAACGACCGTGGATGGAAGCGAATTGACCTACGCCAATGTCCTTCATTTGTTTTTCAGTTTCTTCGATATAGTCTAGAGCTGTTGTCGGTCCAACATCACGACCATCTAAAAAACCATGTACAAAGACTTTGTCTAAGCCTTGTTGTTTTGCAAGCTTTAATAGCGCAAACATATGCTCATAATGGCTATGTACGCCACCATCTGAAAGTAAACCCATGATATGAAGCTTAGAATTATGAGCTTTAACATGTGCAATTGCATCCAAAAATGCTTTATTCGTAAAGAAATCTCCTTCACGAATAGATTTGTTTAAGCGTGTTAAGCTTTGATACACAATTCGTCCAGCACCAATATTTAAGTGTCCAACTTCAGAGTTCCCCATTTGACCTTCAGGTAACCCTACCGCTTCACCGGCTGCCGTTAAAGTGGAATGCGGGAACTTATTCCAATAACGATCGAAATTGGGTTTGTTTGCTTGGGCTACTGCATTTCCGAAAGTTTCGTCGCGAAATGCAAAGCCATCTAGAATAATTAATGCTACTGGCTTTTTAGGCATTTGCTGCCGCCTCCAATAATTTTAAATATGATTCTGGTTGTAAACTTGCTCCACCGACTAAAGCACCATCGATATGCTCTTTTGCTAATAATTCCTGAATGTTCTCAGGTTTTACGCTACCGCCGTATTGAATACGTACAGCATTGGCCGTTTCAGCATTATATAATTCCTTCACTACTGCACGAATTGCACCGCATACTTGGTTAGCATCTTCTGCTGTAGCAGTTTTACCTGTACCGATTGCCCAAATAGGTTCATAAGCAATCACCATATGCTCCACTTCTTGTGCTCCAAATCCAGCAAGTGCTGCTGTAATTTGATGAGCAACCTTCTGCTCAGTAGTCCCGGCTTCGCGTTCCTCAAGCGTTTCGCCACAGCAAATAATCGGTACGATATTATGCGCAAGTGCTGCAGCAACCTTTTTATTGATGGCTTCATCTGTTTCGTTATAATATTCACGTCGTTCAGAGTGCCCTAAAATAACATAGTCTACTTCCACACTTGCAAGTTGAGCTGGACTAATTTCTCCAGTGAATGCACCTTCGTTTTCATAATGCATCGTTTGTGCACCAATTGCTAGCTCAGATTCACTTGCAACTTGCACAAGCGTAGGTAGGTAAAGTGCTGGTGCACAAACAACAGCGTCTACTTTATCATTTGAAGGAAGTTTGTCCTGTACCGCATCAACAAACTGGATAGCCTCTTCAAATGTTTTATACATTTTCCAGTTACCTGCAATAATTGGTTTACGCATCGTTCTTGCCTCCTATGTTTTTATTCCACGTTAATGTTTTATTTATCGTTTAATGCCACAATCCCAGGAAGCTCTTTCCCTTCCATTAATTCAAGTGATGCACCGCCACCTGTAGAAATATGGTCCATTTTATCGGCAACTTCAAATTTTTCTACTGCTGCTGCAGAATCCCCGCCGCCGATCACTGTATAACCAGTTGTAGTTGCCATAGCCTCTGCTACAGTTTTTGTACCATTCGCGAATTTATCCATTTCAAAGACACCCATTGGTCCATTCCAAATGATTAATTTAGAATCTTTAATAACCTCTGCATAGTTAGCAGCTGTTTTTGGACCAATATCTAAGCCCATCCAGTCCGCTGGAATAGCGTCTACATCTACAATTTGTGTTTCTGCATCCTTTGAAAATTCGTTTGCGACAACTGCATCGATTGGCATATGTAATTGCACGCCTTTTGCCTTTGCTTTTTCAATGAAGGATTTTGCTAAATCGATTTTATCTTCCTCTAATAAAGATTTACCGATATCATAGCCCTGCGCTTTAATGAATGTAAATGATAAACCGCCACCGATAATTAAGTGATCCACTTTTTCTAATAAGCTTTCAATGACACCGATTTTATCTTTAACTTTGGCACCACCGATAATAGCTGTAAATGGATGCTCCGGCTTTGATAAAGCTTTACCTAGCACATCTAATTCCTTTTGCATAAGGAAACCAGATACTGCTGGTACATGCTTGGCAATTCCTTCAGTTGACGCGTGTGCGCGGTGAGCTGCACCGAATGCATCATTGACATAAACGTCCGCTAATTTTGCAAATTGCGCCGCTAAAGTAGGATCATTTTTCTCTTCACCAGCGTGGAAGCGTACATTTTCAAGTAGAATCATGTCACCATTTTGCATGTTGGCAACCGCTTCTTCTACCTCTTGACCAATCGATTCATTTAATTTCGTAACAGGTTTACCCATTAATTCAGCTAAACGTACACCTACTGCAGTTAGGCGCATATCCTCGTTTACTTCACCTTTTGGACGTCCTAAGTGAGAGGCTAAAATTACTTTGGCACCTTGTTCCACTAAATATTCAATTGTAGGAATTGCTGCTCGAATACGTGTTTCGTCAGTAATCGCGCCATCTGCCATTGGTACATTAAAATCGACACGTACAAATACGCGCTTACCTTTTACATCAATATCTTTCATCGTCTTCTTATTTAACATGAAGAAACCCCCTTCAAAGTTGTAGTCGTGAATTTCCTGGATTCACCCATCTTGGCTCCTCCCATCATTCACTAAACTGTATGAGATAAAAAACTTTGGTCCATTTCGTTTAACAAGCCTTTATCAACCCACACTATGGTGAAGTATCCTTTTACTTGCTTTTATAGTAGCAAAAGTCACGTTCTATGTCTTGCAATTACATAACCAGTCAGAGGATAGTGCCTATTCCGAATATTCAGCACACGCTCATCTTATATTTTTTGTATAAAAAAGGAGTAAGGGTAAATTTCCCTTACTCCCATTACCCTTGTATATTATATCTTTTAGACATTATAAAGGCTATACTTTTTATGCGTAAAAAGCAGTATTATGTCACACTTTTTACTTGAGTTATCGAATTATGACACTTATTTATTGTTTAATCCTTTTTCTGCGATATATAAAGCTAAGTCCATTAAACGAGTAGAGTAACCAATTTCGTTATCATACCATGCTAGAACCTTTACCATACTATTTTCTAATACCATTGTAGAAAGACCATCTACAGTTGAAGAGTTATGATTACCATTGTAGTCAATTGAAACTAATGGTAGTTCGTTGTATCCTAAAATACCTTTAAGCTCGTTTTCTGAAGCTTCTTTTAATGCAGCATTAATAGTGTCTTTTGTAACTTCTGATTTTAGCTCCACTACTAAGTCCACACATGAAACGTTTGGTGTTGGCACACGCATCGAGAAGCCATCTAATTTACCTTTTAATTGAGGCAATACTTTTGAAACTGCTACTGCTGCTCCTGTTGTTGTTGGAATCATTGACACTGCACCAGCACGTGCGCGACGTGGATCAGAGTGCGGGAAGTCAAGGATACGTTGATCGTTTGTATAGGAGTGAATTGTTGTCATCATACCGCGTTCAATACCAAATTTTTCATCAAGTATTTTAGCAACAGGTGCTAGGCAGTTCGTTGTACAAGAAGCGTTTGAAATAACATCATCTGTTTCAGGGTTGTAATCCTCATGGTTCACGCCCATTACAAACGTTGGCATTTCGCCCTTCGCAGGAGCCGAAAGAATCGCTTTTTTAGCACCCGCTTGAATATGTTTTCCTACTTCTTCCATCGAGCGGAATCTACCTGTACATTCAAGTACTACATCAACCCCTAGCTCACCCCAAGGTAAATTAGCCGGATCTTTTTCGGCATACACTTTAATTTTTTTTCCATTTACTACGAAAGAATCACCGTCTGCATAAACATCAGCATCGTAGATACCGTGTACTGAATCATAAGTTAATAAGTGTGCAAGCTGACCTGCATCTGTTAGGTCATTTACTGCAACCACTTCGAATTCATCGTGCTTCATCGCTTCACGAAATACTAATCGTCCAATACGTCCAAATCCATTAATCGCTAATTTTAATGCCATTGTCAATTCCTCCAATATTGTTGAAATAATTAATTTTGCCTCGGACATTTATAATATCCACAATTGGCTTTATTCTCATTCAGAGAGTGTTGTAGAACTCACTGAAAAATTGAGTTACATCGTAATTTATAACGAAGGTATACCTTCGGCGATAGCTTTCGCGGCTACCTCATCCGTTATAAAAATCGTTTGCTTTGGCGCTACCTTAAAGTACGATAGCATTGCCTTCACTTTTTGTTTACCAGCAGCAACTGCAATTAATTGCTTACTTCTTTGAATTTGCTCAAACTGAATACCGATTGTTCGAATTCGGTGTACAATTTCACCTTCTGCATTGAAATAATAGCCAAATGCTTCACTAACTGCACCCTTTTCTTCGAGTATTCGTAAATCCTCCGGTGATGAATTACGACGAATAGCCATTTCTTCTGCAGAGCCGATACCATGAATCACACAATCTGCATGATCATAATAATTCATCATTTCGGTTACCATTGGCTCTGTTAACATTGCTCGATAGGCCTGCTCACTTAAATGCTCCGGTAAAAACAATGTGCGATACTGTGCATCCATTTGCATAGCAAATGCTGAGACAAGTGTATTGGCTTGCATTTGCATTTCATGTCCAATACCTCCGCGAGCAGCAACAAATGTGATGTTATGTGCATCAATGGGATGTAAAAATTGCGCAAGCGATGCAACCGACTTGCCACCAGTAACAGCTACTATTTGACCATCAAAGCTTGTTGACATAAATTGTTGTGCTGCCTCTTTTCCAAGCAATGTTAATATCGTATCGTCTTCATTGTAATCACCTGGTACAACAATTACATGCTGTAAGCCGAAATGGTTTTCCAATAATTTAGCCAGTTGTTTAAGACCAGACCATTCATAGACAATTGTTCGAAGCTTTTCGATAACTACTTCACCATCGTCTGTACATACCATACCCGACTTTTGAGAATCTAATAACCCTTGCTCACGTAAAATATCCGTTTCTTTTCGAATTTCTCGCTCGGTCATTTTAAGTGAATCTGCAAGTGTTCGACGCCCAATTGGCTGCATAAGCTGAACTGTTTGCAATATACGATATCTCGATTGTAGCAGCGGATACATTTCTGGAAGTAGCCTTTGCTGTGCCTCAGGTACAGATAACATATTAATCTACTCCCTTTTCAATATCAGTGGGTTATATTTTGTCCCACTGCATAAAAATATGTCCCACTTACGATTTCATTATAATACTCTTTATAAATAATGTAAAGTGACAAAAAACTTGTTTAATTTACAATAAAACCGTTTAAAAAATAATATAACCATTTAGTAATAAAAAACTCTTCATTTTACAATTATGAAAAGGTTTAATAAAATGGAACCATTTTACAACTCATTCGTAATAATAGATAATAGGATATATCAGAAAAATTGGCTTACATATATAGGGGAGGGTTTCTAATTGAAGAATTCTACGAAAGCAACAGAATGTCCAAAATGTGGTGGGACTGAGTTAGGAAAAGGTAAGCATAATGGATATGCGGTTATGTACCCAGAAAATAAGATGAGTATCGGTTCAACTGTTGAATATATTATTTGCACAGAATGCGGATTTATAATCGAGAGCTATGTAAAAAAACCGGAGAAATTTAAAGGTACACTTTTTTGAGGAACTATTGTAATTTAAATTAAATGGAAAGCTTCGCTATTTAAATGTCCCGGAATTAGCGTTGTAAGTAGATACATAAAGGACTCTCTATTTTAAGCATAATGGCCTAATTGTGGATATCTAAAGTTAAATGAGCTTTTTAA
Organism: Lysinibacillus sp. Bpr_S20; assembly: GCF_023337835.1. Taxonomy (NCBI): domain Bacteria; kingdom Bacillati; phylum Bacillota; class Bacilli; order Caryophanales; family Bacillaceae; genus Lysinibacillus; species Lysinibacillus sp. Bpr_S20. The sequence continues at coordinate 203,597 of NZ_JALNLQ010000007.1, forward strand.
CAGAAAGACAATTGCAAAAAGAATTGATTGGATGATTGGAGTGGAGGCTGGGCGACTCCTTGGGGATCAGCAATAGAGGAACGCGAGTGAAGCGGCTCATCGAACGCCCCCAGGAAGCTCTGCTCTGCGCGAAAGCGAAGCGGCAGCGGCAAATGTTTTCTGTAGCGAAAGCAAAGCGGCAGCTACAAATGTTTTATCTGTGCGAAAGCGAAGCGACAGCAACAAATGTTTTATCTGCGCGAAAGCGAAGCGTCAGCGGCAATGTTTTATCTGTAGCGAAAGCAAGGCGTCAGCTACAAAGCGCCCAGCCGGAACGGAAATCATCCCCTCGCTTTGGTGCTGAGTCTGATTAATTAAATATCGTGTGTTATCTAGCATAAAAAACCCGTAACCAAAATGTCATGGTTACGGGTTTTTTATTAGCTTATTTTGTGTAAGATAAAATTGCGTTTTTCTTAAATCTGCATAAAGCTTTTGTTGCTTCATTTTTATTTGTGTATTCAAAAATACGAACGTCCTTTTTCTCAAATACTGTAATAACCCACATTGTAAAATCTCCCTTCAAATTCGCTTTTGTAATATAACAACCACTAAAAATGTGATACTTTTGATCATCTGTTTTATAACAACCTCTTACTGATTCTTATTCTACTCCTATTTTTTTAAAAATAAAGCCAAATGTGAAGGTCTTCACAAACTGTTCAAATTCTAAACGCTTTCATTGAACAATTTGTGAATTGTGGTTATTACTGCTGAAAATTCGAGTAAAAGTAACATCTCATTAAAAGCCTCTGGTATGTACATTTAGCAGATTCCTTTGTTATTCGTTAGACAAATGCTCCACAAGTGTTGCGTAATCTAAATTGCCATATTGTATCACTTGCCCATCCTTCTCTACTACCGGAATCATTAACATATACTTTTCATGTATGCTTTCATCTTCTTCAATATCAATAATTTCAATATCGAAATCTATATCTTCCTGTACAAGCTTTAATGTATGTAATCCCTCTACACACAATCCACAATTAGCCCGACTAAAAAATGTAACCTTCAATTAAAGCACCTCCCATAAGAGCATTATAAAACGAAAATCAAAATACCGTAATTACTCCCTTTGTTTCATTGATTCTGAATCTTTTTTAATAACAGTGGTGTTCTTGCCAATGAATACTGACACGACAACAACGATGGCTACAACAATAGTAAATAATGTAATGGATTCATTAAGAAATAAAGCTGCAAAAATAATCATTAAAAATGGCTGTAAATATTGAATTTGACTTACTTTTGAAATGCCTCCCATAGCCATTCCACCATACCAGGCTACATATGCTAAAAATTGACTAACAATAGCAAGATACAAGAAGCTAATCCAAGCTTTTAAAGGAGCATGCAACATTTCAGCTGATACGTTTAATAGCACTGGAATAATAAGAAAAGGAGTAGCTACTATGATTGCCCACGCGATTACTTGCCAGCTTCCTACTTCTCGTGCTAGTACCCCACCTTCAGCATAACTAAGTCCGAGTATTATGACTGCTGCCAATAAGGCTAAATCTGCAACATGTAACTGGCCCAGTCCAAGATAAGTAGCGTAAACCATTACTGCCAATGCGCCAACTATACTTGATATCCAAAATTTAATGGACGGAATTTCGCCTCCCCTTATCATGGCAAACCCCGCCGTAGCTAAAGGTAAAAGGGCTAATTCTACAGCTCCATGAGAAACTGGCAAACTTGTCATAGCCCAAGAGGTAAGTAAGGGGAATCCTAAAACTGCGCCTAAAGAGACAATAATTAAGCTCTTGAATTGACGAGCAGTGGGTAGTTTTTCTTTTTTCACAATCAATACGATAGTAACTAAAATTGATGCTACTACCGCTCTTCCTAAGCCAACAATTGTAGTCCCAAAATATTCTACTGCTACACTGGTTGCAGGTAATGTTAAGCTGAAACAGATAACGCCCACTAAGCCTAATAATAACCCCATTTTTTCCTTCTTATTGTCCTGCACTATGACCATCCCCTTATATTTTTTTACAAATCTGTACCATTTGTGCTGGTATAATGAATATTAAGAGGAACTACCGTAAAAATAAACGGAATATTTCGCCATCTGTCCTGGTACAGAATAAGGGAGGCTTTGTATTGTATACAAAATATAATGAGGTTATTGATGAAATTAAAGATCAACTAGCACAGGGATTACTTATAGCAGGTAGTAAGCTTCCTTCAGTACGACAACTTTCAGAAAAATTCTCCTGTAGTAAAAACACAGTTGTTAAAGCGTATGAGGAGCTAGAAAAAGAGCACTTCATTTTTTCTGTGCCCAAAAGCGGTTATTATGTTGTCAATGAATTTCAAAATCCAGACAGTAAAAATGATATTATTGACTTTTTGTCTGCTGGTCCTGATAAAGACATCATGCCCTACATTGATTTTCAGCACTGTATTAATCAGGCCATTGATACTTATAAAGAAGAATTATTTACTTACACCGATCAACAAGGACTATCCTCTCTACGACTTCAATTGGTGAAGTATTTGCAAAGCTTACAGGTATTCACTGAACCCGAAAGATTATTTATTGTGTCTGGCTCTCAGCAGGCTCTTAATTTATTAGTTTCTATGCCATTTCCGAATGGGAAAAACAATATTTTAATTGAACAGCCTACTTATTTTGGCTTTATAGAATCTGCCAATTTACAGAAAGTGACTACGTTCGGGATTGATTTATCTATGGATGGAATTGATTTCGATCGTCTAGAATATATATTTCGCAATAACGATATCAAGTTCTTCTATATTGTTCCTAGGTTTCATAATCCACTTGGACATAGCTATACGAATAAAGAGAAAAAAAGAATTGTTGAATTAGCGGAAAAATACGATGTCTATATAGTTGAGGATGACTTTTTAGGTGATTTGGATCCAAATACTAAATCTGATCCATTATTCGCGTACAATCCTTCTGGCAGAGTTATTTATATTAAAAGTTTTTCTAAAGTTTTTCTACCTGGTTTAAGAGTTGCGTTTTTAGTACTTCCAAAAATTATGAGTAACAACTTTTTACGTTATAAATTTACTGCCGATTTTAATAGTTCGGTTCTTTCACAAGGAGCATTAGAAATTTATTTAAAAAACGGAATGTTTAATAGCCATATTAAGAAAATAAAAGAGCTATATTATAGAAAAATGCAACATCTACAGGAAGCTTGTAAGTTATTGCTACCAAATAACACGCAATATACGAAACCTTCTTCAGGATTTTATCTTACTATCTCCCTGCCCGAAAAAGTGACTGCAAAGCAGATTGTCAATTTGTTACAAGAGCAAAATGTCCTTGTGGATGATGCAGCTAGAATGTTCCTACCAGAATATAAAAAGGAAAATCTGATTCGATTAAGTATTTCTCAAGTGGATGAGCGTCAAATTAATGCTGGCGTAGAAAAGCTAGCCCGTTGTATCACATTAATTGACAATAAAAAAAATGATATATCTCGAAATACTTTTCAATTCTTATAACGGTTCTCCATCCAAATAAGAACAATTTAGAGTCTTCAACTAGAAAAGACTGTGCAAGAAATTATGCACAGTCCTCTTTATATTATTTTTTCAGATGGCTATCTAAGAATTTTAGCATTGCAGTGTAGAATTCGATACGGTTTTCTTCATTATGGAAACCATGACCTTCATTATCTTTCAGCATGTATTCCACATCAACGCCTCTAGCACGTAATGCTTCAACGATTTGATCGGACTCAGCCTTATTTACACGTGGATCATTTGCACCTTGAGCTACAAATAGCGGTGTTTTAATTTTATCCACATGGAAGACAGGTGAAGCTGCTGTTAATAGCTCCTTATCTTTTTCTGGATGCCCAACACGCTCATAAAGCATTTCACGCATTGTTTCCCAATATGGAGGAATTGTATTTAATAGTGTAAAGATATTCGATACACCTACATAATCAACTGCTGCTGCATATAGATCTGGTGTATAAGTGATACCTGCTAATGTTGCATAACCTCCAAAAGATGCACCATAAATTCCGATACGTTTAGGATCTGCAATACCTTGATCGATCGCCCATTGTACACCATCTGTAATATCATCTTGAATTTTTAGACCCCATTGCTTATTACCAGCTTCCAGGAATTCTTTACCATATCCAGCTGACGAACGGAAATTCATTTGTAGTACTGCATAACCACGATTTGCTAGTAATTGCACCTCAGGATTAAAGCCCCACATATCACGTGCCCATGGTCCACCGTGTGGATTGACGATAAGTGGCAGATTTTTAGCCTCTTTATTTTTCGGTAAAGTTAAATAACCGTTAATTGTTAGGCCGTCTCGACTTTTATATGAAATTGGATGCATTTCTGCAAGCTCATCTTGTTTTAACCAAGGGCTTAATGTTGCCAATTCTTTTAATTCGTCTGTTGTTGAATCGTAGTAATAATATTTTCCGTAAACAGTGTCACTAGAAACGTTAACAATGAATTTTGTCATTTCTTTGTTGTAATCATTAATACCTAAATCACTTTCAGGAACACCTAATTTGCTTTGAATTTTACGGAATAGTTTTTCAAAATCCTCGTCAAAGAATTGATAATGTATCTTATCTGTTACATATCCACCGTACAATACTTTATCTTTCTCAGAACTATATAATACACCCGCTACATCCACTTCTGAGTTGGACATAATTACTTCTTCTTTACCTTCTAAATCATATTTAACTACTTCTACTTTATCTCTTCCTTTATTAGAAGTTGCGAAAATATGTTTATTGTCTTTAGAGAAAGCAAGTGGCATTACTTCATCTCCTGCTTTCATTTCAATAAATGGCTTGAATTCATCTTTCTCTGAATCACGGTAAAGGATAGTTCCTTCTACACCATCTGAAGTTACTGCCATACGTACATTTCCATCATGATCTGCTAACCAACTTGAAATATTACCTGGGTTTTTCGCAACATGTGTAGTGACTCCAGTCTTCACATTAAGCTTGTACACATCAAAGACTTTTGCATCTTCTTTATTCATCGTAATAAGGATTTCGTCTTTAACGCCCTGTAAATCACTTAATAACTCAACTGTTACATTCGGATATGGCGTTAAATCCTTCTCCTCATTACCATTAAATGTTGTTGAATAAATGTGGAAGTTTTCATCGCCACCTTTATCCTTTACATATAGTAAATTATCATCTTTCCAGAAGGATCCCCCAATATCGCGATCCATTGAACTAGATACACGTACTGGCTCACTATCATCATTCATTTTCTTTACGAACACATTTGAACGATTTTCCCATGCAGATTTATAAGTAATGTAATTTCCGTCTGGTGAAAGATGATAGCCGGCGTTTCCTGGATTTTTCATGAAATCTTCTACCGAAATTTCTTTTACGCCTTCATTATTGCTAACACTATTTTTTACATTTTTAGCATTGTTTAAAATTTTGACAGCATCTTGTTTAGTAATCGTTTCACTATTCGAGAGACCGTTAAATAAACCTATCTTATTTGCTTTTTCTTGATACTCAGCAAGTGTTGCTTCTTTTTCCTCTTTATTTAAAGCTCTTACTAAAATACGTGCCGCTTCATCACGTTTAATATTCACACTGAAATCTTTTAATTCTTCGCCTTTTACCCATTGATCAATGATTTGCTGACGCATTGTCTCTGATCCATGTTGGAATGTTAGAGCTGTTACAGTTAAATCTAGAAACTCCTTAGCAGATAGACGTTCCTCTTTTACTTTTACTTGACTGCTAGTTTCATTAGCAGCGCGCACTTCCTGCAAAGATACAGGAATGACAGCAGATGACGTTAAAATAACCGCTAATGATGCTGATAAAAACCTTTTTTTCAAAATGATCCCTCCTTATATCAGTACATGTTATATCGTTTGTCGATACAATTTAAATTATAGCAATTTTACCCAAATTGTCAAATATTTGTAAAAATTAATGCAATTACCTTTAACCAATAAAAAGTGAACTGCAGTGAGTTCACTTTTTTAAATATAGTCTATCCCCTCAGAATAATTGCATTTGGATTCGGAAAAAAGTTAAAATTTCCGACTTGCTCCTCCACCAGCAGATGAGCCGCCTCCGAATCCTCCAAAGCCGCTGCCACCAGAGCTGCCACCTCCGAAACCACCTGGAAAGCCACCTGGAAAACCGCCACGTCCACCACGTCTTCCAGAACGAGGCCCGCCTCCTCTACCATTAGAAATAAATGTATAAACAATAAGTACTATAATAGCGATTAAAATAATCATCCACGTTGGCATTTCCTCTTTGTCAGCTGTATTCTCAGGCATTTCTCCATCCCAATTGTATTCCTCGGCGACAGTTTGAAATACTTCAGTGTACGTAGCTTTAAATGCCTTATCAATGTCTCCGGCACTTGCATTCGGATAAAACGCTGCATCTAAAATGCGCCCTAACTTACCATCAGGTAATGCACCCTCAAGACCTTGACCTACAGCAATGACCACATCATTATTACCTTCTCCCTGCCCAAACGTTGCTAATAATAACACGCCATTATTTTTTTTGGCATCACCAATGCCCCAAGAACGAATCATTTTAGTTGCATACATTTTTGGTTCTTCTCCGTTAATAGTATCTACGGTGACGACCATTATTTCAGCACCTGTACCTTTATCTAGCTGCTCTGAATAATGATTGAGTTCTTCCTTCATGGATGAAGATAAAACATTAGCAAAATCATGAATATACGTATTTTGCATTGGTGACGGCATTGCGGCTTCTGCCATTCTTATCGATAAAATAAACATGATACTCACAATCATGAGCTGAATAAAAAAGCTTTTCATTATTGTTTACCTGAACTACTAAAATCTATAGAAGGTGCCTTTTCAGTACCCGCAGCTGCTTTAAAGTATTCTTTCTGTTCAAAACCAAACATCCCTGCAATTAAATTACCCGGGAAACGTTTGACCGTTTTATTAAAAGCCTGCACTTCATTGTTGTAGTCTTCTCGAGCAACCGCTAAGCGATTTTCTGTCCCAGCTAATTCATCCATTAATTGACGGAAATTTGCATCTGCCTTTAAATTTGGATAGTTTTCTACGACTACTAGCAATCGACTAAGTGCACCGTTCAATGCATCATTGGCAACAGCCTGTTCCTTTGGACTATGTGCACTTCCCATTTGTGCACGTGCTTCTGTAATGCTAGCGATCACATCTTTCTCATGGTTAGCATATCCTTTTACAGATTCTACTAAGTTCGGAATCAAATCATAGCGTCGCTGTAGCTGATTTTCAACCTGAGCCCATTTCGAATCAACACTTTCCTCAGCAGTCACAAGGCTATTGTATTTTGGAATAAATAGTAAGGCTAATACAACTAAAATAATAACGATCATTCCTATAGGTCCAAAAATTTTTTTCAATTCTAAACCTCCTTCGCTTTCTTTTTTCTTACTACTAATGTGTAGGAAAAAAACATCTCTATACTACATATATGCAAATGCATTAATACCGTATGAAATTTATCTAAGTAGCCATACTTAATACTGTAAAACAAACTATGATATTTAGGAGGCGCTTTTTTTGACACAATCGTTTCAAAATGAATCATCAAACCAAACATCATTCAACCAACAACAAAGCCTAAATCATGGTGGACATGAGCTCATGGACATGCATGAAGTAATCGGCGAAATCATTGCTGGTATGAATCAATCCATTTTTTTACGTCCACATGTTAAGGATCCTGAGTTACTAAGCATTTTGGATAGCCAATATAATTTCACTTTAGGTATGTATAACACTATTGTGGAATCATTCAACACAGGACATGATCCATCTGTTCCTACAGGTCGCTATCAAATGGAGACAGGGAATGATTTCAAATATGGAATGAATCCTGGTCAGCCTAAAAAGCCAATGCAAAATGCAAATGAGCTTAACGACGAAGCAATTTCTGGCTTCCTATTAGGTGCTCAAAAAGGGGCAGCGAAATGTATGACTGCTGCTGCAACAGAAACTACCAACCCTGTCGTTCGACGTGTTGTTGCAGATAGTATTCCCAACTGCATTGAAATGGCATACGAATTATCTATTTACCAAAATATGCATGGCTACTATCAAGTACCTCAGTTTTCTCAACAGGATATGCACACTATGCTTAATGCATACGGCACTACAACAAATCCCCTTCATTAATAAAACAAGAGCAGTCCCTGTGTGATCGTCATCACATATGGGACTGCTCTTATTTTAACTACAGGGCGGCAAGCCGCTACATATTTAGTAAACAAACAAAAAAAAGAATCCCCTCAGATAGGATTCTTTTTTCCGACTAGTATAACTAGTCTTCACGTTCGGTATGTTCACTAAAAAATAATTTGGAGTTGTTGCTTTTTTGAAGGTTTGAAAGGAACAAATACGGGAATAATGCCTACTAGACAAGATTCCATTATTTTCCCTTCTCACTTCTCCACTAAGCAGGCTGCTAAACTACTTATTAGGAGAATTGAGTTATAAAAGTAAATAATAAATCAGTAAAATGGCGCCCTCGGAGGGAATCGAACCCCCAGTGCAAGAACCGGAATCTTACGTGTTATCCATTACACCACGAGGGCAATTAAACAAAAAAAAAGTACTCACCCTAGGCTTTACGAAAAGCATGATGTAGATAACCCTCATTTGAAGCATACCTGCAAAATAGTGTACTGTACTTTAACTTATGACCTTATCAATTATACAAACGTATGGCATATAATTCAACTATAGAATGCAAAACCTTTTAACTTTTTTTATTTTCACTCAGTACGTGTCAAAATACCTGCTAAATAAAGATACTCTCCCGGCGAATGTCACGCATTTAATTGTGTTGGCCCAGTTCAAATACGGACACACTGTTTGTTGTATCTGCTCCAAATGGTTTCTGCGTGAAAGCGAAGCGCCAACAACAATTACGCCAGGTGAAATTGATTTAATTTATTTCACTTTAACAGGGTTAATATTTGACCTTCCCTGACTATAATGTGTATGATAAGGATACAGCTGAAATACAAAGGAAGTTTTCAGCAATAGTATTCGAATTTAGTTTTATAAGGAGGATTTAACATGAATTTAATTCCTACAGTTATTGAACAAACAAGTCGTGGTGAACGTGCATATGACATCTATTCACGACTACTAAAAGACCGTATTATCCTATTAGGAAGTGCAATTGACGACAACGTTGCTAACTCAATCGTTGCGCAACTTCTATTCCTACAAGCAGAAGATCCAGATAAAGATATCTTTCTTTACATTAACTCACCAGGTGGATCAATCACTGCCGGTATGGCAATTTACGACACAATGCAACTGATCAAGCCACAGGTGCAAACAATTTGTATCGGTATGGCAGCATCTATGGGGGCTTTCTTACTTGCAGCTGGTGAACCTGGTAAACGTTTCGCACTACCGAATGCTGAAGTAATGATCCATCAACCTCTTGGCGGTGCACAAGGTCAGGCAACTGAAATCGAAATCGCTGCTAAACGTATTTTATTCTTACGTGAAAAATTAAACGGTATTTTATCAGAACGCACTGGTCAACCACTTGAAGTCATTGCAAGAGATACAGACCGCGATAACTTCATGACTGCTGAGCGCGCAAAAGAATATGGCCTAATCGACCAAATTATGGATCGCAACGACCGCAAATAAAACTATCAAAGGCATCCCAGATTTAATTCTGGGATGTCTTTTTATGTTCGCCTTGATGTTCCGTCGCTTTGACTCTTCTTTTCGTCGTTCTGGCTTCTCTTTCCGTCGCTTCGGCTCTTCCTTCCGTCGCGGCCTTATCTTTCCGTCGTTCCGGCTCTTTTTTCCGTCGTTCTGGCTTCTCTTTCCGTCGCTTCGGCTCTTCTTTCCGTCGCGGTCTTATCTTTCCGTCGTTCCAGCTTTTCTTTCCGTCGTTCTGCCTCTTTCTTCCGTCGCTTTGGCTCTTCTATCCACGATTCTGGCTTTGCTATCCACGACTTTGGCTTTTATCCACCACTCTGGCTTTTCTATCCACGACTTTAGCTCTTCTATCCACGACTTTGGCTTTTGTCCACGACTTTGGCCTTCTATCCACGACCTGTCTCTTATACACATCTGA
>NZ_JALNLQ010000008.1:0-197483 GCF_023337835.1 Lysinibacillus sp. Bpr_S20
CAGGATCAAACTCTCCATAAAAAGAAATTTGATTAGCTCAAATTGTTTTGCTGGCATCATGTTTGATGTCCAAAATTTTGTTTTGTTCACTAACTCAAGGTTAGCTACTAAAAACTTTATTGATTACGTTTTGCTTGTTCAGTTTTCAAGGTTCATTACTTTGTTTTAAGTGTCACCTCTTGGCGACTCATTAATAATATCAAGAATACGAAACTATGTCAACACTTTCTCAAAAAAAATCGATAGTTTTTATAAACTTATTATTCTCCTCCTCATCCATCATATTTAGAGGATTTAGTTAAGTAGTTTTTGTACCTAGCTTATTACATCAATCATTGGACTCTTTGCTAATGCCTTGATTTTGTAACTTAAATTTTTTTCAATTAAAAAAGGCAACTACCAATGTTAATGGGTTGCCTTTTAACTATTATAAATTTGTTATAATACGTGAAATATAGAAGGTACGATTTTTACCTAAATCAAATATCTCCCCTGAGTGGCTTAATTTGATAAGTGGTCGAGTTGGTGCAAACTTATTTACAAACATCACTTCGCCTTGTTCCAGATTAGATAGTTCAACAATTGTCCCTATAGGAAGATCGGCAACAATATCTATCAGAGCACGAACTACTTTAATATCAAACTTACCAAATTCAGATTCATTAATCATCTCTATAACCTTAAAGGAAGATTGTTTTGCTCTATACACTCGCTCACATGTCATAGCATGGAATACATCTGCAACAGCGATAATTTGTGCGAAAGTGGAAATATTCGCTATTCCTTCCCCTTTCGGATAACCACTACCATTTAAACGTTCATGATGCTGGAAAATAGCCTCTTTCATTGTATCCTTTAATATAGTTAAGTCTTTAACCATATTATAGCTATAAATTGGATGCTTATAAATTTCATCAAACTCTAGCTCTGTTAAGGTTGTTTTTTTATCGCGGATACGTGGATGAATTTTCGCCATCCCACAATCAGCTAATAATCCTCCAATTGCAATTTGAATTGTAATTCCTTTGTCATAACCTAATTTTTGTGCAATCACGGAAGAAATCAATGCTGTTGCTACGCAATGATGGTACAAATAGTCTTTAGGATTTGAATACTCATTTAAATCAAAAATTATTGTACGATCTTCTAAAACCATTTCTACTAATGGCAAAATAATTTTACGTGCTTTCGTAATATCTACCTTTGCACCAGCTTCCCAATTTTTAAATTCCTTTTTGAATTGTTCAATAGAATGATCATACATTCTTTTAAAGGTTGGGACAGCCTCTATTGGAACAACTACTCCTGTTTCTTTTATCTCTGGTTGAGCCTCTGTATCATCTTTATAAATTGGGGCTCTCGAAATATTAAAAGCAAAAAAAACTTGTAAGTGCTCATGGGAAATTACCGTATTTTTCAAAATGATTGGATATTGTGTATTAGCAAAAATATCTTCAGAAATTACTTTACCAACGCGTAACTCTGAAATTGGGACATGTATAGTTTCCACGCAATTAACTCCTCTTCACTATTTCACTTGCTAAAATATAAGGCTTAAGTTTATTTTAGCATGGAATTCAAAATAATTACTTATTTTTCATGATTTATGCTAAAAAACCGATGAACGGCAAACTAGCTGTCGTCATCGGTTTTTTATTATTCTTCTACTTGATCATTTTCTTCGTTAGATTCTTCATTAGATTCTTCTTCTTTTTCAACCTTCGCTACAGTTGCAACAAGCTCTTCATCGCCTAAACGAATTAAACGAACTCCCTGTGTACTACGGCCAATTAACGAGATATCATTGACATCCATACGGATTAGCATGCCGTTAATTGTAATAAGCATTAAATCTTCAGAACCATCTACAGTTTTTACAGCTACCATTGGACCGTTTTTATCAGTAATTTGAATTGTTTTTAATCCTACACCACCACGGCTCTGCAAACGATATTCTTCTTCAGAAGTACGTTTACCATAACCTTTTGCTGTAACAACTAAAATTTCCTGTCCTGGTTCTATGATTTCCATACCAACTACTTCATCACCATCACGTAGTTTGATACCTCTTACACCACCTGCAGTACGACCCATTGAACGGATATCGTCCTCTTGGAAACGTACAAGCATTCCATCACGAGTACCGATAATCACTTGTTTATCGCCATCAGTTAAACGAACAGAAATGAGATCGTCATCTTCTCGTAAGCTTATAGCTATTAAGCCGTTTGTGCGGATGTTAGCAAATTGAGATACTGGTGTACGCTTCGAAATACCTGTTTTAGTAGTGAAGATAAAGTATGCATCTTCATCGAATGAACCAACACGGATCATAGCTGTTACTTTCTCACCTTTTTCAATATTGAGTAAGTTAACTATCGGTAAGCCTTTCGCTGTACGACCAAATTCCGGAATCTCATAGCCTTTTGCTCTAAATACTTTCCCTTTTGAAGTGAAGAATAAAATTGTATCGTGTGTAGATGTATTCATAAGATGCTCTACAAAATCATCTTCATTTGTGCCCATACCTTGTACACCACGACCACCACGTTTTTGACTGCGATATGTATTAGCAGCTAAACGTTTGATATAGCCATTGTGCGTTAAAGTTACGACCGAATTTTCAACTGGGATTAAATCCTCATCCTCAATCATTTCTATACCGCCAGAAGTAATTTCAGTACGACGTGTATCATTAAAACGTTCTTTTAGTTCTAATATTTCAGTACGAATAATATCAACAATTTTAGCCTCATCTGCCAAAATTGCTTTTAATTCAGCAATTAAAATTTGAAGCTCTTGATATTCTGCTTCAATTTTTTCACGCTCTAATCCACTTAAACGAACTAAACGCATATCTAAAATCGCTTGCGCTTGACGTTCAGATAAATTGAATCGTTCCATTAATTGAGGCTTCGCTTCATCACCACTACGTGAACCACGAATAATCGCAATAATTTCATCGATATGATCGAGGGCAATACGTAAGCCTTCTAAAATATGTGCACGATCTTCAGCTTTCCTTAAGTCAAATTCCGTACGACGACGGATAATAACTTTTTGGTGCTCTAAATAATGATGCAACATTTCTTTTAAGCCCATTACTTTAGGTTGACCATTTACTAAGGACAGCATATTAATACCGAAACTCGATTGCATTGCTGTTTGTTTATATAAATTATTTAAAACCACATTGGCATTTGCATCTTTACGAACTTCAATAACTACTCGCATACCACGGCGGTCAGATTCATCACGTAGGTTTGTAATACCATCAATTTTTTTATCGCGTACAAGCTCTGCTATTTTTTCAATAAGCTTAGCTTTATTTACTTGGTATGGTAATTCATGAATAAGAATTGTTTCTTTACCATTTGATTTTTGTTCAATCTCTACCTTTGCGCGAATAATGATGGAGCCACGACCTGTTTCATAAGCACGACGAATACCGCTACGTCCTAAAATTAATCCACCTGTTGGGAAATCAGGTCCTGGAATAATTTCCATCAATTCTTCTGTTGTGATAGCAGGATTTTCTGAAAGTGCTATCACTGCATCTATCGTTTCCCCAAGTTGATGTGGCGGAATATTCGTCGCCATACCAACCGCAATTCCTGCCGCTCCATTTACTAATAAGTTTGGATAGCGACTAGGAAGGACAATAGGCTCTTTTTCTGAACCATCATAGTTATCCGTATAGTCAATTGTGTCTTTATTGATATCACGAAGCATTTCCATTGCAATACGAGACATACGTGATTCTGTATAACGCATTGCTGCCGCTCCGTCGCCATCGACAGATCCAAAGTTACCATGACCATCGACTAGCATGTAACGATAGCTGAAATCTTGCGCCATACGTACCATTGCATCATAAATAGATGAGTCACCATGTGGGTGGTATTTACCCATTACGTCCCCAACAATACGTGCTGATTTTTTGTACGCTTTATCTGCTGTATTCCCTAGCTCTTGCATGCCATATAAAATACGGCGATGTACAGGCTTTAATCCATCCCGCACGTCTGGTAATGCACGAGAAACGATTACACTCATCGCATAATCGAGGAAGGATGTTTCAATTTCTTTTGTTATATTAACTCCTTTAACACCGGAGCGTTCTTGTTCTGACAAAGTGTAGACCTCCTCTCAAGAAAAATTAAATATCTAAATTAGCGTATACTGCATTTTCTTCGATAAATTGACGACGAGGTTCAACTTCATCGCCCATTAAACGTTCAAATGCTTGGTTTGCTTTAATTGCATCATCTAATTCTACTTGTAACAATGTGCGGTGCTCAGGATCCATTGTAGTTTCCCAAAGCTGCTCTGCATTCATTTCCCCAAGACCTTTGTATCGTTGTACATTTGGTTTTGGCATTTTCGGTAACCGTTCTAAAATTGCTTGAAGAGTAAGATCATCATAGCAATACTCAACATGTTTACCTTGCTTAACTTGATAAAGAGGCGGCTGGGCAATATAAATATAACCTGCCTCTACAAGTGGTCGAAGGAAACGGAAGAAGAATGTTAATAGTAATGTGCGGATGTGGGCACCATCAACATCGGCATCTGTCATAATAACGATTTTATGATAACGAGCCTTTTCTAAAGTAAACTCTTCACCAATACCTGTACCAAACGCTGTAATCATTGCACGAATTTCTGCATTCGATAAAATTTTATCTAAACGTGCTTTTTCAACGTTAAGGATTTTACCACGTAACGGTAAAATTGCTTGGAAGTGTCGGTCACGACCAGATTTCGCAGATCCTCCGGCAGAGTCACCCTCAACGATATAAATTTCACATTCAGATGGATTTGTTGATGAACAGTCAGCTAATTTACCTGGTAAGCTTGATACCTCAAGTGCGTTTTTACGACGTGTAAATTCACGTGCTTTTTTAGCTGCGACACGTGCACGAGCAGCCATTAAACCTTTTTCAACAATCTTACGAGCGGTAGTTGGATTTTCTAACATAAATCGTTCAAAACCATCTGAGAATAAGGAGTTAGTAATTTGGCTAACTTCAGAGTTACCTAGCTTTGTTTTTGTTTGTCCTTCAAATTGTGGATCAGGATGCTTAACCGAAACAATAGCTGTTAAACCTTCTCGAACATCTTCACCAGTAAGATTTGTATCAGATTCTTTCAATAGCCCATTTTTTCGCGCGTAATCATTAATAACACGTGTTAGAGCCGTTTTAAAACCAGACTCATGTGTACCGCCTTCATACGTATTAATGTTATTAGCAAATGAAAAAATATTTGATGAGAATCCAGCATTATATTGCATAGCAATTTCAACTGAAATACCATCTTTTTCTCCAAGAACATCTATTGGATCATGGATAGGCTCTTTAGATTGATTCAAATGCTCTACGTAAGAACGAATACCACCTTCATAATGATACGTAGTAGAACGTTCCTCACCTTCGCGTTCATCAGCAATTGTAATTCTGATACCACGATTCAAATAGGCTAATTCACGAATACGATGTGCTAAAATATCATATTCATAAACCGTTGTTTCTTTAAATATTTCAGGGTCTGCTTTAAAACGCGTAGTTGTTCCATTATGATCTGAATCGCCGATAACCGTTAGTTCTTGAACAGTTTTTCCACGTTCAAATTTAATTTCATGAATATGACCCTCACGATGAACTTGAACAATCGTCTCAACTGATAGAGCATTTACAACAGATGCCCCTACACCATGAAGACCACCTGAAACTTTGTATCCTCCACCGCCGAACTTACCACCAGCATGGAGCACAGTCATAATAACTTCAACAGCAGGCTTACCCATTTTCTCTTGAATACTTACCGGAATACCACGACCATTATCCTCTACACGAATCCAATTGTCTTTTTCTATCGTTACGTTTATATCTGTACAAAATCCTGCAAGCGCTTCGTCAATACTATTATCAACAATTTCCCATACTAAATGGTGCAGCCCTTTAGAGCTTGTTGAACCGATATACATCCCTGGTCTCTTACGTACTGCTTCTAAACCTTCTAATACCTGTATCTGATCGGCTTCATAAGCTTGATTTTGTAAACCTTCGTTCTCTATAGCCACGGCTTTCATCTACTCCTTCATAACATCATTGTGTGTAAATGAATGAACAGTCAACCGAGCTGACTATTACCATTCTTTTATAATCTAAAAAACTCCCCGGGCTAACTTTCTTCAATCGCACCTTGTTTCACGTGAAACAGCTGTGCATGCTCCATCGTTTCATGGTGAATTCCATCAACACTTGTAGTCGTAACAAAGGTTTGAACTTCACCTTGAATGGTATTTAATAAATGCGATTGGCGATAATCGTCGAGTTCCGACAATACATCATCTAAAAGTAGTATGGGTGTTTCATTTGTTTCTTGTTTAATTAACTCGATTTCAGCAAGTTTTAATGAAAGAGCGGTTGTACGTTGCTGTCCTTGTGAACCGTATGTCTGAACATCATAGCCATTGACTAAAAACTGCAAATCATCACGATGTGGACCAACTAGTGTTACGCCTCGATCAAATTCACGCGCCTTAGCTTCTAATAGCTTTTTATGCAAGAAGCTTTCAATTTCACTGGAAGTATGTTCTTTTTCAATACCAGCTACTGTGCGGTATTTAATAACTAACGTTTCTTTCCCTTGTGAAATACCTGCGTGAATTGGCTCTGCCCACTCCTGCAATAAATCCATAAATTGAAATCTTTTTCGAATAATTTGGGTAGCTGCGTGAATATATTGTTCATTATAAACTTCATACATCACGTCATCTGGCATTGTTTTACCTTGATTCATTTTTAAAAAGTGGTTACGTTGCTTTAATATTTTTTGAAAGGTTAATAAATCATGTAAATAGACAGGCGAAATTTGCCCAATCTCCATATCAATAAAACGTCGCCGTATTTGCGGACTTCCCTTTACAACATTTAAATCTTCGGGTGCAAACATCACGACATTCATTTGGCCAATATAATGACTGAGGCGACTTTGTTCTATGTGATTTATTTTACCTTTTTTACCTTTTTTCGTAATCGAAAGCTCGATTGGTAAAATACCATGCCTTTTTTGAACGGCCCCTTCTATTTTACCATAGTCTGAATCCCAACGTATTAATTCTTTATCGTTCGTTGTGCGGTGAGATTTAGCCATCGCTAATACGTAAATAGATTCCATAACATTTGTTTTTCCTTGAGCATTTTCACCAATGAAAACATTAATTTTTGGAGAGAAGTTTAAAGCTAAGGCATCATAGTTACGGTAATTTGTAAGTTTTAATTGCTCTATATGCATAATCTACTGTCCAGCGGTACCAACGATACGAAATCGACCACACCCAGGAATATTTATAATGTCACCATCACGTAATTTACGACCGCGGCGATCATCTACTTCTCCATTTACATATACATCATTTTCGTGTAAAAACCACTTGGCCATGCCACCAGAGCTAATAGCATCGGTCATTTTTAAAAGCTGCCCTAACGTGACAAACTCTACATCAATTTCAATGTCCTTCATAGCTGAGTTCCCCTCCAAATACAGACTGTCTATCTCTCTATCATACCTAATAATTCACCATAAGTAAAAAAAGATAGCCGCAATTAGCGACTATCAGTATTATTTTGAGTTTAAATTATGGAGTTTGTACTCTCCATCAAAAATTGTTTGTTTTTCAGCCAATTTTTAACGTATTAGGCAGCAGCATAATTGATTTCTTAATACGTACGTACTGGTAATATTAACTGTAAAATAGCATCGTCATGAACAGAACGTAAAATAAACGGTCTCATTGCTCCTGTAAATTGAATGACTACCTCTTGACCATCAATTGCTTTTAATGCTTCCATCATGTATTTCGCACTGAATGAAATTTTCAAGTTCTCCCCTTCTAATGACTCAACAGGAATTTCCTCTTGGACTTTACCGATTTCTGGGGAATTAGAAGAAACTTCGACAGCTTGATTATCTAAAATCTCAAAACGAACAACATTATTTCGATCACCACGAGCAACAAGAGATGCACGATCAATTGCTTGTAATAATGATTTACCATTAATCGTTAGATTTGTTTGGTACTCTTCTGGAATTAAACGTGATGTATCAGGGTAGTTACCTTCCAGTAAACGAGAGAAGAATAATACTTCACCAGTTTTAAATAACACTTGCTGACTTGTAATAACAATTTGCACAAGATTTGTAGAATCCTCTAAAACTTTATTTAACTCATTTAAGCTTTTACCAGGAATGACAACACTATGTTCAACTTCAGGTAAATTTTCCAGTTGAACTTTACGTCTTGCCAAACGATGGCTATCTGTTGCAACACAGATTAAAGTTTCGTTTTTTATCTGCCAGTTTACACCTGTCAACACGGGTCTACTTTCTGAAGTGGCAACAGCAAATACTGTTTCACGGATAATTGACTTTAATAAATCTGCAGGAATAGTAAATTTTTGATCCTCTGTTAATTCAGGTAACAAAGGATATTCAGCAGCATCAGAGCCAATTAAGTGGAATTCAGATTTACCTGAACGGATATGAGTTTGGAAACCAGTTGTTACTTGAATTTCAACCTCATTTGTTGGTAACTTACGTACAATTTCATTAAACATACGAGCTTGTACTACAATTGATCCTGTTTCTGTAATATGAATTATTTGTTGGCCATCTTCTTCAACTGGAATAAATGTTTGGATTGTAATATCAGCATCACTACCTGTTAAGCGAATACCCTCATCTGTTACATCAATTTTAATCCCCGTTAAAATCGGAATAGTTGTTTTTGAACTTACGGCTTTCATGACATCATTTAAACCTTCTAATAAACGGTCACGTAAAATATCAAATTTCATTCGTTTTCCCTCACATATTTATATTATTTATTTATATAAAATAAAAAAGATATAGTAATAGGCCCTGTGGATTTGTGGATAAGTGGTTTTAGGTGAATAAAATCAGTCTATCCACATGTAGATAGACTGTGTATAAGTTTGTGTTTAAATCTTTGTGTTGTCCACAGAGTTATTTCCCTAGCATGCTTCGAATTTGTTTAATATCTTGCTGTAGTTGAACGTCATTTTTCAACATAGAAGATATTTTTTCGTGTGCATGAATAACAGTAGTATGGTCACGTCCACCAAATTCTTCGCCAATTTTCGGCAGCGAAAAATCTGTTAATTCGCGCGATAAAAACATGGCGATTTGACGTGGAAAGGCAATTAACTTAGTACGTTTTTTCGCGGCAAAATCCTCTAAACGAATGTTAAAGTGCTCTCCTACTGCATTTTGAATGTCTAATATCGTGACAGTTCGTGGCTTTGAATTAGGAATAATATCCTTTAATGCTTCAGCAGCCAAAGTCGCATTAATATCCTTGTTAACAAGTGATGAATAGGCTACGACGCGAATAAGCGCACCTTCAAGCTCCCGAATATTGGAGTCAATCTGGTTCGCAATATAGAGCATGACTTCATTTGGCACTTCTAGACCATCAGCCTTTGCTTTTTTTCGAAGAATGGCGATACGAGTTTCCAAATCAGGAGGCGCAATATCTGTAATTAGTCCCCATTCGAATCGAGAACGTAAACGATCTTCCAATGTCGGTATTTCCTTAGGAGGACGGTCACTGGAAATAACAATTTGTTTCGATTCTTCATGCAATGTATTAAAAGTGTGGAAAAATTCTTCCTGAGTTGATTCTTTTCCAGCTAGAAATTGAATATCATCAATTAGCAGTACATCTACATTGCGATATTTATTGCGGAAATCAAGTGCCTTGTTATCTCGAATTGAGTTAATAAATTCATTTGTAAATTTTTCAGATGATAAATAGACCACTTTTGCATTCGGATTATGTTCCAGTACATAATGCCCAATCGCATGCATTAAGTGTGTTTTACCAAGCCCTACTCCCCCATAGATAAAAAATGGGTTATAAGCCTTTGCAGGGGCTTCTGCGACTGCTAGCGAGGCAGCATGTGCAAAGCGGTTACCAGAGCCAATAACAAACGTATCAAAAGTATACTTCGGGTTTAACATACCTGGTGAAATATCATGGTGATCGTTATTTTTTGCTTGGATAATCGGCGCTGGCAAATCAAAATCGTCCGAATCCTGGTTTTTTTGAACAACAAACTTAATAAGCAAGTCTTCGCCTGTAAGCTCCGTTAATATACCTGTAATCAAATGAATATAATGATTTTCAAGCCAGTCTCGAGCAAACGAATTTGGCGCAGCAATTGTCACAGTAGAACCACTACCATTGTAGGAAAGTAGTTTAGTAGACTTTAGCCACGTTTCGAAGCTTGGTTTAGAAATTTTTTGTTCAACTTGAGCCAGGACATTATTCCATAGTTCTTCTAAATGTTCCAAGCTGCTAATCTCCTTTACAGTTCAATACAATAAAAAACAGCGAATTTATAGAAACGGTAAATACGTTCATTTTACAACTAGTCCACAAACTCACAAGTTGTGGATAAAAGTTAACCAAAGGCTGTGATAAAAATTATCCACAGCATATCAACAGTTGTGGATAAAATAAAAGTTCATTTCAGTTTTCAACAAAGTGAAGCACAGATATCGTATCAGAAAAACAACGCTATTTCAATAGTTTATGAAACTTATCCACACACCTTTTATTTATGCACTTCCAAGTTGTCCACAAGGTCTGCTTATGTGAAAAAGGTGTAGATAAATGTTGTGGATAAAAAATAATGCAAAAAATACTATACACAACTCTGTGTAAAAAAAACAAGCATTCTGTGGATAATTTATTTTTATTCAATAGATGATGATAGTAGTAAATAATAGACATAGATTTGCAAGCAGAAAGAAATTTATAAAACTCATTGACAAAATAACTAGTTACTTTATATAATATTCAAGTCTGTATGTTGAAAAATTCAACTCATTCAGGAGGTGTCTATATAAATGAAACGTACTTACCAACCAAAAAAACGTAAGCACAGCAAAGTTCACGGTTTCCGCGCACGTATGAGCACGAAAAACGGTCGCAAAGTTCTTGCTGCTCGTCGTCGTAAAGGAAGAAAAGTATTATCAGCATAAAATAAGTCCACTGAGACACATCAGTGGTCTTTTTTTTCTTTATTTTTGGTAAACCTAGAAATAAGGATCGAATGATAATAATCGAGTAGCAGGTGAAAGTAATGAAAAAACGCCAACGAGTGAAAAAAAACGATGATTTTCAAAAGGTGTTTAAAAAGGGGAAATCTTTCGCTAACCGTCAGTTTGTCGTATATTTTTTGGAAAAAGAGGGACAAACAGAATTTCGTGTAGGATTATCGGTTAGTAAGAAGCTTGGGAATGCGGTAACACGCAACCAGATCAAACGCTATATTCGACAAAGTATTCATGAATTAAAGGATGAACTTAAGCCGAATATGGACTATGTTATTATCGCCAGACAACCGGCGGCCACTATGGATTTTCAAGAAGTAAAACAAAGTTTGCAGCATGTACTACGAATCGCAAAAGTATTGAAGAAAGCGTAATATGGATGGCAACCAAAGTGGTGAAATAGAAGCATTTCTGTGCGAAAATGAAGCAATTTGAAATACGTATAGGGGTATTTTAATTTCTTTCAGCAACTGAAAAAAGTTAAAGCCTCTGGCGGATGTCACGGAATTCGGAGAGGAGTGCGTTGTGCAAGCACAAAGCCAATTCCGGAAGACATTATGATGATGGAGTTTCACTGCAATATATGAATAATTAGTAACATTACTTAGCAAATATGTGCGCAATGTTAGAATATTTAGTAGAGTGAAACGATATATACATGATAAAATAACTCATAACTTTATTCAGTAGCAGGAAACTGTAAATGTATAAAGAAGAGAACGCATATAGTTTTAGAAAAAGTGAATAGTATTTGTAGGGGGAAAAAGGTTGAAGAAACAACTTTGGGTAATTTTGTCGCTAGTATCAGTAGTATTACTACTATCTGGTTGTACAGAATTCAATGAACCAATCTCCAAAGAAAGCACAGGCTTCTGGAATGAATTCATTGTTTGGCCGTTAGTGTCAGCGATTAAATACTTTGCTGATTTACTTGGTTCATATGCATGGGGGATCATTGTTGTAACGATTATTATTCGTTTAGCTATTCTTCCATTGATGATTAAACAAACAAAGAGCTCTAAAAAAATGCAAGAAATTCAGCCGAAATTGAAGGAATTGCAAAAGAAGTATGCTTCTAAGGATGCACAGACACAGCAACAGTATCAAAAAGAGATGATGCAGCTTATGAGTGAGTCTGGTGTTAATCCACTTGCTGGATGTTTACCTGTATTCATTCAAATGCCGATTTTAATGGGTTTCTACCATGCGATTAGTCGTATGAATGCTACACCTGCTTTTGATTTAGGGAATTTCTTTATTTTCCCGTTAGCTGAAGCTGCACCAGCACTAGCAATCACTGCTGGTTTAATGCAATTTATCGTTTTACGTACGGGCCCAGCGATGGATAACCCTCAAATGAAAATAATGATGTACATTATGCCATTTATGATTATTGCTTTCGGTATGGCATTACCAGCAGCACTATCATTATACTGGGTAATCGGTAACATTATTTCGATTATTCAAAACCTGCTTATTTACAAACCTTGGGAAAAAAATAAAACACAACCTGCTCAAAATGGAGGGGCTAAAAAGTGAAACAACTTACGCAAATAGGCGCAACAGAACAAGAAGCGATCTCATTGGCGTTACAGAAACTTGGCAAAACCCGTGAACAAGTAGATGTTGAAGTTTTACAAAAAGGTAAAAAAGGATTTTTAGGTTTTGGGGCACGATCTGCAGAAGTTCGTGTAACAGTAAAGGAAGTACTGGTTCAATCAACAATTGAAGTAGAAAAAGCGGCACAGCAAAATGCGACTCAATTTGTCGAACCAACAGTAATAGATGATGTTGAAACAATAAGTTCACAAGTTTCTGAACAACCAAGTGATATCGAAGCTGTTCAACAAATCGTAGAGGAACAAAAAGAGGAAGAAGAAACCTCGGTAAACCCAATTGAAGATGCAAAGAATTATTTAAACAATATAGCTGAACAATTGGGTATTCAGGATCTTGAGATTGAAACGACACGTGAAGGGAAAAACGTATTATTTCAACTGAAAAGCGAGAAAGCTGCACTGCTTATAGGGAAACGTGGACAAACATTGAATTCCTTGCAGCAATTAACACAACTTGTGTTAAATAAAAGTGCCAAGCAGTTCTTAATGGTGAAATTAGACGTAGAAAACTATCGTGAGCGTCGTCAAGTAGCATTGGAGTTACTGGCAGATCGTATGGCGGATAAAGCACTTCGCTTAAATCAGCGTGTAACATTTGAACCGATGCAGTCCTACGAAAGAAAAGTTATTCATAATCAATTGGCAAATCGCCTTGATATTGAAACATACTCAGAAGGAACGGAGCCTAATCGTTATTTAGTCATTGAACCTGTAAAAAACGACTAAACTTCGTAAAAACATACAGACAAAGCTAAAAGTCATTTTATCGTCATGATAAAATGACTTTTTATGTTGTTGAAAAACTATTATGCTAATGAAATTAAGGTGTCCTATTAAATAAAGTATGGTTCTTCGGCAAAATGAGTGGTTGATTTCCGTTCCGACTGGGCGCTTTCCTAGGGGCGTCCGATGAGCCGCTTCACTCGCGTTGCTCGCTCCAGGGTCTCATCTGTGACGCAAATCCCCAAGGAGTCGCCCAGCCTCCACTCCAATCAACCATTTTACACTTGCATATATCTTCTGGCATGTCACTGAAACTTCAGCAACAATGTTTTATCTATGCGGAAGGAGAGTGCCTGGAACGGAAATCACCCTCATTTAAAGCGCCACAATATTTACAAAGATTTCAATGACCATTTTAATTTTATATATGTTAAAGCAACTAACTATAAGATTTTAACTGTGGACAACAAAGGTATAGTTTTCGTCTACGTCCAAGCATTTGCAACTTTTGTCGAAGTCCGTGCTATAATGTAAAACTTTCTTATTATCCACAATTGGAAATTATCCTTACTTTAGATTTTGCAAAAAATATGTTAGTCTAAGGTGTTAGTAAGTATTGGTCGGTTTTTAATTATCCACATGTGGATAACGTTAAGGAGGTCATTAAATGGAGTTCGATACAATTGCTGCAATATCCACACCTATGGGTGAAGGAGCTATTGCTATTGTTCGTTTAAGTGGGGACGAAGCAGTCGCAATTGCAGATAAAATATTCAGATCGCCTGGTGGGAAAAGTTTAACAACAAAGGCTTCTCATACAATTCATTATGGACATTTGGTCGATCCAAAAACTAATGAGGTTGTAGAGGAAGTAATGCTATCGTTAATGCGCGGACCTAAAACATTCACTCGAGAGGATGTAATAGAAATTAACTGCCACGGGGGACTAGTTTCAGTGAACCGTGTATTAAAGCTAGTATTAACAAATGGCGCAAGACTCGCGGAGCCAGGTGAATTTACAAAACGCGCATTCTTAAATGGACGTATTGATTTATCACAGGCTGAAGCAGTCATGGATTTAATAAGAGCAAAAACTGATAGAGCGATGAATGTTGCGTTGGGACAAATGGATGGGAAATTATCGCGTTTAATTGGTGACTTACGCCAAGCATTACTAGAGACATTAGCGCAAGTAGAGGTTAATATAGATTATCCGGAGTACGATGATGTAGAAGAGATGACGGTACCAGTATTAGTAGAAAAATGTACATGGGTACGAAATGAAATTATTAAACTTC
Organism: Lysinibacillus sp. Bpr_S20; assembly: GCF_023337835.1. Classification (NCBI taxonomy): domain Bacteria; kingdom Bacillati; phylum Bacillota; class Bacilli; order Caryophanales; family Bacillaceae; genus Lysinibacillus; species Lysinibacillus sp. Bpr_S20. The sequence continues at coordinate 14,789 of NZ_JALNLQ010000008.1, forward strand.
TGCAAACATCTTCTCAGGGAAAAATATTACGAGAGGGTCTATCAACTGTTATTTTAGGCCGTCCAAACGTTGGGAAATCTTCACTTTTAAATAGTTTAGTACAAGAGAATAAGGCTATTGTGACAGATATAGCAGGTACAACTCGTGATATTATAGAAGAGTACGTGAATGTACGTGGCGTTCCGCTTCGTTTAGTCGATACAGCTGGTATTCGAGAGACAGAGGATATCGTTGAACGAATTGGTGTTGAACGTTCACGTGAGGCGTTGCGTGGCGCAGATTTAATTTTATTTGTTTTAAACTACGCAGAGGAATTGACTGCCGAAGATGAGCGTCTATTCGAAACAATTCAAGCGATGGATTACATCGTTATTGTCAATAAAACAGATTTACCGCAAAAAATTGATGTAGCTCGCGTCAAAGAGTTAGCAGGCAATCGTCGTGTTGTGACAACTTCTCTTTTACAGGAAGAGGGTATCACAGAGCTAGAGGAAGCAATTGCAGCGTTATTCTTTGAAGGGCAAATTGAAGCGGGCGATTTAACATATGTTTCAAATGCAAGACATATTGCATTACTTCATCAAGCGCAGGCAACGGTCGAGGATGCATTAGCTGGAGCACAAGCTGGTGTACCTGTTGATATGGTGCAAATTGATGTCACTAGAACTTGGGAAATACTTGGTGAAATTATCGGCGACACAGTACAAGAAAGCCTAATCAATCAGTTATTTTCACAATTCTGCTTAGGAAAATAATTTTACTAAAGAAAGGAAGATACGAGCTATGCCAACAAATTATGAGGCAGGCACGTTTGATGTTATCGTAATTGGCGCAGGTCACGCAGGGTCTGAAGCTGCACATGCTGCTGCCAAAATGGGTGCTAACACACTGATGTTAACAATCAATTTAGATATGATTGCATTTATGCCATGCAATCCTTCCATTGGTGGTCCTGCCAAAGGAATCGTAGTACGAGAAATTGACGCATTAGGTGGCGTCATGGGGAAAGTTATTGATAAAACGCATATTCAAATGCGTATGTTAAATACAGGGAAAGGTCCTGCTGTGCGTGCATTACGTGCACAAGCGGACAAAGTTTTATACCAACAAGAAATGAAACGCGTGTTGGAGGAAACTGAAAATTTAACAATTCACCAAGGAATGGTGGAAGAGCTAATAATTGAAGACGGGGAAGTAAAAGGTGTTATTACACAAATTGGCGCTATTTACCGCGCCAAAACAGTTGTTATCACAACAGGTACATTCCTTCGCGGTGAAATTATTATTGGCGACGTGAAATATTCAAGTGGTCCTAATAACCAACAGCCGTCTATTCGTTTAGCAGATAACTTAAAAGAGCTTGGTTTTGATCTTGTGCGTTTTAAAACAGGTACACCACCACGAGTGAATAACCGTACCATTGATTATGATAAAACAGAGATCCAACCAGGAGATGATGTTCCACGTGCATTCAGCTTTGAAACAACTGAATATATCATGGATCAGCTCCCTTGCTGGTTAACGTATACAAGCCTAGAAACACATGAAATTATCGAGGCAAACCTACATCTTTCACCGATGTACTCAGGGATGATTAAAGGTACAGGTCCACGTTATTGCCCTTCTATTGAAGACAAGGTTGTGCGATTTAACGATAAACCACGCCACCAAATTTTCTTAGAGCCAGAAGGTCGCAATACACGTGAAGTATATGTACAAGGTTTATCAACTAGCTTACCAGAGCATGTTCAAACACGATTACTAAAATCAATCCCAGGCTTAGAAAAAGCAGAAATGATGCGTGCTGGCTATGCCATTGAGTACGATGCGATCGTGCCAACACAATTATGGCCAACTTTAGAAACAAAACGTATTAAAGGCTTATATACAGCTGGTCAAATCAACGGAACATCTGGTTACGAGGAAGCGGCTGCTCAAGGTTTAATGGCAGGGATGAACGCTGCTGCTAACGTGCTTGGTAAACAAGAATTAATCTTAAGTCGTTCAGATGCTTATATTGGTGTATTAATTGATGATTTGGTAACAAAAGGAACAAATGAACCGTATCGCTTACTAACATCTCGTGCGGAATATCGTTTACTACTTCGTCATGATAACGCTGATTTACGTTTGGTAGAGCAAGGTTATAATATGGGAATGATTACTGAAGAAAGATATGCAAAATTCAATGAGAAAAAAGAGCTGATTGATAACGAAATTGCACGTCTTCGTGAAGTTATTATTAAACCAAATGAAGCAACACAAGCTGCGATTCGATCTGTAGGTGGCAGTGAGTTAAAAGATGGTATTCGTGGAGCGGATTTATTAAAACGTCCAGAAATGCATTATGAATTAATTTCTTCGTTAATTCCAGCAGACATAGAGCTTTCAGATGAAGTGAAGGAACAAATTGAAATTCAGCTTAAGTATGAAGGCTATATTGAAAAAGCATTGCAACAAGTTGAAAAGCTTCATAAAATGGAGAATAAAAAAATCCCTGAAAACATTGATTATGATGCTATTTCAGGTCTAGCAACAGAAGCACGACAAAAATTAAAACAAGTTACACCACTTTCTATTGCCCAAGCATCGCGAATCTCTGGTGTTAACCCAGCAGATATTTCAATATTACTTGTTTATATTGAGCAAGGTAAAATCGCACGCGTCAGCGGGGAATAATTAAGGGTAAAGTGAATAAGAGGCGGGCATACCATTGTGCCCGCTTCCTATTTTTAACTTCTTGTCGCTACGCTTTCGCACAAAAAACATCTGTTGGCCTAAAGTTCGGCGGATGGCAAAGAATCGGAAAGGAGTTCTTTGTGCTTGCACAAAGCTGATTCCGGACGCAATTATGCTGAGGTATAATTGGTGGCTATGCTATTTTTACAAAGTTGATTTTAGGAGAGAGTAAATAGTTGCTTACAAATCAATATAGGGATAGTAAAGCCATATAGAAAAAGGAGACTTTACATGAACGAACAACAATTTATAGAGGCTCTAAAGAAAAAGGGCATTGAACTTTCTGAAAAGCAGATTGCTCAATTTAAAAAATACTTTGAGTTACTTGTTGAGTGGAATGAAAAGATGAACTTAACGGCTATTACGGATTTAGAAGGTGTTTATTTAAAGCACTTTTATGATTCGATAAGTGCCTCTTTCTATTTTGATTTTTCAAAAGTGACGACAGTTTGCGATGTTGGAGCAGGTGCTGGTTTCCCAAGTATTCCAATTAAAATCTGCTTCCCGCATTTACATGTAACAATTGTCGATTCATTAAATAAAAGAATTACATTTTTAAATCATTTAAGTAATGAGTTACAATTAGAAAATATGCATTTTGTACATGCTCGTGCAGAGGAATTTGCACAAAATGTGAAATATCGTGAACAGTTTGATGTTGTAACAGCTCGCGCGGTAGCCAGATTATCAGTTTTATCGGAGTTATGTGTACCACTTGCAAAGCAAGGTGGCTATTTTGTTGCTTTAAAAGCAGCAGCTGGCGCGGAAGAATTAAAAGATGCCAAAAAAGCATTAACGACATTAGGGGTTGCACTAAAAGAAGAGTTTTCTTTCCTACTACCAGTTGAAGAAAGTGACCGCATTTTATATATCTTTGATAAAATAAAAGGAACACCAAAAAAATACCCGCGTAAACCAGGTGTACCAAATAAATCACCGATTCAATAATTAGTGTTCCATGTGAAACTTCTCAAAGTAGAAAATATTTTTTCTATTTTGAGCATACATACTAGTTATGGATGGTTCACGCAAATGACATCTACGAACTATATACATTTTAAGAAATATAATAAATAATAATAGAATGAGACAGAGCAAGATAGTTACTTAAAGGTGGTGCCACTTGGATGAAAAGTCCTTTTTCACGTTTTTTTGGAGGCGGAAATAAAACTGTGCCTATTGTGAAAAATGAAGTAGAACAAGCAGAGACGGTTCATGCAGCAGAAGAAGTTATAAAGCTGCCTATTGATCAAATTGTGCCTAACCGTTTTCAGCCACGTACTATTTTTGATGATGAAAAAATTGAAGAATTATCAAGAACCATTCATACGCATGGTGTAATTCAGCCAATTGTTGTACGTAAAACAGCAGAAAATCAATATGAAATCATTGCTGGTGAGCGTCGTTATCGAGCAATGAAAAAGCTACAATGGACAGAAGTTCCGGCAATTATAAGAAATTTAACTGATAAGGAAACAGCCTCTATCGCGTTAATTGAGAACTTACAGCGTGAGGAGTTAACAGCAATTGAAGAAGCTGTTGCCTATCAAAAATTATTGGAGCTTCACGAGCTGACACAAGAAGCTCTGGCCCAACGACTTGGAAAAGGACAATCCACGGTAGCCAATAAATTACGTTTATTAAAGCTTCCTGAAGAAGTGCAGCAAGCTATTTTGAAGCGTGAAATCTCGGAACGACATGCACGTGCATTAATTGCAATTAAAGATCAGCCATTACAGCTAGAAGTTTTACAACAAACGATTGAAAATGATTGGAATGTTCGTCAGTTAGAAGAGCAGATTTATTCTCTATTGCATCCGGAGGCAGAAGCTGAAGAAGAAGCGGAGCCGAAGAAAGCAAAGCCGAAGCGTAAGGCCATTAGTAAAGACGTTCGCATTGCTTTAAATACCATTAAACAATCGTTATCTATGGTAACAAAGAGCGGTATAACAGTTAAGACTGAAGAAGAAGATACAGAGGAATATTATCAAATTACAGTGAAAATACCTAAAAAGAAAAAGTCTTAAGTCATGATTGAAGTTATTTTAGAAAAATAAAAAATGACCTACGTTATGATGATGAGCCACTTTTAAAGCTCTGTACGAAGGAGGCATCTCAGTAATATTTCTGAGATGTCTCCTTTTTTGCATATATTCTAAATATTTTATACAACTATTTTCTGTTTTTTTGATAGAATAAAAGTAAGATAGAGGTATTTAACTTCTTTTAGTAATTATTTTCTGTAGCGAAAGCAAAGTGTCAGCTACAAGTTTTTCAAAGTGAAACGGCAGTTACAAGTGTTTTTTGTACCAAAAGCGTAGCGACAGGTACAGAAGTCTGGTAATGAATGCGGGTTTAAGTTACTTTTCGGCGGGTGTCCAAACATCCGCTGAAATAGAGGAACTCAGTCTAAGAACGCCACGTCCTGTGGTAATGACTGAGTGACCAACATCAGTGCTGTTGCTGACGCTTCGTTAGCATTACGCTTTCGCGCAAAAAACATCTGTTGGCCTAAAGCCTCCGGCGGATGTCACGGATTCGGAAAGGAATTAATAAAAGGATGTTAGTTTAAAATCATCGCATTCATGTGATGACGGCTAACTGACCTGTATCCCACAAAGCCGAATCCGGACACAATTATGCCGAGGCATAATTGATCAGTGATTTTACAAATGATTTGTCAAAGTGAACTTTGGTAGATGAAAGCAGGTGCTTTTAAATGGGTAGAATTATAGCAATCGCCAATCAAAAGGGTGGCGTAGGAAAAACAACGACATCGGTCAATTTGAGCGCTTGTCTAGCATATCTAGGGAAGAAAGTGCTCCTTATCGATACGGATCCGCAAGGAAATACAACAAGTGGACTGGGTGTTAACAAAGGAGATCTTCAGGGCTGTATTTATGATGTGTTAATTGATGATGAAAACGTTGAAAATGTCATTCAACAAACAAATGTTGAAAACCTAGCAATTGTTCCAGCAACCATTTCACTAGCAGGAGCAGAGATTGAATTAGTTTCGACAATTTCCAGAGAAGTACGTTTAAAGCATGCACTTCAAGATGTAAAAGAAGAATATGATTATATTATTATTGATTGCCCACCTTCATTAGGGCTTCTAACAATTAATGCTTTAACTGCTTCGGATGCGCTTATTATTCCTGTGCAATGCGAATATTACGCATTAGAGGGGCTAAGTCAGTTGTTATCAACTGTCCGTTTAGTGCAAAAACATTTAAATCAGCAATTATATATTGATGGAGTATTGTTAACGATGCTTGATGCACGAACAAACCTAGGCCTACAAGTTATTGATGAAGTAAAAAAATATTTTCAAGATAAAGTATACAAAACAATTATTCCTCGTAATGTGCGATTAAGTGAGGCTCCAAGTCATGGGCAGCCAATTATCATTTATGACGCAAAATCAAGAGGTGCGGAAGTGTATTTAGAGATGGCGAGGGAAGTGATCAAAAATGGCTAAAGGTTTAGGAAGAGGCATAAGTGCGTTATTTCCTGGGGAGTCTTTAGAACAAAGTGGGCAAGTGGAAGAAATACAATTAGAACTTATCGTTGCAAACCCATTTCAGCCTCGTAAAATTTTCGATGAAGAAGCGTTGCAGGAATTGGCTGACTCTATACAGGAACATGGTATTTTACAACCAATTGCCGTACGGAAAAAAGGACGTAAATATGAAATCGTTGCTGGGGAACGCCGATATCGTGCAACTCAATTAGCAGGGTTAGAGGTTATTCCAGCTATTATAAAAGAGCTATCAGATGCGCAAATGATGGAACTAGCGATTTTAGAAAATCTACAGCGTGAAGATCTGACAGTTATTGAAGAGGCTGAGGCCTATCAAAGCTTGATGGAAAACTTACATTTAACACAAGAGGAGCTATCCAAAAGATTAGGGAAAAGCAGACCGCATATTGCTAATCATGTTCGTTTACTTGCACTACCTGAGGATGTTCGTGAGTTTATGAACGATGGAACATTATCGATGGGACAAGGACGAGCCTTACTTGGTTTGAAAAATAAAAGAAGAATATCCGAAGTGGCTAATAAGGTCATTCAACAAGGTTTAAATGTGCGGCAAGTCGAAATGTTAGTGCACAACTTAAATGAGGAAGTTTCACGTGAAACAACTCAACCAAAGAAAAAGGATATATATGTTGCAGCTAAGGAATCACAATTACGTGATTATTTCGGTACAAATGTACAAATTAGGAAAACGAATAATAAAGGGAAAATAGAAATTGAATTTTACTCTGAAGATGATTTAGAACGTATTTTAGAAATACTAAATTTGCAGGAAGAGTAAGAGAAATATCGATAATATAATCTGAGCGCCGAATTGCAGGGCGCTCTCTATTTTTATAGAGAGAAGGAAGGTTGGGACGTGGTATTACTAGGAGCATTCATTAACGCCTTGCTTATTATGGCTGGTGCATTGGTAGGACGCATTTTTAAAAATATTCCTGAATCGATGAAGACCACTGTATTATCGATTATCGGTTTAGCAGTTGCACTTTTAGGGATTAAAATGGGCTTTAAAAGTGATAATTTTATTATTTTAATGATAAGTTTAGTCATAGGTACTGTAATTGGTGAGTGGTTAGATTTAGATAAGCAAATGAATAGAGTTGGAAAATGGGTAGAATCTCTATTCAGTAAAAATCGTACTAATAACAATCAAATTGGCATAGCAGAAGGTTTTGTATCAGCTTCTTTAATATTTGTAGTTGGCTCGATGGGCGTCATTGGTGCACTCGATAGTGGTCTGCGTAACGATCATAATGTACTGATTACGAAAGGATTAATCGATGGATTTATATCGATCATATTAGCATCTACCTTAGGGATTGGCGTGCTATTATCTGCATTACCTGTATTCGTCTATCAAGGATTAATTGCACTTTTTGCAGGTGTTATCAGCTCTTTTATACCAGATGACGCATTACAAATGTTTATTCATGAAATGACTGCAGTGGGTGGTGTTATGATTTTTGCTATTGGTTTAAATATAGCAGGCTTAACTAAGATCAAAGCTGCTAACTTGTTGCCAGGTATCATCGTTGTCGGTATTGTGGTTGCTATCTTCTATACTTTTCAGTGAGTAACGATGTGCAGCGAGCAAAAGAGCTCTTGAAAGTTTTTCAGCCATTGCATAGGAAATATGAAGTCTTGTATTTTGTAAAACGAGCATTTCCATAAAGCCTCCAACATTGACGATCCCCTTAATGGAAATGTCACCGATTGGGGGTAATTGTTTTTTTACAGCTTTTCCTGGAAAAATAGGTCCATTCTGTACAGAAATATGTCCAACATTTTGTTCACTACCAAGACATGCATCAATCGCAATAATGAAAGGTTTTATAGTATGATTGTGTAGCTGTTGCATTGTAGTGTCTAAATTAAGAGCATGCAAAGGATTGTCTAAAGAGCCTACAATCTCATATGGAAAACTAACTGACTTTTTTAGAAAGCTACCTGTTAACGGCCCAAGCGTATCACCTGTACAACGGTCACTTCCAATACAACAGAAAATAAGGCGTTTATGATGAAAGGGTATATGTTCTAAAAATAATGTACTTAATTGCCAAACGGTATTTTTACTTTCATGATGAAGAGAATAAGGAAGTAACAATTTTGGTATAGTATTCATAAAAAAACTCGCTTTCCTTTTTATTTGTAAGAAGTGCTCGATTTTTATGCAGTATACGCAAATTTTTAGCAAGTTATTCAAGAGGTGGTAATAATGGATTGGTTTAGTGAAAGAGTATTAAAAAACAGTTGGAACAAGCTAATGTCAGAGGAGCTTTGGATAAATGTAACAATAGTTTCTGTTAAGATTATTATTATCTTGATTGCATCGTGGCTAGCTGTACGATTAGGAAAAAAGTTTATAAAAAAAGTGTTTTTAATGCGTATGCGTTCACCTTTAGACCATTCGGAACGTCGACAAAAAACAATTTCGAAATTATTACAAAGCGTCATTACCTATGTGGTTTATTTTTCAGCAATTGTTGCTATTCTCTCGCTCTTAGAGATTAGGATAGCAGGGTTATTAGCTGGAGCAGGGATTGTTGGTTTAGCAATTGGTTTTGGTGCACAAAGCTTAGTGAAGGATGTCATTACTGGATTCTTTATTATTTTTGAAGATCAATTTGGTGTTGGCGATTATATAAAAATAAATGCAGCTGAAGGAACGGTTGTAGAAATTGGTTTACGTACGACAAAGATTAATGGTTCTACAGGAGAGCAGTTTATTATTCCGAATGGTTCGATTGGTGATGTTGTCAATTACTCTGTTAACAACTCTAAAATTTATATAGATTTACAAATGACGACGGATGCCAATTTTGAAAGAGCTGAATCTATTATTAAAAAGTATTTAGAAACTTTACCTGATATTCATAAGGAACTTGTAGCAGTACCTGTCTTTTTAGGTGTACAAAATGTTAAGGGTACAGAGGTAACGATTCGTATAGCCGCAGAAACATTACCACAACAACAACATGGAGTGGGCCGTACTATTCGTCGTGATGTTACAAAACTCTTTGAAGAAAATAATATACCAATGGCTCAGCCGAAAATGATGTTCTACGGTGTTAATGGAAAAGACGAGGGGAATGGTGAATAAAATGGAAGCGAAGCAATTTGGTCTAAATGATATTGTTGAAATGAAAAAGCAACATCCATGTGGCACAAATAAGTGGAAAATTATTCGAATGGGTGCAGATGTGCGTATTAAATGTGAAGGCTGTCAGCATAGCGTCATGATTCCACGCCGAGAATTTGAGAAAAAAATGAAAAAGGTTTTAATGTCGGCTAGTGAAGACTAGTTTCATGTGTATTAGACTTTTTATGAGTGAATCAATATAATAGATAGGGTTATACAGTGATTCATCAGTGAGGGCGTTCTGAAACCTCACAGTATCCGTTAGTACGGGAAATAAGAGCAAATTTGAACAGATCATAGAAAGGTTGTGTCCATTCATGGCATTAACAGCTGGAATCGTTGGTTTACCTAACGTCGGAAAATCAACATTATTTAACGCAATTACAAAAGCGGGCGCATTGGCTGCAAACTATCCATTCGCAACAATCGATCCGAACGTCGGTATTGTTGAAGTACCAGATGCACGTTTAGATAAATTAACAGAATTAGTAACACCTAAAAAAACAGTACCTACAGCATTTGAGTTCACAGATATTGCTGGGATCGTAAAAGGCGCTTCAAAGGGTGAAGGGTTAGGGAACAAATTCCTTGCGCATATTCGTGAAGTAGATGCAATTTGCCAAGTTGTACGTTGTTTTGTTGATGAAAACATTACGCACGTATCAGGTGGAGTGGATCCGATTGATGATATTGAGGTTATTAACTTAGAGCTTGCACTAGCCGATTTAGAATCTGTTGATAAGCGATTACAACGTGTCGGCAAAATGGCAAAGCAAAAAGACAAAGAAGCAATGATTGAAGAACCAATTCTTTTAAAAGTTAAAGAACAATTAGAAAACGGTCGACCAGCACGTGCTGCAGAGCTTTCTGATGACGAGCTAAAGGTTATTAAAGGACTTCATCTTTTAACAATTAAACCTATGCTTTATGTGGCAAACGTTTCAGAAGATGAAGTAGCTGACGCAGATAATAACGAATTTGTGCAAAAGGTACGTGAGTATGCAGCTGCTGAAGGAGCTCAAGTTATCACAATTTGTGCAAAAATCGAAGAAGAAATTTCTGAGCTTGATGATGAAGAAAAAGCAATGTTCTTAGAAGAACTAGGCATTAAAGAATCTGGTTTAGATCAATTAATCCGTACGTCATATGATTTACTAGGACTAGCAACTTATTTCACTGCTGGAGTACAAGAGGTACGTGCATGGACGTTCCGTAAAGGTATGAAGGCACCACAATGTGCTGGAGTTATTCATACAGACTTTGAACGTGGATTTATTCGTGCAGAAACAGTTGCTTTCGATGATTTAGTTGAAGCTGGTTCTCAACCTGCTGCTAAAGAAGCTGGTAAAGTACGTCTTGAAGGTAAAGAGTATGTTGTACAAGACGGCGATATTATGTTATTCCGTTTTAATGTGTAAAATACAAAAAGGCAATCTTTAATGGGATTGCCTTTTTTGTATATATACTTATCTGAATTTTCGATCAGGAGGTTAGTATGAGCATATTACAAATAAAAGAGCGTGGTTTAGAAATTGAGCAGCTAGGTAGACTACCGGAAGATATATTAGAGCTTATTTATGAGCATCAATTGTTTAAGTTATTCACAGCCAAGGAATTAGGCGGCCAAGATTTAGATTTACTAAAGGGCATGAAAGTATTCCAAGAGATGTCTGCACTTGATGGTAACTTTGGTTGGCTTGTCACAATAGGGACAGGGGGGAACGCGTTTATTCCAACATTGAACAAAGAGGTTTGTGAAAAAATATTTTCACCAAGAAATGCAGTCATAGCAGGTAGTGGATATCCTACAGGTATAGCCATACAAATAGATGAGGGATATAGCGTAACAGGTCAATGGAAGTATTGTAGTGGGGCAGATTATGCTACAACTTTTACGATGAATTGCTTTGTTGAGAAAGAGGGTATTAGAACAGATGAAATAATTAGTTGCTCCGTAAATAGTGATCATGTAGAAGTTTTAAATGATTGGCGAGCAATGGGTTTAAAAGCGACTGCTAGTCATACGATCCGAGTGCAAAATGTTTGGGTGCCTCAAGAGGATACGTTCCAATTGGGTACAATGAAAAACACGTATGGGAATGCGGTACATAGTTTTCCGTTTGGCGCATTTGCAGAAGCTTCTTTTTTAAGTGTTTGCCTTGGAATAACAGAAAATTTCTTAGAAGAGGCGTCTATTTTAGTGAAGCAAAGAAGCCTTGATTCAAGTCGTGCCGAACATATGGGGGCAATACAATTTTTATTGATGCAGCAACAAAAGAACTTTAGACAGCTTGAAGAGCGGTTTTATGCAATGTTGCATGAATACTGGCAAAAACATCAAGAAGGTCATGAGTTGGCGAATGAAGAACTACAGCAATTTTCACTCATGAGTAAAGACGTTGCAGCAGCTTGTGTAGATATTGCTAATAGCTTAATCCGTAGGCTTGGTATGGATGCAATTACAGAGACCTCTTCGATAAATCGTATTTGGAGAAATTTATATACAGCTGCACAGCATGGTTTTATAACACCTTAAAATTGTATAAAAATTAGAATCTGCTTGGAGCTAAGCAGATTCTATATGTATGTGACTCAAAGCTTTTTCTTTTCCTCGGGCATATATACATAAAGCTTAGGTAAATGAGGATCATCCTGTATGAACGCATTCTTTGGATATTTGCGCAATTCTTTATACATGGAGAAATCCCCTACTGCCCCAGCTATTAAAAAAGCTCCCACCAATATTAAAACAGTACTATTAAAGTAGAAACCAGCCAGTGTCGGAAGAACTCCAGTTGTCCAGAATGGCAGTAATAAAGCCTTTTTCATGGCATGATTCGGTAAACGTTGGTCGGTTGTTGCGTACGCAATGCCAAGCTCTAAATTCAAGCCATATTTTAACGATTTAGCGGGCACGCCTCCAAAGACCATAAAGCCAATTAAATGAAAGGCCTCATGTAAGACAATGAAAACAATATACAGAATGGCAAAAAGAATGGACCCAACAATCATATTCCAAAATGAATAATCAAAATCTTTAAAGCAAATATATTGGATAGCCACAAATAATATGACAAGACCACTTGTGATAACAATATTGTCCATCATTAGTTTTTTTATATCTAACTCTATGACGATTGGTTCTTGATCAGGTAGCATGGAGATCCTCCTTTCATGAATTAAGTTCATTATATAGAATGAATTGTTAGTTTGCGACTTGAAAGACATGTATCTATATGTTACAATTCATTGATGTGAGTAATAATTATTACTTGCTCCTTGCTCCCTATTATAGGAGAGCCTAAGTCCATAAGGAGGTGTAAACAGATGAGAAAATACGAATTAATGTACATCGTACGTCCGAACATTGAAGACGAAGCGAAGAAAGCTTTAGTTGAACGTTTCAACGAAATCTTAACTTCTAACGGTGCAGAAGTCATCGAATCAAAAGAGTGGGGCAAACGCCGCTTAGCTTATGAAATTCAAGACTTCCGCGAAGGTTTCTACCAAATCGTGAAAGTAAACGCTCCTTCAGAAGCAATCAACGAATACACTCGTCTTGCTAACATTAGCGAAGATATCATTCGTCACATTGCAGTTCGCGAAGAAGCATAATCATTTATTTTTAACAAAATGCTGAAAAAGGAGGTTGCATTTCTGATGATAAACCGTGTCGTATTAGTTGGAAGACTAACAAAGGATCCTGAGCTACGCTATACGCCTAATGGTATTGCGTCTACAAGATTTACAGTTGCTGTGAATCGAACATTCTCAAACCAACAAGGTGATCGCGAAGCTGATTTCATTAGCTGTGTTGCTTGGCGCAAACAGGCTGAAAACTTAGCGAACTTCATGCGAAAAGGAAGTTTGATTGGAGTGGAAGGTCGCATCCAAACAGGTAGCTATGAAGGACAAGATGGTAAACGAGTATACACAACAGATGTAGTGGCAGATAGCGTACAGTTTTTAGAGCCTCGTAATTCTAGCGGTGCTCCTGCTCCTCAATATGGTGGGCAGAATACTTACGGTAATAATCAACCGTCATATGGCGGTGGACAACCACAGCAACAGTTTGGTGGTGCTATGCCAGGGCAGGGTTCATTTGGCGGCGATGCTTATCAGCAAAATCAACCACCTATGAATCAGCCGAATTATACACGTGTAGATGAGGATCCATTTGCTAATAGCAAAGGACCAATAGAAGTATCTGAGGATGATTTACCATTCTAATACTTCTAAAATAAAAAATGATAAGGAGGAGACATACTATGGCACCACGTCGCGGAGGCCGCAAACGCCGTAAAGTTTGCTACTTCACTTCAAACAACATTACGCATATCGATTATAAAGATGTGGATTTATTAAAAAAATTCATCTCTGAGCGCGGTAAAATCTTACCACGTCGCGTAACTGGCACAAGTGCAAAGTACCAACGTAAATTAACTTCTGCTATCAAAGTATCTCGTATCATGGGATTACTTCCATTCGTTGCAGAAGATAAATAAGATATAAATAAAGGCACAACAAGGTTTAATCGCTTTGGTTGTGCTTTTCTTATTTGTAAAAATGGAATTACTAATCTTGTAACCGCAATATGGAGATTTTATAAGGGGGACTCTTGTAAATAACATAGGTAGGGGAATCGAGAGTGGATATCCCAACTATGGTAATATTGTTTGTTTTATAGCTCACATCACAAAAGATGAGTATGGTTAAAATACATGTCAGGTTGATTGGAGTGCGAGACCAGATGCCCCATGGTGAGCTTGGTTGATCTCAGTAATTGCTCTATAAATTACCGTTTGCTATTATGATGAGAATTTATTACACTCTAGATAGACATGAATAAAGAAAAGATGAAATGTTAGAGATTGAGAAACAATCGACTATGGACATTTTTAAAAACAAAACGGCTTATAATCATTTGGATTAAAAGCCTTTTTTCATGTATTAGTAACTGTTGTAAGTTGCTTTTTTTATTGTTGGAAAAATTTTAAAAAAATATATAGAAGAACATAATTAATGATGAATTTGTTATGATTTTTCGGTAAAAAATCTCCTATATAGTAATGTATTTTACGCCTTTAGTCATTGGATCTACAAAATTAATGGCAAAGCATTTCAGTTGTTCTAGCGTTTTTTGTTCAATAACCTGAAAAAATGGTACAATAAAGGTCAGTAAGTTTGACTGAAAAAAAGGAAGGTTTTCAATGCCGAATAATCAAACAAAGGCGCTTGTACAAGGCTCAATGATGGTCGCAATCTTTACGATTCTAATGCTTATTTCTGCATATATACCATTCATATTTATAGTAAGTCTAATATTTGCTCCACTACCGATTGCTTGGTATAGCGCAAATTACAAGCGTGCATCATCAATATTTGTAGCAATAGTAGGGTGTATCTTAACCACTTTAACGAGTGGCATAACTATGTTACCATTTGCCTTTATTTTGGCATTACTTGGTGTCGTTATAGGAAGTGCAATTAATCAAAAGAAGAGCAAACTTTACCTATTCATGTCATCTGGGATTGCTGTTCTTCTGTCAATGGCGGTTGTCTATGTAGCCTATGTTCAATTTGCTGGTATCAATATCATTAACATGAGCACAGAGCTTTTACGCGATAGTTATGAGCAATCAAATGAACTTGCAAAAACGATGACAGGTCAAGAAGCGTTTCAGCCAGAGCTAATTGAGGCTCTGTTAAAAACAGTTGAGCTGACAATACCTGCAACAGTAACACTTTCTGCATTTATGACAGCATTTATTATCATAACGTTAAATTTACCTGTATTAAAACGTCTTGGTTTAGACGTACCGAGATTTGCATCATTCCAAAATATGCGTCTACCCCGATCTATTTTATGGTATTACATGATTGTTTTATGCGTAAATTTATTTATGCGTCCAGAATCTGGATCTACAGTAGATATGATTGTGTTAAATGTTTCTTATATTTTATGGATGTTATTAATCCTGCAGGGTATTTCCTTTTTACATTACTTTATTTCTAAAAAGGAGCTGCCTAATGGTGTCAAATGGATCGCTACTTTGTTAGCCTTACCACTATCATCCTTTATGATATTGCTAGGTATCGTAGATTTAGGTTTCGACGTACGTTCACTTGTGAAGGGGAAAACTAAAGAATAAGGGGCTGATGTAATGGGGACTTTTAGAAAACGACCAATCCGCTATCCGCTTTTTGTTCTTTCCATTTTTGGCATTGTAACGTTCGTGCTTCTATGTATTTGGAATATCGGGATAGGTATTGGTTATGGAATAGGTTTTGTTCTATTAATGGCCTATACGTGGAAGGTAGAAAAGATTACCTTTGATGAGACAGAAAAACATATTGAATCTATCTCTTTCCGTATGAAAAAAGTGGGGGAAGAGGCATTACTAGAAATGCCAATTGGGATTTTACTTGTCAATGATCAATATGAAATAGAATGGTCGAATCCATATATGCAGGGCGTTTTAAATATGGAGAATTTAGTAGGTGAAGGAATCGTTAATATATCTGATGACATTTACGTGCTAATGAAGACCGAGGAGACAAACGAAGATACGATTACGCTTCGTGATCGTAAATATCGAGTTTATTATAAAAAAGAAGAGAATTTACTATATTTCTTTGATATCACTGAGCAGATAGCTATTGAAAAACAATACTATGCAGATCGTACAGTTATTGCAATTTTATTTGTTGATAATTATGACGAAATTACGCAAGCAATGGATGACCAACCACGTAGTTTAACGAATACGATGGTGACCTCAATTGTCAATGATTGGGCTGCTGAGCAAGGGATATTTGTGAAACGAATATCATCCGACCGTTTTTTAGCTGTCTTAAACGAATCCATTTTAATGGAGCTTGAGAAGAAGAAATTTGCCATTTTAGATACAATTCGAGAAAAAACAGCGCAAAAAAATATGTCATTAACATTAAGTATTGGTGTTGGCGCAGGATCATCTTCATTAATGGAGCTTGGTGAACTAGCACAATCAAGTCTAGATCTTGTTTTAGGTCGTGGCGGTGATCAGGTAGCCATCAAGCAACCTACAGGAAAACTAAAATTCTATGGCGGGAAAACGAATCCTGTCGAGAAACGTACACGCGTTAGAGCACGTGTTATTTCCCACGCTCTACGAGACCTAATTCAGGATAGTGACCAAGTATTTGTTATGGGACATAAAAATCCTGATATGGACTCAATTGGTGCCTCTGTTGGTGTACGTAAAATGGCACAAATGAATGATGTGAAGGGCTATGTGATCATAAATTATGACGAATTAAACGGAAGTGTAACACGTTTAATGAACGAAATTGAGAGTAAATCGGATTTCTATGAAAATTTCCTAACACCAGAGGAAGCTGCGGCAAGAATGACAGAAAAATCATTGCTTGTTATAGTCGATACGCATAAACCAGATTTAGTCATTGAGTCACAGCTTTTGAAGTTGGCTGAAAAAGTTGTGGTAATTGATCACCATCGTCGAAGTGAGGATTTTATAGAAAATCCAACGCTTGTTTATATGGAGCCATATGCATCATCTACAGCAGAGCTTGTAACAGAGTTACTCGAGTATCAACCAAAACGTGCGAAGATTAATATGCTAGAGGCTACGGCATTGCTGGCAGGAATTATTGTTGATACGAAGAGTTTTACTTTGCGGACAGGAGCCCGTACGTTTGAAGCGGCGTCTTATTTACGGACAAATGGTGCCGATACAGTGTTAGTACAACGATTATTAAAAGAAGATGTCGATACGTATATCGAGCGTTCTAAAATAGTGCAAACTGTTAAGTTCGTGAAGCCTGGTATTGCTATTGCTGTAGGTGAGGAAGCGAAAGTGTATGACTCGGTACTTATTGCGCAAACAGCAGACATTTTACTAACAATGAAGGATGTTGGTGCTTCCTTTGTCATTGCACATCGTTCAGATGGCAAAATCGGCATAAGTGCAAGATCACTTGGTGAGGTAAACGTGCAGCTTGTGATGGAAAAGCTAGGCGGCGGCGGGCATTTAACGAATGCAGCTTGCCAAGTCGAATCAAATTCCATTGCTGGAGTAAAAAAATATTTAGAAGAGGCCATAAATGAGGTACTCGAGGGGAGTTCTGAATCATGAAAGTAGTATTTTTAAAAGATGTTAAAGGAAAAGGGAAAAAAGGAGAAATAAAAAATGTAGCGGACGGCTACGCACAAAACTTCTTAATTAAAAATGGCTATGCTGCTGAAGCAAATGCACAAGCATTAAGTCAATTAGAAGGTCAAAAGAAATTAGAAGCTAAAAATGCTGCTGCAGAATTAGCTGAAGCGAAAGCATTAAAAGAAAAATTAGAAGCTTTAACAGTAGAACTAAAAGCAAAATCAGGTGAAGGTGGTCGCCTATTTGGTTCAGTATCTTCAAAGCAAGTTGCCGATGCACTTCAAAAAACGCATGGCATAAAAATTGATAAACGTAAAATGACTTTAAGTGATGGAATTCGTGCGCTAGGCTTTACAAATGTACCTGTAAAACTACATCATGAAGTATCTGCAACATTAAAAGTTCATGTAACGGAAGAATAAGGGGCGACGATCCATGAACGAACCGATGATGGACCGCGTTCCACCGCATAACCGGGAAGCGGAGCAATCGGTTATCGGTGCAATTTTTCTTGATCCTCAATCGTTAATCACTGCGTCTGAAATTTTACTAGCAGATGATTTTTATCATAATGCACATAAGCAAATTTTCGAAACGATGCTACGTTTGAGTGATCAAGGAAAAGCGATAGATGTCGTAACAGTTACTGAAGAATTATCAGCTAAAAAAGAAATTGAGGATGTTGGCGGGCTATCGTATTTACTAGAGCTCGCCAATGCTGTCCCTACAGCTGCTAACGTCGCACACTATGCGAAAATTGTCGAAGAAAAGGCCTTATTGCGTCGTTTAATTCGCGTCGCTACTAAAATAGTAGAAGATGGCTATACTCGTGAAGATGAGGTAGAGGCATTACTAGGTGAAGCAGAGAAGAAAATGATGGAGGTAGCCAATCGTAAAAATGCGGGTGACTTTAAGCATGTAAAAGACGTATTGGTGGAAACCTTTGATAACATCGAAAAGCTTCAATCCCAAAAGGGTGATGTTACAGGTATTCCGACAGGCTTCCGTGACTTAGACAATATAACAGCTGGCTTCCAGCGTAACGATTTGATTATTGTTGCTGCACGTCCATCTGTAGGGAAAACAGCCTTTGCATTGAATGTTGCACAAAGTGTTGCCGTTCAAGCAAGGGAAAATGTTGCAATCTTCTCCTTAGAGATGGGTGCTGAGCAGCTAGTTATGCGTATGCTTTGTGCCGAGGGAAATATAGATGCACAAGTTTTACGTACAGGTGCTTTAACAACGGAAGATTGGGGTAAACTAACTATGGCAATGGGGAGTTTATCGAATTCAGGGATTTTCATTGATGATACACCAGGTGTACGTATCAATGAAATTCGCGCAAAATGCCGACGTTTAGCACAGGAGCACGGGCTCGGTATGATTTTGATTGACTATTTACAGCTTATTCAGGGTAGTGGTAAGCCAGGGGAGAACCGTCAGCAAGAAGTATCTGAGATTTCACGTTCATTAAAAGGATTAGCGCGTGAATTAAAGGTCCCAGTCATTGCATTATCACAGCTATCTCGTGGTGTTGAGCAACGTCAAGATAAACGACCTATGATGAGTGACTTGCGTGAATCGGGAAGTATTGAGCAAGATGCTGATATTGTTGCCTTCTTATATCGTGATGATTATTACGATAAAGAGTCCGAGAGTAAAAATATGATTGAAATTATTATTGCTAAACAACGTAACGGTCCAACAGGTACAGTTACACTCGCTTTTAAAAAAGAATTCAATAAATTCATTAATGTGGACTGGTCGCAAATGCCACCACCGCCTCCACGTGATTAAATATGTATTTGGTTCATCATCAATAGTGAGAGATGACATTAGTTAAAACGTATGCCATGTAGGAGTGCCTAGTTTGAACGGAAATCGACCTCACGCTATGTTGACCAAAATACTGATTAAAAAAGAGGAACATAACGTTTGCGAGTATACCAAGACAGAATAAATCTGAATGTTAGATAATATTCATACCATTCTGTTATTAAACACGAACGTTGAATCATATTTTTTGATTTTACGTTCGTGTTTTTAAGTATTTTTGTTGACTAGGCGTTTCTATCATTGTTACAATAATTAACGGCTTAAAAATTGAGATACAAATCGTATCTAACGGAGGTGCTGACTATGACATCAGTTGTAGTTGTAGGAACACAGTGGGGAGACGAAGGAAAAGGTAAAATTACGGATTTCCTTTCACAAAAAGCCGATGCAATCGCTCGTTTTGCAGGCGGTGATAATGCTGGACATACTATTAAATTTGATGGCGAAACTTATAAGTTACATTTAATTCCATCAGGTATTTTCTATAAAGAAAAAACTTCAGTAATCGGAAATGGCCTAGTTGTTAATCCAAAGTCATTAGTGACTGAACTTAGAGGTTTACAAGAGCGTGGCATTGATACAGATAATTTACGAATTTCTAATCGTGCACATGTTATTTTGCCATATCATATAAAACAAGATATCGCTGATGAGGAAAGCCGTGGCGATCAAAAAATTGGTACGACTTGTAAAGGGATTGGACCATGTTATCAGGATAAAGTAGCACGTATCGGTATCCGTATGGCTGATTTACTAGACAAGGATGTATTTGAAGAAAAACTACGTCAAAATTTAGCAATTAAAAATAAGTTATTTGAGAAATTTTACGAAGTTGAAGGCGTAACATTCGAAGAAATTTTCGAAGAATATTACAACTATGGACAAGAAATCGCAAAATATGTAACAGACACATCGAAAATCCTAAATGATGTATTAGATGAAGGCGGCAAAGTGTTATTTGAAGGAGCACAAGGTATTTTACTTGATGTCGATCAAGGTACGTACCCATTTGTAACATCTTCAAATCCTGTTGCAGGTGGAGTAGCAATCGGCGCTGGCGTTGGTCCATCACGAGTTACAAGTGTTATTGGTGTCTCTAAAGCCTATACATCTCGTGTTGGTGATGGTCCGTTCCCAACTGAATTATTCGATGAAGTGGGCCAACAAATTCGCGAAGTTGGTCGTGAATACGGTACAACAACTGGCCGTCCACGTCGTGTAGGTTGGTTTGATACGGTAGTAGTACGTCACTCACGCCGAGTAAGTGGTATTACGCATCTTGCGCTTAACTCAATTGATGTTTTATCTGGCTTAGAAACAGTTAAAATTTGTACAGCGTATAAATATAAAGATGAAACGATTACTGAATATCCAGCAAATCTTCATATTATTGAACAATGTGAACCAATCTATGAAGAGCTTCCAGGCTGGTCAGAAGATGTTACAGGCTGCAAAACATTAGAAGAGCTACCTGAGAATGCACGTCGCTATGTAGAACGCGTGAGTGAATTAACTGGTATTGAAATTGCTACTTTCTCTGTTGGTCCTGCACGTGAACAAACGAACGTTTTAGTGGACGTTTGGGAAGCATAATAATTGAAATTAAAAAAGGACGTGCCATACGGTACGTCCTTTTTTTATACCAAATCTCTTTGCTGTTGCTGAATTTTTAGGTGAGAGATGACTTATTGCCCGTTAATGCAGGATATATTTTATGTATTCGAAAGTGGATGTTATGTTACATTTGAAGAAGCTATACTTTGCAAAGACATCTGTTACTGTCGCTTCGCTTTCGTACAAAGACAACTGTTACAACCTCTATTATTTCGCATATTAGAGTGATATGCAGAAGATACACTAAGTGAAATAGGTGATAGGAGTGAAGACTGAGCGACTCCTTGGGGATCAGCGATATAGAGGAACGAAGGCTAAAAGCATCACGTCCTGTGATAACGCCTTCGTGACCAACATCCTATTGGCCCGAGACCCTGCAGCGAGCAACGCGAGTGAAGTGGTTCATCGGACGCCCCCAGGAAGCTTTGCTCTGTGCGAAAGCGAAGCGGCAGCAACAATGTTTTATCTGTAGCGAAAGCGAAGCGCCAGCTACAAAGCGCTCAGTCGGAACGGAGATCACCCCCATTTTGTGCAAAAAAGCCAAATTTAATGTCGTAGAGGTTATAGTTTTTTATTTTTAGTAATATTAAAGAGGCGTGCCATATGCGGTACGCCTCTTTTGTCATTAGTGAATATCTCTCTTCTTGAAGCGACCACCTTTAACCTCTGCTATATTACCGATTGCTAGGAATGCATGATCATCAATTTCAGCGACAATTGTTTTAAGCTTGGATTCCTCTAATCGGGTAATGACGGTAAAAATAACTTTTTTATCGTTACCTGTATAAGCACCCTCACCATATAGGAAGGTTACGCCACGACCAAGTCTATCCATAATGGTCTGCCCAATTTCATCAATTTCATCACTAATGATATAAACGGATTTTGATTCCTCCATCCCTTGAATAACAATGTCAATGGTTTTATAGGCGATATAGTATGCCAAGATAGAGTACATGGCTTGTTCCCATGTGAATACAAACCCCGCTACCGCAAAGATGAGTAAATTAAAGAACATAATAATTTCACCAACGGAGAACGGTGTTTTTCTATTAAATAAAATAGCTAAAATTTCTGTCCCATCTAATGAACCACCATAACGAATGACGATACCGACACCAATACCTAAAATCATGCCTCCAAAAACTGTGGCCAATAGCGTATCTTGAGTAAATGAGTTTAGATTATGTAAAAAAAGCGTTGTTAATGAGAGAACTGTAATTCCGAGTCCTGTGGAAAGTGCAAAGGTTTTACCGATTTGTTTATAACCTAAAAAGATAAAAGGTAAGTTTAAAATGAAGATGAAAATACCAAGAGGTAAATTTAATAAATGAGAAGTGATAATGGAAACACCTACGATTCCACCATCCATAATGTGGTTTGGTACTAAAAATAGCTCTAGCCCCAGTGCCATAATAACAGCACCTAATGCTACCATAATGGTCCTAATTATAAGTTTACGAACGGTATTCTTACTTTGGGGTTTCCTTCCTTTAGGGGTTATTTCAGAGGTTTGCTTTTGCAAATCATTCAAATTAATCACTCCATTCAACTAGTACTTCTTACCTCTATTTTATCAGAATATTAAAAAAGCAAAAAGTCTAAAATTATATTGTCCAATATTTTATTTATAGCCTCGAAAATGGGAAATATGTAACAATCAGTAGAGAATTAATACATTTACATTACAAAAAGGTGAAAAAAGTCGAACCTTATTTTCTTTATGGTACAGTATAGAAGTGAAAAAATTCTATGCGTGTAAATATACTACCATGGATTAAAATTGGAATGGGATTTACGGTAAGCGTATGAGGATTAATCATACCATCGATTTATGGACGCCTATCATCAATTAATGTGCAAGTAGTGAAAAGGGTTCTGTAATAGATATAATGGGCTCTACTGGAGATTCAACAGAACTTTGAAGTGTATAAAAATAGTTCATTAGAAAATCCATGATCATATGTAGGGCATTAATTAGTTCAAGTAGAAGGCAGTCCAAAATAGGGCTGTCTTTTTGTATATTTTGTATATACAACTATGTTATTTCCCGAGAAATATTTGTCGAAATGTAGTTTAATATAATATCTATAATGTCATAGGATTTAGAATAATGCATAGAAGCTAAAAGCATGGTAGAGTTAGAGTAGTAACTTTAACTAATTTCAGCAAGTGTTTTAGTAGCGAAAGGAAGAGCCTGCTACAAATGTTTTATGTAGCGAAAGTGCAACGGCAGTTACAAAAGCCTCCCACCTCTAAAGATGGGAGTTGAATGCGAATTGAAGTTATTTTTCAGCAGGTGTCTGCTGAAATAGAGGAACTTAGTTTAAGAACGTCACGTTGGCCCAAAGCTGAATCTGGACGAAATTATGCTAAGGCAAAATGGATAAATACACAATCGTTTAAAAATAGATAAATAGCGAAAGGGAGAGAAAATATGGACAAAACCATTTTAGTTGTTGACGATGAAAAACCAATCGCAGATATTTTACAGTTTAATTTAATAAAAGAAGGTTACAAAGTTATTTGTGCTTATGATGGAGATGAAGCACTAGAGAAGGTTGAGGAAGAGCAACCAGATTTAATGCTTTTAGATATAATGTTACCTAAGCGTGATGGGATGGAAGTTTGTAGAGAAATACGGAAAAAATATGACTTTCCTATCATTATGTTAACCGCAAAAGGCTCTGAGATTGATAAAGTATTAGGATTAGAAATGGGCGCAGATGATTATGTGACAAAGCCATTTAGTACACGTGAGCTTATTGCGCGTGTAAAGGCAAATATGCGTCGCTTACAGGTAGTAGCTCCTACTGCTGAAGAGGTTGAAGAAGAATCCAATGAAATTGTAGTAGGATCCCTTGTTATTCAGCCAGATGCTTACTTAGTATTGAAGCGTGATGAGGCAATTGAATTAACACATAGGGAGTTTGAGCTGTTACATTACTTAGGTAAGCATATTGGTCAAGTAATGACGCGTGAACATTTATTACAAACTGTGTGGGGCTATGACTATTTCGGAGATGTACGAACAGTAGATGTAACAATTCGACGTTTACGGGAAAAAATAGAGGACAATCCTAGTCATCCAGCTTGGATTGTAACACGCCGTGGTGTAGGGTATTATTTACGAAATCCTGAACAGGAGTAAAAAGGAATGCAGAAAGTTAGCTTCTTTAAATCAATTCATGTCAAGCTGGTACTAATTTACATTTTACTAATCCTACTTGCTTTGCAAATAATAGGAATCTATTTCGCGCGTGAATTAGAACAAAATTTAAAAGACAACTTCCGACAATCCATTTTTCAACGTGTTGATTTAATGCAATATAGCATTCGTGAAGAAATGTTAAAAGAGCGCGATGAAAGTATGCCATCTCTTGAAGAGAGCTTGAAAACGATTGTCATGGAATTTTCCACAGGGTTGAAGGAACTTTCTAAAGGAGATATTTTAGAAATTCGTGTCATCGATAATAGGCAGCGTATTCGTGCCACATCTGAGATAGACAATCAAAGTTTGATTGGACAGCGCTCGAATAATGACCTCGTACGCCGTGCTATCTCTGCAGAAACATTATTTGAAAACATTAAACTTGATAATAAAACAAGAAATCGAGTTTGGGTGTTAGCTTCGCCAATTCGAGATGGCGCAGGACCTGATGATGAAATCATAGGGGTACTCTATATTGAGGCAAATATTGAATCTGTTTTTGAACAAGTGAATGACATTAATCGTATTTTCCTCGGTGGTACAGCCGTGTCCTTAGTGATTACGATCTTTTTAGGAATCTTAGTGGCACGAACAATTACACAGCCAATTTCAGATATGCGTAAGCAAGCTCAGGCGATGGCAAAGGGTAACTATTCTCGAAAAGTGCGGGTTTATGGTACAGATGAGATAGGGCAGCTTGCTATAACCTTTAATCATTTAACGAATCGCTTACAAGAGGCACAGTCTACTACAGAGGCAGAGCGGCGAAAGCTCGATTCGGTCCTTAGTAATATGACGGATGGTGTTATTGCAACAGATCGAAAAGGCCGTATCATTCTTATTAATGATCCTGCACTAGAGCTGCTGCATATTTCGAGGGATATTACATTAGGTCGTCCGATTGCATCTGTTTTAGGTATTGACCAAGAGTATAGTTTTGAGGATTTAATTCACATGAATGATGCGGTGAATTTAAATTTCAGTACAGCAGACGCACCGTATATTTTACGTGCGAATTTCTCTGTTATTCAAAAAGAAACAGGCTTTATTAATGGTCTAATTACCGTACTGCATGATATTACGGAGCAGGAAAAAATAGAGATGGATCGTAGGGAGTTTGTTTCAAATGTATCACATGAGTTACGGACACCTTTAACGACGATGCGTAGTTATTTAGAGGCGTTAGCAGATGGTGCATGGAAAGATGAAAATATTGCTCCAACATTTTTGAATGTCACTCAAACAGAGACCGAGCGTATGATCCGCTTAGTGAATGACTTATTACAGTTATCACGAATGGATAGTTCAGATTATGAGTTGAATCAAGATATTGTTCTATTCAATTCATTCTTTAACCGTATTATCGATCGTTTTGAAATGTCTAAGTCTGACAAAGTGATGTTTGAACGTTTATTCCCAGAGGCATCTTATTATGTAGAAATTGATACAGATAAGGTGACACAAGTCATCGATAATATCATTTCCAATGCTATTAAGTATTCACCAGATGGAGGTAATATTCGCTTTGGATTTACAGCACAAGGGGATATGCTGAAGGTTATGATTTCTGATGATGGTATGGGTATTCCTAAGGAAAATGTAGGACGTATTTTTGAGCGTTTCTATCGTGTAGATCGTGCTCGGGCCCGCTCTATGGGAGGCACTGGTCTAGGACTAGCTATTGCCAGGGAAATGATTGAAGCTCATGGCGGTAAAATATGGGCTGAAAGTGAAGAAGGACATGGAACAACGGTTTTCTTCACATTACCACTTAATTTAGATGATTTTGACGAGGCAGGTGAGTGGGAATGAAATATATAGAGCCAGTTAAATCAGTTGTTTTATTCCTACTCGTTATTCTAAGTGTAGTTTTAACGTTTATCATTTGGACATACACGCCAGATTATAAATTTATTGAACAGACTGAAGGAAAAGAAGTTCTCATTGGACCACAAAAAAGAATGGAAGATGTTATTCGTCCTTATAAAGCTATTTACCGTTTTGATAAGGAATTTACCGGAACAGTATCTAATGGTGCAATGGTAGATCTTATGGAGGCATTTCAGGGGTGGAATGTCCTAGATTTAGAGCCTATTGACAATAATCTTAAGGCCGACACTGTAAACGAGATGATTCGTACTAATAAATACATGACTGTCTTTTTCCCTGGTGAGATTCCTTACTCTGCCTTTAACTCCATTTTTCAGTTCGCTGATAAGGAGCTACCTGAAACGACCTTTAACCGTATGATTATAGATTGGAGTAATTTTAACAATAAAGTGTTACAGGTGTTTTTCATTAGTGGCAATAATGAATTATTAATGCGTTCACGTGTAAGTCTAGAAAATGCTAATCAATTTGTAAGAACTATTATTGAGCCAGCGAAAACATACGGCACATTTAAAGAAGTAGAGCGAGATGGCTTTACCTCACTATATATTGCAAATGATAAAATTGAATCGGCAAAATATACGTATTTTAACGAAGAAAAGCCTGAAGTATTTAAAAATGTGTTATTTACAAATCCAAATAATGTCCTGCGTACTGATGAAAGTGAAACTACTGAAAAATATCAGGATGGTATGTCGCGGATGCTCATTGATTCGAATGTGAAATCATTGGCCTATGTAAATCCGGCTGCAGAAAGTAGTGTAAGAATAGAGCCTTCCAAGCTCTTGACGGATAGCTTTGAATTTATCAATGAACACGGAGGTTTTACAGATGATTATCGCTTAGTATCAACAAGTACAAGTAATAATCAATTAGAGTATCAGCTCTATTTACATGGATTACCGATTTATAGTGATCAGGCTATAAATCGAATTACAACTGTTTGGGGAGATAATCGAATTTTCCGCTACAAACGTCCATACTTTTCTTTTGAGAAAGATATTGAACAAGAGATGAAAGAACTTCCGTCAGGACCGGAAATCATCGAAAAGATTAAAAAGCTAAATAACATTGATTTATCAGATGTAGATGACATTGTTGAGGGTTTCTATTTAACTCATAATAATCAAAGTACAATAGTGACATTAGAGCCATGCTGGTTCGTTATTCGTAACGGTGTATCGACGAAACTGACACCTGACTTATTAGGGGGTGTCAACAATGGATTGGAATAGAACAAAATCTATTTTTATATTCGTTTTTTTAATCTTAGATATCTTCTTATATTCAATGTATGTAAATCGCTATAAAGAAGCCCAGAGTGTAGAAATACTAGGTGAAAAAACAATAGAAGCCCGTTTAAAAGATGATAATATTACGTATGGACCACTGCCGAATAGTAATGAAACAGCTACTTACATTATAGGCAAAGCGCATCATTTTAAAAATAATGCTATCAATGACAATCAGCGAGTAAGTTTTCTTGATGATAAACAAGCGCATTTAAAAGCTATTTTTATCAATCCTGTAAAATTACGAAATATTAATGATGATGCAAGCCTTACCGATTTTGTCCATACAAACGTTAAAGATGGAGATTCTTATGCATTATGGAAGGTAGATCGTGAGGAACGAGTCGCAATCTTCTTCCAAAGGAAAAATAATCGAATTTTTTATTACAATGAAAGTGCTCTATTAAAAGTACAGTGGAATTTAGATAATGAAGTGGTCATGTATGAGCAGACAATGATTGATAATATCGAAGAAATGGAACAACAGGAAACGGTCATACCACCACTTCAAATTTTCCAGACACTTTATAATAAAGGGCTATTAAAATCAGAATCACGTATTAAGCAAGTAAAGTTAGGTTACTCGACATTTAGTAATTTAACACAAACACAAGTGTTGATACCAACATGGGAAGTACAAGTGGAGTTACCGGACGAAGAAATAGAAGAGTATTTCGTTGATGCTATCGATGGAAAAATCATTGAAATCCAAGGAGACAATCAACTAGGTGAAGAGGAAGACTGGGGAGTTGAATAATGCAATTTAGTGTTTTAGCAAGTGGCAGTACAGGAAATTCGATTTATGTAGAGAATGATGATCATGCATTTATTGTTGATGCAGGTCTTAGTGGTAAAAAAATGGAGCAACTATTTACAAAAATCGATCGCGATATGAAACAGCTAAGTGGCATTTTCGTTACACATGAGCATAGTGATCATATTAAGGGAATAGGTGTATTGGCACGAAAATATAATGTACCTGTTTATGCTAACGCCAAAACCTGGCAGGCGATGGATGGGCTAGTAGGGGATATACCTTTAGAACAACGATTTGAATTTGAGATGGATAGTGTTAAGCACTTTGGTTCATTAGCGGTTGAATCCTTTGCCGTATCACATGATGCAGTAGATCCAATGTTTTATAGCTTTCATGAAAATGGGCGAAAGCTTGTTGTAATTACAGATACAGGCTATGTTAGCGACCGTATGAAGGGAATCATTCGAGGTGCTGATTCCTTTGTATTTGAAAGTAACCACGATGTGAATATGCTACAAATGGGGCGTTACCCATGGTCTATAAAACGTCGTATTTTAAGTGATGTAGGGCACGTTTCAAATGAGGATGCAGCTATAGCAATGAGTGACGTAGTATTTGAAAAACCAACAAATATTTATTTATCGCATTTAAGTATGGATAATAATATGAAAGAGCTTGCGCGCATGAGTGTTACACAAACTTTGCAATCCTGCGGCATAATTGTCGGTGAGTATTTAAATTTATTTGATACAGATGCAGAAGAGCCGACAAAATTAGTTACCGTTTAAAAGCATTGTTTTCTGTAGCGAAAGCGAAGCATCAGCACCAAACCTATTACGAACGTGATTACGCCGAGGCACGTATACAATAAAAAAATAAAGCTTTAATGAGGCTGTTCAATCACATTTTATAGAAAATGCGTTGAGCAGCCATTTTTATGTCCATTTTATTTATTTTTCATCTGATTTTAATGTTTGAATTGTAATATTAGGGTAACAACTAACAAATACTAATAAGGGAAAGGATGAGGAAAATGGGCTATTTTCAAGATGATGATAAAAACGATGATCGTATAAACAATGATGAAGTACAGAAGTCACCTCTTCAGGAGCGACTCGAACAAGAGGAGCGAGAAACGCAGGAGAAGCGTCATAAAAAGAGAGGCGGTGGCGGAGGAAAAGGTGGCTATTTATTTACCGGTCTTATCGGCGTTATCATAGGTGCTTTACTCGTCTGGCTCATGCTACCTGGACTTGTCAATCAAATGCCAGGTACAACGACAAGTAGCGCAGGTCATAAAAATGAAACAACCATTAATCAAGTTGCAACTGAAGTGACAACTGATGTAACGAAAGCAGTAGATAAAGCTTCAGGGGCAGTTGTAGGAATTACGAATATTCAAGAAGTGACAAGTGGAGGATTCTGGAGTCCACCATCTTCATCAGAACAGCCTGCAGGAAGCGGTTCAGGTGTTATTTATAAAGTTCAAGGTGATAAAGCCTTTATCGTGACAAATAACCATGTTATTGAAGGGGCAAAACAGTTAGAAGTAACAATGCCAGATGGAACAAAAGAAGTAGCACAATTAGTTGGTCGCGATGTTTGGACAGACCTAGCTGTTATTTCAATCAGCTCTAAAGATGTTAAGACAGTAGCGAAATTTGGTAGCTCAGATGTATTAAAACAAGGTGAAACAGTAATTGCGATTGGTAACCCACTGGGCTTAGAATTCTATGGCTCTGTTACTACAGGTGTTGTTTCTGGTAAGGATCGTTCTGTACCAGTTGACATAAATGGTGATGGCAATATAGATTGGCAGCAAGAAGTATTACAAACAGACGCAGCCATCAACCCAGGTAACAGTGGTGGTGCACTTGTAAACCTTGCTGGTGAATTAGTCGGCATTAACTCCATGAAAATTGCACAATCTTCTGTTGAAGGTTTAGGCTTCTCGATTCCAATTAACTCAGCAATCCCAATTATTGAGGAATTAGAGAAAAATGGTGAAATGAAACGTCCAACAATGGGTATTTCATTATTAGACTTAACAGATGTTCCGTCATTCTATCAACAACAAACGTTAAGATTGCCAAAAGACTTAACAACAGGTGTAGTAATTACAGATGTTGTGACGAACTCTCCGGCTTCAAAAGCAGGCGTTAAACAATACGATGTAATTGTTGAAATGGATGGGCAAAAAATCGAAACAGCAATCGATTTACGTAAACATCTATATAACGACAAAAAAATTGGTGATAAATTAACGATGAAAGTATATCGTCAAGGGAAATTAGTGGATCTATCACTAACATTAACAAATAGCGATTCTTTATAAATAAAAAATCAGTGGGGATGATATGATCTCCACTGATTTTTTTTTGGGGAATCTAAGTTTGAGCTAATGTTAATTAGTTTATACTGGGTGACTCTTTAGGGATCAGCGGATATCCCTTATCAGAACGTAAATTAATCCTACGATGATTGAATTATTAAGAATGATTTAGAAAACATTGTGGATAACTAGAAAATTGTGAATAATAACATTAACATAGCGAGTGGCGGTAGGAAGCCTATTCTTCCATACTCGCTTGTCCTTTGTTACAATAGATTGTGGATAACATAGACTGAATTGTGAATAAGTTTGTGGAAATTTCGGAAAATAAAAAGAGGTGCAAAAATGGAAAAATACAGCTGTGAAAACCATATAGAACACGCTTTAGACATGTTTGTGGCAGAGCAAAAAGAGTTCCCAATTATGGATAAAATAGAAGAGGGTAAAAAGTTATCCACAAAATGTAGCTACTGTGAACTACCTGCGGAATATCTTGTATCAAGTAAATAACTTTACACAAGATATAGGAAACGCCTGTGGATATGTTGATAACTTTTGTGGATAATTTGTTTGTAAATGAATTGTAAAGGTGGATAACGTGTGAATATAACGATTGTATCAGTCGGAAAACTAAAAGAAAAGTACTTAAAAATGGGAATAGATGAATACGTAAAACGTCTCGGTGGCTATGCAAAAATGGATTTAATGGAAGTACCAGATGAAAAAGCACCCGAGCAGCTAAGCGAAGCAGAAATGGAAATCGTAAAGAAAAAAGAGGGTGAACGTATTCTATCTAAAATTAATCCAGATACATACGTTATCGCCTTAGCTATTAACGGCAAAATGAAAACCTCTGAACAAATGTCGGCAGATCTTGAATCCCTTATGACTTACGGTAAAAGTAAAATCGCGTTTGTCATTGGTGGCTCCCTTGGTTTACACGATGACGTGTTGAACCGAGCTGATGAGCTACAATCCTTTGGAAAGATGACATTACCACATCAGCTAATGAAGCTTGTTTTGGTAGAGCAAATTTATAGAAGTTTTAGGATTATGAAGGGTGAACCGTACCATAAGTAAGTGCTTTATCTATTAATAATAGCGTAAACTTTTTTGTCAATATCTTTGATTAGTACGTAAAAACAGCTATAGTAAACTGATTCATAAGGAAGTCCTTTTTTCTGCGAATTGTGTGTAGTAACTTAATTCCATAAAAAGGGCTTTTTTTTTATGTTTTCTATTTACAATAAAAATTAGTAGGAGGAAAAATGTGATGAAATCCCTTAAACGGATGCTTTATGAACTTACGATGGATAAAGATTTTGTTGCGTTAAAATTTTTAATTGATCGGCCGAATGTGTTTCATGTTGTCGGAGCGACTCATCTTGAAACTTGGCATTCGAGGTTTTTATCGTGGCTTTTAAATCCGACAGAGAGACATATGTTAGGCTATTATCCTTTTCAAAGATTTTTAATGGTCGTAGCAGAGTCGGCTGATGATAATATTGATGATATTACCGATATTGCTATGCTAAATGTAAATAAATTTCGTAGTCCTGAGGTAATTGCAGAAAAGGATATAAATAAACTAGATATATATGAAGCAGAGGAAGAATCGGAGAAAAATGATGAAAAAGGAAGGCTTGATGTCTTTTTCAAAGTAAATATCGTTGATGAAAAAGAGAAAAATACTGAACAAAAATTAATCCTCGCTGTAGAACAAAAGGTATATGCAAGAGTGGACGTAAATCAATGCGATAAATACTTACGAAAATTTGAGGAGACTTTTAAAGATGATAAGTTTCTACTTGTGGGGTTAGTCCCAAAAAGCCAAATGAAAGAATCGAATGAAGCGACTTTTGGGAGTTCTAGATGGATTGGAATTGATTATCAGCAACTAGTAGACATTGTTCTAATGCCTTGTTTGGATAATCCAGACTTAAATATATATGCCAAACCTATTATTCAACAGTATGTAGACGCGTTACGGATGCCATATAAAAATAAACGTGAAAAACTAGCTACCATAGAAGAAGAAAGAATTTTGGTTCGCTCTATCAACAACCGATTTGAAGATGTTATTAAAGCAATTACGAAAATATCCAACGATAAAGACAGTGATGAAAGAGACTATGTAAAGATGGTCGTAACAGAAACATATGGTGATGTGTTTAGAACGATTCGATGGATCCTAGATGAAGAAAATGATGTAGATGAATTATGGAATTTCTCCTCTCCATTCCAAAGAACTATCCATAAAAGATGGGATGAGCTAACCATTACCATTACGCATGAAGGAAATGAAATAGCCATAAATGGCGAAAATGTTCCGGAACTTTGGAATAAGACATTACGATGGATTGAGGAACAAGGTCTCCCATTAAGACAACTAGTTGATGAAGGTATTATTCTTGGGAGCGGTGACCGTGGAAAACGGTATGCAATAGCGATGAAACCAGTCCATTTGGATAGAAGGGCATTTACTACCATTCGTGAGTATCAATCTATTTTAACAGGTGAAGTCTATTATATAGAAGCGAAAATCAACTCTAAAAGTGCTATGCAAACCATTACTAAACTATTAAAAAAGCTGGGTGTTGAGGTTGAAACACCGCTGTTAGAGAGCAGTGGGATGTTCGTCAATATTTAAGTGAACAAAGAACCACCTAGAACGTTGGAGTGTCAGCGTTTTAGGTGGTTTTCATTTATCCAAATTCAATAATGTCAGTTTTAATAAATGAGGGTAGTAACTTTTGTACATCTTCTAATGTTGAAAAGCGATTTTCGTTTGAAAAAATATCTGTACCTTTGAAGTCATGACTAAATAAAAAAGCAGTTGTTGGTTCGTTAAAATGAATGCAAATGGTCTCCTCTATCGAAGCATCTATCCCATCTGTACATTTCGCGTCCCAAATTTTGCTCTCTATTATAAACGTGTCTTTTCGATTTGACCAAATAGAGCTCATATTATAATTATGCTGCCAAATCATGATAGGAATTAGGCGTATTAGTTCTTGATGATTTATGACAGTAATCATTAAATACGTGCTCTTTTTTGATTGATAAAATACTTCAAATGGTAGCTGTGCATCATGTAATTCTTGTTTTATCTCTTCAATAATTTTTCTATCACTCTGCTCGAATAAATAATAAAGTGGAAATGGGGCTAAGCTTTCTGTAAATAGAGCAAGTTGTTCGTCTGTATAGTCTGGATAATACATCTCGCCAATATTAATGGCATATTGAATGCCTTCATTTATAAAAAAGTGATAGCCGCCAGTTGAAGGTTCATTTTCATAATACTTTTTGGGTAAAAAGCCAATCTTTAAATTCATTACAATCACATCCTTAGATTATAGTATAAATCTGATTGAAAAAAACCGCATTTATCCATGTTACGGAGAACCGTGTCACAAGAGATAGTAAAGCAGAAATTTGAACCTATTGTTTGAAAGAATGAATAAACACAATAAAAGTCGCCTTTTGGGTGACTTTTTGTTTAGGTCTAAAGATGGGAAATAATATGTATTTCATAGAAATATTGACATTCATTTTTCGGACAACTAAGCTTAATTGAAAATAGAGCTGGGGAGGGACTGCCAGTGGAATTCATTAAATTAAATTGTCCGAATTGTAATGGGAAAATTGACTATAAAGAGGATCAATCAATGAAATGTCCTTTTTGTGGAACTGAAATCATGTTGAAAGAGAACAAAGTCTATTATGTTGATCAGACGATAAATAATTATTATGGTACAACTTCTTCGAATAAGGCTACACAACCAAAACCGAATTTAAAAGCGCTTTTAGTGATACCGATTGTTTTCCTTTGCGCAGTCCTCGGTTATTTTCTTTTGAGTGGCAATCATACAGAATACGGTAACAATGAGAATGTACCTGTTCGGAAAATGCCTGAAAGTGAAGTTCTTTTATTCTTTTTAAAAGATATTTTTGATAAAGGTGAAGCAATGCCGACTAAAGAAGAACTCGCAAGTATCCGTTATTTGAAGGCTTA
This sequence comes from Lysinibacillus sp. Bpr_S20, assembly GCF_023337835.1. NCBI lineage: Bacteria > Bacillati > Bacillota > Bacilli > Caryophanales > Bacillaceae > Lysinibacillus > Lysinibacillus sp. Bpr_S20. The sequence goes on from NZ_JALNLQ010000008.1 coordinate 49,317, forward strand.
CTTTTCTGAAGATCAATGGCATTTTGATTACAGTCTTGAGGATCCGTTTACGAATAAGCAAGCCGAAATTTCTAACTATATCATTAAGGATAAGTTATTAAATACACAAAAAATCGAACAAAAGGATTTTGAGGCCTTTACTGGTCTGACGGTGTTGAATTTGATGGGTGATTATGAAATATCACAAAGTGAAGAAGTAAGCTTCCGACATCTGGAAGGTTTAAAAAGCTATACAGGTAGATTTAATGAATCATTTAGTAAAATTGCTGAATATTTTAGCGATAAGTCTAATGTTTTAGAGCTCTCTGTCCAAATTCGAAGTAATGATGAATTGGCTTTATTATTATCGTTTCCTAATCTCCAATCTCTTGAAATCTCGTATCACACGGAGACGGTTACAGACTTCCCTCTTCTGAACAAGCTGCCATTAAAATCATTGACTTTAAGATCTGCCAATGATTTGAAGTGGTTATCTTCATTAACTGATTTAGAGTCGTTAACACTAGATATGAGTGAAGCGACAGATTTTAGCTCGTTCTATTCATTGAATCAATTACAAGAATTGAAGCTTACAGCGGTAAAAAATTTAAAAACGCTTGATTTTATACAAAACATGCCCAACCTGCAATCACTTGATCTTGAAAATATGGCTATTACGAATTTAGAACGCCTTAGAGATAAGTCTTCGTTAACAAAGCTGCGTTTATCTTTTCTTTCTAAATTAGAATTGCTTGATATTGTGAACAGCCTAACTTCACTGACCGATTTATCGATAACTGGTTATCATGGCGAAATATCATCGATTGTAGCACCCCATTTAAAAAAAGCAGAAATAACAAGTTCTTTCATTCCTAAGTTAGAGGCACCTGCTTTAAAAGGTTTGACTGTTTATATAAGTGGGGCGAAGTCGTATTTGAATGGCGCAGAATTGTTAAAATACCCGCAGCTAGAACAACTTACAGTGATGGAGTCCGGCGATTTTACAGGTATTCGTTCTTTAAATCGTTTACCAAAACTACAAACGATAAATTTAAATGAAACAGATTTTTATGAAGAGACGAGTGAAATATTTAATTTACAGCATGTAAAAATATTAAATTGTAATAAGTGTAAGTTTCAAATGAATAGCAAAAATTCGTTGAACAACAATATACTGGAACATTTAACGTTGAATGATGCATACTTCCGAATAGATAATGGTGACTGGGTGCATGAAGTTGATAAGATTATGCCTTACTTTGCTGGCTTTTCAGCTCTGCGTTCATTCACATTACAGGACAGTTCACTACAGTCATTAAGTTTTATGGAAAAATGGCAACAAATCGAGGTACTTCATTTAGAAAATAACGCTATTTCCAATGTAGAGCCTTTAGTGAATTTGCCCAATTTGAAAAAGCTCTATATTTTAGGGAATCAGGTGCAAAATAAATCGGTTCTAGACAAAGGAATTGTGATTTATTGAGAATGATTTTTGCGAAGTAAATATAAATTAAAATAAGCTGTATAGAAGTTATTCATACCTTCTATACAGCTTATTATTTTTATTCTTTATAACCAAAAACCGATTGTATGGGGCATAAACATGGCCGAGGTGCATAGAAAGAGCTATTATCGTTAACTTTTAATAGCTAGGCCACTAAAAGAAACTGGTCCAACAATGTTTGCTTGTGTATTGGGTGTAATATTTTCAGCGAAAACCTGATAGAAGTTAGCGCCAGCTGTTAAATTGGAATCAATAGCTTGGAATGTAAAGACGTAATTTTGCTCTGAACCAGCTGATTCTACTCCATCTTGAGTATTAAAAATTTCCTTCCCGTTACGGAAGACTCTAAATACAATTTGTGAAATACTTGTAACTCCTGACACACCAATGCTTGAAAGTAGCTCAACGCTGTTATTCCTTGAAGCCGTGCCTGGGATGTTTATTTGAATCGAAGCTAAAAGAACTCTAAATGGAGCCTGCGGAATGGGAAAAGAATTATTTGGGTTAAAACTACTTAGAGGTTCAGTTGCCTGGTAATCAAGAATTTGCACCATTTGATCACCTCCTTTTGCTTTAGGATACTATAAGATATTTTCTTTATGAGTACTTGATTGTGTAGTAAACTAAGCTGTTTTATTTTTAAACTTTGCTTCATTAAACGATTCTAGCTATTCCTTCAAACTAAAATTATTTAGATATGTGAAAAGGTATGTAAACATAGTTGTTTTACATACCTTTTTATATAATAGCTATTCATTTTTCATCGAAATGAGCCACATAAAATCATCTTCAATAATAATTTGAATATCTTGGCCGAGGCTAATCAATTTCTCAGCTTTTAATTGTTTCGAACTTATGCCGCGACGTTTGTCCCCAAGAATAAGGAAATCTGTATCCTGTGTAATGGCCCCTTGCAAAATCCCTCCACAAGCTCGTACTCTCTTCACAGCTTCCGAACGTGTCATAGTAGAAAGGGCTCCTGTAAAGACGATTTGTTTATGATAAAACGGATGCATCAAGCATTCGGATGGGTCAGAAAGTAAGATGATTTCTGTGTTGTCCTTATTGTTGTTCATGTTGATTCTCCTTGATAGTATGGAAAGATTTCTACCTATACACATTATAGAAGGATATTCTTCTACATTAAACTAGTTATGGTGAATCGTATCATAGGTGAAGGTGTATTTTAGATGAAAGTTAGTTAAAAAATAGATCCTCACGAATACGTTTCGAACTAAAGAAGGATTTTATAAATATTGCTCGAACTATGCAATAGAGGGGACACACCAAAAATCAGGGGGAAGGATGGTTCACGTTGATTCAATTCCAAAAAAATAATATTACAGTTTTTCAAAGTGCATTATATATGACTACCTCGGCAATCATTCAAGCTAATGAAACAGTAATTATGACAGATCCGAATTGGTTACCTACTGAAATTGAAGAAATTAAGGGCTATATAAACAAGATTAAAGGTGATAAACAACTTTATATTATTTATACACATAGCGATTTTGATCATATTATTGGGTCTGGGGCATTCCCAGAAGCTAAGGTAATTGCATCTAAACAATTCGCTGACAATCCAAACAAAGAAGAAAGCATTCAAAAAATTAAACAATTTGACCAAGGATATTATTTGAAAAGAAGTTATGCACCGATATATCCAACTGTCGATATTGTTGTTTCAGAGGATGGGTATAAATTAGAATTAGACTCCCTAACCATGACATTTTATCAAGCGCCTGGTCATACGAATGATGGTTTATTTACAGTTATTGAGCCATACGGTCTGTTTCTTTCTGGTGATTATCTGTCAGATATTGAGTTTCCGTTTATTTTTAGCAGCTATAAAGATTATGTAAATACTATTCATACGGCTGAAAATATTTTGCTAAATCATCAAATAACGACCCACATACCTGGACATGGTACGACAACGCAAAATCAACAGGAAATTCGAAAAAGGGTAGATGGTTCAAAATATTACTTAGAGCAGCTTCTTCATGATAATGGAGAGTTAGAAAGATATTTAAGTGAAGAATATTCATTTTTTGAAGGGATGAAAAGCATCCACAATGACAATAAGAAGATAGCTAAAGAAAATTTGTAATGGTGCTCCTTTTTTACGTTTTTGAGTCGTAAGTGTTTGGATTCAAATGAATGAATATCTTGATTATGTGTTTAAAGTCAAAGCTGTATACAAGAATGCATTCTTAAGATTATAGATATTCTCTACTTTATCCGTACATATTTTCTGCACATTTTCCAATACTATATCTAGGTTTATTATCAAATTGGCAGGAAGGGAAGAGGAGCAAGATTGGCTAAGCACTCAGATATGAGCTGGAAACAAGATCATCCAAGCACTTTGTTTGGGAACTCTGTTCAGAAGGCAGAGCGTTTGTTAAAGCATGCCAAGTCACATCCGGAGGAGATAGCGCTTGAGCATGCTTTCAATCAAATCGAACATGCAGAAAATGCATTTATGAATGCAAAGGAATATGGTGAGCATTTGGATACAGTCCAACAAAATAAAGAATACTTAGAGCAGATCAAGCAGCAATTGCACGAAATGCAAGGCAAACAGTAGACTTGAAGAAATAAAAGGCGGCTTAAGACCTAGTTTAAAGGACTTAAGCCGCTTAATTTTATCGATTTTTTATGTGAAATATCTCGAAGATAAACGTAATAATCGATTACCTTTCCTGGGAAATATCCCTACTTTGTGATGGCGAGCCTATTTTTTTGTTAACACCAAACAATTATTTTATACGGTGTGGTTTGAGCAGGGATTCTTCTTGTAGTAGGGCCATAGATCACAATTAAGTTTCGATTGGATGGGCTTTTTGAAAAAGGCTGCCCATTTTTGAGCAAGATTAATGTATATGGAGAAAGATTTAGTTGTAATTGGCCATCACTACTCACTAATTGATTATTAAAAAAGTCGACTTTAACATTTTGATTGTAATTGTCCTTTACAACAACAAGTGCTCGATATTGAGGTGGATATATTAAAGGTACAGGTGCATTCCCATCATAATATCCGGTAACCTGATCGCCGGGATTCACAATTTCTTGATTTACAAAGTAAGTAGAAGGTGAAACGACAAAATTGACGATACCTTGAGTACGATCTTCTACCGTCATCAGTTTATAACAACCTTCCTTGTCTCCGTTTTGCCCGATTGGAAAATCATCAATTTGAGTAACGACTCCACGAAATGATTGAAAGTTTACCATGGCTATTCCTTTCCAATGTAGTATGGTTTACCCGAAGGAACTGATTTAAATTCAATTGCTAAAAGAAAACCAATCTTATAATCAGTACTTTTTTAATGTATGTAACATCTCCAATATGAGTGACAGGGAATGATTGTATATTCAAAAGGACAGTTTATATATATACTTAATTAGCAAACTATAAACGTTATTTTTCTAGGAGGGGAGCCTATTGAAGTGGATTTCTAAAAATAAGAAACCCCTTTTATTCATTATCATTATGATTATTTTGATCGCTGGGATACTCGATATTAAGTATGAAGGATTGTTCTTTCAACTATTGCCAGAGTCTATTCAAAATCGTTTAGCTGATATGTTCTAATAACTTGTCAATTCATAGTTGGAATTGGCTTTATGACCGTTAGACCGCAGTATATTTCTTGAATTGTTCTCTTAGGGTTTAAAATCTGTTGACATGGAGTTAACTCCATCTTTTAAAGTGAAAGTATTAAAAGAATGGAGTGATGTGAATGGATATTATTGCTTATGTATTGATAGGGGTATACGCATTACTAACGGGGATTGCCAGTTTGCATCAATTGAAGGAGAACGGATTTCAAGTACGAACATTCTTATTTATGGTCGTAGCTATCAGTATTCTTGTCACGATATTGATACCAAACAAAGCTCTGGTTCTGTTGTTGCTAATTTTTGAATTTGTTCTGTTACATGTATTAGCGATTGCTGAAGGGCTATTAACGAATAAACAGCTTAGATATAGTCACCATATCGTTCGCTTCATATTCCATTGTATATTGCTATTAATTGTTTATAAATTTATATAATAGTAGGTGATGATTATAAAAATCGGTGAATTCGCTACATGTACTAATCTTAGTAAAGACACTATCCGTTATTACGAAAAAATGGGTCTATTACATCCGGAAATAAAAAACAAACATCGCGAGTATAACGAAAATCATATCGAAATCATTAGTACAATTCTTAAACTAAAGCAATGTGGTTTTTCGCTTCAAGAGATAAAACTGCTTTTTGAATGGTCGCAAAATATGGATGAAAATGATGAATTGACAGAAGCAGAAATCCAAAACGTTCAACAGCTGAAAATATTATTTCAAAATAAGTATAAGCAGATGGTTCAAAGAGAAAAAGAGATTAAACAAATAAAACAAGTTTTACAACGTGCTGATTATAAAATGGAGCAATTACTAGAAAAAAATAAAGATTAGATAATAACGGCATCATTTTAGAGACAATTGAGATAATCATCTAATTCATTTCCCTATAACCAAAGGGAACATCAATAAAAAAGATAATATTTTTCATTTAACACAGCGAATGGGCTGTGTTTTTTCATTTATAAAGTGAAAGGATTTTTTTTTTACATATTGAATATATTGAGATACTCCAAAGCCCAATTTTTAAGAAAAGGTGATGATAAATTTTATGAAAGAATGGGAGAGAGCACTTGAAGAGTTTTTAAAAGATTGGAAGAACCGAAATGATGTTATCGGGGCGCTTGTATGTGGGAGCTATGTAACGGGAGATCCTTCAACGCGTTCCGATATAGATGTACATATTATTTTATCTGAAGATGTTGATTGGCGGGAGAGAGGGAATAGAATTGTTAATGGCTTTCTTATAGAGTATTTTGCGAATCCGCCAAAACAAATTCGGCAATACTTTCAAGAAGATTTTCAAATCCAAAGAATAATGTCCATGGTTCAATTTATGACAGGAAAGATTTTATTTGATAATACAGGAATACTTAATGAATTAAAAATTGAAGCGGAACATTGGCTAAACAATGAATATGATGAATTGAATAAAACAATATTAGAAATAAAAAAATATACACTATGGGATTCATTAGATAATTTAAAGGATTGCTTTGAACAACAAAGAGTGGATTTCCCCTTTGTGTATTTCAATTCATTAGCTAAGTTATTTTCTGAATACTGTCAGTTTTTAAGATTAGAAAGCATTCCATACCATCAAGTACATGCTTATCTTATAGACCCTGCATATATGAAAAAATATCTAAAAGATGTTTTTCCGGATTTAATCTTTAAGGAAATGTTTTTAAAAGCATTGCTAGAGGCGGACAAACAAAGGATGATGGATGCATATGAAGAGTTAGTAAACCATGTATTTAATCAGATGGGCGGTTTTAAGATAGATGGATGGAAACTAAAAAGTCCTGTCGAAGAGTGGGATGAGATGTGACTTCTTTGGTTAAACTGAAAAAAATAATTTTAAAATATCACTAGAAAATAGTTAGAAAATTCGATATATTTTTATATGGAGTGGAGCTGGTGTAAAAACAAGACTGGTTCCATGTTTTTATGTTATTATATAGATATAATAATTAAAAGAACCTCATTATTATATGAAAATGCTAGCCATTTTTAGGTCAATTATTCCATAAAACTTAAATGAAGGTTAGTTTTCTTAATGAGGGAATAGGAGGTTTTTCTCTTGATTTATTAAGAGGAAGACTCGAATAATGCACATAACTCTCATATAGATAGTTGATATTTTAATCTTTATGTAATTATGATACACTGCAATAAGGTAATAATTGATACAGAAAAGGTGTACTCATCTAAGCAGGAGAGCTTTACATCCTTTCTGCAAATCTTAATATATAAGGAAGGTAAAAATGAGTAACAGACAAATTAAATCAGATGTTATCTTAATTGGTGCCGGAATCATGAGTGCTACTTTGGGGACAATGCTCAAAGAATTAGCGCCAGATTGGAAAATTACAGTGTTTGAGCAGCTTGATAAAGCTGGTGAAGAAAGTTCTCACGAATTAAATAATGCGGGAACTGGACATGCTGCACTTTGTGAGCTTAACTACACTTCAGAGAAAAAAGACGGAACAATCGATATCAAGAAAGCGATTAACGTTAATGAACAGTTCCATGTTTCAAGACAATTTTGGTCTTATCTTGTGAACAATAAACTAATCAGCAATCCGCAAGACTTTATTATGCCTTTACCTCATATGAGTTTAGTACAAGGGAAAGACAATGTAGAGTTTCTAAAAAAACGTCATGAAACGATGACAAAAAACCCTTTATTCCAAGGTATGGAATTTTCTGATGACCCAGAAAAACTAAAGGAATGGATTCCTCTAATTATGCAAGATCGTCCAGCTGATGAAGCTATTGCTGCGACGAAAATTGACACTGGTACAGACGTTAACTTTGGTGCATTAACACGTATGTTATTCGACCATTTAAAAAATAAAGACGTTGATATCAACTACAATCATAGTGTTCAAAGCATGAAACGTACTAGCGATGGTTCATGGGAAGTACGAGTGCATGACAAAAACGGCTGTAAAATGGAATACCATACAGCAAAATTTGTCTTCCTTGGAGCTGGTGGAGGAAGCCTAGAATTACTACAAAAATCAGGTATTCCTGAAGGAAAACACATTGGTGGATTCCCAATCAGTGGATTATTCTTAGTATGTAAAAACCAAGAAGTTGCTGAACAACATCATGCGAAAGTATACGGAAAAGCTAAAGTTGGTGCTCCACCAATGTCTGTTCCGCATCTTGATACACGCTATATTGATAACAAAAAATCGTTACTTTTCGGACCGTTCGCAGGTTTCTCACCTAAGTTCTTAAAAACAGGTTCAAATATGGATTTATTTGCTTCTGTAAAACCGCATAATATTACAACGTTATTAGCGGCAGGAGTTAAAGAGATGGGATTAACAAAATATTTAATCCAACAACTTATGCTATCTAAAGAACAACGTATGGAAGAGCTACGTGAGTTCATCCCGAATGCTAAGAGCGATGATTGGGATATTATCGTAGCTGGTCAACGTGTACAAGTTATTAAAGATACTGAAGCTGGTGGTAAAGGAACACTTCAATTTGGTACGGAAGTTGTAAGTGCTTCTGATGGCTCAATCGCTGCATTACTTGGAGCTTCTCCAGGCGCATCCACTGCTGTACATGTTATGCTTGAGGTAATCAATAAATGCTTCCCTCAACATGTTAACGAATGGGAGTCAAAAATTAAAGAAATGATCCCATCTTACGGCAAGTCATTAGCAGAAAACCCAGAGCTTCTTAAAGAAATTAATGAATCGACAGACAAAGCGCTTCGTTTAAAATAACATTAAATGAAACTAGAACCTTTCGGATGGAAGGTTCTAGTTTTTTGGCTGCTTTTCCAAAGATTAAAACTAAAAGGCAGATTTAATCTACAATGTGTAGAATAAATCTGCCTTTTTTCTGTTGGATTTTCGTGAATTGAAATTAGTTCAGCATTTATTTTAAAAGCTAAGCTTCGAAAGACAGAATCGGATAGAGCGTTTAACATATATTGAACAAAAGAACAGGAATAAGGATACAAGGAGAGCTAGGGGAATGCTGTAGATGACTGGAAGCTCAACGCCATACCAAATACCCATCTTCAATTGCTCAAGACCTAATGTTCGTAAAATACCTGCTAGTATTGACAATAATGCACATAAGACCAAACTAACATAGAGGATAGATAACACAAAGAGAGCCAGCGAGCAAACAAAGGTCTGAATGAATTTTCTAAATATCATTCCTTCTCCCTCCGTACAATTTGTTGCACTTTAGCAGTGGGAGCGATTGAATAGCTATCCGTATAATAAAGTGTTTTTACTCTACAATTACTTCCCACGATGACAACATCCCCTTTGACAACCTCTACATTTGTATCGGAAAGACGTACATTTTTCCCTTTTATACAATGACAAATTAATTTTCTCTTTAATAAAGGAAGAACAGAAATCTTATCCTTTTCTATGCATATTTCATCTGCAATAAGCTCCCCAATTTTACTTTGACCAGACATTTTTAAATGAAAAAGCTTGGCTAGTATTTCTGTTGCTTTCACAATACCAATTGCATCTACAGTTTCAGCCTCTAAATTTTGTTCAATGGTCAACTTCCCAGAACTATTCAATTTTGTTACTTGCCCATTTCGCATATTTAAGCTCCCGGCACTTTTAATTTCATTAATTTCACAAAAATCTTTTAGAGTACAGGATCCTGTACTATTTAAAATCTGTGCTTCAACGCGGGAATGAAAAGAACTATGGCCATGAGTAGAGATTTTTTTTACGCGTACCTTTTGATGGAAAGTAACAAATCCACGGATATTTACTTGCTCACAATCTGCTGCCAAATCTTTAATATTGCCATTTGTAAGCGTTACAGTGTGTAGTTTTTGAATCAACATAATCACCTCATATACTTTAATTAATAAATATTTTAATTATTAAAACATATATTAATTAAAATATATGTAACTGCATTTTGTCAAGAACCTTTGTGTTAAATTAGTTCTCGCATATTTTTTGGACAATAAAAAAAGGATTTCAATTTTATGAAATCCTAAAAAATTTTTTTCATTAACTGATTAACCTCACGCAATATTTTTGCCATGTCTATCAGTCTTTCTTGTGGAAACTTTAAAAATAAATCTTGAACCTTCAATTCACCGATATTAGTTAAAATCATTTTTACAACACGACGATCTTCTTTCTCTCTAATCCGCTCTACTAATTCCAACTTTTCTAGTTTATCGCACATCGATGTAACGGCTCCTGGTGTCACACTAAAGAACTCAGCAATTTCTGTTGCTTTCATCCCACCATTAATCTTTAGCTGAAGTAGGAGGATTAGTTGGTTTTGAGATAATGATTCTCCCTCAGATAGGAGGTTTACAAACATTCGCGATGTATGCTGTATTTCAAACATCTCACTCATAATGATTTCTACATTGTGCAATTGATCATTTTTTGACATAATATCACAGCCCGTTAAAATATTTAATAACTAAATTATATAGTAAATAAATAATGTGAGCTACAGCAATCGTTGCTTTTAACTATATCGATAACTTCGATTGCTGTTGATTAATTTCATAATCTTGAGGTTCTTTAAGAAATTAATATGCCCTATTTATTTAATAAGAGCATGTTTTGATTAATCCATTTTTTTAGATGCCCTGGCTAAAAGTTGATTGGAGTGGAGACTGGGCGACTCCTTGGGGATTAGCGTCACAGATGAGACCCTGGAGCGAGCCTTGCGAGTGAAGCGGCTCATCGGACGCCCCCAGGAAAGCGCCCAGTCGGAACGGAAATCAACCACACGTTATGGTGGTGAGCCACTCATCTAGTTAATATCATTAATATAATTTTATTACCACAATTGCATTTATTTTATAAAAGTATCGCACATCCATTCATAAAATTTTTCCTTCTCTTCAAATGAATATGTGAAGTCCATGTAGGGAATAAAAGCGCTGTTATGACTAATACGATTGTCATTATTACAGTATATTTTATAAATTTCATTTTCTTTTTCATCTAATTCCCCCTGCGGACATGAGGTATAATCGGAATTTTTAGACTCTTTTAGATAGCGTTGTTGAATTGTACATTTTTCTTTTATAAACATAAAAGTACATGCTTAAGGGCCACCATAGAACGACAAATATTGGATAAAACGCCCATATTACGCCTGGTGAAGAGACAATATTTACGGTAATAAAAAAGATACTGATAAGAACGGTAGCTGTTACAGAGAAAGCTACAAATGTTTTTCTTTGTGCGTGGTATAAAGCTAAGGGCCACCAAATTACTAAAAATGCTGGATAGATCGCCCAAGGGTATGGATGGGATAAAATAATATTTAAAATGGAGTAATAGATAATGGTACTTGCACAGCCAATCAGTGCAATTTTTAATGTTTTGGCTTTTTCCTCTAAATGCATAAGGATTGGCCACCAGATGATTGGATAAATCGCATAAATGAACCATATATACTCGGGTGAGTATAAATAATTTTCAATGATAAGGAAAGCGATAATCATAGCACTACAAACAAGAGAGTATTGCTTATACATTCTTTTAGACATAAAGAATAACGTTATCGGCCATAGCAAAACTAGAAAGCACGGGTAAATAAACCAAATTTCCTGGGGGGTCGTCGTATAATTGACGATTCCTAAAAAAATCATTGTCATCAAACTACCAACAATCGAAAAGCTAATCAAATTCTTCATGTTTTATTCACTCCATTTCTTACGTGACCAAACGAAGTACATAGATAATGGCCACCATAGTATTGCGAAGATCGGATAGATTGCCCATATTGTATGTGGCGTATAGTAAAGATTAATAAAAACAAAAAATACAATAATTAAGCCACTACCCCATATAGAGAATTCCAAATTTAATTTAGACATATTTTTCTTTTCGGGCTCCTTAACACCTAATTCCTTTTTTAAATCCTCGATATCCCCAAACTCTACGATGGCTTTGTTGATGGCATCCTCTTGTTCTTTCCCTTGATCCATCAAATAAAATACTTTTTCTTCAAGGTTTTGAATGATTTCTTGTTTCACCATCTCTGTTTCTTTATTACGAGGAATATCTTTAAAAAGCTCATCAATATGATTTTTTATTTTTTTCATTCTAAGCCCTCCATAAATAAGTCGATAATTTCTTTTACTTCCGACCACTCTTTAACTAGCTCATTTAAATAAGCTTTACCTAATGGGGTAATACGGTAATACTTTCTTTTGCCTCCGTGTGAAACATCACCATAATAGGCTTCAATAATTTCCTTCTTCTCAAGACGTTGAAAAACTGCATATAAAGTTGCTTCTTTAATTTGAAAACGATTATTTGTGCGGATACTTATTTCCTGAGAAATTTCATAACCATAACGATCTTTCTCTAAAATTAACCTTAAAATAATGGAATCTAAGTGTCCGCGGATGATGTCACTTCGAACCATAAGTCACCTACTTATTTTTATTGCTCTATCTGTCAGAGTAATAGTAACAAACATTACTCTATCTGTCAAAGTAATTTTTCCAAATACGTCCATATTCCTACTAAGAAGGATCGTCATCAAACGAGGGGGTGATTTCCGTTCGACTGGGCCCGCTGACGCTTCGCTTTCGCGCAGAGCAGAGCTTCCTGGGGGCGTCCGATGAGCCGCTTGGGGCAATAGGATGTTGGTCACGAAGGCGTTATCACAGGATGTGATGATTTTAGCCTTCGTTCCTATATTGCTAATCCACAAGGAGTCGCCCAGTCTCCACTCCAATCAACTTATTTACATAGTGGACGTTTTAACAAAATTCATAAACGATTTATGCGATGAACTATCAAGAAGCAATCAATCAGAGGTAAAAAAACCCCCATTCACTTAGAAGTAAAAGGGGATTGGGGCTATTTATTTAGAATTGAATGATGATCAAATCCTTCGTTTTTTATTACATATACAATGCTGCAAGGAATATACCTAATGTCTCTTCATAAATATCGCCGAATTGGCTCAGTGGAAGTGGATTTGTACCACTACCTAACTCAACAGTAAAGCCAGGTCTGCGCCAATCTTGAATAAACCAATCTTTATAGCCTGCATAACTGCCCGCCGAATTGATAGGCTCATAGCCACTAACTCGGCTAAACTCATTAACAAGGATTTCTGACTCTGGTGGTTCGAGATTTTCAAAACCCCAATAAATCACTCTACCTTGTGTATGAAACGCAAGAACTCTGGCAAAGTCTCGCTTCTTTGTTAAATCAGCCATAGCAATAGCCTCTGGCTCGGACAAAGGCCGTTGTCCGCCAAAATCTCTTGGTCCAGGTGTTTTCGGGTTTCGTGCGTTTTCAAGCTCCCATTTTGCAGGAAACTGATCGTTCAAATCAACACCGTGTATATTTGCCTTCCAACCAGAGAAATCAGTGCTGCCATTATTCCAAGCAATAAGTTGATTTTTTAATGCTTCGTCATTAGGTGGTCCTTGAACTACTAAATCGACACCATCTGGATTGACCATTGGAACTATAGAAAGGGTTGATTGCTGATAAAGTGGTAATGGAGATAAACCGCGAATGGTACTTTGATTGGTGAGTGAGAGTAGATAGTCGTTTATAAAAGTTAAAATAATTGGAGTTGTAATCCATTCATTTGCATGAAAGGAGCCGTTATAATGGACACGCTTAGCTCCGTTCCCGATTAGAAGCTCTGGGATTTCATGCTGCAAAACAGAATGTCCAATCGCTGAGCTTTGTAGAAATGGATAAGCATCGAGTAGTTTTTTGATATCGTTCATCATGATGGTGTAAGTATAATTTTGTTGACCATTGATGAGCCGCCATGTGATTCGTTGGGGAATGCGAATGGACTGCCCAATGGGTAATTGATTTGGATTAAGACCAGGGTTAACAAGCAAGATGGCTACTAATGGGAGATTTCTGCTTTGGGCTATTTGCCAAAAAGTATCTCCTCGTTTGATTTGATAATTGACTGTCACAAACCCTGGAATTCGAATGCGTTGTCCGACCCTTAAAAATTGAGGATTAATCGTTCGGTTAGAATCTATAATGAGTTGAAGAGGGATTTTAAAAACTTCACTAAAATGCCAAAGTGAATCTCCTGGTCTTACGTAAATATCCACAATTGTTCCCTCCTTATTATCAATTATACCTCGGCAAAAGCGGCCAATATAATATATATGTATGAAAAGAATACGGTACTTATTAATGTCACCAAAAGTTATTGATGACATTTTTGTAGGCCATTTATATTGGAGGGCCTCTAGGAAAGCATATAGTCACCACAGAAATCAACTACATGTGATGGTATTTCTCGAAAAGAGGTTATTCTCTTAATCTAAGAGGAAGAAACTTTGTTACTCTATGATGTACAATGATAATAGTTATAGAGTTTAGGACAGATAAAGGTAGGGGGAACAAATGCTAAATAAATTAAAGATAGGTATACGAACTAAAATTACGTTAGGCTATATTGTTATCATACTTTGTTTACTCGTATCAGGCATCATCTTAAATAATCAAATTACTTTTCTACAAAAAGAAAGAAATTATATTATCACAAATGATACAAAAACACTTGAACTAACCAATCGTATAGAAAGAAACATTTTAGATATGGAATCGAGCCAAAGGGGCTTTATTATTACTGGTGAATCAAGCTATTTAAAGCCTTATAATAAAGCCAGTGAAAATTGGGAATACGCCTATGATGAACTTTATCGTGTTTTAGAAAATAAACCAACACAACAACAGAAGTTAGTTGAGATAAAAACAGCGATGGAGCATTGGATTACAACATCAGGTGAACCTTCCATTAAGCTTAAAAAAGAAAACAATACAGAAGCGTTAAAGGAAATCTATAAAGTAGATGTAGGTCGTAAAGACATGGACGCTGTGCGAGATCAGTTTGAGTCACTGCGTTCAGTGATATATGCAAATATGCAAGCTCAAGTAAACGACTTGGACAAGAGGAATAGTATTGTAACACTTACACTGCTTGGCATACTTGTATTTATTTCGGTTATTGCGATTTTCATTGCAAATGGTATTTCTCGTTCAATCGTAAACATGTTAACAAAGGTTACTCAAACGATTCAAGAAATCGCAGCTTCCAAAAGTAGAAAAAAAGGAAGGATTCATGTTAAGACAAATGATGAAATCAATGCTCTTGTAGCTGCTACGAATGAGTTGCTGGATGTACTTGAGAGAAGAGAATGGCTACAAGTGAATATCGCAGAAATTGTCACAAAACATCAAGGCATTTCTGCCGTCACCAAATTAGCGGAAACGTTTCTTTCAGAATTAGCGCAAAAAACTCAGTCTTCCCTAGGTGCATTTTATGTTCGTGAAACTAATGATAATAATGTACTGTTTGTAAAAAAAGCTGCTTTTGCAGAGGCAGGGGATGACGTTGGAATTGAGAGCTTTAAATTTGGGGAAGGCTTAATTGGACAATGTGCTTTAGAAAAAAAGGTTTTAATGTATAACGATATTCCAGAGGATTTCCGTTTAATCGCCACTGGCTTAGGGGTGGTATCGCCAAAAAGTATCTTTATCGTTCCTATTATATTTGAAAATGATGTGATAGCTATCGTTGAATTAGCTACAATGACTAGCTTTAGTGAGCTGCAGCAGGAATTAGTGAAGCAAGTGATCGAAACCTTTGGACTAACTGTCAATAGTGTTCTAGGGCGTATGGAAATTGTCCGTTTACTAAATGAATCAAGAGCTATGACAGAGGAATTACAGATGCAATCAGAAGAACTTCAGGCACAATCAGAAGAATTGCAGATGCAAACAGAGGAACTGACAATGATTAATGAGCAATTGGAAGAAAGAACAAAAGAGGCAGAGTTAAAATCCAGAGAATTAGAACAAGCTAAAAAAGAATTAGAAGAAAGTGCGGAACAGCTGTTACTAAATTCAAAGTATAAATCTGAGTTTTTAGCCAATATGTCACATGAATTGCGAACACCACTGAATAGCATTTTAATTTTATCTGAAATGTTAGCTGAAAATAGTCAGCATAAACTATTAGAAGAGGAAGCTGAATTTGCAAAGGTTATCCATTCTTCAGGTGAAGATTTGCTTGTGTTAATTAACGATATTTTAGATTTATCAAAAGTTGAGGCAGGCAAGCTAGATATTAGTTTTGATGAAATGAATATGAGTGAGGTTCCTGTACAAATTGAGCAAATCTTCGCACCTGTAGCAGCGAAAAAAAATCTACAATTCCATATTTCGAAAGACAAAAATGTAGCAGATGTTTTCTATACAGACGAAAATAGATTCCAGCAAATATTGAAAAATTTATTATCAAATGCTTTTAAATTTACAGAACATGGCGCAGTTAATCTTAAAATCAAACAGCTAGGTCAAGAGCATTTAACAAGTAATATGCAGAATGTCAGTGCTGACTGGTTAGAAATTAAAGTTTCAGATACAGGTATAGGGATTCCAAAGGACAAGCACCAACTAATTTTTGAATCATTCCAACAGGCTGATGGGGCGACTGTACGTAAATACGGTGGAACAGGTCTAGGTTTGTCTATTTGTAAAGAGCTTTCAAGATTACTCGGTGGCTGGATTTCTTTACAAAGTGAAGAGGGGCAAGGTAGTACATTTACACTGACAATCCCAAGCTTGCCAAATGGAATCGAAGAACAAAAATACTTTGAACTTGCTGTTCATGAGGTCGTAGCTACAAATGAAGTACGTGAGTTAGAAGAGCTAACGGAAGAGCAGCCATCTGAAATCCAGGAATTTTCTCAACATGAGGTAGAAATTTTTCAAGGGAAAAATATTTTAATTGTAGATGATGATTATCGTAATATCTATGCATTAAAAAATGCACTCGAAAAACGAGGCATGAATATCTTAGTTGCAAAAGATGGAATAGAGTGTTTAGATATTTTGCAAACGAATGATGAAATTGACCTTATTCTGATGGATATTATGATGCCGAATTTGGATGGCTATGAAACGATGTCGATTATACGAAAACAAATGAAGATTACAGATTTACCGATTATCGCTTTAACAGCAAAGGCCATGAAAACGGATCGAGATAAATCAATAGAGGCTGGTGCTTCAGATTATATAAGTAAGCCATTAAATTTAGAGCAATTAGTATCTGTTTTAAGAGTATGGCTAGTTTCTAAAGGGAGTTAATAAGATGGAACGATTTCCTTTGCAGCAAAAAATGTATACAGATTTAGAAATAGACTTGTTACTTGAGGCTATTTATCGTTTATCTGGATTTGATTTTCGACAATATAATCGTTCTTCTATATCACGAAGAATTAATAATAGGATGAGGATGAATAATATCCCAACGATTTCTCGTGTCATTGAAAATGTCATACACGAAGATGGTTTTTTAGAGCAATTATTGAATGATTTTTCTATAAATGTCACTGAAATGTTTCGCAACCCTAGTTTTTTTAAGGCTTTCCGCCAAGAGGTTGTACCGTATTTAAGAGATTATCCTGAAATTCGGATATGGCACGCAGGATGTGCCACGGGTGAGGAAGTATACTCCATGGCTATTTTGCTACAGGAAGAAGGGTTAATGGATAAAGCAGTTATTTACGCTACGGATATGAACGAACAAGTATTGGAAAAAGCAAAAAGAGGGATGTTCCCGATTAACAAAATGCAGGCATATACAAAAAACTATATGCTTGCGGGGGGCATTCAGGCTTTTTCCGAATACTATAAAACAGATTATCAATATGCTTATTTCCATCCATCACTATTAAAAAACATTATATTTGCGCAGCATAATTTAGTAACAGATCAATCGTTTAATGAATTTCATGTCATTATGTGCCGAAATGTTTTAATATATTTTTTACCAGAGTTACAAAACAAGGTTCATTATTTGTTTGCAGAAAGTCTAAGTAAAAATGGTTTTTTATGCCTAGGAGATAAAGAAACAATAGGATTTGAAGATATTATTTCGAAATATAAAGAAATCGTAGGCAATGAAAAAATATTTCAGAAGGTAGAGTAAGAAAAAATGGGCTGTTACCTAAGTTCCCCACAATAGTGGCTTAGGCAACGGCCCTATTTATGTAGCCTGTGCTTGAATCATTAATACGCACATATCATCTGTTTGATTCGCTTGTTTCTCCTTAGACAGTAGATTGTCGATTATACGTTGAGAATAATCCCATTCCGTAGATATTAATGTTTGTAAATGCTTCTCGGATTCCATTTCACATGGTCCCATTGCCTCTAACACACCATCCGTATATAAAATGATTTGCACATCTTCATTGTATTGAATAAATTGCCTTTGTACGTCGATCTCGTCGAAAAAGCCAACAGCACAGCTTCCTCGTTTTAATGGTACAAGCGTTTTTTCGTCAACTAGAGCATAGCCAGAAGGATGACCAGCGTTCACATATTCAATTGTTTTTTGTTTGGTATCTATCACTAAATAAATAGCTGTGAAGTAAAAAAGATTATCCTCTTTTCCGTTTCGCAAAAGTGTCATATAACGGTTTAACTCTTTTATAACTAATTCAGGATCTACTAATTGTTTAACAGCTTCTCTTAGGACAGAGGAAATAAACATACAAACAAGGGCTGCAGAGATCCCATGCCCCATCATATCAAGCAAAATGATGGCGTATCGGTGATCGTCTATTTTATGCCAATAATACATATCCCCTGCTAAATTAGAAGAAGGTAGATAAGATACTTCTATTTGAATATTAGCCTCATTTAAAGGAGCGCTCAAAAGGCTTCTTTGTACGTGTGTTGCTAGATCTAATTCGTATTGTATTTTCTTTTCTTGCTGAGTATGCCAATCTAATTCAGCCTTCAATCGTAAAGCAACTCGAATTCTAGCAAGAAGCTCGGTTTTATTAATCGGCTTTGTAATATAATCTACTCCGCCGATATCAAGTGCTTCTGCGAGCTTATTTTTATCTTCTAGAGCTGTGACAAAGATAATTTGAATATCTTTTAATTGTTCATTTTGTTTAATACGTTTACAAGCTTCAATGCCGTCAATTTCAGGCATCATAATATCTAATAAAATCAAATCCACTGAATTTCCTGTTGGATTTGGTGCATCTAACTGTAAATAATCAAAAAGCCCATAAGCAGATGTTAGAGAAACACAGTTATCATAACCTGCATTTTTTAATACTTTTTCAATTACAAATAGATTGACCTGATTGTCATCTACAAGAAGAATGGTCATAATGATTTCCCCTTATTCCGTTTGAGATTATTTCTGTATGCAGGTTTAAGTTACTTTTTAGCGGATGTCCAACCATCCACTGAACTATAGGAACTTAGTATAAGAACGCCCAGTCCTGTGGCATTGCCGAAATGACCGACATCGTGCCAGCCCTCATGTGGTCGCTTCGCTACGTTAGCACTGCGCTTTCGCACAAAAAAACATGTGCAATTATGCCGAGAGATATAATTGATTAACGCTCAACTTTATTATACAAAATAATAGGGGAATAACGATATTTTTGAAGGCGTATATAAATAAGTAAAGAGCCAACAAGAAGAGTCAGCTCTAAGAACGTATATTACTTTTTAAATTCTAGCCTTTTTAAAGCCACTATAAATATCAAATGCATTTGCGATGATGGCAATAGCAATGCTTACGAATAATATCCGGTCTATAGCAAACAAAATCTTAGCAGAAGTCGTATCAGTAATTGCGGCGATATAAGGAATAGCGGGACTGTGTATGAGATCAGGGTGAATAGCCAGGAGGATAAAAACAATGACTCCTGTACATTGAAGAAGTGCATTAGCTACGGCAATTAACAGTGTCCATTGGCCAGACCTCCATTTCCATAATGTTAAAGCTACGCTTAAAACGATACAACATAAAACGATTGGAGCAAAGGAAAGTAGGACATTCTGATTGAATATTGGCATAATAAATTTCAACCCGCCTTTATTATGAGAGGTATAGATGCCTAAAAGATGATTAGCATTGAAATAGACAAAGGAGAAAATAGCAATACCTATGAGACTGAAAATATTATCATGAAGTGAAATCGTTTTTTCTTTAGTGATTATTTTAACTTTTGCTAAATCATCGGGTGTCCATTCTGAATGATTTTTTATAAGGGGGATTCGAATGTTTTTTCCTCCAAATCGTTCGATGACAATGAAAGCAATTGTAATCCAGAACAGTACGTAGATGATTACTGAAATAATATGTGAGATCGTGATAGAAATAGTTTTAATCATAGCAGTCAGGAGTGCACCTTCTCCGTTATAGAGCACAATACTTTCTATCATTTGTACAATAATTGTTATAATAATTGCCCAGGGAATGACTAATTTTATTGTTCTAATATAAGTATCAAACACTTCTGGACCAATTATAAATCGTGATGTTTTTTGATAGTTTGCTGCAACTTCTACAGGATTTCCAAGCTTTTTAAGCACTTCCTTTATATCTGATTCTGAATAATCTTCAGGTAACATATTTTCAATAGTAGATTTAAGTTCTAGACTAGTTTTATCACGCTTTTCTTTGCTTATCCTTTTAGTTACTTCATGAATATATACATCAATCAGAGTCACTCTTTTCGTCTCCCTTCAATATTTCATGCAGTCCAAAGTTCATTTCTTTATGAATGGAGCCATATGTACTCAACACAACATCATAGCTTTACCTACTGTCAACATACAGCCCTATTCACACGTGGTAATACATGTTATTACTAAGAGCTGAAATTAATGTGAAAAAAATGATGAAAAGAGCGTACGTCTTAAAATAAATTTAGTGTAGGATGGGGATGTACATGAGCATCGCTGAGAAATTATTGAAGGAAGAGGATTTTTGATATCCAGCCACAAAAGGGCAGAGAAAGGCACACATCCATGCCATAATCGAAAGCGCTATTGTTCTTTATTCATAAAGAGTGATGAGCGTACAGGTCGTTCCAGTGGCGTAATATTAATAATAAAATAGCTTATAATTAATATTAAAATAATAAGTGAATAAATTAAGGTGTTGATCGGATGATCATGCTCTACGATAATTAATCGAATCATAGCCGTAATTCCTATATATATAAAGTACCTTAGCGGAAAATGATAATTCTCTTTAAAATATTTAATAATCATCGTGATAAATTCAAAATACAAAAAGAAAATAAGAATATTAGCGAGGAAAAGCTTATAGTCTCCACCATCGTTGTTAAAAATTAATATGTTAAGAAATTGGATAAGTTCTTTGCAAAGTAGTGAGGACAAAATAAGCGCTAGAAGTACAAGGCAAACATTTAGAAACAATTGTAAAGATTTCGGTATAGCTTTGATTAATTGTAAATAAGTCGATTTCTTTGGGTTCACAGAATTCCTCCAATCATGTAATTGTCCTTAGTGAATGTAAAACTAATAGGGAACACATAATCATATGGTACAGTGTCATCATTTTATGATTTGAATATAACATTTTATCGTAAATGTAAATGCGCTTATTTGTAAAGTTTTGGTATATATTCATGAAAGAAAGTTTTCAAAATAAATTAGCTGTATGCTAAAATAGATGTGCATGAATATAAAATGTAAAAGGGGTTTTTAAAATGGCTAAAGCAGCAAAAGAAGGAAAAATTACACCAGAGCGTTTAGAAGAAGCATTAAACGTTCGTGATCGTCTTATTATCGAGTTACTAGTACAAGTACTTGATGAAAAACTTGTAATTGAACGTCCAGTATTACGTGAGCGTGTAGCAAACCTTGTAGACCTTTCTGATCATGATGAAGAATTAAAAGAAACGATCCACGCTGTTATTAACAAACTATAATCTTTAGGAAAATGCTACGCTTAATTGGTAGCATTTTTTCTTTTGTTGGAAAGGTCCACGATAATTTCCTTATAAGGTGGACTGTAAAACCTTTAGTTAATCATTGGGTATCTCCATAAAACTGTTATATATTAAACCCATTTCTTCTGGACTTTCCGTACAGTCATCCTCTATCCACTTACAAAGAATCTTCCAAAACCCACCGGATGAATAAGCTATGCTATATTTAAGCATCGTGTCATTCACTTTATTTTGTTGTTTACATGGAAATAGATGTTGGATAAACGGTAAATACTCATCATATTTTTTTAGTATATAAATTAATAAACTGTTTCTCTCTAAAAGTTTAAGAAATGATACATGCTCTTGCCAAAACTCAAAATAACATTGGGTTACTGAAACATTTGTTAAATTATCTAAATTAGCTAGTTTATGAATATATTCATTAAATAAATAGTCTACATACTCATTTAGTACGTCATCTTTTGACTTAAAATTACGATAAAATGTTTTGCGAGCGAGTTGAGCTTTAATTACTATTTCTGTAATAGTAATTTCACTATATTCTTTCACTTTCATTAGTTCTAATAAAGTATTAATAATTATTTTTCTTGAGCGAATAGATATTGGATTTTTACTTTTTTCCATAACTTCCTCCTGTATGACACGAATAGCCTTGATTTGTATCACTTGCTTGGATTATATTGACTTCAAATTTTTGCTCAATTATACTTCAAATCATGAAAATTACACAAATGTGTATTTTAACCAATGTGAGGTGGGAGTATGTTTAGGCTAATTAATAAATTATCAAATATGAAAAGTGTTAGCATCCTACTTATAATTTTTTTATTTTCCATGTTTATGATGCGTAATGCAATTGCTACTTTAAAAGAAATTACAGGCGGAATAGGCATATTAGATTTACATTTTAGCTACACCATACAAGAGATTTACGAAACTTTATTTTTACAAGGGGTAGAAGGAAGATCCTATTATTTATCAACTTTTTTTATAATTGATTTTATTTATCCTCTTACTTATGCTCTTTTTTATTCGGTAGTGATTTCGTACTTTTTTAAAGTTCTAAAAATCAAAAATAAAATAGTAAACTTTTTTATTATCCTTCCGTTTATAGGTATGGCATTTGATTATTTAGAAAATCTTTTCTTAAGTATCATCCTCATGAAATATCCAACTAAACTTTATTATTTAGGGTTACTTTCTAGCTATAGTACAAAATTAAAATTCCTATGTGTTTATTTAAGCCTTCTTATAGCTATTCTTTTATTTTTAGTAATTTTATTTAAAAAAATAAAAATATCACATAAATTTTAATGGGTTAACTTTATGAATAGAATACGAGGGGGTGAAAAGATAGGGGATTTGTATATTTGCGAATAAAGAAAAGTAAATGAAGCTAGCAGAAATTTCCCGCTAGCTTCATGCTGGTTAGTTAGTATACTTTATCTCCATTAAAAATAGAGTTTTTCACAATTACATAATCTACATTTCGAATGGCATCTAGTTTATTGCCACCTGCATAGGAAATAGATGATTGAAGGTCTTGTTGCATTTCAATTAATGTATCTTTGATGCTGCCTTTATGTTCAACAAACATCTTCTTACCTTCAACATTTTTACGTTCGCCTTTTTGGAATTCAGAAGCAGATCCGAAGTATTCCTTCACAGTTTTACCGTCGATTTCGATTGTTTCGCCAGGTGACTCTTCATGACCTGCAAATAATGATCCGATCATTACCATTGAAGCACCAAAGCGAACCGATTTTGCAATATCACCATGTGTACGAATACCACCATCAGCGATAATTGGCTTCGTTGCAGCTTTTGCACACCAGCGTAATGCAGCTAGCTGCCAACCACCTGTACCAAAACCAGTTTTAATTTTAGTAATACATACTTTACCTGGTCCAATACCAACTTTTGTAGCATCTGCACCAGCGTTTTCAAGCTCACGTACTGCTTCAGGTGTACCCACATTACCAGCAATCACAAAGCTATTTGGTAGATGCTTTTTGATATGTTGAATCATACGAATGACAGCATTTGAATGACCGTGTGCAATATCGATTGTAATAAATTCAGGCACTAAATTAGCAGCTGCTAATTCTTCGATAAAAGGATATTCCTCATTTTTTACACCAACACTAATAGATGCAATTAATCCACGACTTTGCATATCTTTGATGAAATGGATACGTGCCTCTGGATTAAAACGGTGCATGATATAAAAGTAACCGTTTTCAGCAAGCTTCATAGCAAGACTTTCGTCGATAATTGTTTGCATGTTTGCCGGTACAACGGGAAGTTTGAATGTATGACCGCCTAAAGTAACAGAAGTATCACATTCTGAGCGACTTTCTACTATACATTTTGCGGGAATTAGTTGAATATCTTCATAGTCAAATACGTTATCCATTATAAACACTCCTAAAATACGAATATTTTTTAACTTTTATTTTAAATCGTTCGTCATTTGGTAATTTACATTATTTTCGAGTAAATGTCAAAGCTTTTATCTAAATAAATAAAAAATTGGCAGGAAAGAAAGCAGAATTTACAAATATAGCCGTGGATTAGTTTAGGGCGATAAATTTTCCCAAGGGAGTAAAAGTAGTTTGTAAATCAGTTTTATCTAAAATTTGTATTATTATTTACTATCCAGGTAAAATAGAATTGTTTCAAAAAATGATAAAGGGAGTGTTGGAAATGGCAGTAGAGGTTTACTTAATTTTTAATGGGAATTGTCGAGAGGCTGTATCTTTTTATGAGAAGGTTTTTAGCACGAACAAACCTGAAATTATGACATTTGGAGACTCACCACAGAATCCAAGTTATCCATTACCAGAGGAAGCTAAGGATCTTGTCATGCATACGCGACTTTCGATTTTTGGTAGCACTGTAATGTTCTCAGATACATTTCCAGGGCACCCATTCACGATTGGAAACAATATAACGCTAGCAGTTGTCTCAGACGATGAGGCTCAAATGCGAAAAGCTTTTGACGGTCTTAAAGATGGCGGCCAGGTTAAAATGGAGCTGCAAGAAACGTTTTGGAGTAAATGTTACGGCTCCCTTACTGATAAATTTGGTGTCGAATGGCAATTTAGTTATGAGGAAAATAAATAAAGTTCCATTATGCCTCGGCATAATTCTGTGACAGAAGTTAAAATTAAAAAGCACGATGTATGGAATTATCCATTCACATCGTGCTTTTCTTTTTAGTATTTAAAACGATTTACATAGCTTTGTAATTCATCTGCCATGTCGAGAAGTGCTTTTGAGGCTGCGGCCATTTCTTGCATCGAAGATAATGTTTGTTCAGTCGAAGCGGCAACTTCCTCTGACGCAGCTGCATTTAATTTTGCATGATCTGTTAGCTCAATAGCAGTTGCAGAAACTTCCTCGACTACTGCTGACATCTCTTGAGCAGATGCAGATATATCCTCCATTTTCGGAGCAATATCGCGTAGACTCTTAATAATGCTTGCAAATTTTGTACTTGTATCTTCTGTTAGTTGTAAACCATCCTGGACATCCGCGGAAGCCTTAATCATTGTTTGAACAGATTTAGCCGTTTCTTGCTGAATGCCAGCAATGAGTGCAGAAATCTGCTCAGCTGATTGATGGGATTGCTCTGCTAGCTTCCGCACTTCATCGGCGACTACTGCAAAGCCTTTTCCGTGCTCTCCAGCTCGAGCTGCCTCAATAGCAGCATTAAGGGCAAGCAGATTGGTTTGATCTGAAATAGTGCTAATAATTTCCAATATAGAACCAATTTCCTTCGTTCGATCATAGAGAGATTTAATCATCGTATCTGATTGTGTCACAGATTCATGAATAGAAATCATTTGATTCACAGTTTGTTCTACTGCTTGACCACCTTCATCGGCCAATTTTATAGCGTAGCTAGATAAATCTGAAACCTGCATGGAGCTATCAGCAATCTCGACGACACCTTTAGCGATTTCTTCAATAGAAACTGCATTTTGGTCAATGCTGGTTGTTTGTTTTTCTGTACTAATAGCAACTTGTTGCATAGCGTTAGTAACTTGTTCTGAAGCAGCTATATTTTGTTCGGCATTCGCAGATAATCCATGTGCCGAAGTCTGTACGTGTTGGGAGCTTTGATCAAGGTTTTGAATAAGTCTTTTTAAGTTAACCTTCATTGCGATAAAGGCTTCCCCTAGCTGTCCAATCTCGTCTTTAGAATGAATGTCAATAAACTCTGTTAAATCGCCTTCACTAATTTTGATAGCACTTTGTTTAAGTCGATTGATCGGATTAACGATCGATTTTATCATGAATAGCATAAAAATAATGCCAATAATAATAGAAATAGCGATGATTATTAAGTTGATATTAAAGGTCGAAGCAGCGGCTTTTGCAGCCTCGGCTGTAAACATTGTACCAACAACTTTCCAACCTGTTAGCTTATTTGTAACAAATTGTAACTGACGATCTTTTTCTATAATGCGACCACTATCTTGTTCATAGATTTTAGTAATATAGCTTTCTGTTGCTTCGGAGCCACTTTTTTTATCTGGCTGGGCAATATAAATTTTATTGCTATCTAAAAGTGAAGCAAAGCCAGTTTCTCCGATGCGTATATCATTCGTGATAGTACTTAGTGTAGATATATTTAAATCTAACCCTATTACCCCAGAACCATCTGGTAATGCCTGAGTAATCGTAAGAACGATATCACCTGTAGTCTGTGTAATGTATGGAGCTGTAATCGATACTTGGTTGTTGTTATCTAAAGCTTGTTTATACCAAGGTCTCGTACGAGGATCAAACCCACTAGGGTATTTTTGGGCAGGCTCATCTAGTAGTCTGCCATCAGAGGTTCCAATATAAATCAGCTCCACCTCTGGATGCATATTGATATATTCGTGGAAAAGAGATTTAAGTTCTGTAATGTTACCTTTTTGTAAATAAGATTGATTGAGCTTTTTTGAAAAATATTGAACGTCCTTTACTTTTGGTTCAATTGTGTTGGTAATATTCGCATTAAGCATGCGAACACTTTCGGTTGCGCTTGCTTGTTGTTCTTCTGAAATCTGCCTTCCAGCACTTTGGTAAGACACAATTCCAATTAACAGTGTTGGGATGATAAGCATTGCTAAAAATGAAAAAATGAGCTTTTTCCTTAAACTTAGTTGTTTCACTTGAATTATCCTCACTATAATATTTGTATTTTAAACTTATGTAATAACGCCCTTCGTGACCAACTTCCTATATCCTAGGAGGCGCATCGGATAATGACACCCCATATTATGGTGAAAAGTGTGTGCTTTACCGATTGAGGGAACTAATAGATGACTAGGCTTATTTTATCAAAAATAAAATAAAAGTTAAGTATTTTGTAATAACTGTTCGTTAATTGTAAATATAAATAAACTGATATTTTGAAATTCCCCTGAAAACCATAACCTTTAGATGACATATAAAGCTACTTTTTGATGTATACTAATGCTCAAAAGAGGAGGGAATTGTTCATGATTCGACAAATTGGACAAGTAATGTTGTATGTAAATGATCAAGATACTGCCGTGAAGTTTTGGACGGAGAAAATTGGATTTGTTGTACTTGCTGACCAGGAAGAGGGAGGCGTACGTTGGATTGAAATTGCTCCAACGAAAGAAGCCCAAACTACCTTTGTTTTACACAATAAAGAAGTCATTGCAAAAATGCAGCCTGATTTAAATTTAGGGACACCTTCTATTATGTTTTATGCCGATCATATAGAAGATCTCTATCAGGATTTTCAAGCAAAGGGCGTTAAAGTAGGAGATTTAGTCATGATGCCAATGGGTAGGGTATTTAATTTTGCTGATCACGAAAATAATTACTTTGCCTTAGTAGAAAAATAAATCTTTAAAAGCAAGAATCTGTTTCTTTTCAATTGTTCTGCGGAAATCTTACAGATCCTTGCTTTTTCTCTATATAAGTGCACAGTAACTTATTTTAAATCTTCTCCAAAAATCCCTACAGTTTGACGGTCAACGATAAATTCATTGCCATCCCATTTCAAAATATTTTCTACATAGCCTAATCCATCGGCATGAAATCTACCGGCTATAGCCTGATAAGCTAAAATCTCATATATTCCATCTCGTTCATAGTCCACTGGATACAATCCACTGATTGGATCTACCCATCCCTCAATTGGCTGCTTCAGTGTACCATCTTGATTATAAATTTCCGCTAAATAATCCGGACCTTTGTATTGTAAATCGATAATATATTGCTTTTTTGGATTCATACTACGAACAGCTACTTTGTATTGATTTTGATAATTGACCGTGTACTTTAGCTTATTATTAAATGATTCTGCATCAAAAATTGAGCGTATGTTGCCGTTTATAGAGGCAAATAGTTCACCGTTAATAATGCCTCCGCTACCTCCTGTATCAGAAATAGCTAAAATATCTTCAAGATGATTTCCGGTAAAGTCACCTAAAAAAATAGTTGGGTTATAGCCGACGCTTTGTTTTAGCATTATTTTTTCGAATTGGTGCGTCTGTCCGTAAAAGATAGCAAGCGTTAGGTTTTTCCACAAAGGGCTATCTGGTGTTTTAGTCCCCATCAAAAGAACTGTTTCAAGTAAGCCATCTCCATTAATATCTCCAAATTTCGTCTGAATAACCTGAGGGGCCATAGTTGAAATAGGCATATTATTTAAGGATGGATTAATATTATTCGTCATACATGCACCTCTTTCTTTAGTTTTAGCATATGTTGTAAATATTACTTGGTGAAAAAAGACGTGTTCATAATATGTATAAAACTTATAAAAAAACTTGTTATTAACCCATTGACATTTTTAAAAGTGAAAAGTATCATAAATGTCAACGAATCAGAAAATTCAGTACCACTCATCCTCTCGCTACTAATACGTAGTTAGAGATTTTTTTACAATTTTAATTCTTAGTAAGTATATATGTTTTATATATTTTAGGAAGAAGGAGATTTTTTGAAGAATTTATTTGTTAAAACAAAGCAACAGCAGTATTGGCTCAATCAGCTAGCATCTATTTCTGAACCAATCAAGGCTGAAGCCAAAGAAGTAGATGAACAATCTCGTTTTCCATTCGAAGCACATAAGCTACTTCTGCAAATTGGTTATCCAAAACTAACTTTACCGAAAGCGTATGGAGGAGAAGGATTATCAGTCTATGATATGGTACTCGTTCAAGAAACGTTAGCAAGCTATGACGAAAATGCTTCGCTCTCACTAGGGTGGACATTAGGTGTTGTAGGTGAACTATATGAGAAAAAGCTATGGTCAGACGATTTACTTAGTTCATTTGCTCAGGAAATAATGAACGGTGCCATTATCAATAGGGCTGCGAGTGAAGCGGCAACTGGTAGTCCAACACGAGGAGGACGACCAGGGACAAATGCTGTATCAAAAGAGGCAGGGTGGCTCTTAAATGGACGTAAAATCTTTACGACAGCCTCTCCGGTACTAGATTACTTCTTAACATCAGCGTGGATTGAGGAGGAAAATCAGATTGGTTACTTCCTTATTCATAAAGATGCCCAAGGGCTTTCAATTGAAGAAAACTGGGAAATGTCTGCAATGCGAGGCACAAGTAGCCATGATCTAGTTTTAAAAGATGTAATAGTCCCTTCAAATCATTTAGTAGAGTTACCAGGTCACCCAAGTGGTGGCAAGATAAATGGTTGGATTCTACATATACCGGCAACATACTTAGGAATTGCGCAGGCAGCACGCGATTATGCACTGCATTTTGCCAATCATTATCAACCTAATAGTTTAAATGCTCCAATTAGTACATTACCAAATGTGCAGCAACTTCTAGGTGATATTGAATTGAAGCTATATCAAGCACGCTTTGTGCTGTATGGAGTTGCTGAGGCTTATGATGACCCTGCTAGACGTGAACTTTTAGCAAATGAAATGGCAGTTGCTAAACATACAGTAACAAATTTGGCGATTGAAATCGTCGATAAGGCAATGCGTGTAGTAGGTGCGAAAAGCTTACAATTAACCAATCCATTGCAGCGCTATTATCGAAATGTTCGTGCAGGACTTCATAATCCACCGATGGATGATATGACTATTATTAAATTGGCAAATGCCGCAATCGAACAGCAGAAATCGACTGAAAACCAATGACAAAAACCATATAAGGGGACATGATATATGTTTAAACATAAGAAAAAGATTTTTCAATTGGCAGCAATAGGGTTTGCTTCACTTGCTATTTTAGCGGGCTGTAATTCAGGTGAAGCATCAGATAAAGACTCAGAGGATGGCGCGAAAGTACGTACAGTGAAGGTTGCATATGATCAGGCATCTAAGCCTATTAGTTATATCGATGATAACGGAAATCCAACAGGCTACGATGTGGAAGTCATGAAGCTAGTGGATGAAATGTTACCTGATTATAAGTTTGAATTTGTAGGGACGACTAGTGACGATCTACTAATTGGCGTTGAGCAAGGGAAATATCAAGTAGGGGTAAAAAATGCCTTCTTTACGCAAGAACGTACAGAAAAGTTTATTTTCCCTAAAGAATTTTTAGGTTTAAGTAGTGCGGGTTTAGTCTTACGTAAAGAAGATGAAGGTGTTAAAACATTAGCCGACTTTGCGAAAAAAGGTTATTCATTAGCACCAATTGCTGCGAATAATGCTCAATACACAATTATTGATGAATATAATAAAGCCAACCCTGACAATAAAGTGAAATTACAGGCTGGAGATGCGTTCACTGTCGATGTTGTGCAATGGGTAAATGAAAAACGTGTCGATGGCGGTATTATGATTGAAGGTCCATTTAAACAACAAGTTTTAGCAGAAGATGGCCCTTATCATAATTTAAAGGATGACGTAGTTTACAACGAATTTGCCGTTATTAAAACATGGCCGCTGTTCAATAAAAAGGAACAAGAATTTGCAGATGCTTACGATAAAGCTATAGCGAAAATTAAAGAGCAAAAGAAAACAAATGAATTAAGCACTAAGTTTTACGGTCGAGATTTATTTGAAGTGTTAGATTCTGTGAAGCGCTAATAGCGGTAGCTGATCAAAGAAGACTTCTCTTAGGAAGAGAAAGTGTTCTACCAAATAAAAGGCTGTTGAGTCAGTATACTCAGCAGTCTTTATTCATACAAAGGAAATTATAGAAATATAGAAGTTGGTGAGGAAATGGAGAAGTATTTTGATGCATCATACATTTGGAACTCGATTCCTGTATTATTGCCGTTTTTAAAAGTTACCTTCTTAGTCGCAGGGTCTTCCATTGTACTAGGCACTATATTTGGTTTACTATTAGCGGCTGCCAAGCTAAGTTCAATAAAATTGCTACAAAGATTAGCAAACCTATATACTACGATTATGCGTTGTACACCATCTATCGTCTTATTATTCCTCGTATATTATGGTGTTCCAGCGTTAGCCGAAAACTTCGGCATAAATCTCCATTCAATTGAAACGGCCATTTTCGTAGTCGTAACGTTCACTTTGCAGTTTGCGGCGATTATGTCAGAAGTTATTCGTTCCGCTTATTTAGCAATTGATAAAGGGCAATTTGAAGCGGCTGTTAGTGTTGGATTAACGCCACTTCAGGCCTATCGCCGTATTGTTTTCCCACAGGCGCTCGTTATTGCTTTACCGAACTTCGGAAACGGTATGATTGCCTTATTACAGGAAGGGGCACTTGCTTATACAATCGGCTTAATTGATATTGTTGGAAAGGCAAATTTAATTATCGCAAGTAATATTAATGCACATGCATTAGAAATATTTATTGCTTTAGCGATTGTTTATTGGGTACTGTCGATTATTATCGAAAAATTCTTTGCTATGCTGGAGAAGTTCTTTGGTAAGGGGAAAAAGACATTAGAAACAACGTAAGGAGGCATAATCGTGAATTATCAATTTTTAGTTGAAACATTTTTCGTTGCATTATCAGGTGTACCTATCGCACTCCTTGTGACAATTGTTGCTATGTTTGTCGCTCTGCCACTAGGCTTTCTACTAGCACTAACACGGATCAATAAAATACCAGTGATCCATCATATAGCGAAAATTTATGTCTCCTTTGTCCGAGGTACACCGATAATCATTCAAATCTTTATTATTTATAGTAGTATCCCATTACTACTAAAAATTATTTTTGAAAAATATAATATTGCCTATGATATTTATAAAATCAATCCGATTTGGTATGCATTTATCGTCTTCGCATTTAGTACAACCGCCATTTTAATAGAGGTATTTCGTTCGGCTTTAAGCACGATTGAAAAAGGTCAGCTAGAGGCTGCCCAGGCAGTAGGCTTAACAACATTTCAAGCCTATCGCCATATTATTATTCCGCAGGCTTTAGTAGTAGCTATGCCAAATATTTGTACGGCTACAGTCAATCTCATTAAAGCGACGTCTTTAGGCTATGCAATGTCCTTACCCGAAATTACATTAAAAGCTAAGGTAGCTGCAAACGTTGGCTACAATTACGTAGAAGCATATATTGATATTTTCATTGTGTACTTAATTTTATGTAGTACAGTTGAATACATTTTTAAACGCTATGAAAAACATTTAAGTAAATTCAAAGTGGCAAAAGCCTAAGGGGTGAACGAGTATGTTAGAAATTAAAAATATCCATAAATCGTTTGGTGACAATGAAATTTTAAAGGGTGTCGATTTAGCCATTGATAAAGGCGATGTTGTTGTTATTTTAGGCCCTAGCGGCTCAGGGAAAACAACATTATTACGTTGCATTAACTTTTTAGAGAAAGCAGACCAAGGGCATGCGACATTTGGCGATATCCAAGTAGACTTTCAAAATGTGAAGAAGAAGGACGTACATTCTATTCGTCAACGTGTGGCCTTTGTATTTCAAAACTATAATCTTTTCACGAATAAAACAGCGCTAGAAAATGTGACAGAAGGGCTTATTATAGGACGTAAAGTTCCAAAGGTAGAGGCCATTGAAATTGGCAAAAAGGCGCTCGATAAAGTAGGCTTATCAGAAAAATATGATGCCTATCCAAGTCAATTGTCTGGGGGTCAACAGCAGCGAGTTGGTATTGCAAGAGCAGTAGCGTTAAATCCTGATATTATTTTATTTGATGAACCGACTTCTGCACTTGATCCAGAGTTAGTAGGAGAGGTCCTTCAGGTTATGAAAAACATTGCAGCTGAAGGAACAACGATGCTTGTTGTCACACATGAAATGGGTTTTGCGAAAGATGTAGCAAACCGGGTGATTTTTATGGACGGTGGTGTCGTAATAGAAGAAGGAAGTCCTCATGATATCTTTGTGAATCCAAAAGAGGAGCGCACGAAGAAATTCTTAAAGCGTGTTATTCCAGAGGATTATACGTACTACATTTAAAGATAATGAAAGAAAAAGAAGAGAACCTGCAAGCATGCAGATTCTCTTTTTTTAAAGCTTTAAAAAATGTGTTAACTCGTTCAGTGAATAAATGTGCAGTTCATGCATAGCTCGTGTACAAGCTGTATAGAAATAATTACGTTCTGTTTCTCTAGAATAATTAGCTGCGGAGGCATTGTAGATCAAGACAGCATCGAATTCAATTCCTTTTGCCATATAAGCAGGTAACAGTAGAATACCTTTTTTAAATTGTTTTGTATGACGCGTAATGAGTTGAATATCTACGTGGTCTTTCATTTGATCATAAACCATCGTACACTCTTGCTCTGTTTTACAGATGACTGCGATCGTTTCGAAACTTAGGGACAAGCTGTTTATCTTTTCGACAAGCTGTTCAGTTAAGTCTCGTTCATTCGGAACAATCGTGATCGTCGGTTCGGGACCAGTTCGATTAAAGGCTTCTACTTTGGCGTCCCCATGTAAAATTTTCGAGGTAAGGTGAATAATTTGCTTTGTTGAGCGATAACTTTTCGTTAATATCATTTTTTCTGCTTGTTCACCATACAATTGTGGTGTTAGCAGTGAAGGGTTTTTAAAGGTATGAGGATGGATGGTTTGATGTCCATCGCCCAATATAGTCATACGTGCACGTGGGAATAATTGTTGTAATACAAATAGCTGAAATGGAGAATAGTCTTGTGCTTCGTCAATTAAGACATGACGAATCATCGTATTTGTTCGTTGACCTTCTATTTTGTCCTGTAAGTATAAAAATGGAGCGGCGTCTTCATATGAAATTATGCGTTTTGCTAAATTAGGTAGTGTATGTTGACAGATGTCTTCCCATTGCTCGGGTAAAAGATTCTGTAATTGCTGATGAATAGAGTTGTTCATATCAAATAATTGTCGATAAATGCCTAACATATGAACGAACTTTAATTGTTTTACAGATTGACGAAGTGGCTTGAACTTTTTTTGGACAATTTGGATGGCTATTTTCTTACGCTCTTGCTCAAAATCATCAAAGGAGTTTTCTGAAAACCGACCTTCATGTAAAAGCTCGCTATAGGTTTTTGTATACTCTTCAATGTCTAAAAGCTCACTAGCTTCTTCTACCCATTCTTTCGCCCGTTCTGCTTTTTCAATTGTCGATAAACGTTGTAACAACCATTCTTTCACTAATTGCAGTCGATTTGGGATGGGCATTGTGGCATTGAACGAATAAAAGTACTCAGCAATTTCTTGAGCTCTAATTATTCTTTCTCCGCGGAAAACAATATTTTTAAATAGCAAACCTTCGCGTGCAAGGTACTCAATATATTTGTCCATTAATTCTCGATATTGGAGGCTAGCTTTAAACGAAATAATCGTAAGCTTCGTTTGATAAAGCGAGTCATCCTTCTCTGTTAAAAGTGACTCCAATTGCTCATAAGGATATTCCAATTGGAACTGTCGACCTAAACGTTTTGTTGCATATTCGGAGAAGGTTAATTGCTGCATATTATCTTCACCTAAATCAGGTAAAACCGTATGAACATATTGATTAAAGAGTTGATTAGGTGTAATCAATAGTATTTGATCAGCAGTAATTTGGTCTCGATAATGATACAACAAATAAGCAACACGTTGGAGTGCAACTGCCGTTTTTCCACTACCCGCGACACCTTCTACAATTAGATAAGGAGTGCTGACATGTCGAATTATTTGATTTTGCTCAGCTTGAATCGTTGCTACGATACTTCGGATATGTTCGTTTGCATTTTGGGCAAGTATATCAAGTAATAAATCATCACCAATCGTTAAACCTGTATTAAACATCGATTGTAATTGTCCATTTTTAATAATAAATTGCCGTTTTAAAAGCATTTCACCTTCGATTTCTTCAGTCGCTGTTTCATAAGTAGCTGGACCAGGCGTGAAGTCATAATACATACTTGATATAGGGGCTCGCCAATCATAAATTAATATGTTTTCATTCTCTTCATCCATTAAGGTCGCTACACCGATATAAATCTTTAACGGTTCATTATGACCATCCTGTAAAAAATCAATGCGGGCAAAGTAAGGTGATTGCAGTAAACGGTCATAAATTTTGATATCTTTGATGGCACGCTGCTGAGCATGCTGGGAATCGGATAAAAGCTCTGCCTGTTGTTTAATAGCATAATAGGTCTCGTCTATGTCCTCTGGCGTATCTAAATTCACTCTGACGTCATCCCAAAAGGTTTTCTTTAACGTTAAAGCAGTGTCTCTAACATCCTTTTCCTTTTGAAGTAACTCCTCTTTTTTGTGACCAACTGTGTTTAAACAAAGAACAAGATTCTGCTTTTCTTCTGTCCATTCATATTGCTTTTCCAACGCTCCTCACATTCCTCTCCATATAATTATTTGTATGGCTTTTTAATCGGGAAATTTATCATACAGCTAGTTCAGAAAGAAGTATAGTCTAGTAATTTTGGCAAATTTATGATATAATAAAATCACAAAAGAAAATCAATTTTTTAATAAAAAGGGCGGTTCTGCGAAAGCAGGAACAGTCCTTTTTCTGTAGCTTGATTTCTGATTTTTTACCTCTTAGCATGTGATTTTTTTATCATAACGTAAGGTTGATTTCCGTTCCGACTGCACACTTTGCATGATGTTGATCACAAAGGTGTTATCCTATTTGCTCACTCTAAAGGTCTCGTCTGTTGACGCTGATTCCCAAGCATTCGCCCCGCCTTCACTCCAATCAGCTTATATTCACGTTCTAACAAATGTTATACATAATTTACATCATTTTAACCCTCAAACCCCGAAATTTAATCTCGATACTTTAAAACTAAGGCGGTGGTTAATTTTCGATAAGTAAAAAGAATGGAAGTTAATCTTTAGTTGAAGAATATATTTTTATAAGGAAGAAATGAAGGATATAGCGATTAGAGCGTGTTTTTTAAAGGGTTAGCAAAAAGCGGAAGTTCGCTTATTCTTCAAGTGATGCCATTCGTCAAGAAATTATTTGGTGATGCTGCAAGGTAGGATCGCAAATGGTATTTTGTTTTTTGTGTGAGTGTTTTAATGTGGCTGATGATCAATTTGTTATTGTTGATGCGACAAATATTGGGTAGGGATGTGGGTATTTTTTTAGGTAAATTGTTGTGTTGTGCGAAAGTTGTATATTATTATTTTGATATTATATTTTTGTTTTGTATATCGTAAAATTAATAAATAAAGAGGGGTTTCCGATAGTGATGATGGAAAAAATGAGAGGGGATTATAGATTTTCTGATATTGGGGGAGGGGTAGAAGAGGTTCATAATGTACATGAAGGAGCCTGTATTAAATCTCAAAAGAGCAATTTCTTTCACAAATCCAGAGCCTGCCCAAATATGAGGAGCTTTTTATAAATATATGAAAGAAAACAGTGCATTATGCAACTAAACTAGGAATTAAAAAGGTGCCAGTATTATATCGGGGTATTTTTGATGAAGAGAAAATAAAGAAGATGTTACAGGAAAATTACTTCTTTGAGGTGAGCAGGGAGGGTATGTTATTAGAAACGCAGCTGCCTTCCATTATGATTTTCAATTAAACCTAGGGAAATTGGTGAGACAGAATCATGTTCAAATAACCGAACATTGGTTAAATGAAGAAGTAAAACCTAATAATTGAAATAAGTGTGATTTGAAAGGATTTAATCTAATAGAAAACAAAAGGACTGAGGAAATTGTAATTCTTTAACGTGAAATTAGTACTATATAATGAATATGAGTAAGCATGCAGTGGTAGCATATCCCTTTACAGAATAGGGAACTTACAGTTTCGATTCCTGTCTTCCTCACTTAATGAAATAATAGATAAAATTAGTTTTGTCTTTTGACAAGTTTCACGGGTCTATGAGTCCTCTTTTTGTGAATGTTATAATGAACCCCATAAATAAAATTGAGATTGATTTGATCCCCTCTAAGTAGACAGTGTAAAAAGGATACTTAGGGGATTTTTCTGTGAACGGGGTTACAATCGTCTTCTTAATTGGAATATTTGCTTTAAAACTAAACCTACTCCCATTTTTCTCTTTTATCTTTGATTTTTTAATAACAAAAACGGAAATAGCAAAATCGTACTATGCTTCATGGGAAATATGATATAAGATAAAATATGTAAATTATTATAATTAGGAGGAATAAATGGTGAGAGTTGGTTATTTGTCGAAAATTAGTGTTTTAGTATGCGGTTTTTTACTACTACTATTACCGTTTACAGCAAGTGCCCATCCAGGTAGAACGGATAGTAATGGAGGACATACTTGTCGAACTAACTGTGAAAAATGGGGATTAGAATACGGAGAATATCATTATCATAATGGTGGTAGTACATCTAATAGTAGTAGTAATATATCAAAACCAGTTCCTTCAACACCGGAGCCCAAAATAGATGAGGATCAAGTGAAGGCGGAAAACTATTATACAGTGGCAACGAATCTATATAACAGTAAAAATTATAAGGAAGCTATTGGTGAACTTGAAAAGATTTACGAATTAAATAAAGATAGTAGTAAAACAGATAGTCTTATACAAAAGTCTGTGTATGCTATATATGAATTAGCTGAATCTAAGGCTAATACTGGGGAATATTCGATAGCTAAAGATTATGCAGTTTATATCAAAGAAAATCGACATTCTAATGATGTGATTAAGCAAAAAGCTAATGGTTTATTAAAACAAATGGAAGACAATGAAAAAATAGATGAATTACTTTATAAAGCAACAAATGCTAGGGATGAAAAAGATTACGAAGAAACCTTCGGCATTATCCAAGAGGCTCAGAAGATAAAAGAGTTGGATAAGATTAAATCTTTTTATAATGAAACGGTAGAGTCTTTAACGAGCGATGCAGAAGAAGCATTTCACCAAAAGCAATATAAGGATGCTAAAAAGCTCTATAAATTATTGGTCAAAAAAACAGACACACCAACAGTAATCTCACAATATCAAAAGAAACTTCAAAGATTAGAAGGGGAACAATTACTACAAAAAAGCTTTGATATTAAGACGGCTGATATTGAAGGGAGGTCTCTTTTTAATCATTTAATGGAAGATGAAAACAATACACAGTATGATAAAAATATTGTAAATATATTAAAAGACTCCTTACATGTAGGTACAGATAACGCTAGGAAATTTATATTTAATATTAAAATTGAAGAATTGTTAAAAGGGGGAAAGAAAGATGATGCATAAACCAGAGTCAAAACTTAGAACCCCGTTTTTTAAAACAGCTTGGTTTATGTGGTTTTGGTTAATTATTTTTCCTCCTTTGGGCGTATTTCTTATGTGGAAACAGGGGAGGCTTACTAAGAAGAAACGTACTATAGCTACCGGCATAGCGGGTATCTACTTTGTCTCTCCAATGATAATTGGAATGGCAATGACGCTGCCTCTTTATAATAATCAAGAAGAATTTATAGAGGCATTCAATAAAGAAGTAAAAAAACTAGACTTCTCATATTCCCTTGAAAATACAAAGAAAGATGCAGAAACAATTACTTCGAAGTTGGGTAAGGATATTACTTTAATTGAGAGCGTTGATGAAAAAGGCGCAGTACATGAGTTGGTTATGGTGGGGCAAGGTGAAGGGGTGGATATCATACTTTCTATGGGATTGTTAATCGGTATGACAAACCCGGACTTAAACCAAAACGAGATTGGCGATGTTTTGAAGGATTTACGTTTGTTTGACGAAAGTTATGAATATCAAAAGAATGAAACAACTGTCGAGAAAGATACGATTCGCTATAACCTAAAATATGATGAAGCTACTGGTGTAATATTTAGTGCTTCCAAAGTAAATTAGTATATAAAAATATGAATATGTTAATAGAAAAAGTGCGAGCAATCAGCTCGCACTTTTTTTGAAAGTTACTTGGTATAGTTATCGAAATAACCTTGAATATAAATCATCGGTGTCCCTTTATCGCCTGAACCAGAAGTTAGGTCAGATAGTGAACCAATAAGGTCTGTTAAACGACGAGGTGTTGTACCTTGGGCAGCCATTTTTCCAGTTAAATCTTCATCTTTATTTTGGATATACGCAGAAATGGCTTCTTTTAATTCGTCACCACGAAGATCAGCAAAATCGTTATCTGCTAAGTATTTTAGTTTTACTTCGTTTGGCGTGCCATCTAATCCAGCGGTGAAAGCCGGTGAAACAACTGGGTCAGCTAACTCCCAAATCTTACCTACAGGATCTTTGAATGCACCATCACCATAAACCATGACTTCAACTGTTTTACCTGTAGCTTCTTTAATTTTTGCTTGAATGCCATCAACAATAGGTTGGCAAGTATGAGGGAATAATTTCACGCTATCTTCGGTAGCTTTATTAGAACCAAGAAGACCATACTCTGCATTAAAGCCAGAACCGTTATTAGATTCAGATAAAATATTATCAAGACTGTATACTTTTTCAGCACCATTTGCCGTAAGAATACGTTTTGTACGTAAGCGTGTATGAATATCACAAGTTAATACACTCTTCGTATAGTCTAAAATTGTTTTTGGGTTATTTGAAAAGATTACTTCACAAGAAGCGCCTTCAGCTTCGATTAGTTCTTTATAATATTCGATATAATCTACGCCTGTAAATGTATGTTTTTTATAGCCGAAATGCTCACGGAATTCAACTTCAGTTAACGTATCTGTCCAAGGGTTAATGCCTTTAACATCTAGTTCATCAATATCAACTAGGTGATTCCCAACCTCATCGGATGGATAGCTAAGCATAAGAACAACTTTTTTTACACCCTTTGCAATACCACGTAAGCAGTTAGCGAAACGATTACGGCTTAGAATTGGAAAAATAACACCAACAGTATCATCACCAAATTTAGCTGCTACGTCAGCCGCGATATCATCAATAGATGCATAGTTACCTTGTGCACGCGCTACGACAGACTCTGTTACTGTGACAATGTCACGATCTTCAATGGAATAGCCTTCAGCCTTTGCTGCATTTAATACTGTATCAACAACGATTTGTTCAATGTTATCGCCTTCGTTAATAATTGGACCACGAAGACCTCTTACTACTGTACCAACTACACGTTCCAAAATAATCTCTCCTTATTAAACAGGTAAATGTATGTTAAATAAAACCAATATAGTTTTACTATACGCCCCTTTAATGATATAAGTAAAATTAATAGTTCGTATAATAGCTATAAGAGGTGCTTATATGATAGGGAAATTAGATTTATATCGTGTTTTTAGTATTGTTGCAAAAAATAGTAGCTTTTCAAGAGCGGCTAAAGATTTATATATGACTCAACCAGCTATTAGTCAAGCTATGATGCAATTAGAAAAGGAACTCGGTACACGCCTCTTTAATCGCACACCTAAAGGGGTGACGTTAACAACTGAGGGTAGACTTCTATATGAGTATACAAATTCAGCGTTAGGCCTTTTAGATGCTGGTGAGGAGAAGTTGCTCGAATTTAAAAATTTAACAACAGGCCAGTTGAAAATTGGGGTTGGGGACACCATTTCGCGTTTCTTTTTAATGCCTTATCTAGAGGCGTTTCATACAATGTATCCAAATATAAAACTACAAATGTTAAATGGAACAACTTCGGAAATTTGTAACTTTATTAAATCAGGTGAGGTTGATATAGGGCTTTGTAATTTTCCGATAGAAGATGCGACATTACAGTTAACTGCTTGCACAGAAGTTCAAGATATTTTTGTATGTGGTGAGAAGTACAAAACGTTGGCCTCAAAAAGCATAAGCTTTGAGGATTTGTTAAAGTTTCCACTAATTTTTTTAGAGAAAAAATCAAATTCAAGAAAGTATGTAGAAGATTATTTATTTGCAAAGGGAATCCGTATTGAGCCTGAGTTTGAGCTTGGATCACATGATCTAGTGCTTGAATTTGCACGTAGTAATTTAGGGATTGCCTGTGTAACGAAAGAATTTTCTAAGGATTATTTGCAGCGAGGACTTTTATATGAACTAACCTTAACAGAGAGTATTCCAACAAGAAGCATTGGCATGTGTTATTTGAAAAGTGTACCTTTATCCCGAGCAGCGTTGAAATTCGTCGAAATTATTGAGCATAAGCAGGAGCGCAAACGTTTAAATCCAAGAATTATAAAGTGAGCTTAGCGGGTAGTGTTGAAAAACAAAATTGTGAAGGGAATCTATAGGTGTCCCATTAAATAAAGTATGGCTCTTCCGCAAAACGAGAGGTTGATTTCCGTTCCGACTGGGCGCTTTGCCGCTGACGCTTCGCTTTCGCGCAGAGCAGAGCTTCCTGGGGGCGTCCGATGAGCCGCTTCGCTTCGCTGCAGGGTCTCATCTGTGACGCTGATCCCCAAGGAGTCGCCCAGTCTCCACTCCAATCAACCACTTCATATAGTATGGATCTTCTGACATATAATAGCTTTTCAACAACATGAAGCTTAGCGAGTAGTAAACGCTAAGCTTTTTTTAATAGTGCCTCTAAAAGAATGTCAACATTGCGTTTGTTTTTCATTGTAGGTGAGTACAAATAAGAAAATGTTCGTGTAAAATGTTGATCCTCGAGAGGTATGATTTTTATATCATTGTTTTTTAATTCACGTTCAATGACACTAGCAGATAGTAATGAAAGTCCAAGCCCTTGAATAACGCTTTCTTTCACACCTTGATTGCTACTAATAGTAAGAAGTGAACGTACTTGGAGCCCGTTTGCTCTAAATAAGTGATCTAAATAATAACGTGTACCAGAGCCTTCTTCACGTGCAACCCAATTTTGCTGCTGCAGGTCCGCAATCGTAATCGTTGACTCCTTTGCAAGGGGGTG
Organism: Lysinibacillus sp. Bpr_S20; assembly: GCF_023337835.1. Classification (NCBI taxonomy): domain Bacteria; kingdom Bacillati; phylum Bacillota; class Bacilli; order Caryophanales; family Bacillaceae; genus Lysinibacillus; species Lysinibacillus sp. Bpr_S20. Next base: position 91,417 of record NZ_JALNLQ010000008.1, read on the forward strand.
ATTACTCGCACTGACAATAAATAACTCATCTTGCATAAACGGTTTAATAAGAAGTTCGTGGTCGTGTGCCTGTCCTTCGATAAGACCGATATCGACTTGTAATAATTTTGTATATTGAATGATTTCTTTTGTATTGCCAATAATAACTTGAAGCTCTAGCTGTGGGAATTGCTGTTGCAAGCTCGCTATGATCGGAGGCAATATATATTCGCCAATTGTAAAGCTAGCGCCAATCACAAGTGTACCTTGAATTTCTTGATGATAGGTTAAAATATCTTCCTTAGCTGCCTCGGCAAAGGCCATCATTTGCTTTGCTCGTTTATATAAAATTTCTCCAGTTGGTGTGATTTGTACAGATTTTGGCGAACGTATAAATAAAGTCGTTTGAAATTCTTGCTCTAAATTTTTAATGTGTAAACTGACACTTGGCTGTGAAATATGAAGTATTTCAGAGGCTTTCGTAAAATTATTGACCTCCACCAGTGTGATGAACGTTCGTAAAGCATCAAATTGCATATCATCACTCCTATCATTAGAAATATTAATAATTACGATTATATATATGTATTTTACTGATGATTAACTTTCTAATAAAGTAATAATCATCAAGGATGAAAGAAGTGAACAACATGGATAATGGCCAGCATAGGTTAAAAAGTTTCCTGTCCCCAGCGTTTATGAAGGGGATATTGTTGACACTCATTATTGCCTTAGTAGCAAAGTATATTTCGACATTTCCGTTCTTCTCCATATTAGGGCAACTTGTCATTGCCATTATATTAGGTATGGCTTGGAGAGCAACCTTTAAGGTGCAGGAAGCTTGGCAAACAGGCATAACGTTTTCAAGTAAAAAATTATTACGTCTCGGTATTATTTTATTAGGTATGCGTTTAAATTTAATGGATATTTACAATGCCGGAGCGAGTGTCTTCCTTATAGCTTTTATTAACCTGGTATTTGCTTTAGTGGTTGTATATGGCTTAACGAAGGTATTTCATGTTGATAAGAAGCTAGGCATATTAACAGCTTGTGGTACAGCAATTTGTGGGGCTGCTGCTGTTGTTGCTATTGCTCCTCAAATTAAAGCAAATGAAAAAGAAACGGCAGTGGGCGCAGCAATAGTCGCATTGTTAGGGACTGTATTCACATTAGTCTATACGGTGTTATATTCACTATTTCACTTAACGCCTACTGAATATGGTATTTTTGCGGGAGGCACCCTACATGAAATTGCTCATGTTATTGCAGCAGCCTCAGCTGGTGGAAATGAAGCCATTGATATGGCAGTTATCGTGAAGCTAACACGTGTCGCATTGCTCGTACCGGTAGCCATCGTCATCGGTATTTTATATCGAAGAATTGATAAGGGGCAGGATAATGGAGGATTTTCACTATCGATTATTCCATGGTTTATTCTTGGGTTTTTAGCGATGAGTGCTATTAATTCATTAGGGATTGTACCGGCTAATGTAGCACAAGCATTTGTTAATATCGCCTATGTTTTAATTGGCATGGCGATGGCTGGATTAGGCTTAAATGTAGAGATAAAAACCTTTAAGCAATTAGGCGTAAAAGCGTTTATTGCAGGATTTATCGGTTCAATTTGCTTATCAATACTTGGCTATGTTTTAGTTGTTTTCATGCAATAATTCAAAAAGATCCTGCATTTTCAAAAATGCAGGATCTTTTTTAGATAGAATCAGAAGATATTTTAGTTGTAACTTCTTTCAGCCTGCAAAAAAAAGTTACAACTTAGCGTAATGCTTCAATCGAAGAAGCTAATTCAGCAATAACTATTTTGCTACCGATAAGTGGACTGTTTTCAGGTTTTCCTCCCTCAGAGCTTTGTCCAGGACGGTGATGAGCTGCAGCGAAAGCATCGCTATTACGCCAAGCTTGGAAATGCTCCTTAGACTCCCAATACATATTGACGCTCATTTCGTCATAAGTCGGGTCATCAGTTGAAACTAATACCTCCACTTTATGGAAGCCTTCAAACTGCTGTAGAGGTCCTGGTTTTGTAAAGTTCGGTGCCATTTTTGCAGCAAAGCCTGGTTTGACTTGAATTCGATTTGTAACAATAATCATACTTTCCCCCCTAATCATTTTTTAATTAACTATATGAATGAATTATCAATGATTATCATTCGCAATCAATGATAATTCGCATAGGAAGACATTGTCAATAGAAGACCAATGTAAATTGCACATAGCTTGATATTTGATACGCCACTACAAGAATGAATAGACTCACTAGGCCCTGACATTTAACTGACATAATCCGATGATATAATGAAAACACGAATGAACTGGTGACGAGGTGAAAGGGCATGGCTAAAATATTAGTAGTAGAAGACGAATATGCAATAAGCCAGGTTTTAAAGGCATATTTGAAAAAAGTAGGCTATGATGTTATGCAATGTTTTAATGGGAGTCAGGCATTGGATATATTTCAAGAGGTTCAACCTGATTTAGTATTACTTGATATCATGTTACCAGAAAAAAACGGTTGGTTAATTTTAAAGGAAATTAGAGAAGTTAGCCCTTGTCCAGTTATCATGCTAACAGCATTAGGCGATGTAAATTATCGATTAGAGGGCTTCGATCAAGGAGCAGACGATTATATTGCAAAGCCATTTATAGCAGATGAGGTAGTGGCAAGAGTAAAGGCGGTTTTAAGGCGCGCTAAAGGAAGCCATGAATCTTCAGAAATAAAACGTTTTGGCGGGCTAGAGATTGATATGAAAGCCCATCGAGTGCTACTTAAGGGAGAAGAAATCATCTTAACGCCTAGAGATTTATCTGTACTTTTATTTTTGGCCGAGCATCCAAACCAAACATTTACACGTGACCAACTTATAGATCAAGTTTGGGGCTGGGAGTATGAAGGTAGTGATAGAGCAGTGGATTTAGCGGTGAAGCGACTACGAAAGGTACTTAAGGAATGGGATGAAGAAGAGGGAGAAATAAAGACACTACGTGGATTGGGGTATCAGCTAAGTGTTCAAAAAAAATAAGCGAATATCTTTACGCAACTATTGGACAAGCCGCTACTTATTAACTCTCTTTGTAGGTCTAGCTATTATCTCTTTTATTTCTGCGACATGGATTCGGCATACGACGCTTCAAAATCGACTAGAGATGATGGAATTTATAGCAGACGAGACTGTATTTCGCCTAACGGATACTTCTGGCCCAAATAATGGGCCTATGAGCAATATTGCAAGGTTTATTGGTAATCGTGAGCGATCTACTATGCGAGAAATTGATCCTGTTTTATACGTTGTAGATACAGCAGGCAATATAGTAAGTAGCAATCGGCCGATGCCTCCAGGGAGTGAAAAAAATGTTGCTAACTTACTGGACGGTGAAGAAGGGACAAAGAAAATAACTGTAACGAGTGAGGGACAAGAGTTAGTTCAATATGTCGTAAAAAGAAAACTTCAAAGGGACAATAAGGACGTTGGTTGGGTGCTTGTCTTAGAGAAAAAGGAAAATTTAACGAAGGTTAACCAAGCATACGGGTTACTGGCATTACTTATTGGGGCACTAGCTGTATTGGGGTGGGGTGCTATTTATTTTTTATCAAAACGATTAGCACATCCAATAAAACAAGTTGCCGAAGCCGCAAAGCAAGTACAAGAAGGAAACTATACAGTTGATTTGCCTCAAAATAGTAAGGAAGAAGAAATTTATGAGCTCGTTACTTCTTTTAAGGAAATGGCGAATAAGCTAGAACAATTGGAAAAGACTCGAACAGAATTATTAGCAGGTGTCACCCACGAGCTAAAAACACCGGTTACGTCAATTAGTGGATTATTGCAGGCGGTGAAAGATGGAGTCGTTACAGGTCAGGATGCTAGCGAATTTATTCAAATGGCATTAGTAGAAACGACGAAAATGAAAACGATGGTCGGTGATTTGCTAGCTTATAATCATTTTGCGGTAGATGCCATTCCGGTAAAGCTTGAAACAATGAATGTTAATCAGTTAATACGTGATGCTGTAGCACAATGGGAAATAATGCAGGATGACGAAAATGTAAAAATACAAATGGATTATCTTACACAATCCGTTGATGTTCAGGTAGATGTTGTACGTATACAGCAAATAGTTACTAATTTATTGACGAATGCAAAGCAGGCAATGCAGGAAGGGATCGTTATCATTACGCTGGTGGAAAAAGAGGGTGCTATCTTCATTACTGTAAAGGACACAGGACATGGTATTCCTCAGGAAGATCAGGCATTTATCTTTGAACGTTTTTATAGAGGAGAAAATAAAAAATATGCGGTCCGTGGCTTAGGCTTAGGATTATCACTTAGTAAAATCATGGCGCAATCTATAGGCGGTGATTTACGACTACTTGACAGTAATTCATCAGGAACATGCTTTGAAATAACACTAAAGAAGGCTACTACGCTCTAAGGGCGTAGTAGCTTTTTTGTAAAGATTTTTTGAAGGAAATGTAAAGCTGACATCTGACTGACACATTAGGCCTTTATAGTAAGCATTGTAAACGAGAAACCAAAAGGAAAGGACGGGATTAAGGATGACCGGAAACAACAGATTTTTCCGAAAGATGGCCTTACCCGCTGCATTATTAATACTACTAGCCGGTTGTGGTGATAGTAGCGATTATGTAGCGAAGGTTGATGGTGAAAAGATTTTACAAACAGAACTAGATGACGCATTGCGTGAACAATATGGTACAGAGGTGCTGAATACATTAATTACCAATAAAATAGTTGAGCTAGAGGCGAAGAAAGTGGGTGTTTCTGTATCCGAGGACTCTATTCAGGAAGAGTATAAGGAGTTAGCCGAGTCGTATGGTGGGGAGGAATCATTACAAGCGGCATTAAAGGAGAATGGACTGACAGAGCAGAGTGTGAAGGATAATATTCGCATATATCAACTTACCAAAAATGTCATTGCTGAAAGCATCGACATATCAGATGAAGAAGTAGCTCAATATTTTGAAAACAATAAGGATAGCTATGGACAAAAGGAAGAGGTGGTAGCTAGCCATATTTTATTGGAGGATGAGGCAACAGCAAAGGATGTGCTAGCAAAAGTAAAAGCAGGGGAGGATTTTGCAGAGCTAGCAAAAACATATTCAATCGATTCATCAACGAATGAGGCTGGCGGGGAAATAGGCTATATTAGTCGAGGACAAATGGATGAGAAATTTGAAGAAGCTGCATTTGACCTTGCAAAAGGTAGCGTCAGTGATATTGTGCAAACGTCAGAAGGTTATCACATCATTAAAGTAACCGAAAAAGTACCTGCAGAAGAGGCAGTATTCGAGGATGTAAAAGATGAAGTTTATGAGACTGTGCTGGAGGATCGCATAAATGAGGAATACGAAACTTGGTTAGCAGAAAAACAAGAGCAATACAAAATAGAAAAAATGTAAGGAGTGAACTGTATGCCTACTCTTACTTCGTTTAATCCTAACGGTCGAAAGGAGATTAAACAGGCTATCTCCTATCCGGACTATGCATTATTAAAAACTAAGATACAACATGTAATGCAGCTAGACAAGCATGCTGGGATAAATGGTAAGTATTTAATTCGCAGCACATACTTCGATAATTTTGAAAACAAAGTTCTAAATGAAAAAAAAGAGGGTTATATCAATCGAGATAAATATCGAGTACGAATTTACGGTAAATCCACTACGACTATAAATTTGGAGAGAAAAAGTAAACGAAATAATTTAACCTTTAAAACGAAGTGTGCTATATCCCAAAAGGAATATGAAAAAATGCGTGGTGGGGATATCGCTTGGATGGAGGAAGACAAACGAGCGTTAATTCAAGATTTATATAAGGACATGAAGTATAACCAATTGAAACCAATGACAGTTGTCGATTATGAGCGTGAGGCTTACATCTATCCCTTTGGAAATGTGCGTGTCACATTTGATAGTAAAGTACAGTCGAGCCTACGTAATACAGATATGTTTAATCCGAAGCTGCCGATGGTTGATGTACTCGAGCCAAACTTAGTTATTTTAGAAGTGAAATATGATGAGTACTTGCCGGATATTATTAAGTACTTATTACAATCAGTAGATACACGTGCTGAGGCATATTCGAAATATCAGCTTAGTCGTATGTACGTATAAAGGAGAATTGAACAATGAATACTACAAAATTTAGCGATATTTTTAAATCTAGCTTTTTAGAGAAAACAACATCATTTTCATTAATAGATTCACTTTTAGGGTTAGTTGTAGCGTTCTTTGTAGGGCTGTTTATTTACACTGTTTACAAGAAAACCTTTAATGGAGTGATTTACTCTCATTCCTTCAATATTTCGCTGCTCATTATGACAATGGCAACTGCACTAGTGATTATGGGAATAAGTTCAAATGTGCTGTTGTCGCTAGGTATGGTTGGTGCGCTATCAATCGTGCGTTTCCGTACACCTATTAAAGATCCTATGGATTTAGTATATATTTTCTGGGCAATAGTTTCGGGGATTCTTTGTGGTGCAGGATTTATTCCGCTTGTTATTATTGGCGCAGTTTTAATTGGTCTTGTATTACTAGTGTTTGTAAACAAAATTACTGTGGAAAATCCATATCTTTTAATTGTGAAATTTGAAGAAGATTTTGCTTGTGAGGAAGTGGAGCATATTATTGCGGCACAGTCTAAAAAATTCGCTTTAAAATCAAAATCTATTATGTCGGATGTTGAAATTGAAACAACCTATGAAATTCGTGTTAAACAAAATGATACAAAATTGATGGACAATCTTACAAAAGTACCTGGAGTAAAATCAGCAGTAATGCTTAGCTATGATGGTAATTTCACTGCTTAGTAACCACTCTAGAGGAGTTTTCTAACTATGAAGAGAGGTGCAGATAATGATTAAAACACGGGTTGTCTATATTAGTATGGCAATTCTGCTACTCCTCTTTGTTGTTGTATTTGCTGTTCTTCCAAACGCAGGCATTGAAACAAAAAATACCGAGTTTTCCTATGAGTCTATTGTGTTTAACGAAAATAAAGTAACAACGGTAGATATTGAAATAGCCGAGGAAGATTGGGCTGACATGCTAGAAAGTGCAGCAGATAAGGAGTTGAAGCAAGCTAATATCACGGTAAATGGCAAGAGAATAGAGAATGTAGCTATTCGTACAAAAGGAAGTTCATCACTGAACTCGGTTGTAAATAGCGACTCGGATCGATATAGCTTAAAATTAGATTTCGATTATTACGATGATACACAAAGCCTATATGGCCTGAAAAAATTAAATTTAAACAATAATTTCAGTGATACAACATTAATGCGAGAATATATTTCTTATGAGCTCATGGAACAAATGGGATTACCTACACCTGCTCATTCATATATGTATGTCACAGTGAATGGTAAGGATCGAGGTTTATTTTTAGGGGTAGAAGCAGTGGATGAAACATTCCTGGCAAATAACTATGGCTCTAATGATGGATTTTTGTTTAAGCCAGATGGGACAGGCAGTGATTTAAAATATATTAGTGATGATATTGCTGATTATACGGGAATTGGCTTAAAAACGAACGAAGGCAATGTTGATCAATCAAAATTCATTGACATGATTGAAGCAATCAATAATGGCGGTAATATCGAAAAATATATTGATGTCGATGAAATGCTACGTTACTTTGCTATGAATACAGCGCTCGTAAATCTTGATAGTTATCAGGGAACTATGAAACACAATTACTATTTGTATGAGGAAAATGGTATGTTTTCGATCATACCATGGGATTTTAATATGTCGTTTGGCGGCTTTGGTGTTGGTGGTAGAATGGGTGGCAACAATGCCGATATAAAAGCACCTAATGATGCACTGATAAATGAAAAATCCGAAATGAAGCCTCCGAATAATGGTAACCAGCAACGGCCAAATGCTGACCGGAAACAGGGTGGACTCGATATGGGATTTGGATTGTCTGGGGATCTGATGGAAGATAGCTCTATTAACTTTAGTGTGACTACACCTGTATCTGGCACAACTTTTGAAGAGCGGCCGCTATTAAACGCCTTACTTTTAAATGAAGAGTATCGTGCTAAATATGAAGGCTATTTAGAAGAGATAGCGACTAATTTCTTAACAGAAGATAACATACAAAACATTACCAAAAAATTAGCATTGTTATTAACAACATATGTGGAAGCAGACCCTACGAAATTCTCTACAACAGAACAGTTTATAGAAGCGGTAGAAGGAGAAAAAAGTCTCCCTGAATTTGCAAAGCAACGCTCCGAATCTATTTTAAAGCAGCTGTCTGGAGAACTTGTTGTGGAAGCAACAACACAGGGGAATATGGCAATGCCTAATCCAGACGAAATGGGTGACATGAACATTCCGATGCAAAGACCAGATGACTTTGATCCTTCGCAAGCTCCTCCATTTAATCAAAATGGTGATAAGCAGGGAGAAAAACCAAATGGTGGTGGCCCAATGCAACGACCTGACCAAAACGGAGGAGCCATGTGGCCTAACCAAGGCGATGAGCAACTAAAGCAAGGAAGTGTTATTGATAAAAATACAATTCTTACAGCGGTTGTTTGCTTTGCCTTATTAATAGTTGCACTGCTCTTTGTTTTAAAATTTAACCGAAGAGGTCGTTAAAAAAATAACCATATCCAAAACTTTTGGGTATGGTTTTTCCTATTTATCGTGCTAAAATTAATCATTCTTTTTTTAGGAGCAATAGTATGAATGAACATCAATTTGATAAATATTTACATATTAATACAGTCGGTGATCAATACGGCTTTCCTAAACTAGCTCATTATCATCGTTATGAGCCTACACCGTATATTGGTTTAGAACAATTATTCTCGGAGTATGAAATGCCTGATAATCCAGTGTTTATCGATATGGGATGTGGAAAAGGGAGAGTCCCTATTTATGTACATCATAAATTTCATATTCCGACAATTGGGGTAGAAATGGATGCAGGTTTTTATGGAGAGGCTGAGAATAATAAAAGGAGCTATCTTCAAAAGAAGAGTGCGCAAGTGCCGATTTCCTTTATTCATTCAATAGCGGAGGACTATGCTATTCAGCCGAGCGACACGGTTTTCTTTTTTTTCAATCCGTTTTCAATTCATATTTTCCGTACAGTCATTCATAATATATGGAAATCTTATGAACAGCATATGCGTGAAATTCATATTATTTTATATTACCCACCGTATGATTATTTACAATTTTTACTTCATGGGACACCGTTTGAATTAATCCATGAGGTTCATCTTAAAAATGAAACAAATATTAACGAACGCCTTTGTGTGTTTGCATTGAAAAAAGCTTAGAGCTGTGGAAATAATTCAGCTCTAAGTTTTTTTAATAAAATGTAGCAGCAAAGAAAAAACTTACTATAGATTATTTCTTTTTATGGTTTTATTTTCTAGGAAATAAATAGTTATTAGCAATTCCAATTGAATACTTCCTGAGAACGTTGTTGCCTTATATCTTAAATCTTGCAATCTTAAAAGGTCTTTTTTAAAGAGTTTTTAGCGTAAAAATAATAGTTTTAATAGTAATATCTATTGACAATTAATAGAAAATTCTTAAATTACTAATTATACTGAAAAATCACTCTAGACTAAATATAAAGAATGTTTTACAATGTAAAAGGCTTAGACGAATAATATGTTGATTCACGTATAGATAGTTATAAATTATAATTTTGGCTATTTTTGTTATTGAGGAAATGCTATGAATTGTTTATAATTATCAGAAATATCTAACATTTGAAAAAACTTAGGGGGAATAAAATTATGAGAGAGAACAAAAAGCTTAAAAAGTTTGGCTCACTTTTAGTGGCATCTTCACTACTTGCAGGCGTTCTTGCTGGTTGTGGTAACGGAGATAGTTCAAGTTCAGGGGGAGGATCATCATCAGGCGGTGGCGGTTCTTCTGACGGTGATACGATTAAAATCGGTGCAAACTTAGAGCTTTCAGGTGGCGTAGCTTCCTATGGTTCTTCGATTGCTCTAGGAGCAGAACTTGCAAAGAAAGAAATTAATGATAAAGGCGGAATTAACGGAAAAAAAATTGAACTGATTAAAGTAGATAACAAGTCTGAAAACTCAGAGTCTACTGCAGCAGCTATTAAACTAATAACACAGGATAAGGTAGTAGCAATGCTAGCTCCTGCAACTTCTGGTAATACAGTTGCAACAGTGCAAATTGCTAACGACAAAAAAATTCCAATCGTTACTGGATCAGGGACAGCCCCAAATATTACAGTAAATGATGATGGTAGCGTTAATGACTATGCATTCCGTACTTGTTTCATCGATCCATTCCAAGGGATTGTGGCTGCAAACTTCGCTTCTAATGAATTGAAGGCAAAAAATGTAGCTATTTTTGCGGACAACGCATCTGATTATGCAAAAGGTTTAGCGAAATCATTTAAAGAAACCATTACAAAAAACGGCGGGAAAGTTGTAAAGGAAGAAGCGTATGTAGCGAAGGATACTGATTTCCGTACGCAATTAACAACTATTAAAGCAGAAAAGCCCGACTTCATTTTTATCCCGGGATACTATGAAGAGGTTGGTTTAATTGTAAAACAAGCGCGTGATATGGGTATTGATGTTCCACTGATGGGAGCTGACGGTTGGGATTCACCGACATTAGTAGAGCTAGCTGGTAAGAAAGCGCTGAATAACACGTACATTACAAACCACTACTCTGCGGAAGACCCAGATCAAAAAATTCAAGACTTCGTAAAGGCGTTTAAAGCAGCGAACGACGATAAAGCACCAGATGCTTTCAATGCACTCGGCTATGACACAATTTACTACATCGCTGATGCTATTGAGCGTGCAGGCTCTACGGATGGGGAAGCTATTAAAGATGCATTAGCTGACACGAAAGATCTTTCTTTAGTAACAGGTACTTTTACAGTTGACAAAAATCATAACCCAATTAAAACAGCAACAGTTCTTGAATTTAAAGACGGTAAACAAGTGTTCAACTCTAAAGTTAATCCTTAATGTTTTCTAGGCAAGGGGAGGCGGGTAAACACGCCTTCCCTTTTATGTGTAAAGACCCCCACAATTCAAAATCCGGAAGCATTGTTTATCTGTAGCGACAGCTACAATTACGCCAAGGCGAAATCGATAGAACATAGAAAAAATTTTTAAGAGGACACAATTTACGCTATTTTCAATAATAACATATAGAAGTAAGTTGTATTTTTGCATTTTTCAAAAAATAAAAAGGAGTGAACGCTCATGGAATGGATACAGCAGCTTGTGAATGGTATTTCACTAGGTAGTATCTACGCATTAATAGCGCTAGGGTATACGATGGTATACGGGATTATTAAGCTGATTAACTTTGCCCACGGCGATGTCTTCATGATTGGGTCATTTATTGGCTTTTATGCAATTGCTAAATGGGAGCTTGGCTTCTTTCCGGCACTGTTATTGGCGATGGCGGTCTGTGCAATCTTTGGTGTTTTAATTGAACGTATTGCGTATAAGCGTTTGCGAAATGCCACACGTATTGCAGCTTTAATTACGGCAATCGGTGTATCACTTTTAATCGAATATACGACTATTTTCTTCAGAGGTGCGCAACCGGCAGCATATCCTGAAGTCATTACAAATAAATCATTTGATGTTTTTGGCGTTCAAATCAGTAGTACATCCATATTAATTTTATCTGTCACAATTGTACTGATGATTCTTTTACAATTCATCGTACATAAAACGAAAATCGGAAAGGCCATGCGAGCGGTTTCTCATGATGCAGATGCAGCACGTTTAATGGGTATTAATGTAGATAATACAATTTCTGCAACATTCGCAATTGGTTCAGCTTTAGCGGGTGCAGCGGGTGTAATCTTCGGCGTATATTACACAAAGATCGATCCATTAATGGGGGTTATTCCAGGGGTTAAAGCATTTATCGCGGCAGTACTTGGTGGTATTGGTATTATTCCTGGTGCCATGGTTGGCGGTATGTTGCTTGGTGTTGTGGAATCATTTGTAAGTGCACTTGGTTTCTCTTTATGGCGCGATGCAGCGGCATTCGTTATTTTAATTTTAATTTTAATCTTCAGACCATCGGGTATCTTTGGTAAAAACGCCCGAGAGAAAGTGTAGGTGAGCGGTAATTATGAAAAAGTCTAAAGTTTTCTGGGGCTATGCCGTATTAGCGCTAGTCATCTATGCAGTTGTGCAGGTGCTTATTTCAACGAACGTGCTCGATATTTACTATCAAAATATGTTGATCACAATGTGTATTAACATTATGCTTGCGGTTAGTTTGCACATTGTCATTGGTATTACGGGTCAATTCTCGATTGGGCATGCAGGCTTCCTAGCAGTAGGGGCATATATTTCCGCCATTATTACAACTAAATTAATGCTTCCGTTCCCATTAGCAATTTTCTTAGGAGCACTGGCAGCTGCAATAGCAGGTTTAATCGTAGGCATTCCGACATTACGTTTAAAGGGTGACTACTTAGCAATTGCAACGCTTGGTTTTGCGGAAATTATCCGTATTATCTTTTTAAATACCGACTATGTTGGTGGAGCAGCAGGGATGCAGGTTCTATATTTATCAAACTGGACTTATGCATTCGTGGGTGTTGTTCTAACAATTCTAGTCATCTCAAACTTTACTAATTCTCGTCATGGACGTGCATGTATTTCGATTCGTGAGGACGAAATTGCAGCAGATGCAATGGGTATTAATACAACCTACTATAAAGTTGTCGCTTTCGCGATTGGTTCCTTCTTTGCCGGTCTTGCAGGGGCCATCTTTGCACATAACTTTTACATTATTCAACCGACGACTTTTGGTTTCTTAAAATCATTTGACATTTTAATCTATGTAGTTCTTGGTGGCTTAGGAAGTCTTTCAGGATCGGTCCTAGCTGCGATTTTTTTAACAATAGTTTCAGCATATCTAGCAAACTTCCCAGAAACACGTATGATTATTTACAGTTTAGTATTAATAGTCGTAATGTTGTACCGACCAACAGGGTTGATGGGAACAAAAGAAGTTACGGATTTATTTAAGTTTGGTAAAAAAGGAGGTACAAAATAATGACTGGAAACCTTCTTATCAATGTTGAAAACATGGGCATACAATTCGGTGGTTTAAAGGCGGTACAGGGCGTTAATATGTACCTAAATCAAGGAGAGCTAATAGGTCTTATTGGGCCAAATGGTGCTGGTAAAACAACGAGCTTTAACATGCTTACCGGGGTGTATAAGCCAACTGAAGGCACGATTACATTTGACGGTATAAAGTTGAACGGGCTCGCGCCATATCAAGTAACACAAAAAGGCATTAGCCGTACGTTTCAAAATATTCGTCTATTTAAAGAGTTATCCGTTCTAGATAATGTTAAGGTAGCAAACCATTCGCTTGCAAAGCATTCCATGTGGTCTTCCATTTTCCGCTTGCCGAATCATTTTAAAGGTGAGGCAGAAATGGAGCATCAATCTATTGAGTTTCTAAAAATCTTTGGCTTAGATGTTTATAAGGATGAGCTTGCGAAAAATTTACCTTATGGGATGCAGCGCCGATTAGAAATTGCTCGTGCCCTAGCTGCGAAACCTAAGTTACTTCTATTGGATGAACCAGCGGCGGGAATGAACCCACAGGAAACGCACGATTTAATGGAATTAATAGCATTTATTCGTAAAGAATTTGGCCTAACAATTCTTCTAATTGAGCATGATATGAGCTTAGTTATGGGGATATGTGAACGTATATATGTGCTTGATCACGGTCAATTAATCGCTGAGGGGACACCAGAAGAAATTCGCAACAATCCAAAGGTAATCGAGGCTTACCTTGGTGAGGAGGTTATCAGCTAATGCTAAAAGTACAAAATATAGATGTATTCTACGGTAATATTCAAGCATTAAAGAGCCTTTCTTTAGAAGTAAATGAGGGTGAAATTGTCACGCTAATTGGCGCCAATGGGGCTGGTAAAAGTACTTTATTAAAAACATTGTCAGGTTTATTAAAACCAAAAGGTGGCATCATTGAATATGAAGGCTTCTCTATCGCAGGGAAGGCTGCACAGACAATTGTAAAATCGGGCATTTCACATGTTCCAGAGGGGCGTCGTGTTTTTGCCAATATGTCTGTTGAAGAAAACCTAGAGCTTGGAGCCTATCTTCGTAACGATAAAGCGGGCATTAAAAAAGATTTAGATCATGTGTATGAATTATTCCCACGTCTTTTGGAGCGTCGGAAACAGCAATCAGGTACATTATCTGGTGGTGAACAACAGATGCTAGCGATGGGGCGAGCATTAATGGCAAAACCGAAATTGTTATTAATGGATGAACCGTCAATGGGACTTGCACCACTCATGGTAAAAAATATTTTTAATATTATTGAGCAAGTCAACAAAGAGGGTACAACCGTATTGCTTGTTGAGCAAAATGCGAATATGGCCTTATCAGTAGCAAATCGTGCTTACGTACTTGAAACGGGTCGTATAGTATTATCAGGTACAGCCAAAGAGCTTCAAGAGAGCGAACAAGTAAAGGCTGCTTATTTAGGTGGTTTATAGAGGGAGAAGGCGTCTCGATGTTGAGGCGTCTTTTTTTGTGAGAGAAAGGAGTGAGCAGACGGATAGAAAGACTAGAGCGACGGAAAGAACAGTCAAGGTGACGGAAAGAAAGGGCTAAACGACGGATGGAATGATCAAAGTGAAGGAAAGAAGTCAAAGCGACGGATAGAATGATCGAAGTGACGGAAAGAAGTCAAAGCAAAGGAAAGAAAGACTAAAGCAACAGAAAGAACGGCCAAAACGAAGTAGAATGATCAGATCGACGAAATTATAGTAGCATTCGTCTTTTATTATTTGGTAATGTGGACGAAAGGAGTGAAGTTTTATGAAGTATTCAGCACAATATTTTATTGAGAAATTAAACTTGGCAGAGCATCCAGAGGGCGGGTATTATATATCCTCGTTTCGAGCAGCTGAGGATATAGCTGTCAGGGATGTACAGAGACCTGTTTATACGAGTATTTATTTCTTATTACGTTCACAGGATATATCTCATTTGCATCGTTTGAAATCGGACGAGCTTTGGTATTATCATGCAGGCAGTCCACTAACAGTTCATATGATTTTCCCTGATGGTACATATGAGGCGAGGAAGCTTGGATTAAATATTGAGGCAGGAGAAGTACCTCAAATAGCAGTGCCGAAAAATACTATATTTGGCTCATCTGTGGAGGATGAAGAAACATTTAGTTTAGTAGGCTGTATGGTTGCCCCAGGTTTTGATTTTGAAGACTTCGAATTATTTACACAAGATGAGCTTTTAGCTGACTATCCACAGCACGAGGAAGTTATTCGGAAAATGGCTTATAAGAAGATTTAATAGAAGAAAAGTAGTTGCCTTATAAAGGTGATATTTATTAATTGGAATGATGGTGATTTCTGTTTCAGCTACTTAGCGCTCAGTCGCAACAGAAATCAATTCCTCGTTTTGCTTAGGGGCTATACTTTATTTACAAGAGCCGTCTCGACTAATTTTGAGACGGCTCTTTTTATTTACCAAAAAATTGTTTCGGGGTATTTAGCTTTAATTTCAATTTCATGTAATGATTTTTTGGTAGTAATCGCAGCCTCCATAAGTTGCGATTTAAGCGTTATATATTCATCGTCTTCTAACATTAATCGGAGTGCAAACGCTGCTAAATGAGTTTTACGTTCCTCCAAGCTAAGTTGAATGTACTCTAGGTTCAAAACATCTACGTACTGCGTTGCATAACGGAATGTTAATGGACTTTTAGTGTGTAGCATTCTTAAAAATACTAAGTATTGTTCTTCATTCATCTCCTGCTCTAAGCAATCAGCAACCGCTGCCTGGAATTTACGAATTGTCGCAACGTCAATATTCCAATCAGAAGAATCAATGAGTTCTTGATGTAGGCGAATGAAATCGTTTAATGCAATAGCGGTAAAGATCAGCTCTGGCCAAAGAACCTCTGCTGCGAAATAAACATTTTTGTTTGGGAAAATTAGTTCATGCTGTGTCAGAACACTTTTGTTGATACCATTGCTAACAAACTCAAGCTGATGTGTCCCCTTGGAAGCTTGACGTAGATTATAACAAACACTAAGAATGCGAAGGCGCGCTCCT
The DNA here is from genome assembly GCF_023337835.1 of Lysinibacillus sp. Bpr_S20. Classification (NCBI taxonomy): domain Bacteria; kingdom Bacillati; phylum Bacillota; class Bacilli; order Caryophanales; family Bacillaceae; genus Lysinibacillus; species Lysinibacillus sp. Bpr_S20. The sequence goes on from NZ_JALNLQ010000008.1 coordinate 107,563, forward strand.
TGATAATCATAATACTTGTTTTCATCACCAGTTATTTTGTAAATGGCATTAATCAGCTCATCTATATCCCAAAAATCACCACTTATACGTGCCCCGGTTAACTGCTCAGTACTTTGAATTGACAGCATCGTTCCATCCCCTTAAATTACTTTATTTTGGTGTGTATTTAAGTAGTCTGAATAGTTCTGTTCGTTCTTTATCTGTTAAATCGCGCCACTGTCCAACCTTTAAGTTGCCAAGCTTAATATTCATAATACGAATGCGTTGTAGACGCTTAACGGAGTAGCCAAGTGCCGAACACATACGACGTATTTGACGGTTTAAGCCTTGCTCTAAAATGATTTTAAAGACTTTATCAGATATTTTTTCAACATGACAAGGTAGGGTTGTCGTATCTAAAATATCTACACCAGCTCCCATTTTTTTGATGAATTGCTCCGTAATAGGTTTATCGACTTGCACGATATATTCTTTTTCGTGATGATTTTCTGCACGTAAAATTTTATTGACGATGTCACCATCATTTGTCAGTAATAATAGCCCTTCTGACTCTTTGTCTAGCCGTCCAATATGAAAAATGCGAAGCGGGTGATTGACAAAATCAACGACATTTCCTTTTATATGTCGTTCAGTTGTGCTTGTAATTCCTACTGGTTTGTTTAAGGCAATATATACGAGCTGTTCTTCTTTCTTTACCTCTTTTCCATCAACGCAAACCATATCACCAGCCTCAACCTGACTTCCTACTGTTGCAAGCTCACCATTAATCGTTACTTTACCTTCTGCTATCCATTTATCAGCACCTCGACGAGATACGATACCTGTTTCACTCAAATATTTATTAATGCGCATACTGTTCTCCTATACATGTATATTATTTTTAAGTATACATTATTGTTGGTCACACCGTGAATCCTAGAAGCTTTTCTAGCAAAAATAGCCTTTCGCCACAGCTTATATAGTCCACTCCGAACAATGGTTTTCATGAGTCTCCTCTTCGCTCTATGTGCTTTCATATCAACTGTTTCAAAAAAATTTAAAAAAGTTGAAATTTTTTCTCGTTTCTGACAATATATTGGGTAAGAGGGTTTCTATGAAAATATCGTTTTTTCGATGAAAATGATGATTTTTGTAGAGTATGTTCTCATTATTTTGTGTAAAGGGGAGAAGTAAAATGGTTTATGCATTTCCAAACACTGAAGGATCGGTAGTTCAATTCAAGGAGAAATATGAAAATTACATTGGTGGGGAATGGACACCTCCAGTGAAAGGACAATACTTTGATAATGTTACACCTGTTACTGGACAAGTTTTTACACAATTAGCTCGATCTACTGCTGAAGATATTGAACTTGCAATTGATGCAGCTCATGCCGCAAAAGAAGAATGGGGCAAAACATCCCCAACAGAGCGTGCGAACATTTTACTTAAAATTGCGGACCGCATAGAACAAAACTTAGAAAAGCTAGCCGTTGCCGAAACATGGGATAACGGGAAAGCGGTACGTGAGACATTAAATGCAGATATCCCTCTTGCGATTGATCATTTCCGTTATTTTGCGGGGGCTTTACGTGCACAAGAAGGCGCAGTAAGCCAAATCGATAATGATACAGTTGCTTATCATTTCCATGAGCCAATTGGGGTAGTAGGTCAAATTATCCCTTGGAATTTCCCATTATTAATGGCTGTTTGGAAGCTAGCACCGGCACTTGCAGCTGGAAACTGTGTAGTGTTGAAACCTGCAGAGCAAACGCCAGCTTCGATTATGGTGCTCGTTGAATTAATAGAAGATTTATTGCCATCAGGTGTACTAAATGTTGTCAATGGCTTTGGTTTAGAGGCAGGGAAGCCGCTAGCATCAAATCCACGAATTGGTAAAATTGCTTTTACTGGTGAAACAACAACTGGTCGCTTAATTATGCAATATGCTTCACAAAACCTTATTCCGGTTACATTAGAATTGGGTGGCAAGTCGCCAAACATATTCTTTGAGGATATTATGGATGAAGATGATGCCTTTTTAGATAAAGCAGTTGAGGGCTTTGTATTATTCGCTCTAAACCAAGGTGAAGTATGTACATGTCCTTCTCGTGCACTAATCCAAGAATCTATTTACGATAAATTTATGGAACGCGTACTGCAGCGTGTTGAAGCGATTAAATTTGGGAATCCACTTGATCCGAATACGATGATGGGAGCGCAGGCTTCGAGTGAGCAAATGGAAAAAATCCTTTCTTACTTAGATATTGGTAAGCAAGAAGGTGCAGAATGTCTAATTGGAGGAGAGAAAAACAGTGTAGGGGCAGGCTTCGAAAATGGCTACTACATTAAACCGACTGTCTTCAAGGGACATAATAAAATGCGTATTTTCCAAGAAGAAATTTTCGGGCCAGTTGTTGCTGTAACGACATTTAAAACAAAAGAAGAAGCATTAGAAATTGCTAATGACACATTATACGGTTTAGGTGCGGGTGTATGGACACGTGATATGAATACAGCTTATCGCTTCGGTCGTGGTATTGAAGCAGGGCGTGTTTGGACAAACTGCTACCATGCTTATCCTGCACATGCAGCGTTCGGTGGCTATAAAATGTCGGGTGTTGGTCGTGAAAACCATAAGATGATGTTAGCGCATTATCAGCAAACGAAAAACTTATTAGTTAGCTACAGCGAAAACAAACTTGGTTTCTTCTAATTAGTAGGGAGGTGCATGAGCGTGGTCGTGCGTGTTTTAGCAACAGAAGGAGCGCTAGCACTAATCGAATTATTAAAGGAAAAGCATGGACCTATTATGTTCCATCAATCAGGTGGTTGCTGTGATGGCTCCTCGCCGATGTGTTATCCAGAGGGAGACTTACTATTAGGTGATCAGGATGTTTGCCTTGGAGAGATTGGTGGTGCTTCCTTCTACATGCATAAAAATCAATATGACTATTGGAAGCATACACAAATAATCTTGGATGTTGTCGATGGTAGAGGCGGTATGTTTTCGTTGGAAGGCGTTGAAGGTAAGAGATTTTTAACAAGATCAAGAGCCTTTTCCGCAGAGGAATTAAAAGAATTAAGGTTAATTTAAGTGCACCGAATAAGCAATATAAGGATAATTAAGGTGTAATGTAGTATACATTTATGGACAGCGGCAAAAATAATGCCGCTGTTTTTTTTATGTTCATTGTTAAAAAACAGTTGAATCTTTTCGACGATATATTACGTAAATATGGAAAAAGGAGTGTGTTAAACATGGACTTTGTTATGATCGAAAATCAGTTTACAAATACGGTAGAGGATGTCTCGAAGGCTGCAGGTAGGACGGTAGATCGTAAAATCGTGTTAGCCATTGCTAGTAAATATGTGGCATCAGGGAAATCTTTTGATGCCGTTAAATATAAAGAAGTATTACAAGAAATGAAAAAGCAAACGTCATGGACATCTCCGCTAAGAACAGCGGTAGGGTATAGTATTGCTGCAAATTTAATGGAGCAAGAGGATACAGAACAAGCAGTGGAAAATTTACTAACTAACGCTAATATAATGAAGGAAGTAAAATTTAGAAGTGGGAACTTTAGTTTTATTGGTGCACAGTTTTTAACGGAAGAGAAAAGTGAGAAACGTGCACATGCACAGAAAGCACGTGCATTATTTGATGCAATCCGCAAACATCATCGTTTTTTAACATCATACGATGACATTCCTTATGCTGTACTGTTAAGTAGCCCATCTGATGACGTAGAGCTACGCGCGGAAACAATGAATCGTTATTATAAAGAATTACGTACATATAATTTTAATGCAGGCAATGAGCTTCAATGGCTGTCGCAAGTACTGACTTTATTATCACCTCAATATGATAATAATTTAGTGTCAAATGTTGTGACAATCCGTGACGCATTAAAAAATCAGGATGTAAAGGTCAAAACGATGCACTATCCATTACTGGGCTTTTTAGCAATCCTTGAAATGAATCAAGCACAGCTTCAACAGATTATTGATTTATATCATGAGTTAAAGGGGATGAAACTTTTAAAATGGCATCGTGAATTCGTGTTATTTATGGCTATACAAATTGCTGTTTATGATATGGCGCAGGTGCAACAATCTTTATCGATGTCAATTATGTCATCGATTGAATTATTAATTCAGGCACAGCAAGCAGCAATGTTCGCAGCAGTAAGCGCAGCAGCTGTAGCATCAAGTTCTTCGTGATAAAATAAAGAAGAACTTGATTTTTGGAGGTGCATTGGAAGCATGAAAGAAACAAAGCTATGGATTAATGGACAGTGGCAGAACGCGAAGGCAACATATGAATTGAAATCACCCTATAGCGGGGAGGTTATTGCGAAGGTAGCTAAGGCGTCAGTTTCTGACGTTGAGCAAGCGATAGAAGGTGCACACGAGGCATTCCAAACGTTTAAAAAGACAACGGCTTACGAACGTGCCGAAATATTATATAAAGTGGTCGACATCATGCGCCAGCGTAAAGAGGAATTAGCTGAAATTTTAGCCTTAGAGGCAGGTAAACCAATATCAGCTGGTTTAACCGAAATAGAGCGCACAATAGCAACCTATCAATTTGCTGCTGAGGGGGCTAAGCAAGCAAAGGGTGAAACGGTACCGATGGATGCTGCACCTGGAGCTGGGGATCGTATTGGCTGGACTAAACGAGAACCTCTAGGTGTAATTTCAGCCATTTCCCCATTTAATTTCCCATTTAATTTAGTGGCACATAAATTAGGCCCTGCCTTTGCAGTAGGAAACACGGTTGTCTTAAAGCCAGCAACGCAAACGCCATTAAGCTCTATCGTGATGGCGGAAATTTTCCAACAAGCGGGCCTACCTAATGGTGCACTTCAAATTATTACAGGTAGCGGTGGTGAGTTAAGTGATACACTTGTGACCCATCCACTTGTGAAAAAGGTGACATTCACGGGAAGTGGTAAGGTTGGATTGGGCATTAAAGAAAAAGTTGGTTTACGAAAGGTTACTTTAGAACTTGGTTCCAATGCAGCGGTAATTGTCGAGCCTTCGACACCGATTGATAAAATTATTTCGCGTTGTGTTGGAGGAGCCTTTAATTTTGCTGGACAAGTTTGTATCTCTTTACAACGTATTTATGTACATGCATCGATTATTGATGATTTTACAAAAGCGTTTGTAGCTGAGACAGAGAAATTAGTGGTAGGTGATCCACTAGATATAAATACTGATGTGAGTGCAATGATTAATCCAAAAGAAGTTGAACGTATTCGTCAATGGATTGAGGAAGCAAAGTCACAAGGTGCGGTAGTTGCAACAGGAGGTACATTTACGGAACGTACTTTAACGCCAACTGTTATGACGAATGTGACGGCGGATATGAGAATTGTTTGTCAGGAAACATTCGCACCAATCGTCTCAATTGTTTCATATGAAACATTAGACGACGCTATTCGACTAGTGAATGAGTCAGAACTTGGCTTAAATGCAGGAATTTATACGAATGTGTTACCAGATGCATTACGGGCAGCGGACGAATTACAAGCAGGCGCTGTTATTATTAATGATATTCCGACATTCCGAGTTGATAATATGCCGTATGGTGGCGTGAAAATGAGTGGCTATGGACGCGAAGGCATTAAGTGGGCAATCGAGGAAATGACAGATATGAAATTTATTACGATGAAAAAATCGTTCTAATTTGCATCAGCTCTTTTTCTGCGATACGATGACGAAAGAACATTCATGAAGGGAAGTTGCAAGAACTATGACAAACAACGCAATACCGATGGGCCAGTCACGTACTGTTCAAACGCGTCTTGTATTACCGCCAGATACAAATAATCACAACTCCATTTTCGGTGGAAGAGTGTTAGCTTATATTGATGAAATTGCTGCTATTACAGCAATGAAGCATGCAAAAGGGCACGTAGTCACAGCCTCTATAGATTCAGTTGATTTTTTATCGGCAGCACATGTAGGGGATATTTTAGAAATAGAAAGTATTGTTTCGTCAACTGGACGTTCTTCAATGGAAGTTTACGTTCGAGTTATTTCACGAAACATTGAAACTCGTGAGGAACGATTAACGACGGAATCCTTTGTAACGATGGTTGCAGTTGATGATGAAGGTAAACCTAAGCCAGTTCCTGCAATTTATCCTGAAACAGATGCAGAAAAACGTCTGTTTGAAACGGGGCCAGCAAGACGAGAACATCGCAAACAAAAACGCGAATTACCACATTGAAAATGGACAAAACCCATCTCTAAACTAAAAAAGCCGGTGTAATTTTACGATCAGTAAAATTACACTGGCTTTAAATTTTATTTCATAAAAAAATAAGGATCACTTCTGATAAAATTAAGTCACCACAACAAAATTATACAGAAAGAAGGATCCTTATGTTTAAAGATTATAACATGAATCAATTCACTTCATCTACTTTTTCGACCATTTAAGCGGGGTCTTCCGATGCTAATTCCTTTTCATTTTTCCGTTCAATTTCTGGCATGATTTCTTTTTCAAGCAGCTTATCGTATAGATGGTTTGACTTTTCCCACTAATTGAAGCTAGTTATTCCTAGGCTCTTATTCGTGCTTACATTTTTAACTCATTTACCACATTAATAAGTGAATCGGAAGAAGAAGAAACTAAGGTAGCCCCTTGTGACAGTTCGGTAATCAAGTTAGAGATCGCTGAAATATCTCTTGATGTATTTACATACTGCTGTTGAATTCCAGAAACAGCATCGGCGATATCATTAAATGATTTAGATAAATTGTTTTGTGTATCTACGCTAAGTTGAATCTTTTCATCAACATTTATCACTGAATTCGACATTGTTGTAATATTACTTTCTGTTTCTTTAATGAGATGAGAAACATTTTGTACAGCATTTTTTGTTTCTTCTGCAAGCTTACGGACTTCCTCTGCAACAACAGCAAAACCTTTACCATGCTCACCTGCACGAGCTGCCTCGATAGAAGCATTCAATGCTAATAAGTTAGTTTGATCGGCAATTCCTGTAACTAGCCCTACAATCTCTGATATTTTTTGAGAAGATGTACGCAACTGGTTCATCGTCACTTCGAGACTGTTTACACTTTGTAAAATAACCTGTATTAAATCATTTTGACCTTGTAGCTGCTGCTGTCCACGTCGAGATTTTTCCTGTGTATCGGCAACGAAGTTTAAACCTTGTTTAGTAGCTACTGCGATATCATCTGTTTGAGAAGATATGACTAATAAAGAAGCTGCTGTTTCTTCACTAATCCCATTGAGTTCCTCTGCCGTTTTTTGAATGGTCGTAACAAGTGCATTTTTTGTGTCATCAGCTGCTGCACGAATGCGTTCTTCTTCTTTTTCATAGGCTTCAATTACAAGTTGCTGCTCGAAGTTAATGATTTTGCAGAAAGCATTGATAGCACGTATTGCATCATGTTTTGATATATCTAACTCATTTGTAAAGCGTGTAAATGTTGTTGTTAATGATTGGAATGAGGCGATATACCACTTCGATTGTAGACCAATTCGGACATGGGTTTCGGCAATTGCCTTCCGTTCAATAATATAAGCGTTATTAATATGACTTTCAAAAATATCACTCAAATGCTTATGTAAAGTAATTTTTAAACGATCGATTTGTGACGTTCTGTTGATAATGTCTAATAAACCTTGGCTCAAACTAATGGCTGCATAAAACTGATCCACCATTTCAGGAACTAAATCCTTAGCGAAAGGCTGTAGTTGTTTAATGATGGCTAAATCCTCAATTGTTAAATCCAAAAGCTGTAACTGTTTTTCAAGTTTTGGATGGTTTGAGACATCCAATTGCACATCGTTCTTATAATTTTCAGGTACTAATGTAATTGAGTAGCGAGAATCGTTCTTTTTTGTAAACCAACTCATTGTTGTTTGCTCCATTCTTTATAAATGCATAGTAGTATATAAAAAATCGAATTGCTTATTTTGTTAATTTTTCGGAATATATGGTATTTAGTCTATTCTACTATTTTTTGTAGTGAATTTGGTTAAAATTTTAGTGTATTTCTTTATTTTTTTATAGGCATTATAGACGACTGTCGAATAAAAGTCATGAAATAGACTATTAAAAAGGTAATAGGTAAATTGAATTTGAAATAGGAAACCTGTAAAATACGAACTGTTTAGATTGATCGTAACAATAGTTTTGAGGAGGTATTACATGGAGAAGAAACGTTTCAAATTTGTTATTCCGGTTATGGTAATTGTAGCAATAGGATCGGTTTACATGTTGCGAAACTACTATACTGAGGTACCCGACTTAGATCAACTATTAATTACTATCTGTGCAACATTAGTATCTGGGGTACTCGCATACTTTTTATTTCCACAGCAGGGCGAAGATAAAGTTGATGATCGTGGACCTTACTGACAGTGAAAAGGCATCTTAGAAAAATCTCTAAGGTGCCTTTAGCTTGTCGACAAAATAAATAGTTGATTTCAAATTTCCGCTGGTTTCCTGCGTCATAACTAAGGTTTAAATAAATTGAACCAGCCTTTAAGCTTAAAGACTGCTAGCATAAATAACGCGATAAAAATCATAATGCCGAGTACGATAAAGTAGCTAAATCTCCCATGTAGCTCTGGCATATGGTCAAAATTCATCCCATAGACGCCGGCAATAAATGTTAGAGGAATAAAGATTGTTGAAACAATTGTTAAGGTCATCATAATGCCATTCATGCGACTAGAGCTCATGGCCATATAGCTATCACGCATATCCGCTGTGAGCTCACGGTTAGATTCGATCATTTCGGTGAGTTTAAGCAAATGATCATAAATATCTCCGAAATAAGCACGTTCCGATTTCTTAAGTGAAAATCGGTAAGAATTAAGGATTCGATATAAAAGATCACGCATTGGTAAAATGGTGCGTCGTAGATCAAGCAAATCACTACGGAATTCAAACACAATTTTCATAGCATTGAGGTTACTTTGGTAGGTAAGCTCATCTTCTAGTGCGTTTAAATGATCCTCAATTTTATAGACAAGTGGGAAATAGCTATCAACGATTTTATCTATAACCTGATATGTTAAATATATGGTGCCACGTTCCCAATTCTTTGGCTGTTTTTCTAACATCTTTTGTACTCGATCTATTTCAGGTGCTTCGTTTTTATGAAATGTGACAATAAATTTATTAGAAACAAAAATATTTACTTCCTCAGCGGTTAATTCTTCGTTAACCCTTTGAATAACAAAGAAATGGAAATCATCATAAAAATCGAGCTTTGGCCGCTGTAAACGCATTAAACAATCTTCTATAGCGAGTGGATGGAAATGGAAAAACGTATCTAACAATTGTTCTTCATCATCGGTCGGACAATTAAAATCGACCCAATACCATTCAAATTCGTTTTTGTGTATATCTTCAAGCGGAAATTCCTTTATAAGCTTTTGATCTTTTGTAATGCCAAATGTGCGTATCACAGCATTCACCTCAATTCTGTTCATTCTATCCTAACAGGTGTATATATCTTCACGAGCAACTTTCTTTATAACATATCCAACCACCAAATAGAGTAGTCGCAAAGAATCTAGATGGTTTTGTAAAGCCTGCCTGCTGTAATAGTGATAAAATCTCCTCCTCACACATAAATGAAAGAGAACGTATGGATTTCTCCATTTCTGCTACGTCCGATGATGTAAGCTTTGTGTGTTGTAGCCAATAAGCACGCCATAAATCAAATTGGAGCTCCGTTTCTAAGGAACAGAGTTGCCCGTATTTTGAGACGAGGACAAATGGAGCACCAGGCTTTAAATTATTTGCTATTTCTTTTAATGTTGCAAGCTTCTCTTGGTCATCTTGTATAAAATGAAGCACTAGCACACAGCTTGCTGCATCAAATTTCACTGCGGGTAGCTGCGTATCCAGTATAGTTCCTTGATATAAAGAAATATTATTAGGTAGGGATTTTAAACGTTCGCCAGCTATTTCTAGCATTGCTTCTGACGGATCTATGCCAACAAATGACCAGTGCGGTCTTTTCTCGGCAAGCTGTAAAATTTCATTGCCACTTCCGGAACCAACTACTAAAAATTCAGCTTTCTCATGTAATGCAGACTGGTAAAAAGTTTGTATTAAACGTAGCATGGCATCATAGCTTGGTAGCGTGCGACGAATACCTTTTTCGTATTCGTTTGCAAGTTTGTTACTAAATTCCATCAGGTATCACATGCCTTTCAAAAAAATTTTATAAATCGAATTTATATTGAAACTATATAAGGTATAGTTTCGTAAATAAAAGTACATAAAATAAAAAAATTAAAGGAAGGGTTGATATAAATGGAAACTAAATGGTCTAAGGTAATCATACACGCAAGTGCGTTTTTTGCGCCATGGTTAGTACCAATTTTATTTTTCTTAATTGGCTCGGATGAAGAGATAAAGAGTATTTCAGTGCAAGCTTTATTGTTCCAAGTTGTGATGGTGGTATTACTTACAATTTCGGGTATTTTAAGCTTCCTACTCGTTGGTATACCGTTTTTAATTGTTTTTGGTATTATGTATTTTATTGTGCCAATTATCGGTATTGTGAAGGCTCTATCTGATGAGCCTTGGCGTTATCCAATTGTTGGTCGCTGGGTATAATTTCTATAGACGCAAGTATATGCTAGTTGCATGTGCTTGCGTTTTTTCTATTGCTGAAAAGGGTATCTTAAAGCTAAGGATTTTTTCTGTGTGCGAATTAATTGCAATTATTTTCAAGCATTTTGTATAATATACTCAAAGAAAGTCAAAGATAGTCAAAGTCAGTGGAGTAAGCGAGGTGTATTCCTAAAATGCGTAATATATCAGACATCATAGAAGGCTACTTAAAGCAAGTACTTGAATTAGGTGGAGAAGGGCATATTGAAATTAAACGTAGTGAAATCGCAGATAAATTTCAATGCGTGCCCTCACAAATAAATTATGTAATTAATACAAGATTTACTGCCGAACGAGGTTACCTTGTTGAAAGCAAACGTGGTGGTGGTGGATACATTCGAATTTTACGTGTCCGCGCGAATTCACAAATTGATCTAATTGATGATGTCCTCAGGCAAATAGAAGGTGGGGCATCGCAAACAATGGCAGAAGATTTAGTGTATCGATTAATTGATGAGCAGGTAATTTCAATGCGAGAAGCGAAAATAATGTTAGCAGCAGTTGATCGTTCAACGATTGATTTGCAACTCCCGTTACGTGATCATATTCGATCAAAAATTTTAAGAGCGATGCTAACGACGATTAAATATGAACAGCAAAAATAAAAGAGGTGATGGAAATGATATGCGAACATTGTAAGCAGCGAAATGCGACAGTTACCGTAACACAAGTTCAAAGTGGTCAAAAGGTGGAGCACCATTATTGTGACGTCTGCGCCTCGCAATTCCATCCATTTCATGCTGAATTTAAACAAGAGCCAATCTCTATTCAACAGTTATTATCCAATTGGTTTGGCTCACCTTCATGGCAGCAACAACAAGTGGGTGAAAAACAACAGGCGCCACCACAACCACAAACATGTCCGCAATGTGGATTTACGTATAAACAGTTTTTAAAAGAAGGTAAATTTGGGTGCCCAAGTTGCTATGACACATTTAGCGAGCACTTACCGAAGCTCTTTAACCGTATACAGGCTGGTCCTCAACATATAGGGAAAATGCCCGGTGCCCGAAACAATGTTTATGTCATCAAAAAGCAAATTGAAGATATTCGTAAACGTATGAGGGTAGCAGTAGATGCAGAGCAATTTGAAGAGGCAGCTAAGCTCCGTGATGAAGTGAAAGAGCTTGAGAAGCAGCTACAATTCGAAGGTGGTGATGTGTTGTGATGATTGAATCGTTTTTAGAACGTGCTACACCAATATGGATGAGTGTGGAGGACGATTATTCAGATATTGTCATTAGTACACGCATCCGCCTTGCTCGAAATTTAGACGGTTATCGTTTTCCGTTAGCCTTTACAGAGGACGAAGCATTACAAGTGGAACAGGCAGTTACACATGCAATCAAGGATAGTACAGAACTTCGAGGAAATTATTCATATTTTGCTATTAAGGATTTAACGCCTTTGCAGCGTCAAATACTCGTGGAAAAACATTTAATTAGTCCTCAGCTTGCCAAAAAAGAGCGGGTGGGCTCAATGCTTTTATCTGATGACGAATCGACTAGCATTATGGTGAACGAAGAAGATCATTTACGCATTCAATGTATGACAGCGAGTTTTCAACTTCAAAAGGCATACGAGCAAGCCAATACAATTGATCGTACCTTAGAGAAAACTTTGCCCTATGCATTTCGAGATACATTTGGTTATTTAACAAGTTGCCCAACAAATATTGGTACTGGGTTGCGAGCATCTGTCATGATGCACCTACCAGCTCTTACACTTACAGGTCAGATGAATCAAATCATTAATGCAATGACACGGTTAGGGATGACGGTAAGAGGAATATATGGAGAGGGTAGCGAAAATATAGGGAATGTTTACCAAGTGTCAAATCAGATTACACTAGGGAAAACAGAGGATGATATTTTAGCGGACATTCAAAGTGTCGCTGAAAAAATAATTCAAAAAGAACGACATGCACGAGGCAAGTTACTGGAAAAAGCAGAGCTGGCCCTAGAAGACCGTGTATACCGTGCTTTAGGGACTATAACACATGCTCGAATTTTAACGAGTGAGGAAGCCGCTACCTGTCTATCTAATATTCGTTTGGGAGTAGATTTACAGTTAATTGATGGTGTCAAAGCGACCAAACTAAACGAATGTGTAGTCAGTATGCAACCTGGTTTTTTACAGAATTATGCAGGTGACGTCTTGCCGCCTGCTGAGCGAGATCGCGTACGAGCTGAAATGCTTCGTGAGGCACTATCTCGAGAAAATATGAGTAAGCCTATTATTCGGAGAAAAGGAGAGGATTCATTTGATGTTTAATCGTTTTACACAACGCGCACAAAAAGTATTACAGCTTGCACAAGAAGAGGCAATTCGTTGGAAACACGAATCAATTGGAACAGAGCATATTCTTTTAGGGCTTATCCGTGAAGGTGGCGGTATTGCTGCAAAAGCATTAGAAGCCATTGATATTAGTCCTCAAATGATTGAAACAGGTATTGAAGAACTTGTAGGGAAAGGCAAAGAGGATGTTGGGCCAATTGTTCACTATACACCTCGAGCAAAAAAAGTAATAGAACTATCAGTCGATGAATCACGTAAATTAGGTCATTCCTATATTGGCACAGAGCATTTACTATTAGCGCTTATTCGCGAAGGTGAAGGTATAGCTGCCCGTGTATTAAATAATGCTGGTGTTGGATTGAATAAGGCTCGTCAGCAAGTGCTGTTGTTATTAGGTAATAACGATAATGCCCAATCTGGTCAACAAGCTGCCCAGGCTGCCAATACACCAACATTAGATAGCCTTGCGCGTGATTTAACGCAAATTGCTCGTGAAGGTACATTAGACCCAGTCATTGGTCGTAGCAAGGAAATTACACGTGTTATTGAAGTGCTGTCACGTCGTACAAAGAATAACCCTGTATTAATCGGGGAGCCAGGTGTTGGTAAAACAGCAATCGCTGAAGGCTTAGCACAGCAAATTATTAATAATGAAGTGCCAGAAATTCTTCGCGATAAACGTGTTATGACACTTGATATGGGGACAGTTGTTGCTGGAACAAAATATCGTGGTGAATTCGAGGATCGCTTGAAAAAAGTAATGGATGAAATTCGCCAAGCTGGTAATGTTATTTTATTCATCGATGAACTGCATACATTGATCGGTGCAGGTGGTGCAGAAGGTGCCATTGATGCGTCAAATATTTTAAAACCGTCTTTAGCACGTGGCGAGCTTCAATGTATTGGTGCAACGACACTAGATGAGTATCGCAAATATATTGAGAAGGATGCGGCATTAGAGCGCCGCTTCCAACCAATTCAAGTTGATGAGCCAACTGTAGAAGAAGCGATTCAAATTATTCAAGGTTTACGTGATCGTTATGAAGCGCATCACCGCGTGAAAATTACAGATGAAGCAATTGAAGCGGCGGCAAAAATGAGCGACCGATATATTTCTGATCGTTTCTTACCAGATAAAGCGATTGATTTAATTGATGAAGCGGGTTCTAAAGTACGCTTACGCTCATTCGCAGTGCCACCAAACTTAAAGGCACTTGAAGATAAGCTTGAAAATGTGCGCTCTGAAAAGAATGCAGCTGTCTCAGGGCAAGAATTTGAAAAGGCAGCATCTTTAAGGGATACAGAGCAAAAACTAAAAGATGAAATTGAAACTACGAGAAAAAATTGGAAGGAAGAGCAAGGTAAAGCCGAATCAAAAGTTACAGTAGATGATGTAGCTGCGGTAGTATCTATGTGGACTGGAATTCCGGTATCGAAAATAGCCTCAGAAGAATCTTCTAAGTTATTACAACTTGAAGAGGAGCTACACAAACGAGTTGTAGGTCAAGGGGAAGCCGTAGAGGCAATTTCTCGAGCAATCCGTCGTGCAAGAGCTGGTTTGAAAGATCCGAAACGACCAATTGGCTCATTTATTTTCTTAGGCCCTACAGGGGTTGGTAAAACAGAGCTTGCTAGAGCACTAGCTGAGGTTATGTTTGGCGATGAGGACGCAATGATTCGTGTTGATATGTCTGAGTACATGGAAAAACATTCGACTTCACGTTTAGTTGGTTCACCTCCAGGTTATGTAGGCTTTGATGATGGCGGTCAACTAACGGAAAAGGTTCGTCGTAAACCGTATTCAGTAGTATTACTAGATGAAATTGAGAAGGCTCATCCAGATGTTTTCAATATCTTACTACAAGTACTTGAAGATGGCCGTTTAACAGACTCTAAAGGTCGTGTGGTAGATTTCCGCAACACAGTTGTTATTATGACATCAAATGTAGGTGCAGATGCTTTAAAATATCAGAAAAACCTTGGCTTCAATGTAGGTGGTACAGATACGAAGTATAAAGATATGAAGGGTACAATGCTGGAGGAACTGAAAAAAGCATTCCGCCCAGAATTCTTAAACCGTATCGATGAAATGATCGTCTTCCACTCACTAGAAAAAGAGCATTTAAAAGAAATCGTAGCGATGATGGCGAATGCTTTAACAAAACGTTTGCAAGAGCAAGACATCTCGTTAGAGTTAACGGATTCTGCTTTGGAGAAAATTGCAGAGGAAGGCTACGATCCTCAATACGGTGCTCGACCACTACGCCGTTCATTACAAAAACAAGTAGAAGACCGTTTATCTGAAGAACTGCTAAAGGGCAATGTAGAGAAGGGCAATCAAGTGATCATTGATTACGTAAATGATGAGTTTGTTGTGAAGAAAAAAGAGGAAGTTTCTACCTCTAAATAATTTTCCCGAAAAAGACAGCAAGGCTTTAAGTGCCAAGCTGTCTTTTTTTATGTACAATAATAAATATAAGAACAAATATTCGAGGTGGATGCAATTTGGCGAAGAAAAAAACAAAATTTGTATGCTCAGGCTGTGGCTATGAATCTGCAAAATGGATGGGTAGATGTCCAGGGTGTGGAGAATGGAATAAGATGGTTGAAGAGGTGGAGGTAGTTGCAAAAGGGCCGCGTGGGGCATTCCAACATTCTGCTACAGTTACCCAAAAGGCTCTCCCTATAATGCAGATTGAAGCTACTGAAGAATCACGAGTTGCAACAGAAATGGGTGAGCTAAACCGTGTGTTAGGTGGAGGCATCGTGCCAGGTTCTCTTGTGTTAATTGGGGGAGACCCTGGGATTGGGAAGTCGACATTATTATTACAAGTATCTGCGTTGCTGTCGAATAAGGGACATCGTGTGCTTTATATTTCTGGTGAGGAATCCATCCGTCAAACAAAGCTACGTGCAGAACGTTTAGGAGTAGTATCCCAGGAGCTTTATATATATTCTGAGACGAATTTAGAGTTTTTAAATCAGACCATTGACGATGTGCAGCCAAAGTTTGTTATTGTCGATTCTATTCAAACTGTTTTTCATCCGGAGGTAACGAGTGCACCGGGTAGTGTATCACAAGTGCGTGAATGTACAGCAGAACTTATGCGAATAGCAAAAACAAAGGGTATTGCCATTTTTTTAGTTGGACATGTAACAAAAGAAGGGCAAATTGCAGGGCCACGTATTTTGGAGCATATGGTTGATACGGTATTGTATTTTGAAGGAGAACGACATCATAATCACCGTATTTTACGTAGCCAAAAGAACCGTTTTGGCTCTACGAATGAAATTGCTATCTTTGAAATGCTGCAGGGGGGCTTAAAGGAAGTGTTAAACCCATCTGAGTTGTTCTTACAGGAGCGTTCACAGGGGGCGGCAGGGTCAACAATCGTAGCTTCGATGGAAGGTACACGACCGATTCTAGTTGAAATTCAATCACTTGTAACACCAACAAGCTTTAATTATCCGAAACGAATGGCAACAGGTGTCGATCAAAACCGCGTGCAACTGCTTATGGCCGTTCTTGAAAAGAGAATGGGCCTCTTGCTACAAGCCCAGGATGCCTATATTAAAGTTGCTGGCGGCGTGAAGCTTGATGAGCCCGCAATTGATTTAGCTGTGTTGACAAGCATTGTTTCAAGTTTTAAGGATCAAGCTGTCAGGGCAACGGATTGCTTCATTGGTGAAGTAGGTTTGACAGGTGAGGTGCGTCGTGTATCTCGTATTGAACAACGTGTGATTGAGGCAGCAAAACTCGGATTTAAACGAGCCTTCATACCAGCCTCGAATATAGGTGGATGGGATTTCCCACAAGGTATTGAGATAGTTGGTGTGGAAACAATAAAGGATGCATTAAATGCTTGCTTTAGAGAGCTATAAAGAAGCTTGTGCATGTTGGACAATGTTCTGACATGCACTTTTAATTGCATGAGTGGAATACCTAGATAGAAGGTAGGAAACTCAAAGAGGGGAAATGGCGTCTAAGATAACGTCTGTGAAAAGAATAGTTAGAATGAAGGATTTTGGCAATTGATTTTTCTTCTTTCAGTAGTCTCGATAGAAGAGGAATGAACGATACTTTGATGGGTTCATAAAAGATTTTCTACAGCAAACTATGTATAATTATATATTAAAAATAGGAGGTGACAGTTTATGAAAAAATTTGTTCAAATTGCTTTTTTACTGATTGGAGGAGCATTAGGCCTTGTTTTCTTACCGCCATTATACGAATTGCTTCATTTATCATCTAATCCTTGGCTTGATAATCCTTATGTATCAGTATCTTTAGGAGCGCTTTTACTGTTTACATTATCATTTGCCTTTTCAGATTATTTTGTAAGGCTTATTAGTTGGATGGAAGAGGTGTTATTTAAAGTACCTGTTGGGGATTTACTATTTGGTACACTCGGCCTTATTATCGGACTAATTGTTGCTTATTTCTTAGGCTTTGCAATTGATAGTATCGATTTGCCGAAGTTCACAAAGGTTTTACCGATAATACTGTCATTTGTACTAGGCTATTTAGGGTTCCGCGTAGGCTTTAAAAAGCGAGATGAATTAATCCAGCTATTTACATTGCGTGGTAACAATACGAAGAAAAAAGTAACGGAAGGTGTAGAACCTCAAGAAACACGAGGAAGCTATAAACTGTTAGATACTAGCGTTATTATTGATGGTCGTATCGCAGATATTTCTGAAACTGGCTTTATCGAAGGTACATTAGTTGTACCCCAATTTGTCCTTACTGAGCTCCAACATATTGCTGATTCTTCGGATACATTAAAGCGTACAAGAGGTCGTCGTGGTTTAGATATTTTAAAAAAATTACAAGATGAGCGAATGACGAAGGTAGAGATTACAGAAGAGGACTTTGAGGATGTGCAAGAGGTTGATTTAAAGCTAGTGCGTCTTGCGAAGAAAATGGGTAATGATACACAAATTGTGACGAACGACTTTAACCTAAACAAAGTTTGCGAGCTACACCAAGTGAAGGTTTTAAACATTAATGATTTAGCAAATGCAGTAAAGCCTGTCGTTATTCCGGGTGAAGATATGCAAGTGATGGTGATTAAAGATGGGAAAGAGCATAATCAAGGGGTTGCTTATTTAGATGATGGCACAATGATCGTTGTTGAAGGTGGACGTAGCTATATTGGACAGGCAATTACAGTAACTGTAACAAGTGTTCTTCAAACATCAGCAGGTCGTATGATTTTTGCTAAACCAAAGGATGACTAGGAAGTGGTAAATGTGCAATATGAAGTAGTATTACCTGCTGCGGGAAGCGGAAAGCGAATGGGTGCAGGACAAAATAAGTTATTTTTAAATCTTTTAGAAAAACCAATTCTCATCCACACACTGGAGGTATTCGAACAGGATAGTCAGTGTACAGGTATTTGGCTTGCGGTAAAGCCAGAAGAGCGTGTATTTATTCAAGAAATGCTTGAGCAGTATGGAATTACTAAAGTTAAAGGTTTACCTGATGGTGGTGCAGAACGACAGCATTCCGTGTATTCATGCATGAAAGAAATGAAGCAGGTTGATATTGTGCTTGTGCATGATGCTGCACGTCCATTTATTACGCATGACATTATTGCGAATCTTGTACAAAGTGCGCATGACTTTGGAGCTGCAATTGCGGGTGTTCGTGCGAAGGATACGATGAAAAAAGTACGAAATGGTGTTATTGAAGAGACAATTGATCGAGAAAGCTTATGGGTGATTCAAACCCCACAAGCATTTCAATTCGATTTGATTGTGGAGGCAGAGGATGTCGCGGAGAAGGTAGGCTTTCTTGGCACAGATGAAGCAATGCTTGTTGAACGTCTCGGTCATGAGGTGCATATTGTAGAAAGTAGCTACGAAAATGTAAAGATGACAACGCAAGAAGATTTAGTTTTTGGTGAAGCGATATTGCGTAAACGTGCTTTGAATGCGAGTAGTTGAAGTGAGACAATAGGTGAATGAAAAGTAAAAAATCCCGTAAAGAAGTAGCGCTATAACTTCTCTACGGGATTTTATTTTAACCTGTAGTGAAAGCGAAGCGTCAGCTATGGAAGTCTCCCACCCCTATAGGTAGGAGATGAGTAGACACGAATACGGCGCCCTCGTAACAACAAATGTGAGGGAAACTAGAAGTCGAATTTTATAAAGCTTTGTCGAGACACTCATTTCCTAGGAAATATGTTAAAATGTGAGGGTATAATATAGAGTAAATATATAAGTGAAGGAAGGTGAATGAGACTGCCTTATAAGCTGAATAGAAGCTTTTTAAGTCTGCTTCAGTTGGTGGATTTTCTTTTTTTATTTATCTTATTTGACAGTCTCAAAATCATATGTTTCGAGTGGGACAAGGGTTTGATGTGCATGCATTTGAAGAAGGACGACCATTAATTATTGGAGGTATCACAATTCCTCATGAAAAAGGGCTAGTAGGGCATTCGGACGCAGATGTTTTATTACACACTGTAACAGATGCAGCGCTAGGGGCTATTGGTGAGGGAGATATCGGTCGTCATTTTCCAGATACAGATCCAGCATTCAAGGATGCAGATTCAGCGAAATTATTAGAGCATATTTGGAAGATTGTTGAGGATAAAGGCTATGTTCTAGGTAATGTGGATTGTACGATTATGGCACAACGTCCAAAAATGGCGCCTTATATTGAACAAATGCAAAATCGTATTGCTGAATTGCTTCATGCAGAGCCTTCTCAGGTGAATGTTAAAGCAACAACAACGGAGCGTTTAGGTTTTACAGGTCGCGAGGAAGGGATTGCTGCGATGGCGACAATCCTATTGATGAAGAAATAAAAGCAAGCTCTCGATGCTTTTATTTCCTGTAACAGAGTGGTAAAATGAACAAAGTCAATTTTTTGATCGAAAATTTAGGAGGCTTTTAATTATGGCGAAAGAAGTTCGTGTTCGTTACGCGCCTTCCCCTACTGGTTTCTTACATATCGGTGGAGCGCGTACAGCGTTATTTAACTATTTATATGCAAAACATCATAACGGTAAATTTATCGTACGTATTGAGGATACAGATATTGAGCGTAATGTAGAGGGCGGAGAAGCATCTCAGCTAGATAACTTAAAATGGTTAGGTATTGAATATGATGAGTCAATCGATATCGGTGGACCATATGCACCTTATCGTCAAATGGAACGTCTTGATATTTATAAAGAGCACGCTGAAAAACTACTAGAGCAAGGTTTAGCTTACAAATGCTTCTGTTCTTCTGAGAAATTAGAAGCGTCTCGTGAAGAACAAAAAGCACGAGGTGTAGCAGCTCCAACTTATGACGGTACTTGTCGTCATTTATCAGCAGAAGAAGTGGCTGCTAAAGAAGCTGCTGGTGAACCATTTACAATTCGTATGCGCGTACCTGAAAATGTAACATATGAATTTGAAGATTTAGTACGTGGACAAGTAGCATTTGAGTCGAAAGATGTTGGCGACTGGGTACTTGTTAAAGCAAACGGTATTCCGACATATAACTATGCGGTAGTGCTAGATGATCACTTTATGGAAATTTCTCATGTATTCCGTGGTGAAGAGCATTTATCGAATACACCAAAACAAATGATGATTTTTGATGCATTCGGCTGGGAATATCCACGCTTTGGTCATATGACATTAATCATTAATGAAAATCGTAAAAAATTATCAAAACGTGATGAATCCATTATTCAATTCGTCACACAATATAAAGATTTAGGTTACTTACCTGAAGCGATGTTCAACTTCTTCGCATTACTTGGTTGGTCTCCTGAAGGGGAAGAAGAGATTTTCTCAAAAGAAGACTTTATTAAAATCTTTGATGAAAAACGTCTTTCAAAATCACCATCTATGTTTGATAAACAAAAGCTTACTTGGATGAATAACCAATATATTAAAAAATTATCTTTAGAAGAAGTAGTGGCATTATCTTTACCACACTTACAAAAAGCTGGTTTATTACCAGAAGAGCTAACAGAAGAAGAACGTGCATGGGCTACAGATTTAATTGCACTTTATCATGATCAAATGAGCTTTGGTGCTGAAATTGTAGAACTATCTCGCCTATTCTTTAACGATCATATTGAATATGATGAAGAAGCAAAAGCAGTTTTAGCTGGTGAGCAGGTACCTGAGGTAATGACTGCATTTAAAGCACAGCTTGAAGGTTTAGAGGAATTGACACCTGATACTGTCAAAGCGGCTATTAAAGCTGTTCAAAAAGAAACAGGTCATAAAGGTAAAAATCTATTTATGCCAATTCGCGTTGTAACGACGGGTGAAACGCATGGCCCAGAACTTCCGAACGCAATTTGCCTAATTGGCAAACAGAAAACAATTGACCGTGTAGAAAAATTTGCGCAATAAGTAGAAATTGATTGACAATTTGATAGTTCGTTGTAAAATGTATTTACATTGAGAAAGCGTTGATAAGGAGAAGTAAGTGGCGCATGCTCTAAAGAGAGGACCATCACCGGCTGAAAGTGGTCTGAGCCTAGGTAAAACTGAAATGCACCTTTGAGCATAAAGCTGAACAAATAGTAGGCTTTGTCGATTCGTTCCCGTTACAGAACGTCCAGAGTGGAAGGTGTTGGCCTTCAATCAGAGTGGAACCGCGCAAATTTAGCGTCTCTGTCATTCCTTTTTGGGGATGATAGGGGCGCTTTTTATTTTCCTGACATATGTCAAATTCTACTCGAATAACTCTGCGGTGAAATCAACGTCCGCAATAGTATTTCAAAGACCGGTACTTGATAGGATCAAGGTAGATCAACATGAAAAGGGGGAGCTTTTGTGTTTAAAAGAATGAAGGAAGATGTAGAAACGATTTTTGAGAATGACCCGGCAGCGCGTAGTGTATTTGAAGTTATATTAACATACTCAGGTTTGCACGCTACTTGGGCACATCGAGTTGCTCATTGGTTCTTTAAGAAACGTTTTTATTTTATAGCCCGTACTATTTCACAAATTAGTCGCTTCTTTACTGGAATTGAAATTCATCCTGGAGCGAAAATCGGTCGACGTTTCTTTATTGACCATGGGATGGGCGTTGTTATTGGTGAAACATGTGAGATTGGTGATAATGTAACGTTGTATCAAGGTGTAACGTTAGGTGGTACAGGGAAAGAAAAGGGAAAACGCCATCCGACATTGGAGGATAATGTACTAGTTGCAACAGGTGCAAAAGTTTTAGGTTCTATTACAATTGGCGAAAATAGTAAAATTGGTGCAGGCTCAGTAGTCTTAAAAGAAGTACCGCCAAATGCAACAGTTGTCGGTATTCCTGGTAAAATAGTGATTAAGGATGGAGTCCGTCTAGAGAAAAAACTAGACCACCAAAATATACCTGACCCTGTAGAAGAACGTTGTCAAGCTTTCGAGAAGCAGATTGCAACATTGAATCAGGAAATCGAACGCTTACAAAAGGAGAGAGAAACACAATGAGTATTCAAATTTTCAACTCATTAACACGACAAAAGGAAACTTTCGTACCGCTGGAGGAAGGCAAAGTAAAAATGTACGTTTGTGGCCCGACAGTTTATAACTATATTCATATTGGGAATTCACGACCTGTAATTGTCTACGATACAGTGCGACGTTATTTTCAATACAAAGGCTACGATGTGAAATTTGTTTCAAATTTCACAGATGTGGACGACAAAATTATAAAGACTGCAAATGAACTAGGAGAAGAAGTTCATGAATTAACGGAACGCTTCATAGCTGCATATTTTGAAGATGTTACAGCGTTAGGCTGCAAGAAAGCGGATGTGCATCCACGCGTGACAGAGCATATGGATGATATCATTCAATTTATTCAAGTTTTAATCGATAAAGGCTATGCTTATGAGTCAGCTGGTGATGTTTATTATCGAACTCGCAAATTCAATGGTTACGGTAAATTGTCTCATCAATCGGTGGATGATTTAAAAATTGGTGCTCGTATAGAAGCGGGCGAGAAAAAAGATGATGCGTTAGATTTTGCTCTATGGAAAGCTGTGAAGCCGGGTGAAATTTACTGGGAAAGTCCTTGGGGAAAAGGGCGCCCAGGTTGGCATATTGAATGCTCTGTAATGGCACGTGAGCATTTAGGTGATACTATTGACATTCATGCGGGTGGGCAAGATTTAACATTCCCGCATCATGAAAATGAAATTGCACAATCAGAAGCTCATAATGATAAAGCATTTGCTCGTTATTGGATGCACAATGGGTATATTAATATTGATAATGAAAAAATGTCCAAATCACTTGGTAATTTTATACTCGTCAATGATATTCGTAAACAAATTGACCCACAAGTTTTACGCTTCTTTATGCTTTCTGTGCATTATCGTCATCCGATTAATTTTGCGAAGGATTTAGTAGATGCAGCAGCAAATGGTTTAGAACGAATTCATACAGCCTATAACAATGTGAAACACCGTTTAACAGCAACTGCGAGCTTAGGTAATCACTCAGAAGAATGGCTTGAAAAAATTGCTGAACAAAAAGCTTATTTTGAAGAAGCAATGGATGATGACTTTAATACAGCCAATGCCATTTCTGTATTATTTGAATTAGCGCGTATCGCAAATATTTATCTAAATGAAACAAATACTGATGAAAAAGTATTAGTAAGCTTTGCTGAAACTTTTGAGGTGCTAGGTGACGTCTTAGGTATTGAATTTGCAAAAGAAGAAGAGCTATTAGACGAAGAAATTGAAGCACTTTTACAGGAGCGTGTAGAAGCACGTAAAAATCGTGATTTTGCTCGTTCGGATGAAATTCGTGACCATTTGCAAGCGCAAGGTATCATTTTAGAAGATACGCGACAAGGAACTAGATGGAAACGAGGGTAAGTAACTTGGATAAACTCCGCAACGAAGATGTTAAGCAATTGAATGCATTAGCGTTGGCCTATATGGGAGACGCAGTTTTAGAACAAAAGATACGAGAGCATTTATTACGTGCTGGCCGTGTCAAACCCAACACACTTCATAGAGAAGCGACACGTTACGTATCAGCGAAAGCACAATCTATGATCGTACATCGAATGATGGATGAAGGATTTTTAACAGAGGAGGAGTTGGCTGTGTTCCGTCGTGGACGCAATGCCAAATCCGGCTCTGTGCCAAAAAATACGGATGTTCAAACATACCGTAATAGCTCAGGCTTTGAAGCTGTGCTTGGTAGTTTATATTTATTAAATGAATTAGAACGCGTTTATGCAATCATTGCATACGCTATTCAAATAATCGAGGAATCGAAAGGAGTGTCAAATTAATGGCAGAGCAAAATGGTGAAATTATTGCCGGTAAAAACCCAGTGTTAGAAGCACTTCGTTCAGGCCGCGATATGAATAAAGTATGGATTGCAGAAGGTGTGAAAAAATCGGGGGTTAATGAACTGCTCGATTTAGCACGAGAACGTGGAGTCATCGTTCAGTTTGTTCCGAAAAAAAAGGTAGATCAATTATCGAGTGCCAATCACCAAGGAATAGTTGCCTCTGTTGCAGCATATAAATATGCAGAGCTAGAGGATTTATTTGCTGCGGCAGCAAAAAAACAAGAAGATCCGTTCTTCTTAATTTTAGATGAGTTGGAGGACCCGCATAATCTAGGTTCTATTATGCGAACTGCTGATGCGATTGGTGCACATGGTATTATTATTCCAAAGCGCCGTTCTGTGAGTTTGACAGCTGTAGTGGCAAAGGCATCAACTGGAGCAATTGAACATGTGCCTGTAGTGCGTGTTAATAACCTAGCACAGACGGTTGATGAGCTGAAAGAACGAGGGGTATGGATTGCGGGTACAGATGCAAAAGGTTCTGCAGACTATCGTAAAATGGATGCCACATTGCCACTTGCGATTATTATTGGTAGTGAAGGTAAAGGAATGGGCCGCTTATTAAAAGAGAAATGTGACTTTTTATATCATTTACCAATGGTTGGACATGTCACATCACTAAATGCATCAGTAGCTGCTGCAATTTTAATGTACGAAGTGTATCGTAAACGTCAAGAAGCGAATGATTGACGATGAACAACATTTTGCTTGTTGACGGTTATAATATGATAGGAGCTTGGAAAGAGCTACGACCATTACGTGATACTAATTTTGAAGATGCCCGTAAAAGATTAATTGAGCTTATGGCTGAGTATAAAGCAGCTATGGGGTGGCGCGTAATTATAGTTTTTGACGCACATCTTGTACCGGGTGTCGAGCAAACTTATTTAGAAAATGATGTTGAAGTCATTTATACACGGAAAAACGAAACAGCAGATGAACGTATTGAAAAAATGACGCACGAACTAAAAGCTAGAAATGTGCAGATTCACGTAGCAACCTCTGATATGGCAGAGCAAAATGTTATTTTTGGTAACGGTGCTCTTCGAAAATCGGCAAGAGAGCTAGAAATTGATCTGGGTATTATCCAGCATAAAATTTCTCATGATGTGAAACGAAAGCAAGATAGCAAGCCGCCTTCTCGCATAGAGCTAAGGCCCGATGTTGCTTTGGCCTTTGAAAAATGGCGGCGTGGTTTGAAATGATTGATTGACGCATATTTTCCAATTCCGTTATACTGTTCCTAATTATCTGTTGTAGCTGAGGTGATACCATGTTTAAAAATAGTATTGTACAAGTGACACAAGATTTTGAACGATTCAATGATGAAGAACTTATTGAAATGGTGCATCAAGGTAATACAGATGCGTTGGATTTTTTAATTACGAAATACCGTTTGTTAGTGAGAGCAAAGGCTAGATCTTATTTTTTAATTGGTGCAGATAAGGAAGACATTGTCCAAGAGGGCATGATTGGTTTGTATAAAGCTATTCGTGATTTTAAGGGAGATAAGCTTGCTTCTTTTCGAGCTTTTGCTGAACTGTGTATTACAAGACAGATTATTACGGCTATTAAAACAGCTACAAGACAGAAGCATATACCACTAAATTCTTATGTTTCTTTGGACAAGCCTATTTTTGATGAAGAGTCAGACCGTACATTAATGGATGTATTAACCGGCGCTATTATGGATGATCCGGAAGAATTAATGATTCATAGAGAAGAGTTTGGCTACTTAGAAGAAAAGATGGGTGAGATTTTAAGTGAATTAGAGCTACAAGTGTTAGCTCTATACTTAGATGGACAGTCTTATCATGAAATTTCTGAGAAATTAAATCGTCATGTGAAGTCTATTGACAATGCATTGCAGCGAGTAAAGCGTAAATTAGAGCGACATTTAGTTCTTGAAGAAATGTCTTAGTGGTTTTATGCCTTTATTGACATTGACAAATATAGGTGTTAGTCTTGAAAAGACAAAGTGCCGAAAAGGTGATAAAATGGCAAAAAAAGTCGTTCTAAATTGCGAAAAATGCGGATCGAGAAATTATACGTTTCCAGCTAAGGAAGATTCAACTGTACGCCTCGAATTAAAGAAATTTTGCTCGCATTGCAATGAACATACAGTGCATAAACAAACGCTATAAAATAATTTGTAAATAGACAGATATGATTGATTCGGAGGTTAGGCTAGAATGGGTAAGATTAAAGGCTTTTTCAGTAATGTAATGTCGGAAATGCGCAAAACAAGCTGGCCAAAAAGTAAAGAACTGACGAAATATACAGTCGTTGTAATTTCAACTGTTGTAATTATGGCTTTATTTTTTGTGTTAGCAGACTTAGGTATTTCATCATTATTCCGCTGGTACTTAGATCTATAATTTAGTAAATAGCATGTTAATACTTCTGAAATAGCCCGTCATTACAATAAACGGGTTTTTTCGTTTGCTTTATCTTCAGTCAGAATGAAGGTAAAGCCTCCGGCGGGTGTCGCGGTTTTTAAAAGGAATGAATTGTCGAGCGTAATTCAATGACACAATTACGCCAAGGAGAAATTGAAGAAACGAACAGCAGTAAAATATTCTCAATGTGATAAATATGCTACTAGGGATAGTATGAGGGTAGCGATAGATGACTATGCTAGATTTGGTATATATCATCAGGCTTTCGCTAGCAATGCGAAAGCTATGTTTTTCTAATGAGCAGTTTGTGAAAAGAGTAAAGGTTGCGTTTAGCATATCGTGATTCGTTTTCACTTTTATTTGTAAGGGAGGGACGGACGAGGAGTCCTAGTAGTTATGGAGAAAAATTGGTATGTTGTTCATACGTATTCAGGGTATGAAAACCGTGTAAAAGCAAACCTAGAGAAACGTGTAGAAACAATGGGTATGCAGGATAAGATTTTCCGTGTTATTGTGCCTGAACACGAAGAAACAGAAATGAAGGATGGGAAAAAGCGTACAATGATGCGTAAAGTTTTCCCTGGTTACGTTTTAGTAGAGCTAATTATGACGGATGATTCATGGTATGTTGTACGTAATACACCAGGTGTAACTGGCTTTATCGGTTCATCTGGTGGCGGTGCGAAGCCGACACCTTTATTACCTGAAGAAGCGGACCGTCTACTACAACAAATGGGTATGACTGACAAAGTTGTCGAAATTGATATTTCTGTTGGAGAAGCAGTAGAAGTATTGGAAGGACCTTTTGCGCACTTCCAAGGACGCGTTGAAGAGATTGACGCTGAAAAAGGTAAGCTAAAAGTTTCTGTCGATATGTTTGGTCGCGAAACAATTATGGAACTAGATTTTGAGCAAGTACAAAAATTATAGTTCTAGTAACTAAAGTGTCATATGTCTAAGACGTATGTCGCAGAATTTGTTAATTACTACTTGCTTAAAAAAATTAAAAGTGGTATCATTTCAAAGGTCAGACTGTCATACTTTGGTTTGACGTCTGCTATGATAATTTTAATGTTATCGGCACTTAGCTGACAGACAGATATTGAGTGGGAGGGGCAACCCAATTACCACATCACGGACTTAAGGAGGTGTGTCTCGTGGCTAAAAAAGTTATTAAAGTTGTTAAACTTCAAATCCCTGCAGGTAAAGCAAACCCAGCTCCACCAGTTGGTCCTGCATTAGGTCAAGCAGGTGTGAACATCATGGGATTCTGTAAAGAATTCAACGCTCGTACTGCAGACCAAGCTGGTCTTATTATTCCAGTTGAAATTTCAGTATTTGAGGACCGTTCATTCACTTTCATTACAAAAACTCCGCCGGCAGCAGTTCTACTTAAAGTAGCAGCTGGTATCCAATCTGGATCTGGTGAACCAAATCGTAAAAAAGTGGCAACGGTTAAACGTGATAAAGTTCGCGAAATCGCTGAAACTAAAATGCCAGACCTTAACGCTGCTTCAGTAGAAGCTGCAATGTTAATGGTTGAAGGTACTGCACGAAGCATGGGTATTGTTATCGAAGACTAATCCCAGTTACTTGATGATGTATTTGTTTTTTGGAAGGTTGCGGAGTTTCTTTGTGAACGCGCAACCTTTATTCGTGGGAGGTAAAATCCGCTATAACCACAATCAAGGAGGAATTATATAATGGCTAAAAAAGGTAAAAAACTGCAAGATGCAGCAAAATTAATCGACCGTAACGCAGTATACGGTGCGCAAGAAGCAATCGAACTTGCTCAAAAAACTAGCACAGTGAACTTCGACGCTACTGTAGAAGTTGCTTTCCGTTTAGGAATCGATACTCGTAAAAATGACCAACAAATCCGTGGTGCAGTAGTGCTACCAAACGGTACTGGTAAAACTCAACGCGTATTAGTATTCGCTAAAGGTGAAAAACTTAAAGAAGCTGAAGCAGCTGGTGCTGACTATGTAGGCGATGCAGAATACATCCAAAAAATCCAACAAGGTTGGTTCGATTTCGATGTAATCGTTGCAACTCCTGACATGATGGGTGAAGTTGGTAAACTTGGTCGTGTATTAGGACCTAAAGGTTTAATGCCAAACCCTAAAACTGGTACAGTTACTTTCGATGTAACAAAAGCTATCGGTGAAATCAAAGCTGGTAAAGTAGAATACCG
This sequence comes from Lysinibacillus sp. Bpr_S20, assembly GCF_023337835.1. Taxonomy (NCBI): domain Bacteria; kingdom Bacillati; phylum Bacillota; class Bacilli; order Caryophanales; family Bacillaceae; genus Lysinibacillus; species Lysinibacillus sp. Bpr_S20. Next base: position 136,446 of record NZ_JALNLQ010000008.1, read on the forward strand.
TGCTGATAAAGCTGGTATCATCCACGCTCCTATCGGGAAAGCTTCATTCTCTACAGAAAAATTAGTAGAAAACTTCTTAGCTGTATTTGATGTAGTGCAAAAAGCAAAACCTGCTGCAGCTAAAGGTACTTACATGAAATCTGTAAACGTTACAACTACAATGGGTCCAGCTATTAAAGTTGATGCTTCAAGCGTAGTAGTAAAATAATTAACGTTTTTATATAAATCTGTTGACGGCGTCGTCTATCTATGATAAGATGATTGCTGTTGTGAATCATCCATTTGTACCGTAGACAGTAGGAGTGACTTGTCACTTAATGATCCTACCGAGGACATCGGAATTCGGATTCTTATTTAAAGATGATGACTTTCAGCCTCTGTGTCTATTTTGACCCAGGGGCTTTTCTTTTGTCGGTATAAATGACCCATTCTAATAGGAGGTGTCATCATGAGCAAAGCAATCGAAAACAAACAAGTACAAGTTCAAGAGATTACTGAGAAATTCCAAAACGCTGCTTCTGTAGTAGTTGTGGATTACCGTGGTCTTAACGTTGCACAAGTAACTGAGCTTCGTAAACAACTTCGTGAAGCTGGTGTTGAGTTCAAAGTTTACAAAAACACTTTAACACGTCGTGCTACTGAAGCTGTTGGCCTTGAAGGAATCAACGATGTATTAGTTGGTCCTAACGCAATTGCGTTCTCAAATGAAGATGTTGTAGCTCCTGCTAAAATCATCAACGAGTTCGCTAAGAAAAATGAAGCTTTAGAAATTAAAGCAGGTATTATTGAAGGTACAATCTCTTCTGTTGAAGATGTTAAAGCACTTGCAGAACTTCCATCACGCGAAGGTCTTCTATCTATGCTTTTATCTGTACTTCAAGCTCCAGTGCGCAACTTCGCACTTGCAACAAAAGCTGTTGCAGACCAAAAAGAAGAACAAGGCGCGTAATTTCGTACGCACTTTAACTTCCGCGGCATGACCGCAACAATAAAAACATTATCCAATTAGGAGGAAATTATAATGAATAAAGAGCAAATCTTAGAAGCTATCAAAGCTATGACAGTTCTTGAATTAAACGATTTAGTAAAAGCTATCGAAGAAGAATTCGGTGTAACAGCTGCTGCTCCTGTAGCAGTAGTAGGTGCTGCTGCTGGCGCTGCTGAAGAAAAAACTGAGTTTGACGTAGTATTAGCATCTGCTGGTGCTGAAAAAATCAAAGTAATCAAAGTGGTTCGTGAAATCACTGGTTTAGGTCTTAAAGAAGCTAAAGAAGTTGTAGATAACGCTCCTAAAGCTCTTAAAGAAGGCGTTTCTAAAGATGAAGCTGAACAAATCAAAGCTAAACTTGAAGAAGTTGGCGCATCTGTAGAAGTTAAGTAATCTCGCATTACTTTTAAACAAAAGGAAAGCTCGTCATTGTGGCGAGCTTTTTTCTTCATTCTGAGGAGGCGTGGAAATGTCAGATCACTATTATACGAATAAGCCTCAAACTGAGAGCAAACCTCGTCACTGGACATTCAAGTTGTTAGGGCATACGTTTTCCTTTGAAACGGATGCAGGTGTATTTAGTAAAAGCGAAGTAGATTTTGGATCCCGTGTTTTAATAGATGCTTTTCAAATGCCTGATATTGATGGTGCGATTTTTGATGTGGGGTGTGGGTACGGACCGATCGGATTATCGATTGCTAAAACAAACCCAGACCGTACCGTTTTTATGATGGATATCAATGAACGTGCTGTTGCACTCTCACAAAAAAATGCGCAAGTAAACGGAGTTCAAAATGTACGGATATTTGTGAGTGACGGACTATCGAAGGTTGGCAATGATGTAAACGCCGCAGCTATTTTAACCAATCCTCCAATTCGCGCAGGAAAGGAAACAATTTTCCGCTTTTACGACGGAGCTTATGATAAGTTAGTGTCATCTGGTGAGCTGTGGGTAGTCATACAGAAGAAGCAAGGTGCACCATCAACGGTAAGTTACCTAGAAGAAAAATTTTCTGAAGTCGATGTTGTGGAGAAGAAAAAAGGGTACTGGATAGTACGTGCGAAAAAATAAGTGAAATATGCATAATTTATTGACTTGACAAATCGGCTATGATAATATGATACAATGCAAAAATATTATTTTGAGGTCGTATGCCCTTTTTGTATATGATTGTTATAATGTGGGTATACTTGCCAAGATAAGTTTAGTTAACCGAAAATGAGATCTTTTTGAAGACTCGTTTTCTTTTTGTCTTTCGAAATCATACACTATTTGTATGATTTTGCAAAGACCTAATATCGCTTTATTGAGGGGTGAATGAGTTGACAGGTCAACTAGTTCAGTATGGACAACACCGCCAGCGTAGAAGCTTTGCGCGTATTAACGAGGTGCTTGAGCTTCCAAATCTGATTGAGATTCAAACGGCGTCTTACGAGTGGTTCCTTGAAGAAGGTTTACGTGAAATGTTCCGTGACATTTCGCCGATCGAGGACTTTACAGGTAATCTTTCATTAGAATTCATCGATTATTCATTAGGAGATCCTAAGTATGATGTAGATGAATGTAAAGAGCGAGATGTTACTTACGCGGCTCCATTACGTGTGAAAGTACGTCTTTACAACAAAGAAACAGACGAAGTGAAGGAACAGGATGTCTTCATGGGTGACTTCCCATTAATGACAGAGACAGGTACGTTCATTATCAATGGTGCTGAACGTGTTATCGTTTCACAATTAGTCCGTTCACCAAGTGTGTATTTCCATGATAAAACTGATAAAAACGGTAAGAAAGGTTTCGGAGCGACAGTTATTCCTAACCGTGGTGCATGGTTAGAGTATGAAACTGATGCAAAAGATGTAGTATATGTGCGTATTGACCGTACTCGTAAGCTACCAGTAACAGTGTTACTTCGTGCATTAGGCTTCGGTTCAGACCAAGAAATTATCGATATTATCGGTGACAACGAATATTTACGTAATACGTTAGAAAAAGATAACTCTGAAAGTACTGAAAAAGCACTTTTAGAAATCTATGAACGTTTACGTCCAGGTGAGCCACCAACAGTTGAAAGTGCGAAGAGTTTATTATACTCTCGTTTCTTCGATGCAAAACGCTATGATTTAGCGAATGTTGGTCGCTACAAAATGAATAAAAAGCTTCATATCAAAAATCGTTTATTTAACCAAACGATTGCTGAAACGCTTGTAGACCCAGAAACAGGCGAAATTTTAGTAGAGAAGGGTACAGTTCTTGACCGCCGTACTTTAGATAAAATCTTACCGTATCTAGAAGATTCATCAAAAGGAATCGGTTACCGCACTTTATCACAAGTAGGTGGAGTGCTTGAGGATGATGTAACAATCCAATCTATTAAAATTTATGCACCAAAAGATGAAGCGCAAAAAGAAATCAATATTATTGGTAATGCGTACATCGATGAAGAAGTGAAGAATATTACGCCTGCTGACGTATTATCTTCAGTAAGTTATTTCTTCAACTTGCTTTACCAAGTAGGGGCAACGGATGATATCGACCACTTAGGTAACCGTCGTCTACGCTCTGTTGGTGAGCTTTTACAAAATCAATTCCGTATCGGTTTATCCCGTATGGAACGTGTAGTACGTGAGCGTATGTCTATTAACGATACAGCTGCTATCGTACCTCAGCAATTAATTAATATCCGTCCAGTAATTGCGTCAATTAAAGAGTTCTTTGGTAGTTCTCAATTATCACAATTCATGGACCAAACAAACCCATTGGCAGAGTTAACGCATAAGCGTCGTCTATCTGCGTTAGGACCTGGTGGTTTAACACGTGAGCGTGCTGGTTTCGAAGTACGTGACGTTCACTATTCTCACTATGGTCGTATGTGTCCAATCGAGACACCAGAGGGTCCAAACATTGGGTTAATCAACTCATTATCTTCATTTGCCAAAGTAAATAAATTCGGATTCATTGAAACACCTTATCGTCGTATTGACCATGAGACAGGTAAAGTAACGGATCAAATTGATTACTTAACAGCTGATGAAGAAGATAACTACTATGTAGCACAAGCGAACTCACTATTAAATCCTGATGGCACATTCGCTAAAGACGAAGTAGTAGGTCGTTTCCGTGGGGATAATACAGTATTTAATAAATCGCAAATGGACTACATGGATGTATCTCCTAAACAAGTAGTGTCAGCTGCGACTGCATGTATCCCGTTCTTAGAAAACGATGACTCGAACCGTGCACTTATGGGTGCCAACATGCAACGTCAAGCAGTTCCTCTTCTTAACCCAGAAGCACCATTTGTTGGTACTGGTATGGAACATGTTGATGCGCGTGACTCAGGTGCGGCTGTAGTAGCGAAATATGACGGTATTGTTGAGCATGTTGAAGCTCGCTCTATCCATGTTCGCCGTATTGAAGTCGTTGACGGTAAAGAGGTTAAAGGCGATTTAACAAAATATAAATTACAAAAATTCATTCGTTCTAACCAAGGTACTTCATACAACCAACGTCCACTTGTAAAAGTTGGCGAACGTGTGAAACCTCGTGACATTTTAGCAGACGGTCCATCTATGGAAAATGGTGAACTTGCTCTTGGTCGTAACGTACTTGTTGCGTTCATGACTTGGAACGGCTTTAACTATGAGGATGCTGTTATCATGAGCGAACGCCTTGTAAAAGACGATGTCTATACATCTGTTCATATTGAAGAATATGAATCAGAGTCTCGTGATACAAAATTAGGACCTGAAGAAATCACTCGTGATATTCCAAACGTCGGGGAAGATGCACTTCGTAACTTAGATGAACGTGGTATCATTCGTGTTGGTGCGGAAGTACGTGACGGTGACATTCTTGTAGGTAAAGTAACACCTAAAGGGGTTACAGAATTAACAGCTGAAGAACGCTTATTACATGCTATCTTCGGTGAAAAAGCTCGTGAAGTTCGTGATACTTCATTACGTGTACCACATGGTGCTGGCGGTATTATTCTTGACGTAAAAGTATTTAACCGTGAAGATGGCGATGAATTACCACCGGGTGTTAACCAATTAGTTCGTGCTTACATTGTTCAAAAACGTAAAATTCGCGTAGGGGACAAAATGGCCGGACGTCATGGTAACAAAGGGGTTATCTCTCGTATCTTACCGGAAGAGGATATGCCATTCATGCCAGACGGTACTCCTGTTGATATCATGTTAAACCCACTTGGTGTACCTTCTCGTATGAACATCGGACAAGTTTTAGAGCTACACTTAGGTATGGCTTCTCGTTACTTAGGCGTTCATATGGCAACTCCAGTATTTGATGGTGCCAACGAGGAAGATGTTTGGGAAACGATGGAAGAGGCAGGTATGAACCGTGATGGTAAAACAATCCTGTATGATGGACGTTCAGGTGAACCATTTGATAACCGTGTATCAGTAGGTGTCATGTATATGATCAAACTTGCTCACATGGTTGATGATAAACTTCACGCACGTTCAACTGGTCCTTACTCACTTGTAACTCAACAGCCACTTGGTGGTAAAGCACAGTTCGGTGGACAACGTTTTGGTGAGATGGAGGTATGGGCACTTGAAGCATACGGTGCTGCATACACACTTCAAGAAATCTTAACAGTTAAATCCGACGACGTTGTTGGTCGTGTGAAAACATACGAAGCAATCGTTAAAGGTGAAAGTGTGCCAGAGCCAGGCGTTCCTGAATCATTCAAAGTATTGATTAAAGAACTTCAATCTCTTGGTATGGATGTGAAGATGCTAACAGTCAATGATGAAGAGGTAGAGCTTCGCGACTTAGACGAGGAAGACGATCTTCAACCAGCTGATGCACTTAACATTGCACCACAGCAAGATACAGAAGAAGAGCCAGTAGAGTCTTTTGAATAATGGAAAACGTTAATTCACATTCTTTGTGAACACGGTCAAAGTTATTTTTCAAATTAGTCGGGCAGGATTTAACGCCCTGTCCGACTTTTTCTTTCAATAAATCATTCTATTTTTAATCTTTTGCTAAAGAGCAATGATTCTTGCAAACGATTATCGAGCTGCGTAAAAGAGTCTTTATAAAGACCTATACTAGAGGGAGGTAGGCTCCTTGATAGACGTTAATGAATTTGAATATATGAAAATTGGTTTAGCTTCTCCTGACAAGATCCGTTCTTGGTCATACGGTGAAGTTAAAAAACCTGAAACGATTAACTATCGTACTTTAAAACCAGAAAAAGATGGTTTATTCTGTGAGCGTATTTTCGGTCCAACTAAGGACTGGGAGTGTCATTGTGGTAAATACAAACGTGTACGCTATAAAGGCGTAGTTTGTGATCGTTGTGGAGTAGAAGTAACACGCGCTAAAGTTCGCCGTGAACGTATGGGCCACATCGAATTAGCGGCACCAGTATCTCATATCTGGTACTTCAAAGGTATTCCTAGCCGTATGGGTCTTATTTTAGATATGTCCCCACGTGCATTAGAAGAAGTAATTTACTTTGCTTCATACGTTGTAATCGAACCAGGTGCTACAAACTTAGAAAGTAAACAACTACTTTCTGAAAAAGAGTACCGCGCATATCGCGAAAAATTCGGTAACACATTCGAAGCATCTATGGGTGCAGAAGCAATTAAAAAATTATTAGGCAAAATTGATCTTGAAGATGAAACTCAATCTTTAAAAGAAGAGTTGAAATCAGCGCAAGGTCAACGTCGTACACGTGCCATTAAACGTCTTGAAGTTGTTGAATCATTCCGTAACTCAGGGAACTCTCCTGAATGGATGATTTTAGATGTACTACCGGTTATTCCACCAGAGCTTCGTCCGATGGTGCAATTAGATGGTGGCCGTTTCGCAACTTCTGACTTAAACGATTTATATCGCCGTGTCATCAACCGTAATAACCGTTTAAAACGTTTACTAGACCTTGGTGCTCCAAGTATCATCGTACAAAACGAAAAACGTATGTTACAAGAAGCTGTTGATGCATTAATCGATAACGGTCGTCGTGGTCGTCCTGTAACAGGTCCTGGTAACCGTCCATTAAAATCACTTTCACATATGCTGAAAGGTAAACAAGGTCGTTTCCGCCAAAACTTACTTGGTAAACGTGTTGACTACTCTGGTCGTTCGGTTATCGTAGTAGGTCCAAACTTAAAAATGTACCAATGTGGTCTACCAAAAGAAATGGCAATTGAATTATTCAAGCCTTTCGTGATGAAAGAGTTAGTAGAACGTGGTCTTGCACATAATATTAAATCTGCTAAACGTAAAATCGAGCGTTTAAACAACGATGTATGGGACGTTTTAGAAGATGTAATTCGTGAGCATCCAGTATTACTAAACCGTGCACCAACGCTTCACCGTCTTGGTATTCAAGCGTTTGAACCAACATTAGTTGAAGGTCGTGCTATTCGTCTTCACCCATTAGTATGTACAGCTTACAACGCTGACTTCGATGGTGACCAAATGGCGGTTCACGTACCATTATCAGCGGAAGCGCAAGCAGAGGCTCGTCTTCTAATGCTTGCTGCACAAAACATCCTGAACCCGAAAGACGGTAAACCGGTTGTAACACCATCTCAAGATATGGTATTAGGGAACTACTACTTAACACTTGAACGTGAAGCAGCTCGCGGTGAAGGAACAGCTTTCTATGGTCCAAACGAAGTATTAATTGCATATGATACAGGTCATGTTCATTTGCATACTCGTATTGCGATTAAAGCAAGTTCGTTAAATAACCCAACATTTACTGAGGAACAAAATAATATGTTCCTATTAACGACTGTTGGTAAAGTAATCTTTAACGAAATTTTACCTAAATCATTCCCATATATTAATGAGCCAACTGCATTCAACTTAGAACAAGAAACACCTGACAAATACTTTGTTAACTTAACAATTGATGAAGAAACGTTAAAAGAGCTTGAAGCAGATGCTACTTATAATGGTCTTGATGAAAAAGGTAAAGTTGAAGCACAACGCACAGCTGTACTGCGCAAACACTTTGCATCAGTTCCAGTTGTAAATCCATTCCGTAAAAAATTCTTAGGTAATATCATTGCTGAAGTATTTAAACGTTTCCACATTACTGAAACATCTAAAATGCTTGACCGTATGAAGAACCTAGGATTCAAATATTCAACACGCGCTGGTATCACTGTAGGTGTATCTGACATCGTCGTATTACCAGACAAAGGTGAAATTTTAGCGGAAGCTCAAGAAAAAGTAGATAAAGTTCAAGCGCAATTCCGTCGTGGTTTCATCACTGAAGATGAGCGTTATGATCGCGTTATCTCAAGCTGGAGTGCTGCGAAAGATGAAATTCAATCTAAGCTAATGAAGTCTCTTGAGAAAACAAACCCAATCTTTATGATGTCTGACTCAGGTGCCCGTGGTAACGCATCTAACTTTACACAGTTAGCTGGTATGCGTGGTCTGATGGCCAACCCGGCTGGTCGTATCATTGAACTTCCAATTAAATCTTCATTCCGTGAAGGTTTAACGGTATTAGAGTACTTCATCTCAACTCACGGTGCTCGTAAAGGTCTTGCCGATACAGCCCTAAAAACTGCCGATTCAGGTTACTTAACACGTCGTCTTGTTGACGTTGCACAAGATGTAATTGTTCGTGAGGATGACTGTGGAACTGACCGAGGTTTAACAATCGGTGCGTTAATGGAAGGCACAGAGTTAATTGAAGCGTTAGATGAACGTATTATCGGTCGTCATACGAAGAAAACAATCGTGCATCCAGAAACAGGTGAAGTGATCTTAGAAAAAGATGGCTTAATCGATCAAGATATCGCTCGTACAGTTATTGAGGTTGGTATCGAGGAAGTAACAATCCGTTCAGCATTCACATGTAATACAAAACATGGTGTATGTAAAAAATGTTACGGCATGAACTTGGCAACAGGTGAAAAGGTTGAAGTTGGGGAAGCAGTGGGTATCATTGCGGCTCAATCAATCGGTGAACCAGGTACACAGTTAACAATGCGTACATTCCATACTGGTGGGGTTGCCGGTGACGATATTACACAAGGTCTTCCACGTATCCAAGAGATCTTCGAAGCACGTAATCCAAAAGGTCAATCTGTTATTTCAGAAATTACTGGTACTGTTTCGGATATCACTGAAATCCGTGAAGGTCTAAAAGAAATTACAATTCAAGGTGACGTAGAAACTCGTAAATATCAAGCACCTTATAATGCACGTCTAAAAGTTGTCGAAGGTGACACAGTAGAACGTGGTCAAGTTTTAACAGAGGGTTCTATCGATCCAAAACAATTATTAAAAGTAAAAGACGTTTCAACAGTTCAAGAATATTTACTAAAAGAAGTACAAAAAGTATACCGTATGCAAGGGGTAGAAATTGGAGACAAACATATCGAGGTAATGGTTCGCCAAATGCTTCGTAAAGTTCGTGTAATCGAAGCTGGTGACACTGAATTATTACCAGGTTCATTACTAGATATTCACCAATTCACAGAGGCAAACGTAGACGCTGTTATGAATGGCAAAAACCCTGCAACTTGCCGCCCTGTAATTCTAGGTATTACAAAAGCTTCTCTTGAAACAGAATCATTCTTATCCGCTGCATCATTCCAAGAAACAACTCGTGTGTTAACGGATGCTGCTATTAAAGGAAAACGTGATGAACTTCTTGGTCTGAAGGAAAACGTAATTATCGGTAAACTTGTTCCTGCAGGTACTGGTATGCAACGTTACCGTCAAATCCGTATTGAAAAAGATGAGCTTGACACAGAAGACTTAGTTTCTGCTGAATAATCATTAAAATAAGTACCGAAGAGGTGTGTTTTTAGCATCTCTTCGGGCTTTTTAAAGATATTAGTTGACAGTTGAAATTGGTAATGATAATATATTGAAGGTTGATAGTTAACTGTCTGTACTTCGGAGGATATGAAAATGTCTTATGATAAAGTAAGGGCAAGTCAAACAATCATAGGTACAAAGCAAGCAGTAAAAGCAATGCAAGCTGGTTCAGTGAAAGAACTTTTTGTGGCACTCGATGCAGACAATTGGGTAACCGATTCGGCCATATCTTTCGCGAGAGAAATCGGTATACCAGTTATTCTTGTTGAGTCCAAAAAGGAACTGGGCAAGGCCTGTGGAATCCATGTTGGAGCTGCGGTAGTTGCGATTACTGTAGAGTAGTTTTTGTGTATTAAACACAAAGACTTTGTTTTTACCCAAAAAATGAACCACCTGGATGTGTGGTATTAACAAGGAATAAATGAAGGGAGGAAAAATCGATGCCTACAATTAACCAATTAGTACGTAAGCCTCGTCAATCTAAAATCACGAAATCAAAATCACCAGCGTTAAACAAAGGATATAACTCATTTAAAAAATCTTTAACTGATGTTAAGTCTCCACAAAAACGCGGAGTTTGTACTCGTGTGGGTACAATGACACCTCGTAAACCAAACTCAGCGTTACGTAAATACGCTCGTGTACGTTTAACTAACCAAATCGAGGTTACAGCTTATATCCCAGGTGAAGGCCACAACTTACAAGAGCACAGTGTTGTTCTTATCCGTGGCGGACGCGTAAAAGACTTAGCGGGTGTTCGTTACCATATCGTACGTGGAGCTCTTGATACAGCTGGTGTAAACGGTCGTTTACAATCACGTTCTAAATACGGAACAAAACGCCCTAAAGAAAAAAAATAATTTAACATTATTAAGCGCTGCTTAATAATAAACATAAGTAGTTGTCGCAAATTTCTAATCTTGCTAGCAGATTGGAATTTTTTGCGGCAAATATGGCAAGACAATTCTTTTAAAATAAATCGATAACTATTCGAAAGGAGGAAAACACATGCCTCGTAAAGGTCCTGTTTCCAAACGTGACGTGTTACCAGATCCAATTTATAGTTCAAAACTAGTAACTCGTTTAATTAATAAAATGATGGTTGATGGTAAAAGAGGTACTTCTCAAAAGATTTTATACGGTGCGTTCGATCTAGTGAAAGAACGTTCTGGTCAAAATCCAATTGAAGTATTCGAAGCTGCCCTAAATAACGTAATGCCAGTTCTTGAAGTACGCGCTCGCCGTGTTGGTGGTTCTAACTACCAAGTGCCAGTAGAAGTACGTCCAGAACGTCGTACAACTTTAGGTCTTCGTTACCTAGTTAACTACGCTCGTCTTCGTGGTGAAAAAACAATGGAAGAGCGTTTAGCTAACGAAATCCTTGATGCTTCTAACAACACTGGTGCATCAGTTAAAAAGCGTGAAGATATGCATAAAATGGCAGAAGCGAACAAAGCATTCGCTCACTACCGTTGGTAATCTAAACATCGCATAAGCCCAATATGGAAGGAGAAATACCTCATGAAACGCGAATTCTCTCTTGAGAATACTCGTAATATTGGGATCATGGCTCACATTGATGCTGGTAAAACAACAACTACTGAGCGTATCCTTTATTACACAGGTAAGATTCACAAAATCGGTGAAACTCACGAAGGCGCTTCTCAAATGGACTGGATGGAGCAAGAGCAAGAACGTGGTATCACAATCACTTCTGCTGCAACAACAGCTCAATGGAACGGCCACCGTGTAAACATCATCGATACTCCTGGACACGTAGACTTCACTGTAGAAGTTGAACGTTCACTACGCGTACTTGATGGTGCTGTAACAGTTCTTGATGCTCAATCTGGTGTTGAACCTCAAACTGAAACAGTATGGCGTCAAGCTACAACTTACGGCGTTCCACGTATCGTGTTCATTAACAAAATGGATAAAACAGGTGCAGACTTCCTATATTCTGTAGGCACTCTACACGAACGTTTACAAGCAAACGCTCACCCTATCCAATTACCTATCGGAGCTGAAGATCAGTTCTCAGCAATCATTGACTTAGTGGAAATGAAAGCTACTTTCTACGGCGACGAAAAAGGTACAGCAGTAACTGAAGGTGAAATTCCTGAAGAGCACCGCGCACAAGCTGAAGAATACCGTGAAAAATTAATCGATGCTGTTGCAAGTGTTGATGAAGATATCATGGAAAAATATTTAGAAGGCGAAGAAATTTCTGTTGCTGAACTTAAAGCGGCTATCCGTCGTGCTACGATCGCAGTAGAATTTTACCCAGTAATCTGTGGTACAGCATTCAAACACAAAGGCGTACGCCCAATGTTAGATGCAGTTATCGATTACTTACCATCTCCATTAGATGTACCAGCAATCAAAGGTACTGATGTTGATGGTGAAGAAGAATTAGAACGTCATTCTTCAGATGAAGAGCCATTCTCAGCTCTTGCATTCAAAGTTATGACTGACCCATTCGTAGGTAAATTAACTTTCTTCCGTGTGTACTCTGGAACTTTAGAATCAGGTTCATACGTACAAAACTCTTCTAAAGGTAAACGTGAGCGTGTAGGACGTATCCTACAAATGCACGCAAACTCTCGTGAAGAGATTTCTAAAGTATATGCTGGGGACATCGCAGCAGCAGTAGGTCTTAAAGATACTACTACTGGTGATACTCTATGTGACGAGAAAAACCTAGTTATTCTTGAATCAATGGAATTCCCTGAGCCAGTAATTTCTCTTTCTGTAGAACCAAAATCAAAAGCTGACCAAGATAAAATGGGTCAAGCTTTACAAAAACTTCAAGAAGAGGATCCAACTTTCCGTGCTCACACTGACACAGAAACTGGTCAAACAATCATCTCAGGTATGGGTGAGCTTCACCTTGATATCTTAGTTGACCGTATGCGCCGTGAATTTAAAGTAGAAGCTAACGTAGGTGCTCCAATGGTATCTTACCGTGAAACATTCCGTAGCTCTGCAAAAGTTCAAGGTAAATTCACTCGCCAATCTGGTGGTCGTGGACAATATGGTGACGTAACGATTGAGTTCTCTCCAAATGAAGAAGGTAAAGGCTTTGAATTCGAAAACGCTATCGTTGGTGGTGTAGTACCTCGTGAATACATTCCTGCAGTTGAAGCTGGTCTTCGTGACTCTCTTGAACGCGGTGTAGTAGCTGGTTACCCACTTATCGACATTAAAGCGAAATTAGTATTCGGTTCTTACCATGACGTTGACTCGAATGAGATGGCGTTCAAAATTGCCGCATCTATGGCTCTTAAAGAAGCTGCTAAACAATGTGATGCAGTTATCTTAGAACCAATGATGAAAGTAGAAGTTGTAATTCCAGAAGAATACCTTGGTGATATCATGGGTAACATTACTTCTCGTCGCGGACGCGTTGAGGGTATGGAAGCTCGCGGTAACTCTCAAGTTGTTCGTGCAATGGTTCCTTTATCGGAAATGTTTGGATATGCAACAACTCTACGTTCAGCAACACAAGGTCGTGGTGTATTCTCAATGACATTCGATCATTATGAAGAAGTACCAAAATCGATCGCTGCTGACATCGTCAAAAAAAATAAAGGTGAATAATTGAATTTTCATCTTGCATAAAGTATAACTAATTTGTAAGCTATGATTGTGGGATGGTGGATGGGCCCGTTCGCCATCAGCAATCATTCTATAAATTTTCTAAAAAATATAAACATATAATTTTGAGGAGGCAATCTCTAATGGCTAAAGAAAAATTCGACCGTTCAAAAACGCATGCTAACATTGGTACAATCGGACACGTTGACCATGGTAAAACAACTTTAACTGCTGCTATCGCAACAGTTCTTTCTAAAAAAATGGGTGGGGAAGCTAAATCATACGCTGATATCGATAACGCTCCAGAAGAAAAAGAACGTGGTATCACAATCAATACTTCTCACGTAGAATACGAAACTGATACTCGTCACTATGCACACGTTGACTGCCCAGGACACGCTGACTATGTTAAAAACATGATCACTGGTGCTGCACAAATGGACGGCGGTATCTTAGTAGTATCTGCTGCTGATGGCCCAATGCCACAAACTCGTGAACACATCCTTTTATCTCGTCAAGTAGGTGTTCCATACTTAGTAGTATTCATGAACAAATGTGATATGGTAGACGACGAAGAATTATTAGAATTAGTAGAAATGGAAATCCGTGACCTACTATCTGAATATGAATTCCCAGGTGACGATCTTCCTGTAATCAAAGGTTCTGCTCTTAAAGCTCTTGAAGGTGAAGCAGAATGGGAAGAAAAAATCGTTGAATTAATGGACGCTGTAGATGCTTACATCCCAACTCCAGAACGTCAAACTGACAAACCATTCATGATGCCAGTAGAGGACGTATTCTCTATCACTGGTCGTGGTACAGTTGCAACTGGCCGTGTTGAACGTGGTCAAGTTAAAGTTGGTGACGTAGTTGAGATCGTTGGTATCTCTGAAGAAGCAAAATCTACTACTGTAACTGGTGTAGAAATGTTCCGTAAATTATTAGACTACGCTGAAGCTGGTGACAACATCGGTGCTTTACTTCGTGGTGTAGCTCGTGAAGAAATCCAACGTGGTCAAGTATTAGCTAAACCAGGCTCAATCACTCCACACACTAACTTCAAAGCTGAAGTTTATGTTTTATCAAAAGAAGAGGGTGGCCGTCATACTCCATTCTTCTCTAACTACCGTCCTCAGTTCTACTTCCGTACAACTGACGTAACAGGTATCTGTAACTTACCAGAAGGCGTTGAAATGGTAATGCCTGGCGATAACATCGAAATGACAGTAGAACTTATCGCTCCAATCGCTCTTGAAGAAGGTACTAAATTCTCTATCCGTGAGGGTGGCCGTACTGTAGGCGCTGGCGTAGTTGCTTCTATCCAAAAATAATTTAAGCATTTAGCTTATTTTCAAAACCAATCTGTAGGGACGCTTACAGATTGGTTTTTTATGTTAAAATAGGTAAAGAGCATTTGATAAACTCGTTTAAATTAGATTATTTTATGTATACATAACAAATGAAATATCAAAAAACAGAAATTACTTAACACGATAAAAGTAAATAGAATTTCCCTGTGCGAAAACGGAAATCAATCTCACGTTTTGGTGATAGAACTATTTAATACATATCAATATTCATGAAAGGAGAATTTGCATATGGAGATGAAAATACTACTGATTGAAGACGATCCATCCATTTTCGAAATGATTCAAACACGTTTTGCACAATGGTCCCTTCAGGTTGTAGGCCCTACAGATTTCCAAAAGGTGATGGATGATTTTATTGAGCAAAAGCCGCAGCTTGTATTAATTGACATTCAGCTACCTGCTTATGATGGCTTTCATTGGTGTCGTGAAATACGTCATATCTCAAAGGTGCCAATTCTCTTTCTATCTTCACGAGACCATCCAATGGATATGGTAATGGCCATGCAAATGGGAGCAGATGATTTTGTGCAAAAGCCTTTCCATATGGAGGTATTACTAGCAAAGGTACAAGCAATTTTACGCCGGACCTATGACTATATAGAAGAATCAATGGATGTTACACGTTTTAATGGTGCGGTTATTGATTATGCACGCAGTGAAATTATGTATGAGGGTAATCTTGCTTCGTTGACCAAAAATGAACTCTTTATTTTACGCATTTTAGTGGAAAAGGCCGATCAAATAGTTTCTAGAGATGATTTAATGCGAAAGTTATGGGATGATGAGCGTTTCGTTAATGATAATACCTTGTCGGTAAATGTTAATCGATTACGTAGTAAGCTTGAGGATATAGGTTTGCAAGAAGCGATTTTAACTAAAAAGGGACTTGGTTATATGGCTGTAACACAAGGGACGTGAGTGATAATGCTAATTTTATTTTTAAGAGAACGACTCGCTTGGATAGGATTTTTCGCTTTTATCATCATCATGATCAATGTTTTATTTTCTTTAGATGCTGGATTAGAAGGAATATCTATTTGGTATATAAATATTAGCATGCTTATTAGTTTTATGATCTTCCTTTTTTGGCGATATGTAGTAGAAGTGGGGCAGGTGAAGGTTTTCCTGGGAAATGTGGAAAGTCAAATCGATGATGTGCATAGCAAAAATTTTGGGTTATCACCTTTTCAAGTAGCATATCTTACGAAAATTGAAGATTTTTTTTATGATAAAAATACAGAGTTAAATCAAGCAAAGGTACAGCTACAGGAATATTCGGATGAGCTCCTAGCATGGGTGCACGAAGTAAAGGCACCTCTGACTTCAATTAATTTAATGTTGGATCATATAGATGATTTGACATTACGTCGTAAATTAGAGACTGAGTGGCTAAGACTGCATTTATTAGTTGACCAGCAGCTCCACCAAACACGGTTAGCTTCTATTGAAAAAGATAATTATATGACGGAGATCGAGCTAAAAACTGTGGTCTATAAAGAAATAAGAGCTATGCAGGCATGGTGCATTGAAAAAGGTATCGGTTTTGAGATTGAAGAGTTAGCTGAAACAGTGGTGACGGATGGTAAATGGCTAGCCTTTATTATCCGTCAAATTTTGTCCAATGCCATTAAATATAGTCCCGCGAATTCAGAGGTATTGATCTTTACTGAAGTAGATGCTACTGGAGCAACACTACTACATATAAAAGATGCAGGTATTGGTATTCGTAAGGAGGATCTACCCCGTATTTTTTATAAATCGTATACGGGGACAGCTGGGAGAGAGTCTGCACAATCTACAGGTATGGGTCTATACTTAGCGCATAATGTGGCACAGAAAATTGGGGTTCGTATTACTGTCCAATCTATCGTGGGGGAAGGTTCGATATTTACATTACGTTTCCCATTGCAAAATGAATATGTCCAACTAACAGGTAGATGACGAAATTGTCACCTACCTTTTTATATTGTCATGTAAAACACACGAATTATCGAAGAGGACAGGGTACACTTGAATTATAGAAAGGGGCGTTTACAAGTGGCGGTTTTAATTGGTCGTAAAGTAAAAAAAGTATATGGTAAAAAATCAACAGCCCAAGAGGTGTTAAAGGGTATTGATGTAGAAGTAAATCAAGGTGAATTTGTTGGTATTATGGGACCTTCAGGCTCTGGGAAGACAACACTTTTAAATGTTTTGTGTTCGATTGACTTTGCAACAGAAGGTGTTATTGAAATAAATGGTCAAAACTTACGTGGTATGAAGGAGAAGGCGTTAGCTAATTTCCGTCGTGAACAATTAGGATTCATATTCCAAGATTATAATTTGTTAGATACACTAACGGTGAAAGAAAATATTCTACTACCACTAGCTATTGGTAGGCTTCCAAAGGCTGTCGCGGAGAGCCGTGTTAAGGAGCTAACACATTTGTTAGGTATTACGGAGATTTTAAATAAATATCCTAACGAAATATCAGGTGGCCAAAAGCAACGTACATCAGCGGCTCGAGCGCTAATTACAAATCCGTCTCTTGTATTTGCTGATGAGCCTACAGGGGCACTTGACTCAAAATCAGCCACTGCACTTTTAAAAAATCTACAAAGTATTAATGAATCAAAAAAAGCAACGATTATGATGGTTACGCATGATGCAGTAGCAGCGAGTTTTTGCACACGTGTTTTATTTTTGAAGGACGGACTTATTTATAGTGAGCTATATAAAGGAGATAAAACAAGACAAGCATTTTTCCAAGAAATCATGCATACGCAAAGTGTGCTAGGCGGTGACGGCTATGAGTCTTAGTAAGCTCGTGTTACGCAGTATGAAGAAAAATATGAAGCATTATTATTTATATTTTTTCGCACTTATTTTTAGTGTTACTTTATATTTTTCTTTTGTGACACTGCAGAATAATACTGAAGTGCTGGCTACAGTACAAGAGAGCGGTACTGCCACAGCAGGTTTCGCTGCAGCAACCTATATGCTGTACTTTATTGTCTTGTTTTTCGTACTTTATGCAAACCATCTATTTATGAAGCGTCGTAGTAAGGAAATTGGCTTGTATCAGCTAATAGGGATGACAAAGGGGCTTATCGTACGCTTATTAGCGGTAGAAAGTATCCTATTGTTTGTAGGCGCGGTCATTTTAGGTATGCTTGCTGGGTTCTTTAGTTCACGTTTATTTACAATGATTTTACTACGTGTACTGGAAAAAGAGGCACTTGTGACGATGACATTTAGTACAGAGGCATTGCAACAGTCTATCGTAGTATTTGCCATTCTACTAGTCATAGTACTCGTGCAAATGGCTTGGATGATTTATCGCGTATCATTACTATCATTATTCAGTGCTTCTAAGCAAGCCGATGAGCGCGTAAAGCGTTTCAACCCATTACAAATGGTTATTGGTTTTTTAGGACTTGTGCTAATTGCGTATGGCTATTATGCATCAACGAAGCTTTTCGATATTAATTCTCAGGGTAATTTAACGCTTAATATGATTATTATTTTAGCCACTACCATCGGCGGAACGTTCCTTGTTTTCCGTTTCTCTGTAGCATTTATTATGAATTCTATTCGTCTTAAGAAAAATGGACATCTAACTGTCCGTGATGTATTAGCACTAACACCGATTATGCATCGCATGAAAGGTAATGCGAAATCCTTAACGCTTATAACAGTTTTAACGGGTGTTTCACTTGGGGTTACAACATTAGCATATATAGCGTATTATTCAACAGGCTCGTCGTCATATAGTCAAGTACCTGCAGATTATATTTTACTTGAAGACCATTTCCAAGAGTTTTTAAAGGAGCTTGAAGAAAATAATATTGCTTTTGAAAAAGTAGATTACCGATTACAGAGTGTTTCAGCTTCTTTTTCACAATTATTGTCTGAAAGTCAGCAAAATGAAGATAATCCCCTTTATGGTGCAGAAGGAATCATTACTACAATTCCGATTTCTGACTATCAACAAATAGCTCCTGAAGCTTCTGTATCGGGTTACGATGTTATTTTAACAAACTATAGTGGCTATATGGCAGAAATGTTTCCGCTTGAAAAGGATCGTGATGTAGATATTACTATAGGAAGTCCAGAGGAAGGTCGTAAAAAAACCCTTCATGTAACAGATGTGCGACATGAAAGTATTATAAGTGGTGCTGTGACTGGTGGGCCTGGGGGACCTGTTTTCGTAGTTTCAGATGCATTGTTTGAAGAAATAGCTGCTCACGAAGATATTGATATGTTGCATAAACAAACTTCTATTCACCTAAAGAATAAAAGTGATTTAGCTCTAGCGGAGAATTTATATGCAAAGAGTTCGAGTGTGAAAAAAGGTGGAGTTAATTATTCATTCTATTTACAGTCCTATGAAAAACAACGTAAAGAGAATTTAGAAACTTTAGGTTTATCAATTTTCACCGTAGCATTTTTAGGCTTAGCATTTTTAATGACAACTGGTAGTATTTTATACTTTAAGCAAATGTCTGAGGCTGAAGAGGAGCGAGCTTCGTATACGATATTAAGAAAGATTGGCTTCGCTGAAAAGGATATTATGAAAGGCATATATATGAAACAAGCCTTTAATTTTGGCGTCCCATTAATAATAGGGCTGCTCCATAGTTACTTTGCTGTGAAGTCTGGATGGTTTTTATTCGGCTCAGAGTTAACTACACCATTATGGATTGCTATGAGCTGTTATATTGCGTTATACGCTATCTTCGCTGTACTTTCCGTTGGCTATTATAAAAAAGTTATTCGTGAATCATTATAATAGGAAGAAATCTAAAAGCAGTATGATTATTTAAGATCATACTGTTTTTGTCGTTTAAATTCGGAAGATTATTATAGGGGTATAAAAATATCTTGACTTTTAATTATTAGAGGATTAAAGTTTAACGTATTAGTAATCTAGTGTATGAAAGTGAAGTGTTGAAATGAACGCAGTAATTGTGGCAGTGGCTATCATGCTAATATTAAGCTTGCTCCGTATCAATGTTGTTCTTTCCCTTGTGTTGGGGGCCTTTGCAGGAGGTCTAACAAGCGGTATGGGTATTGAAGCAACTGTAAAGTCATTTACAGAAGGCCTAGGAGCCGGCGCAACGATTGCTTTAAGTTATGGATTGCTTGGTGGTTTCGCTATTGCCATCTCAAAAACGGGAATTCCTGAATTAATGATTGCAGGGATTTTAAAGATATTAAATAAAAACGGTACAAGTAATCGAAAAGGTTTAGTAAAGGTGCTCATCTTCTTATTAATCTTTATGATGTCTATTTTCTCACAAAATTTAATTCCGATTCATATTGCCTTTATTCCATTATTGATACCGCCAATCTTAAAGGTTTTAAATTTGCTTGAGGTTGACCGCCGGATTATTGCAACGTTAATTGCTGTTGGTTTAATAGGGACATATAGTTTCGTTCCTGCTGGCTTCGGAGCTATTTTCCAAGATATCGTTTCTACTCAAGTATCTAAGGCTGGTATGGAGGCATCTTCACGTGATGTGCCAGTAGCGATGGCTATACCTATTCTGGGGATGTTAATTGGGCTATGTGTAGCCTTTTTCGTTTACCGTAAGCCTCGACAATATCAAAATAATGATGTGGAGACAGCGTCTTTAAACGTTAATGTTAGTAAGTTCGTTATTTTTTCTACGACTGTGGCTTTAATTGTCTCTCTTTGTGCACAAATTTATACTGATTCAATGATTGTAGGTGCTTTTGCGGGCATTATGATTATGTATTTCACTGGTGCACTTAAATGGAAAGAAGCAGATGAGATTCTTTCTGAGGGAATGAAGATGATGGCCTTTATCGGTTTTGTTATGATCACTGCAAATGGTTTTGCATCTGTGATTAACGCAACAGGTCATGTAGATAGCTTAATTAATAGCTCTATAAACATTCTTCAAGGGAATAAGAGTCTTGCTATATTTATTATGTTGGTTATTGGTTTAATTGTGACGATGGGAATCGGTTCATCATTTGCAACCGTTCCTATTATAGCAACTTTATTTGTTCCTCTTGGACAAGGGTTAGGAATGAGTCCGTTGGCGATTTTATGTCTAATAGGCACAGCGGGTGCTTTAGGAGATGCAGGCTCTCCTGCTTCAGATTCTACTCTAGGACCAACAGCTGGCTTAAATGTAGACGGACAGCATAATCACATTTGGGATACCTGTGTGCCAACGTTTACGTTCATTAACATTCCACTTATTATATTTGGCTGGGTTGCATGTGTGTTTTTCTTATAAATTGATAGAATGGGCGGCTTCTTTATTAAAGAGGCTGCTTTTTTATTAATTTACTTCTTTAATTGTAACGAATGCGAAGCGACAGCTACAGAAGTCTCCCATCTCTATAAATTGATAGAAAATAAGAAGGTAGTTTTCATTTCATTCACGAAGTGAGTTCAACAGTACTCGTTTTTGTGGTCAGTTAATTGTTAGAAATATTAAAAAACGTTGATATAGCAGCCTTAAGTGTTGCAATATGCAAAGGAATTTTATATACTAATAAACGGCTTAGAAAAGCGAGAAATATTAGTGAAAATAGTAGTACTAAAGAATATCTGCAACATTTAAAAGAATTTAGCGAAAAGACTTGCTTATTCTTTTTTTATTGTATATAATGTTGAATGTTGGTCTTTGACTGCGATGAAACGAGAGGTTGCCGACACACCCGGCCGCTTTGCCATGGCGGTGTGTGGGAGAATTTTCGTGGAGAATGTCTAGAAAATAGGCGAGAAGGAGGGAAAATAATGGCAAAACAAAAGATTCGTATTCGTTTAAAAGCGTATGATCACCGTATTTTAGATCAGTCTGCTGAGAAAATTGTGGAAACTGCAAAACGTTCAGGTGCAAGTGTATCAGGTCCGATTCCACTTCCAACTGAGAAGTCTGTGTACACAATTCTTCGTGCTGTTCACAAGTACAAAGATTCTCGTGAACAATTCGAAATGCGTACGCATAAACGTCTGATCGATATCGTTAACCCAACACCACAAACTGTTGATGCGTTAATGAAACTTGATTTACCATCTGGCGTTGATATCGAAATCAAACTTTAATGGTAAAAAATATAACTTTTTTAAAACTTACAGGAGGTGTGACAAATGGCTAAAGGAATCTTAGGTAGAAAAATTGGTATGACACAAGTTTTCGCTGAAAACGGCGATTTAATCCCGGTAACAGTTATCGAAGCTACTCCAAACGTAGTGCTTCAAAAGAAATCTGTTGAAACAGACGGCTACGAAGCTATCCAAGTTGGTTTCGAAGACAAGCGTGTTAAGCTTTCTAACAAACCAGAACAAGGTCACGTAGCAAAAGCGAACACTGCTCCTAAGCGCTTCATTCGTGAATTCCGCAACGTGAATACGGAAGAATACGAAGTTGGTCAAGAAGTCAAAGTAGAAATTTTCGCAGAAGGCGATGTAATTGATGTAACAGGTGTTACTAAAGGTAAAGGTTTCCAAGGTGTAATTAAACGCCATGGTCAATCTCGTGGTCCTATGGCCCACGGTTCTCGTTACCACCGTCGTCCTGGTTCAATGGGTCCAGTTGCTCCGAACCGCGTATTCAAACAAAAGAAATTACCTGGTCAAATGGGTGGCACAGTAGTTACAATCCAAAACTTAGAAATCGTGAAAGTTGATGCGGAACGTAACTTGCTACTTGTTAAAGGTAATGTTCCTGGTTCTAAAAAAGCTCTAGTTACAGTTAAAACTGCAATTAAAGCTAAGTAATCACCTAAGGAAAGGAGGAAACAGGAATGACAAAAGTATCTGTACTTAGTCAAACAGGTGCTTCAGTTGGTGAAATCGAATTAAACGATGCGATTTTTGGAATCGAGCCAAATGAAGCAGTATTATTCGACGCTGTAGTAGCTCAACGTGCTTCTCTTCGTCAAGGTAATCACAAGGTTAAAAACCGTTCTGAAGTTGCTGGTGGTGGTCGTAAACCATGGCGTCAAAAAGGAACTGGTCGTGCTCGTCAAGGTTCTATCCGTTCTCCACAATGGCGCGGTGGTGGTATCGTATTCGGTCCAACTCCACGTAGCTACTCTTACAAATTACCTAAAAAAGTTCGTCGCTTAGCTCTTAAATCAGCTTTATCAGCTAAAGTTGTAGAACAAAACTTCTTAGTTCTTGATGCTCTTACATTAGCAGCACCAAAAACAAAAGAATTCACAAAAATTCTTAAAGATCTTTCTTTAGAGAAAAAATCTTTATTCGTAACTGCTGACCTAGATGAAAACGTAGCATTATCTGCTCGTAACATCCCTGGTGTAACAGTTTTAACTGCAAATGGAATCAACGTTCTTGATCTTTTAGGTCATGAAAAAGTTGTATTCACAAAATCTGCAGTAGAAAAAGTTGAGGAGGTGCTTGGATAATGGAAGCACGTGATATTTTAAAACGTCCGGTCATTACTGAGCGTTCTTCAGAACTTATGGCAGAGAAAAAGTATACTTTCGAAGTAGACACTCGCGCTAACAAAACTCAAGTAAAAGACGCTGTAGAAGAAATCTTTGGTGTAACAGTTGAGAAAGTAAACGTTCTTAACTACAAAGGTAAATTCAAACGCGTTGGCCGTTACGGTGGTTACACTAACAAACGTCGTAAAGCGATTGTTAAATTAACTGCTGATAGCAAAGAAATCGAATTATTCGAAATGTAATCCTTTAAGGATTTATGATTTGAACACTCAAGAAGGAGGGAAACACAATGGCGATTAAAAAGTATAAACCTACCTCTAATGGTCGTCGTAATATGACGTCTTTAGACTTTGCGGAAATTACAACTAACAAGCCTGAGAAATCATTGCTTGAACCAACTAAACGCAAAGCTGGTCGTAACAACCAAGGTAAAATCACTGTTCGTCATCATGGCGGTGGACATAAGAAGCAATACCGTGTTATCGATTTCAAACGTGTAAAAGATGGCATTCCGGCTAAAGTTGCTACTATCGAATATGATCCAAACCGTTCTGCGAATATCGCATTAATCAACTACGCTGATGGAGCAAAAGCTTACATCTTAGCACCTAAAGGTCTAGAGGTTGGTCAAACAATCGTATCTGGTCCAGATGCTGATATTAAAGTAGGTAACGCATTACCATTAGCAAACATTCCAATGGGTACAACAATCCATAACATCGAGTTAAAACCTGGTAAAGGTGGACAATTAGTACGTTCTGCTGGTACTTCTGCGCAAGTACTTGGTCGTGAAGACAAATACGTAATCGTTCGTCTACAATCTGGTGAAGTTCGTTTAGTGTTAGCTACTTGCCGCGCTACAATCGGTCAAGTTGGTAACGAACAACACGAACTAGTACACATCGGTAAAGCAGGTCGTAGCCGTTGGTTAGGTAAACGCCCAGAAGTTCGTGGTTCTGTAATGAACCCTAACGATCACCCACACGGCGGTGGTGAAGGACGTTCTCCAATCGGACGTAAATCACCAATGACTCCTTGGGGTAAACCAGCACTTGGTTACAAAACTCGCAAGAAGAAAAACAAATCGGATAAATTCATCATCCGTAGTCGTAAAAAATAATGTGGTTAAACTACGGTTCTATGTGAGAGCCGTGGTGGAATCACGGAGGGAGGTTCCTACATGGGTCGCAGCTTGAAAAAAGGACCTTTTGTTGATGGTCACTTAATGAAAAAAGTGGAAGCACAAGAGGCTTCTGAGAAAAAACAAGTTATCAAAACTTGGTCACGCCGTTCTACAATCTTTCCTAACTTTATTGGTTTAACGATTGCTGTTTATGATGGACGTAAACACGTTCCTGTATACGTAACAGAAGATATGGTAGGCCATAAACTTGGTGAGTTCGCACCGACACGTGCTTACAAAGGTCACGGTGCAGACGACAAGAAAACAAGACGCTAATTTTGAGAGGAGGTAAATCCTAATGACACAAGCTAAAGCTATCGCTCGTACTGTTCGCATTGCTCCTCGTAAAGTACGTCTAGTTGTAGACTTAATCCGAGGCAAGCAAGTTGGTGAGGCAGTTGCAATTTTACGTCATACTCCAAAAGCGGCGTCTCCAGTCGTTGAAAAAGTATTAAAATCTGCAGTTGCTAACGCTGAACACAACTACGATCTTGACATCAACTCTTTAGTAGTTTCTGAAGTTTTCGTTGATGAAGGTCCAACATTAAAACGTTTCCGTCCACGTGCACAAGGACGTGCAAGCGCAATTAACAAACGCACAAGCCACATTACTCTAGTGGTATCTGAGAAGAAGGAGGGTTAATCCGTGGGTCAAAAAGTACATCCAATAGGACTACGCGTTGGTGTTATTCGTGACTGGGAGTCAAAATGGTACGCTGAAAAAGACTATGCAACTCTACTTCACGAAGACATCAAAGTGCGTAAATATATTGAAACGGCTCTTAAAGACGCTTCTGTTTCTAAAGTAGAAATCGAACGCGCTGCAAACCGTGTAAACATTACAATTCACACTGCGAAACCAGGTATGGTAATCGGTAAAGGTGGTTCTGAAGTTGAAAACCTTCGTAAATACCTTAGCGATTTAACTGGTAAACGTGTACACATCAACATTATCGAAATCAAACGTGCTGATCTTGACGCTCGTCTAGTAGCTGAAAACATCGCTCGTCAATTAGAAAACCGTGTATCATTCCGTCGTGCGCAAAAGCAAGCGATCCAACGCACAATTCGTGCTGGTGCAAAAGGAATTAAAACACAAGTATCTGGTCGTTTAGGTGGCGCTGATATCGCGCGTGCTGAACACTATAGTGAAGGAACTGTTCCACTTCATACTCTACGTGCTGACATCGACTATGCACACGCAGAAGCTGACACTACTTACGGTAAATTAGGCGTTAAAGTATGGATCTACCGTGGTGAAGTTCTTCCTACGAAGAAATCTGTGGAAGGAGGCAAATAATATGTTATTGCCTAAACGCGTAAAATACCGTCGTGAACACCGCGGAAACATGCGTGGCGAAGCGAAAGGCGGTAAAGAAGTATCTTTCGGCGAATGGGGCCTACAAGCTCAAACAGCTAGCTGGATTACTAACCGTCAAATCGAATCTGCACGTATCGCGATGACTCGTTACATGAAACGTGGCGGTAAAGTTTGGATTAAAATCTTCCCACACAAACCTTACACTAAAAAACCTCTAGAAGTCCGCATGGGTTCTGGTAAAGGTTCTCCTGAAGGTTGGGTTGCAGTAGTAAAACCAGGAAAAGTTATGTTCGAAATCGCTGGTGTATCTGAAGAGGTTGCACGTGAAGCACTTCGTTTAGCATCACATAAGCTTCCTGTTAAATGTAAGATCGTAAAACGTCAAGAAACTGGTGGTGAATCTAATGAAAGCTAATGAAATCCGTGACCTTGCCACTTCTGAATTAGAATTAAAAGTGAAATCACTGAAAGAAGAGCTTTTCAACCTTCGCTTCCAATTGGCGACTGGTCAATTAGAAAACACAGCTCGTATTCGTGAAGTGCGTAAAGCAATCGCGCGTATGAAAACTGTTATTCGTGAAAGAGAAATCAGTGCAAATAACTGATAAAGGAGGTTTTCAAGTATGACTGAGCGTAATCAACGCAAAGTTTACACGGGCCGCGTTGTTTCAGATAAAATGGATAAAACAATTTCTGTTCTAGTTGAAACTCACAAAAAGCACAAGCTTTATGGTAAACGTGTAAAGTACTCTAAAAAGTTTAAGGCTCATGATGAGTTAAACACAGCGAAAATCGGTGATATCGTACGTATCATGGAAACTCGCCCGCTATCAGCTACTAAACGTTTCCGTCTAGTTGAAGTTGTAGAAAAAGCGGTTATTATTTAATAACTATTTCGGAACAACCAATTTCCGAAGGGAGGTAACCTAAGTGATCCAACAAGAAAGTCGTATGAAAGTTGCTGACAACTCAGGTGCACGTGAAGTTCTTACAATTAAAGTCCTTGGTGGCTCTGGCCGTAAAACTGCTAACATCGGTGATATCGTTGTTTGTACAGTTAAGAAAGCAACACCAGGTGGCGTTGTTAAGAAGGGTGACGTTGTTAAGGCTGTTATCGTTCGTACTAAATCAGGCGTACGTCGTAAAGATGGTACGTACATCAAATTTGATGAAAATGCTTGTGTAATTATTCGTGATGATAAATCACCACGCGGAACTCGTATTTTCGGACCTGTTGCACGTGAATTACGTGACAGCAACTTCATGAAAATCGTTTCTCTAGCTCCAGAAGTTCTTTAATTTCATGACAGTGCCAATCAAGGAGGTGCGACAGCATGCATGTAAAAAAAGGTGACAAGGTTAAGGTTATCACTGGTAAGGACAAAGGCAAAGAAGGCGTAATCCTTGCTGCTTACCCTAAACAAGATCGCGTTCTTGTTGAAGGTGTGAACATCGTGAAAAAACACGTAAAACCTAACCAATTGAATCCACAAGGTGGTATTGTAAGCCAAGAGGCTGCAATTCACGTTTCGAACGTAATGCTAATCGATCCTAAATCTGGCGAGCCGACTCGTGTAGGTTATAAAATCGAAAACGGTAAAAAAGTTCGTGTTGCAAAAAAATCAGGTGCAGTAATCGACTAATTTTTATAAAAGAAGGGAGGTACACAAATGAGCCGCCTAAAAGAAAAATATTTAAATGAAGTTTCACCTGCTCTTATGAGCAAGTTTGGATATAAATCAGTTATGCAATTGCCGAAAGTTGACAAAATCGTTATCAACATGGGTGTTGGTGACGCAGTTCAAAACTCAAAAGCATTAGATGCAGCTGTAGAAGAACTAACAATTATCACTGGTCAAAAACCAGTAGTAACTAAAGCGAAAAAATCGATTGCAGGTTTCCGTCTACGTGAAGGTATGCCTATCGGTGCTAAAGTTACATTACGCGGTGAGCGTATGTATGAATTCTTGGATAAATTAATCTCAATTTCACTACCTCGTGTACGTGACTTCCGTGGTGTTTCTAAAAAAGCATTCGATGGTCGCGGTAACTACACTTTAGGTGTTAAAGAGCAATTAATTTTCCCAGAAATCGATTACGATAAAGTTTCAAAAGTACGCGGTATGGACATCGTGATCGTAACGACAGCGAATTCTGATGAAGAAGCTCGCGAGTTATTGACACAATTCGGTATGCCGTTCCAAAAGTAATTAAACAAGGAGGGCGAAAACGTGGCTAAAAAATCTATGATCGTTAAACAACAACGTAAGCAAAAGTTTAAAGTGCAAGAATATACACGTTGTGAACGCTGTGGCCGTCCACACTCTGTATATCGTAAATTTAAACTTTGCCGTATTTGTTTCCGAGAACTTGCATATAAGGGACAAATTCCTGGCGTGAAAAAAGCCAGCTGGTAATCCCCTAATTTGGGAAGGAGGTAAATGTAATGACAATGACTGATCCGATTGCAGATATGCTTACTCGCATTCGTAATGCGAACATGGTTCGTCACGAAAAGTTAGAAGTACCAGCTTCCAACGTGAAAAAAGAAATCGCTGAAATTTTAAAGCGTGAAGGTTTCGTACGTGACGTAGAATACGTGGAAGATAACAAACAAGGTATCATCCGTATCTTCTTAAAATACGGTAAAGATAACGAGCGCGTTATCACTGGTTTAAAACGTATTTCTAAACCTGGTCTACGAGTATATGCTAAAACAAATGAAGTGCCTAAAGTACTGAACGGTCTTGGTATCGCTTTAGTGTCAACTTCACAAGGTCTATTAACAGATAAAGAAGCTCGCGCTAAACAAGTTGGCGGCGAAGTTCTAGCATACGT
Source organism: Lysinibacillus sp. Bpr_S20 (assembly GCF_023337835.1). Classification (NCBI taxonomy): domain Bacteria; kingdom Bacillati; phylum Bacillota; class Bacilli; order Caryophanales; family Bacillaceae; genus Lysinibacillus; species Lysinibacillus sp. Bpr_S20. The sequence continues at coordinate 165,006 of NZ_JALNLQ010000008.1, forward strand.
TTGGTAATTAGCAATAAATGAATGGAGGTGCAACTAAATGTCTCGTGTAGGTAAAAAAATTATCGAGGTACCAGCTAACGTAACTGTTACTGTTGCAGCTGACAACACAGTTACTGTTAAAGGTCCTAAAGGCGAACTTGTTCGTTCTTTCCACCAAGATATGAAAATTGAGCAAGAAGGTAACGTAATCTCAGTATCACGTCCTTCTGACTCAAAAGAACACCGCACAAACCACGGTACTACTCGTGCGCTATTAGCGAACATGGTTACTGGTGTTTCTGTAGGTTTCGAAAAATCATTAGAACTAATCGGTGTCGGTTACCGTGCGCAATTACAAGGTAAAAAACTTGTTCTTAACGTAGGTTACTCACATCCAGTTGAGTTCACACCTGAAGATGGTTTAGAAGTAGAAGTTCCTTCTAACACTAAGATCATCGTTAAAGGTATCAGCAAAGAACGTGTTGGTGCTCTTGCATCTAACATCCGTGACGTGCGTCCACCAGAGCCTTACAAAGGTAAAGGTATCCGTTATGAAGGCGAATATGTTCGTCGTAAAGAAGGTAAAACAGGTAAATAATGCTTCCTAAGCATTAGAAAGGAGTGACCCTTGTGATTACGAAACAAGATAAAAATCAGGTTCGTAAAAAACGTCATGCACGCGTACGTTCTAAAATTACAGGTACTGCTGAGCGTCCACGCTTAAACGTATTCCGTTCAAACAAGAACATCTACGCTCAACTTATCGATGACGTAGCAGGCGTAACAATTGTTAGCGCATCTTCTCAAGAAAATGGTTTTGAAGGCGCTGGTAGCAATGTTGATGCTGCAACTAAAGTCGGTGAAACAATCGCAAAACGCGCTACGGAAAAAAATATTACTGCTGTAGTATTTGACCGTGGTGGTTACTTATATCATGGACGTGTAAAAGCTTTAGCTGAAGCAGCACGTGAGAACGGTTTACAATTTTAATAAAAAGGAGGGACACATTTCATGAGTCGAATTGACGCAAACAAACTTGGAGAACTTGAAGAACGCGTAGTTACTATTAACCGTGTTGCTAAAGTTGTTAAAGGTGGACGTCGCTTCCGCTTCACAGCATTAGTTGTTGTTGGCGATAAAAACGGTCACGTTGGATTCGGTACTGGTAAAGCTCAAGAGGTGCCAGATGCTATCCGCAAAGCTGTTGAAGATGCGAAGAAAAACTTAATCGAAGTGCCACGCGTAGGTGGAACAACTCCACACTTAGTGCAAGGTCGCTTTGGTGCAGGAGAAATTCTAATTAAACCTGCTGCTCCTGGTACAGGGGTTATCGCTGGTGGTCCAGTACGTGCAGTACTAGAACTTGCTGGTATTACTGATATTCTTTCAAAATCTCTTGGAACTAACACACCAATCAATATGGTGCGTGCAACTATTCAAGGTTTAACTGAATTAAAACGCGTAGAGGACGTAGCTAAATTACGTGGTAAATCAGTGGAAGAATTATTAGGATAAGGGGGGAAAGATAATGGCTAACAAATTAGAAATCACCCTTACAAAATCTGTGATTGGTACTAAACCAGCGCAACGTAAAACAATCGAAGCTCTAGGTTTACGCAAATTACACCAAACTGTTGAGAAAGCTGATAATGCAGCTACTCGCGGTATGCTTGATAAAGTAGCTCACTTAGTTACTGTAAAAGAAATTTAATTTCCAATTATTGAACAAGGAGGTGCCACCCACTATGAAACTGCATGAGTTAAAACCAGCAGAAGGTTCTCGTAAACAACGCAACCGCGTTGGTCGTGGTATCGGTTCTGGTAACGGTAAAACAGCAGGTAAAGGTCATAAAGGTCAAAACGCTCGTTCTGGTGGCGGTGTACGCCCAGGCTTTGAAGGCGGTCAAAACCCATTATTCCGTCGTTTACCAAAACGTGGCTTTACGAACATTAACCGTAAAGAATACGCTATCGTTAACCTTGACACTTTAAACCGTTTCGAAGACGGTGCAGAGGTAACTGCTGCATTATTACTTGAAACTGGTCTTGTGAGCAATGAAAAAGCTGGAATTAAAGTTCTTGGAAACGGAACTCTTAACAAAAAGCTTACAGTAAAAGCTCATAAATTCTCTGCTTCAGCTAAAGAAGCAATCGAGAATGCCGGCGGAACTACTGAGGTGATTTAATGTTTCAGACGATCTCTAACTTTATGCGTGTTCGAGATATACGAAATAAAATCATTTTCACTCTTTTAATGTTAATCGTTTTCCGTATTGGTACGTTTGTACCAGTACCAAACGTTGACGCTAATGTATTAAAGGCAACTGATGAGTTCAATCTCGTTGGTTTCCTGAATACTTTTGGCGGTGGTGCTTTGAAAAACTTCTCTATCTTTGCGATGGGAATTATGCCTTACATCACTGCTTCAATTATTGTTCAGTTATTGCAAATGGACGTAGTACCGAAATTTGCTGAATGGGCAAAGCAAGGTGAAGTCGGAAGACGAAAACTTGCTCAATTTACTCGTTACTTTACAATTATTCTTGCCTTAATCCAATCATTCGCACTTTCATTTGGTTTTAACAAAATGTATGGCGGATCATTGATTAAAGAAGAAGGAATTTTAACATACGTTACAATTTCTATTGTATTAACAGCGGGTACAGCATTCCTAGTATGGCTTGCTGAACAAATTACTGCGCATGGTGTTGGTAATGGTATTTCAGTTGTAATTTTCGCAGGTATCGTTGCGGCATTACCGAATGGCATTAACCAAATCTATGCACAGCAAATCGAGGGTGCTGGGGATAAATTATTTATCAATCTAGTGATTCTTGGTTTACTTATTTTAATTTTGCTTGCAGTTGTTGTTGGAGTTATCTACGTGCAACAAGCACTACGTAAAATTCCAATTCAATATGCAAAACGAGTTACTGGGCGCAACCAACAAACTGGTGCTCAACAAACGCACTTACCGTTAAAAGTAAATGCTGCGGGGGTTATTCCGGTAATCTTTGCATCAGCGTTCCTGATGACACCACGTACGTTAGTTCCGTTCTTTGGTGAAGGTAACGTAGCTTCATTCATTCAAAACACGTTTGATTATACAAAACCTGTTGGGATGATTCTTTACGTTGCATTGATCATCGCGTTCACATATTTCTATGCATTCGTACAAGTGAATCCGGAAAATGTGGCAGATAACTTGAAAAAGCAAGGTGCTTACATTCCAGGTATTCGTCCTGGTGAAAGTACGCAAACGTATTTAACAAGCGTGTTATATCGTCTGACATTTGTCGGTGCGATTTTCTTAACTGTTATTTCAGTAATGCCGGTTATATTCATAAACTTTATGAATCTACCTGCCACAGTGCAGATCGGTGGTACTAGTATAATTATCGTAGTCGGCGTTGCGCTCGAAACGATGAAACAGCTAGAATCTCAACTTGTTAAACGTCACTACAAAGGCTTTATGAAATAATGTTGGTTTTTAGGGAACGTTTCACCGTTTCCTGAAATCAGCAAACCTTTTGTGGGAGGAATATTTCCGTATGAATATCGTTTTAATGGGTCTGCCAGGTGCTGGTAAAGGTACTCAGGCAGATAAAATCGTTGAGAAGTACGCGATTCCTCATATTTCTACAGGCGATATGTTCCGTGCTGCTATTAAAGATGGTACAGAACTAGGCTTGCAAGCTAAATCGTTTATGGATCAAGGTGCTCTAGTACCGGATGAAGTAACGATTGGTATTGTTCGTGAACGACTTGCTAAACATGATTGTGAAAAGGGCTTCTTATTAGATGGATTCCCACGTACTGTTCCTCAAGCTGAAGCTTTGGACAACATTCTTGCTGACCTTGGTAAAGCTATTGAACATACGATTAACATCCAAGTTGAAAAAGATGAGTTAGTTGCTCGTCTGTCAGGTCGTCGTATTTGTAAAACTTGTGGTACATCTTATCATCTTGTTTTCAATCCTCCAGCTGAGGAAGGAAAATGTGATAAAGATGGTGGCGAGCTTTATACACGTGCGGATGATAATCCTGAAACGGTTGCAAACCGTCTGGAAGTAAATATGAAACAAGCACAACCTTTACTTGACTACTATGAAGTAAAAGGTGTGTTAACTAATATAGATGGACAGCAAGATATTAACAAAGTGTTTGCTGATCTTGATGCTCTATTACAGGGCAGCCGCAGCTGATACCCGGCTCCGGGCGCAGAATACTGCTTCCGCGGGAGGCATGCGGGAGCAACAACGAAACATAATTTTTTGAGAGTTGCAAAAGCATATTGTGCCCGGTATATATTTCTTTTAAAAAGTGCAACATTACTTTTGAAAGAGTATAATGGGTTTCGTGGAAGCATCTGTGTAACGGGTATGAATATCTCATCAAAGACATTCCGGTATTCGTGTAAACATGGGAGGTTCAGCACCCTTAATGGTTCTGTATATTCCGTGGATTGTGTGAAGCGAAACCAGACGAGCGTCTTTCAAACATCTCTCATACAATCCAAACATATGTTGAAACGAGGTTGCTTCTATAGTTGCAGCAGATATCCGTTTGATGTAACGATGAGAACTTTAATTTGCATATAGAGAGGAGACAGAGTAGATGGCGAAAGATGATGTAATTGAAGTCGAAGGGACAGTTGTTGAGACTTTGCCAAACGCGATGTTTAAGGTAGAATTAGAAAATGGACATGTGATTCTAGCACACGTTTCTGGTAAGATTCGTATGCACTTTATCCGTATTCTACCTGGAGATAAGGTTACTATCGAGTTATCTCCTTATGATTTAACTCGCGGTCGTATCACATACCGTTTTAAATAATCTTTTGCGCTCCGGACTACTAAGGAGGTTAGGTTAGATGAAAGTGAGACCATCTGTAAAACCGATCTGCGAAAAATGTAAAGTAATTCGCCGACGCGGTAAAGTAATGGTAATTTGTGAAAATCCTAAACACAAACAAAAACAAGGTTAATTCTAAAGGAGGTGCACAACGTACATGGCACGTATTGCTGGTGTTGACATTCCTCGCGACAAACGCGTGGTAATTTCATTAACTTACATTTACGGTATTGGTAAAACTACAGCTCAGAAAGTATTAGCTGACGCAGGTATTTCAGAAGATACACGCGTACGCGACTTAACTGAAGATGAGTTAAACAAAATCCGTGAACAATTAGACTCATACAAACTTGAAGGTGACTTACGTCGCGAAACTTCATTAAATATTAAACGTCTGATGGAAATCGGTTCATTCCGTGGTATCCGTCACCGTCGTGGTTTACCTGTTCGTGGTCAAAATACGAAGAACAATGCGCGTACGCGTAAAGGTCCTCGTAAAACAGTAGCGAACAAGAAAAAATAATCAGTAAAGGAGGTTCCTTCTTAACATGGCTCGTAAACAACAAACTCGTAAACGTCGTGTGAAAAAGAATATCGAATCTGGTATTGCACACATTCGTTCTACATTCAACAATACAATCGTAACGATTACAGATATGCAAGGTAACGCTGTATCTTGGTCAAGTGCTGGTGCTCTTGGTTTCCGTGGTTCACGTAAATCTACACCATTCGCTGCTCAAATGGCTGCAGAAACTGCTGCTAAAGCATCCCTTGAACATGGTCTGAAAACGTTGGAAGTAACTGTTAAAGGTCCTGGTGCAGGTCGTGAAGCTGCAATTCGTGCACTTCAAGCTGCTGGTTTAGAAGTAACTGCTATTAAAGACGTTACTCCAGTTCCTCATAATGGTTGCCGTCCGCCAAAACGTCGTCGCGTGTAATGGGTGCGTCTCATATTGTATGAGAACATCATTTTTTGTACAGACTGTCTTGTGCAGATAATAAACGATACGTCAATGACGATCGAATCTATGATGGAAAGAACCTATACATTCGATGTTTTGAAGGAGGGTAAATAAAATGATCGAAATTGAAAAACCAAAGATTGAAACGGTGGAGATCAGCGAAGATTCCAAATATGGAAAGTTTGTTGTAGAACCGCTTGAACGCGGATATGGAAACACTTTGGGTAATTCTTTACGTCGTATCCTTCTGTCTTCATTACCAGGAGCTGCTGTCACTTCAATTCAAATTGACGGTGTTCTTCACGAATTCTCAACTGTAGAAGGCGTTGTAGAGGATGTAGCTTCAATTATTTTGAACGTGAAAAAACTAGCTCTTAAAATCTACTCTGACGAAGAAAAAGTTATTGAGATTGATGTAAAAGGCGATGGTACAGTTACAGCTGCTGACATTACACATGACAGTGATGTAGAAATTTTAAACCCGGATCTATATATTGCAACAATCGCTAAAAACGGTCATTTACGTATGCGTATGTACGCACAACGCGGCCGTGGTTACACTCCTGCTGATCAAAACAAACGTGAGGATCTTCCTATCGGCGTGATCCCGATCGACTCTATTTACACTCCAGTATCACGCGTCAATTTCCAAGTGGAAAATACTCGTGTAGGTCAGTCTTCTGACTACGATAAACTTTCACTTGATGTGTGGACAGATGGTAGCATCGGTCCGAAAGAGGCGATTTCGCTCGGAGCAAAAATTTTAACCGAGCATCTAAACATCTTCGTTGGCATGACAGATGAGGCACAAACAGCTGAAATCATGGTCGAAAAAGAAGAAGATCAAAAAGAAAAAGTTTTAGAGATGACTATCGAAGAACTTGATCTTTCTGTTCGTTCTTATAACTGCTTAAAACGCGCTGGTATTAACACAGTACTAGAACTTGCGAATAAGTCAGAAGACGACATGATGAAAGTTCGTAACCTTGGACGTAAGTCACTAGAAGAAGTAAAAGCGAAGTTAGAAGAGCTTGGTTTAGGGTTACGCAAAGAAGACTAAGCGATTTAAACAAAACTTACAAGATCAGATATTTTTTATAAAGGAGGGAAACATCCATGGGTTACAGAAAACTTGGTCGTACAAGTTCTCAACGTAAAGCGATGTTACGTGACTTAGCTACTGATTTAATCATCAACGAGCGTATCGAAACTACTGAGGCTCGCGCTAAAGAAGTACGTAAAGCTGTTGAAAAAATGATTACTTTAGGTAAACGCGGTGATTTACATGCACGCCGTCAAGCTGCTGCATTCATCCGTCGTGAACTAGTAACAACTACTGATGCTGAAGGTAACGAAACAACTTCATTTGCACTTCAAAAGTTATTTGATGATGTTGCACCACGTTATGCAGAGCGTCAAGGTGGTTACACTCGTATTCTTAAAGTAGGTCCTCGTCGTGGTGACGGTGCACCTGTTGTAGTGATTGAATTAGTTTAATCATAAGAGAAAACAAGTGGTGAAGAGGGTGGAATCACCACCCTCTTTCTTTATAAACGATTTATACGACAAATAATTAAGCTGAGCGTTATGATGAGCGGACACTGTTGTGTGGCGTCTCGTTTAGCTCTCCGCACCTCATTCAGACGAAACTAGGGCTTGAGCACCCGTGTTTCTTGAAAATGTAACGACTAGCGCATTTCTATCGAATGAGGTGCGCGCTTTTTTATTTTTTAGGGAAGTATGGTAGCGCCAATTTTATGGTGCTTTTTTTTATAGTCTGATTTTAGAATGACGATCACCAGATGTTCGGGATCTCCACCCCAATATTTGGTGTATTCGTATATGATAGCCTTTATAGAAAAAACAAAAGAATGATAAGTGTTATAGCACTTTTCTTTTATCGACATAATGATTGTAGTAGAATTCATACATAAAAAAGTGTAAGTTAGTTAGTAGAGCTGAGCATGTAGAGAGGAGTACTGAAATGCCAGAAATTTTATCATTAAATAATGTGACATTTTCATATACACCAGAAGAAAAGGAAGGTCGCAATGCTGTTGAAAATGTAAGCTTTGCGGTTCAAGAAGGAGAATGGATTGCCATTGTTGGCCATAACGGTTCTGGTAAATCCACCATTGCAAAGCTTATGAATGGTTTACTGTACCCACAACAGGGCGATGTACGGATATTACGTGAACTATTAAGTGAAGAAAACCTTTGGGAAAGCCGTTCACAGATAGGAATGGTTTTTCAAAATCCAGACAATCAGTTTGTTGGAGCCACAGTGCAGGATGATGTTGCTTTTGCTCTTGAAAATAATGGAGTGCCGTTTGAAGAGATGGTAGATCGTGTACATGCAGCACTCGAACAAGTTAAAATGAACGATTTTTTAGATCATGAGCCACACCATTTATCAGGTGGACAAAAGCAGCGTGTTGCCATTGCAGGTGCACTTGCGATGAAACCTAAGCTCCTTATTTTAGATGAGGCTACTTCTATGCTAGATCCACAGGGGCGAGCTGAGGTATTACAAACCGTTCAAACTTTACGTGCTGAAACAGGGTTAACGGTATTATCTATTACGCATGATTTAGAGGAAGCCATGCTTGCAGATCGTGTTCTCTTTATGAATGATGGAAAGAAATTTGCTGAGGGTACACCTGCTGAAATTTTTGCATTTGGGGACAAGCTAGTTGAGTTTGGACTCGACTTACCATTTGCCATGAAGTTATCAAAGTTATTGCAAAAGGAAGGTGTTCCGTTAATGGGGCAACATATGACAGAAGAAGAGTTGGTGAATGATTTATGGACATCAAACTTCAACAAGTAAGCTATGCCTATTCACAGGGTACACCTTTTGAAAAACGGGCATTATTTGATGTAGATTTTGACATTCCTTCACACACGTATCAGGCAATTATTGGACATACTGGTTCTGGTAAATCGACAATTCTTCAGCATTTTAATGCACTTCTGAAACCAACATCTGGGGAAGTACATATTGGAGATCGAGTTGTTGTAGCTGGAAAAAAGGCGAAGGATTTAAAGGCTGTACGTCAAAAGGTTGGTATTGTATTTCAATTCCCAGAGCATCAGCTGTTTGAAGAAACAGTATTAAAGGATATTATGTTTGGTCCTATGAACTTTGGTGTATCGGAACAAGAAGCAGAAGTACGAGCAAAAGAACTTATAGACCTAGTAGGTTTACCAGAGAATGTACTTGAAAAATCACCTTTTGATTTATCGGGTGGTCAAATGCGCAGGGTAGCCATTGCTGGCGTTTTAGCGATGGAACCTGAAGTAATTGTTTTAGATGAACCAACAGCAGGGCTTGATCCACGTGGTCAGAAAGAGATAATGGATATGTTTTATAAGCTACACAAGGAACGTGGTCTAACGACGATTCTTGTTACGCATAGTATGGAGGACGCGGCTCGTTATGCAGATAATATTGTTATTATGCATGAAGGGAAAAATGTACTAAGTGGCACACCACAAGAAATTTTTAAAGATGTAGAAACATTAAAGAATTTCCGCTTAGAACCACCTCGTATTGTACGCTTTCAACAAAGAATCGAAAAAATGATAAACAAATCCTTCTCAAAGATATGCCTAACCGAAGAAGAGCTAGCAACTGAAATTGCCCAGGTCCTAAGAGAGGAGCGTGGTCAGTCATGATGGAGAAAATGATATTTGGTCGGTTCCTTCCAGGGAATTCTCCAGTTCATAAGCTCGATCCACGATCCAAGCTTATATTTGTGTTTGCATTCATTATTATTGTATTTTTAGCAAACAACACAGTAACATATGCCTTGCTATTAGCTTTTACTTTACTCATTGTGCTAATCTCGAAGATTCGTCTATATTTTTTAATTAATGGTCTAAAGCCAGTCATTTTTTTAATGGCATTTACCTTCTTAATTCATATATTTATGACGAAAGAAGGGGCCGTAGTATTTGAGTGGAAGTTTATTACTATTTATGAAGAAGGAATCCGACAAGGGATCTTTATTTCGATACGTTTTCTAGTTTTAGTGTTTATGACATCTATTTTAACTCTTACAACATCACCGATTTCCATTACGGATGGCATTGAAGTACTTCTAAATCCATTAAAGGCGATAAAAGTGCCAGTACATGAACTAGCCTTGATGATGTCTATTTCATTGCGCTTTATTCCAACGTTAATGGATGAAACAGATAAAATTATGAAAGCACAAATGGCACGAGGTTCGGACTTATCTTCTGGACCAATAAAGGATCGTATTAAAGCGGTTGTGCCATTACTGGTACCTCTCTTTGTAAGTGCTTTTAAACGAGCCGAGGATTTAGCAACAGCTATGGAAGTAAGAGGCTACCGTGGAGGCGAAGGGCGTACGAGATATCGTAAGCTAAAGTGGGATATGAGTGATACGTTCTCACTTGTGTTATTAGTAGTAATGGCCGTTTTACTATTCTTCTATAGAAGTTAAAAGGAGTAAGCTTGATGCGACGATTAAAAGCAATTATAAGTTATGATGGAACGCAATTTTCTGGCTATCAAGTGCAGCTTGGAGAGCGCACAGTACAAGCAGAGATTGAGCGTGTTCTAGCCATTATGCATAAAGGGGAAAAGGTAAAGGTGACAGCTAGTGGACGTACAGATGCAAGAGTACATGCTACCGGTCAAACATTGCATTTTGATTCACCACTTGCGATTCCCGTAGATAAATATATGAAGGCATTAAATGTTCAACTGCCAAGAGATATTCGGGTAATGTCAATGGAAGAAGTAGCAGATGATTTTCATGCGCGCTACAGTGTAACAGGAAAGCGGTATAGATATAAATGGTCATGTGAGCCTGTACAGAGTCCGTTTAGTAGACATTACACTGTTGAGACTAATGGTGTGAAACCAAATGTTGAGGCAATGCAGGAGGCGGCAAAGGCTATAATTGGTACACATGATTTTTCATGTTTTTGTGCAGCCAATACAAGTGTCAAAGATAAGGTCCGCACAGTGACTACCCTACAATTTGAATGGCATGGTGAGGAGCTACATATGGTGATTGAAGGAACTGGCTTCTTATACAATATGGTTCGTATTATCGCAGGCACACTCTGGGAAGTGGGTATAGGACGTCGTGACATAGAGAACGTGGAGTTAGTCGTTCAATCTATGAATCGTGATAAGGCGGGAAAAACTGCACCTCCGCAAGGTCTATATCTTGAGAAAGTCTTCTATTAACCCGTCATCTGAGGTGACATTTGTTAAAACGTATAAAATTTATATAAGTTGATTGGAGTAGAGACTGGGCGACTCCTTGGGGATCAGCGTCACAGATGATACCCTGCAGCGAAGCGAAGCGGCTCATCGGACGCCCCCAGGAAGCTTTGCTCTGTGCGAAAGCGAAGCGACAGCAACAAAGCGACCAGTCGGAACGGAAATCAACCCACGTTATGGTGATGATCCTTTTTAACTGGCGAATGCTATAGAAATCTTGACACGAAATATCATTATATTTTTAAAAATGAAGGCTAAAAGAAGCCCTAATTTAACCAATCAAGGAATCTGAACAACTTCTCCAGGTGTTTATTGAAATTGCTTGACTTTAAAAGTCATTCATTATATGATAACAGATGGTATTTTCATTACCACCACAAATAAGCCCCGAAAACTTATAGTGTAGTTTAATGAAAAATAACGGTAATCGAATCGATTAGGAGGATATATACATGCGTACAACATTCATGGCTAAAGGTCACGAAGTAGACCGTAAATGGCTAGTAGTTGATGCAGAAGGCCAAACTCTTGGACGTTTAGCTTCTGAAGTAGCTGCTATCTTACGTGGTAAACATAAACCAACATTCACACCAAACGTTGACACAGGTGATCACGTAATCATCATCAACGCTGACAAAATCCATTTAACTGGTAACAAATTAGAGGGTAAACTTTACCGTCACCATACTCAATTTGCGGGTGGTTTAAAAACTCGTACTGCTGGTGAAATGCTAGACAAGTACCCAACAAGAATGATCGAATTAGCAGTTAAAGGAATGCTTCCTAAAAACTCTTTAGGTCGCAAAATGTTCACTAAACTTAACGTTTACACTGGAACAGAGCATCCACATGCTGCACAAAAACCAGAAGCATACGAGCTTCGCGGATAATATAAATTAAGAGGAGGATATTACTTTGGCACAAGTTCAATACATCGGCACTGGTCGCCGTAAAAGCTCTGTAGCTCGTGTACGTTTAGTACCAGGTACAGGTAAAATTGTTATCAACAAACGTGAAATCGAAGAATACGTACCATTCGCTGCATTACGTGAAGTAATTAAGCAACCATTAGTAGCTACTGAAACTACAGGAAGCTACGATATCCACGTAAACGTTAACGGTGGTGGATACACTGGTCAAGCTGGAGCAGTACGTCACGGTATCGCTCGTGCTCTACTTCAAGTAGACCCTGATTTCCGTGCTGCATTAAAATCTGCTGGATTACTTACTCGTGATTCACGCATGAAAGAACGTAAAAAACCAGGTCTACGCGGCGCTCGTCGTGCACCTCAGTTCTCAAAACGTTAATCAATTTCTTATTGCATCAACGTTTACAAAGGTTTTTTGGTTCAAGTTGGTTCAAATCAGCTTAGAACTCATAAAGAACTTAACAGATTTAAAGCATCAGCATCTTGCTGGTGCTTTTTTTCTGGCATTAATTCCAGATAATAATTTTGCGTTGTTTGAATATTGATATGACCTAACCGTTTTGATACATATGCAATATCTATATCTTGTGAAAATAAAAATGATGCGTGCGTATCTCTTAAACCGTGGAATGTTGTTTTTTTAATGTTTAATTTCGTTAATAATTCGGCTAATAGTTCTGATTGTTTAAACCCACCAAAGCCAAAAATATAACCATTCTCTTTAACGGGAATGTTACGGATTAGCTCATATACTTCTCTGTTAATAGAAACATCACGTTTTGCATTTTGTGTTTTTAATGAAGTATCGTCAGAAGTAGGACTGATTGAATGTCTAACTTCTATCCCGTATTCAAAAAGGCTTTCTGGTCGTATTGCTAATAGCTCTCCACGTCGCATGCCTGTTTCTAAAGCGAGTAATACAAGTAAGTTAAACTCCTCTTCTGGATGCTTTAAAACGTAATTGCGGAGCTTTTTAAAGTCAGTGATAGATAATGCTCTGTTTCGCTTAGGTGGGTTTTCTCCACGTGTTTTTACTAATCGTGCGAAATCATTAGCAATATAACCGCGGGCGTACGCATCACGTAAAGCCGTTTTGATTTTTAATAATACTTCATGTGTTGTTTTTCGCGAATGTGTTTTTGCATATTCATCAATTTTTTTCTGAACAACAATGTCATTTAAATCTTTTAATTGAATGTCCTGAAATAATTTCTTAATAACCCCTAAAGTACGAACATAATTTTGAAAAGTTGTTTCTTTCACGTCATTTACTTTTACAAGGTAAATCCAATTCTCAAAATAATCTGCAAAGGTTGTTGTTCTATGTGCGAGTTCTTTACCTTCACCTTTCGCTAATTCCATTTCTAAAGTCCAAAGTTCTGCTTCCTTTTTTGTTGGAAAGGTTTTAGAAAGTTTTTTATGTTTTCCTTGTTTGTATAAAGAAACTTGCGCTCGATATGATTTTCCTCTTTTAATAATACTAGCCATGCTATCAATTCCTTTCAAAAAAATAGTCGATAGATGCTAGTTGAATACAACTGTATTGTATTCTGAAACTAGCATGGTATCAACTGCCAATAAATTAAACCAAGTGTGTTTCAATAAATTGTATTAAAGATTTCATTGTGTATCTTTCATGCCGACCAATCATAAAACGGTCAAGTTCGCTGTGAGGTCGGATATATTTATCAAATGATTTTGGGTCTACACCTAGAAAACGAGCTGCTTGTTCTCTTGTTAAAAGATATGGGAATTCCTGTGAAATCATATCAATGCTCATGAAGACATCATCTCCTTGTGAATTTCTTATTTAAATGGATAACCTTGTTTTGTATATAATGGCGAATACTTTTTTAACCAAGCAATGACATCGTCATTAGGCACATAGTTTTCAAATTCATCGTAAAGAAATGATAAACACTTCTTCAGCCCCTCATCTCCCCAAATACGTCGAACTTTAAATAAGTAGGGGAATAATCCAGACCCATTTAAAATGTGCTTTTGTGATTGTTCTAACAAATTCATTCGTGGAGAAGGGGAACTAAACATAAAATTTCTCTGATTAAGCAAATCAAGCATTTTTCTAGTGTATGTCGTTAATTTTTCTGATTTGGCATAATAAAATTGGTAACGATCAGTTAGAGCTGAAACAAGCAAATCTTTTAACTCTGTATCATTGCTTATGCCCTTTAGTTTGTCTGAAAGGTCATGAGCATAAGCGCCCTTATAAACTGCTTCAAAGCGTACCCAATCATTATAATGAATGGCTTCTCCGTATCGAACGCCCATTGTTTCAACTTGTTCTTTCTTCTTATCATAAACCCTTAATAAAGCCTTTATATTTTTACCTTTCGAACCAAGATAAAAAGTTGAGGTGATATTATTTTTTGTTATTGCCGATAAGTCAGAATGATTTCTTCTCCCGGTAGCAGTTTTAACGATTTGATTTTTTTTAGAGAGCTGATTATAAATCGTGGTTACATTCACTTTTTCATTGATAAAATCAACTGCAATATCAATTCTCGATAGTCTGGAAGTGTATAAGGTACTGTTGTTTATATTCGTAAAAAACTGATGTATCTGTATTGGACTAGTGAATAATGTTTCATATTGCTTTTTGTATTCCATCCATGCGTACGCAGAGAATTTTATACAAATACCCATCTGTATAAAATCAGTATGATAAGCGATTGCGATATAATATGGTGCATCATCGCAAACAAAACCATTTGAATAACCTTGAGGTAATGAATATGTCGTTTCTTTTAGGTTACCTAATACGGTTTCTAATTTCGACAGTCTAACAAATTCATTAATAATATTGATTGCCATACCTTCCCAACCTTCTATTTGACTGGGTCTTTTCGTTGGTTGTAAAACTAGTGTAAATTCATCGACTTGAACATCTAACAAAATCATCACTCCTTTCAAGTCATGAAACATTGATATATCAGCACTAGTTGCAATTTTCTTGTTTTTCGGAGCGGGGGTTATTACATAACCCCCGCTCGCGATTTTAAGTGGGTCACAGCTTCTAATATGTCAAAATCTAAATAACTAAAGTGACAAATCTTCGGCGTGTTAGCCAGGATTGGACAAGTAAAGACACCTTGACCCAATGCAAAATTCTTCTCCGGTACATCTACTCCAGTACCAAATGCCGTTGTGTAAGTTTGCTTTTCCGCATTACCAAGCACGAACTTTACAGGCAGATTCTCTCGTAAACTGGTTGGTAATAAGGTTGCATCTGATTTTTGCATGACAATCCATAAGAAAAACCCTAATTGCCTACCTTGTAAAACAACCTGTGACAACAGCTTCATTACTTCATCACGTTTTTTCTTTTCCATCGTTTGTAAAACAGTTTGAAAACTAGCAAATTCATCAAATATAAAAATATAGGGTTCATATTGAAAATCAGCATATGTTGCTTCTAATTTCGAGTTAAGTTTATCTTTAATCTCTGCTTTTCTAACTTCCATCATTTCATTGAAACTTTGTAGTAGCTTAATAATGTCTTCTATATTAGTGGCGGTATTTTCCGCTGAAATTCTTTCACCAAGAACAGCAAGGCTTGAATTTTTAGGGTCGGCAAAATAAATATTGTATTGTACATTTTTAGCTAACATTTGAAGAATTAGAGAATAAAGTGCGTATGTTTTGCCCGACCCTGTCATGCCAACAAGTAAAGTTCCATATAAAGAGATTGAGATAGACTTATCAATAAACAATGTGTAGTCATCGACTTGAACTGATTGTTTTTGTAATTCGTAAAGACTATTAAATTTAAGCTGTTGGTCAGTGTTACTATTGTATATTTCAAAGACATAATAATTTTCATTGTTCGACAAGTATGCTCGGTCTACAATGAAATTGTTTAGTGCAAAAGAGATATTTACATCACTGATATCTTTGTTAATATTTATGTTTTCAATGAACAATGTAGCTTTTGAAAAGTTTGCGGTAAATTGTAATTTAATTTTCGGTAGTTCTGCTATTTCGGTATTGAAGTAAAATCTTTTGTTGAAGTAATTAGCATCTAGGAACGATTTTCTTAGTTTTAGTACGATAAGATAATGGTGTATAGCGTGTTTTAAGCCTTTATAAACCTTATTACGAATAAGCCATACAGTTATTTGAATCGAAAATATTACTAGCAGAAATCCGATAAATAACACATTGACATGTTTTGTGAAAACAACTCCCAACTTAAGTTGGGAGTCGATAAAATTCACACAAAGAACAATCACAGCAAGCATAAAGCACATGCTATATATGAAAACCCTGTTTTGTTGTCTTTGTGTTCTTAATTTACTTTGTTTGAACATTGATTTTTTCCACATCTTTAAATCGAAGAACCATATCAAAGCCTATTACAAAAGATTTCTCATGAAGAAAATCAATCAATCGTACATAATCGCCTTTTTGAACATTAATATGTTCTTTACCGTTCAAGATCGTCACATCAAAGTTATTTAGAGTATTACTATCTCGCTTCAATCCAGTTTTTTTATCGGAACCGTAATCAGTATCGTCTTTGATAATTAACAGTCTTAAGGTAACGCCTTTTTCAGTTGGATCTTTTTTACTTACATATGGTCGTTGAGAGACCAACTTGTACATATTTTGAGTGTTTTTTAAAAACTCTTCTGCTTTAAATTTAGTTTCTGTGAATGCCCATCCGTTTGCAATCGTCATAGCGCATAACCTCTTTCTATTAATTTAATTTTTTTATAGTCTTTCTAATACATATTCAAGCCCTCGAATTGTGGCAACTGCTTCATCGATTCCTTGAACTTTTAATTCGCAATTTCCAAAAGTGAGAGTAACAGCATCCTCTCTTAATTCGCATCTATAATCTCTAAGAAATTCGAGATTATCCTCAACATTGCTTGCGGTTAATTCGCTTTTGAAATCTTCTAAGAAATAATCGATACTGTATATATCTGGGTATGACCATTTCATAGATGCTAAATGGTTTTTCCTAACTAGCATTGGTGTTTAACCTCCTTTCTTTTTAACTATCTTTATTCTAATTGATTGATAATTGTTAAAGGTGTATGATTTTGGTAGAAAGTAAAGGTAGAAATCAACCACGTTCTTTAGGAGGATAATATGCTTAACTTTAAAAGGTATTTATATAAAGGTGTAGGTAGTAGAGTAAAAAGGACTAGAGAAAGTATGGGATTCAATCAAGTAGACTTTGTTAGTAAATTACAAGAGAAGTATATTTCTATAGACAGATTTAAGTTATCGCACATTGAGAATGGAAGAATATACAAAAAGAAAAATCCTTATTTACTTACAGAAGACCAAATGTTTGGAATATCAGAGTTAACAGGATACGAACCGAAAAATTTGATATTTGGAAATGATAAAGAAAGAGAAGATACTGTTAAATTAATTTTATTAGCAGTTATCATGAATGGAGCAAAGTATGGTACAGATGAAAAAAACAAAGAAATATTTATTAATCCTTTTATAGATACTAGGGTCAAAAAAGAAGACCGTGAAGAGCTATATAAAGAACTAAGAAGAAATAATACGGAGGAAATAGCAAAAGAAAAATCTGAGGAGCTAGGAAGAAATAGTCTAGAGGAGTTTCTACGTCTGTCTAAGGATTTTATTAAAAATGAATCAGCAGACCGAATAGTTTACTTGCACTCCCGTTTTAATTCAATAGAAGAAATAGATGATGAAGAAATAGGGGAGTATATAGAATGGTTTAGAATAAAACAGCCCTTTTTCGCCAATAAAAACCACTTTGAATATATGAAGTACCTTGTGAATGAACCAGATAAAGAATTAGAATGTCCATCTAATTTACTTATAAAATTATTAATAGGTAATAATAGCTTTGCACAATTGTTTATGGAAGGATTATCTCAGAGAAGTCAATATCAAATAATGTATCCAAATCATTTTCCAAAGAACTGTAATATAGCAGAAAGCTTTATAAATAACTACAATCACTTCGGTGATTTAGCCATAGATTTTAAAAAATCTGGATTTACTAGATTCGTAAAAGCGTTTACTGAAATGTGGGAAAGAAATGATGAGAAACTCATGGATTATTTCAATGAGAATTTATTTAATATTAATTTAAGTGAACAAGGATTAAAACAAATAGACGATGAATTCATCCATAGTTTAATTATTTCAAATGAGTTTAGTAAAATGTTGTACGATATGATAGAGGTAGAAAGGTATGGAATGCAAACGATGAAAGGTCATAATACATTTGAACTTTATCTCCAAGAGATGGTGATCAAAAATACAATCGATTTTGTTAGCCTTCCTGAAAACGACTTATTCAAATATATTAATAATATGATTCAAACTAACAATACTCAGTTATGAATTAATTAAATCACTTCTGAATAAATAGAAGTGATTGGAATGACAGATTATTTTTCTTCGCGCATTAATTGACAACTAAATAAAACCTTTCTACTAACGCAGAGAGGTTTCTCTTTTGGTATAAATAAGCATCTATATCAATGTAAAGAAATGGCACACGCTAATTACAGCATGTGCCTTCTTTTTATTTTCCTTCAATTGTTACGTTTTTCTTATCGGTGTCTGGGTTATCTAATCTAAAACCAACTAATGAATCATCTACACGTGTTAACAGACTGTAGTTATCGCCTATACTCAATCCTGAATAAGATTTATCGAATATTTTTTGTGAAACGATTCCCCCATTAATAGATGGTAATATAGATTTTGGTTCCTTTTCTACAGAAGTAAAGGTTATATAATCACCATCAATCTCAAACTCTTTACCTTCTTTTTCTAAGGAAGCTATATATTCGTCCATGCTTGAGAGACCGCTTTCCCAATATAAGCTTTCTTTATCAAAAGTCCATATATTTGTATAATCCTTTTCTAAAATAACGCTTAACTTTTCGGTATTCTGTCCTAATTGATCTAGAGTGATATCCAGAGTATATTTTCCTTCGTATATAGACTGAGAACCTTCTTTTGCTATCTGAATTATTTCATTATCAGAAAGGTCATTAATTTTCTCAAGTCTTAGTTTATCTCGGGTTGAGTCTGGGATATTACTATAGGATGTTATTTTATCATCTTCAAAAACATGCACTGCTCTAACAGTACTATTTCTATCTGGATTGTCACTAACTTCAAACCAAACAGGATACTTTTCAAATCCATCACTTATCGGTATAAAATCATCTGGTGAACCGTCTTGTGGTCTATCTTGTATAGGTACTTCATCAGAACTCTCTTTACCTCCGCAAGCACCTAAAAGTAATACAGTAGTAATTACCGCCAACATTGCTAACCACTTTTTGCGTAAATACATTTCTTAGACCCCCATATGTAGTGTTGGAACATCTCTGTTCATAAAACTCACTATAAAATAGAAAAAATGCTATATAACTCATATTATAAATAGAAAAGATACATTTGTCATCTTATTAATAGTAGTTTCCCCCTCTACAATAAAGTAATAGGAAGTAGAGAGGATGAGCGCCTTGCTTAATAAACGCATAGCCACTCAAATTCGTGTATATCGAAAACATAAAAAGATGACATTAGAGGGTCTTTCAAAAAAAGCTGATATTGATGATACCTATTTAGGTCGTGTAGAAAGAGGCGAAATTAATATTACTCTTTCCACTTTAGAAAAAATCATAGACGGTCTGGGAATGACTGAAGCTGAATTTTTTAGTTTTTTAGATTTAGAAAGTGATGACCCTACATTAGCTAAGCTAATGCGAGAAGTAAAACAATCACCCAAGCGGGATAAATTAACAAAAACCATCCAAGAAATTATTGATTTATCAAAATAATTCTTTTTAAAAGACTACTTTAATCGGTAGTCTTTTTCTTTCGCCACTGTCGTCCTCTTATCCATTAAATCGATCTTGACGTTACAAAATCAAGCTCTTTAATAAGAGATAGGTTTAATTTATACTATCTCGTTTTATTTGTATTGTTCTCTATGAAATAAGTTTCTCTATTGTGATAGAATAGTAAGTAAATTGTAATGGGGTGAAATAATGGTAAATATAAATCTCGTGTTAGGAATTATTGCTTCAATCCTATCTATTTGTTCTATTGTTTTTTCAAAAAAGGTATCTGCTAAAAATAAGGAAATTGAACGTTATTTGAAACAAGAATTAAATATTACATTGGATGCATCGAAAAAAGATGTATTGTCTAGTAAAAAGGCTACTTCGGGTGAAAATGGGAACAGTATAATAGGGGATGGAAATAATATTCGTGGAGGAAAATAATGGCGTTAAGTAGTAGTGCTAGAAGCGGAGATAATGGAACTTCAATTGTTGGTGATGGGAATAATCTTACAACTTTTAATTTTGGCAGCCAAACTCCTAAAATATTAAAGCGAAGTGCTATCTTTGATGTTTGTAAAACAATAGCAGAGCTCGATATCGACTATGATGATGAATATTCTATCCAAAACAATTCTGATTGGATGGAAAAGTTTGAGTACAATAAAGTTGATCTTTACGTGGGGATTTTTGATAATTATTCGGACGGTTATGATGAAGTTTCTAAGGTTTTACACGGCTATTTAAAAAAGACAATAATGGTCAAAAAAATTCGGACGGTTTATTTAGAAGTTGAAAAGGTAAGAGAAGAAGAAAAGCTTGATGGTGATTATGTAATTAAACAAGTGTTTAATCGTCTTAAAGAAGAAGTTTGTTATAGTGCACTAATCAGTGAATCTGACTTATTAGATGAAGAAGTCGATCAAGCCATTTATCTGATAATGTTCTATGCATTTACTAAATGTAAACTTTTAAAGCCAGTGCCTAAGGATGTTGAATAAGATGATAATTGACAGAGACTCAAATCCTAAAGATACCGTATACTACATCTCAGCATGTATATTAGAAATTATTTCTCTAAACAAGCACAACGTTGAGGGCTTATACGAAACTTTAAAGAGGCGATACAATGACTCCCTTGAATACACAATCTATTTACTTTCATTGGATTTTCTTTTTCTTATTGATAAAATTTCAATTAGTAAGGAGGGATTTCTAAATTGTTCATAAAGCGTTTGATTATTAAAGAAACAAAACCTGCTCAAGAAATCATTAGAGAAATTCCTTTTGCTAAGGGAATGAATTTTATTGTTGATGCTGGAAAAGATCAGGAAAAGGGAAATAGTGTTGGGAAAACGACTATTTTAAAGTTGATAGATATATGTTTGGGAGCAAGAGACAGGAAATATATTTATTATGATGATGAAACAAAGCAAACAAATGAGATACTAAAAAACTATATTATTGACAACAAAATTAATGTTGAATTGATGGTTGTTGAGTCTTTCGACGAGGAAGATTCAAACGGGCATATTCTTTCTGTGGATCTTTATCCTCGAGGTAAAAGATATATCAATGGTATAGAAGTGAATCAAAATGATTACTGGCTACAACTTAATGAGATTTTCTTTTCTAATTTGGCTAATTATCCTACATTTAGACAGTTGATTAATATGTTTGTTAGAATAGATCAACGGGCAGACAATAATAAGTTCCTTAAATTTTTGGATAGAACTAATGATGTAACCTATGAGAATATTTATTCGTATCTTTTTGAGATGCAAGATCAGGTAGTAAGTAACCATATTTTTGATTTGAGAAAAGAAATCGCAGAGAAAAATAAAGAAATAAAAAACTTTATGTCTATAAACAATTTTAAATCTATAGATAGTGTCAATCAAAAGGTAATTTTACTGGAGTCGACTATTGATGAATTAAATAATCAAATGAACACATTAGTGAATTCAAGGAAATTCAAAGAAAATGAAGAAAAGATATCTGAAATAAAAATTATGTACGCTGATTATAGTGATCGGATTGATGAACTTTTATTTAAAAGAAAGAGAATCAAAGATATTCTTGTGGATGCTGAACAGGAAATAGAGGATGCCATTGACAAAGAGGTTCTAAGAAATTTATATAATGAAACTTTGGAAGCAATGGGTGAATTGCATAAGGAATTTGAAGACTTAGTAAAGTTTAATGATGAACTTATGCATAATAAAATAAGATATTTTAATTCTCAGTTAGAAAAGATAGAAGAAAAAATTGTTGTTCTTGAAGAAGATAAGAATCGACTGTTTGAAAAGCATAAGAATGTAATTATGTTAATAGAAGAAAATAAAATTGATGAGTACACTTCATTGCAGAATAAACTAGCGGAATATAACGAAGAGCTGGGGAGTAATAAGAACATTAGATCAATTTATAATCTTTTAGAGAGTCGGGTAGCGGAGCTTGGTGAAGAATTAGAAGAAACTGAAGGTGAAGCTGCTATTAAGGAAGATTCGTTGTCTATCTTTAATAAATATTTTTCCCAATATAGTGAAAAGACTAATGGAGAACCCTTTATGCTCTATAAAGCAGAAAAAGGCTTTCCTTTTGGTATCGATTACGTAAAAAGGGGATTAAGTACAGGTACGAGGAAATCCATTATTGCTGCATTTGATTTAGCCTATCAACAATTAGCTAAGGATTTGGAGAAGAAAGTCCCCAATTTTATAATTCATGATGTAATAGAAACTATCGACCAGGTGGCTCTAAAGGCGATTATCAATATCGTGAACTCTATAGAATGTCAATACATTGTAGCAGTTCTAAAAGAAAAAGTTCAAGATAATGATTTATTACAAAAATCAAATATTGTAGTTACACTCTCTGAAAATGATAGGCCTTTTAGAATTTAAACGGTTAAATGAAACTTTTAGGAAACTGTATTCAACTAACGTCCATCATTTTTGTTCAATCATTATTATCAATACTTTTACATACAGCTTTATCCACTTGTAATTGGGTAGATTGTTGATATGAAAGGATTCCAATGGATTAGATATACTTAAAAATTTTTAAATATATTTCTCAAAAAGTTAATCAGTTCCTTATTGCATCAACATTTACAAAGGTTTTTTGGTTCAAATCAGCTTGAACCTCATAAAGAACTTAACAGATTTAGAGCATCAGCATCTTGCTGGTGCTTTTTGGTGTTAATTGCATATAACAACTTTTTGTTGTTTGAATATTTATGTGTCCTAATCTTTTTGAAACATAAGCAATATCTATATCTTGAGCAAATAAAAGTGATACGTGTGTGTCTCTTAGACCGTGAAAAGTCGTTTTTTAATACCTGATTCCGTTAAATTCAAATTCCGCTAATTTTTCTCTATTTTCATTATCTTCATATAGAATAAATGATGGTTCAAGATTGATATACTCCTAAATCAATATTTTCAGTTTTCAAAGTATTATAATAATTCAAAGAGCTTTGCCTATTTGGGTAAAGTTTTTTGGGGTCGAAATTAGAAAATCTATCTTCTCAAAGTAAACAGTTATTTTATTGGATTAATTTGGATTTATAGTGTAAAATTATGCAAAAAATTAGATTCTAAATAATTTGTCCGTAAAGGAATAAAAATTAATACAACAGATTAAAAATATGGGAGTGAATAATTAGAATGGAAACTAAATTCAATTTTACTAATCTTCTTGGAGTATATTTGGAAGGCCTAGATTCAGAAGATAAAATGACTGCTTTTGAGATCAAAATTAATAACGGCAGATTTGTTTTTATGATGTTTCTTTCGGAAGAGGATTCAGCCAGAAGAGACGATCTTTACATACATTTGAGACGAATTAACAAAATTATCAAACTCAAAACATATGGAAATCATTTGAAGGGGGATTTTGAAGTTTGGATAAAAGAGAAAGAAAAAGAGGTTATCATTTCTGAACTCGATCTACAAAGGAATGGCGCCACGTTTAATTTCGAATCATTTCTTGAGCAACTTAACGACAAAATCCCTAATTCAATACCTAAGGAAGAGAAAATAGCAACGATAAGGGCTAATAAAGGTGTAATTAGTGAATTAGGTATTGATGAGAATGATAAAATCATACTCATTGGAACAAGGCATTTATCGATTGGCACACCACAAGATAAAACTTTGCGAAAACTCTATGTTCATACGGACAGTGAGCTAGAGGTAATTGAGGAGTTTATAAAACGTTTAAAGGAAACAAACAGTACGGTTGCATGGACAACTGAAGATAATAGGAAGAACGCCCCGAACATAAGAAATTTAATAAGTGGCTTGTAGTTTATCGTTTTTAGTTTAGAAGTGGGATAGAAAAAATAACAGATAGGGGGAGGGTAATATGAGTTCAATTTATGTAAAAAATTTAATTAACACAGTCATTGAAAAATCGGTAAATAAATCATGGAATACTGCTGTATTGGAATGGGAAATTGATGATGTTATTGAAGATGAAAATCATGAATCTTCTTGTATATGTGGCAAAGAAAATATTAGATATTTATTTACAATTAAGAATATCAATAATCAAAACACGTTATTCCCTATTGGAAGTTCTTGCATTAAGAAATTTGAGCGTGAAGATTTAAATGAACTTACATTAGTTAACGAAAAATTGTTTAAATTATTTCATGCTGTTAAAGCAAATGCATTTATCACATTGGATTCTAAATACTTCTCAAGAAAATTATTAAAGTATATGTTTGATCAAGGTGCATTCCCCCCTAATCAGTACAATAAATATAATGGAGATAAAGATTACGATTTCATGCTAAAAATGTTTAATATGAGGGGCGAGCCATCTGAAAATCAGTTAAAAAAAATAAGAGCTATCATTTTGAATTCTATAAAACCATATCTCATACAATTACTTAATGATAAGGTTGCGAAAAAGAGCTTTTAGATTCAAGAATAATATGTTTATTTAAAATGCGAATTATTTACGTAACAACAATAGAAAAGTAAAAAGAAATGTATTCAACTAGCTTCTATAATAATGATGGTTCAAATTGGTTTAAGTCGTATCAATTTTCATACAGATTCATACCTTTATATCAATTTATAATTTTATTAGTTATTGATATGAAAGGATTTAAATGGATTGCTTATACATGAAAAATGTGTTCGTATTTCTCAAAATGTTAATCAATTCCTTATTGCATCAACGTTTACAAAGGTTTTTTGGTTCAAGTTAGTTCAAGTTGGTTCAAATCGGCTTGAACCTCATAAAGAACTTAACAGATTTTTTCCTAAAGTGGTAATAAATACATTGATATTATCTCAGTGTAACTTCTAGTGGGAAAGGAGTTTATAGGTGAAAAAAGAGAGTGATCGTTTATATTTCATCGATAATTTAAAAATAGCTTTAATTATGCTTGTAGTAGCTCACCATGCTGGACAAGCTTATGGACCAGGTGGTTGGTGGTATTTTTTGGATGATGAATCTATCAATTGGTTGGGCAGATTTTTCTCTGTAAATGCAGCATTTTTTATGAGTTTGTTTTTCTTTTTATCAGCCTATTTTCTCCCCCAATCAATCTCAAGAAAAGGGCCGAAACGGTTTTTAAAAGAACGGCTTATTAGAATTGGTATTCCATTACTACTGGGATTTCTCGTGATGATTCCTATTCTGATGTATTTATATTACATTAATTTCAGAGATTATGAACCCATCCCATTATTTCCTTACTATGCTAATATATTTTTTGGACTTGGTAATGAACCCGCGAATTGGACTGGGCCATCATGGCCTGATATGCAATTTGGCCATTTATGGTTTTTAGAGCATTTACTTGTGTATGCGATTGTGTTTTCGGTCTGGACCTTCTTTACATCTAAGAAATTCACACAAAAGTCTGATAGAAACATTAAGGCTTATCAGATTCTCTCCCTGTGGTTGGTCGTTAGTTTAGTGACTTTTATTACAAGGATATGGTTTCCTATTGATCATTGGACAGCTTTTTTAGGATTTATTCAAACTGAATTTGCACATGTACCACAGTATGTGACTTTCTTTTGTTTAGGCATTATGGCTTATCATCGCAAATGGTTTTTAACTATGAGTGCGAGAGCAGGATACATCTGGCTTGTTATTGGAATATTAATAGTGACCATTTTGTATTTTGGAGGAAATACGATAGATCCTTTTCTTTTAAAGGGTGGACAAAACTTCGGTTCGTTGGCTCGATCATTAATTGAGACGTTACTGTGTATTTCACTTGTAATCGGTCTTCTAATTTTATTTAGAGAGAAAGTTAACGGCGCTAATCGTTGGTCAAAGATGTTAGCAAACAATGTATTTGTTGTTTATTTCATCCATGTCCCAGTAGTTGTCTTCCTTCAATATACATTGAATGACCTACCAATATCAGTCTGGACTAAATTTCTTATAACGGTATTTTTAGGAATCATTCTAAGCTTTTTGCTAAGTCATTTTGTATGGCGAAAGATTCCATACCTCAAAAAAATGATGTAAAAGGAAATAATTTTTAGATAAGTGAAAAAGCCAGCATTAATGCTGGCTTTTGTCTTAATAGGATAATGATGTGTCATAAAAATAATGGTTCTTGTTCAACGGGTGCTTTACTTTAATAAGCTCCATTATTAAATGTCTTTAAATGTACACATAGCAGTGGAATATATTAGCAAAATGTATTCAACTAACATTGGTTCAAATCGGTTCAAGTAATGTCAATTTCAATCCTTTGCCATACATTTTTATCCATATAACAATTCCCAAAACGTTGATATAAATGGATTATGATGTATTCAATACACTTAGAATATATCTGTATATTTCTCAAAACGTTAATATCGTTGTTATATCAACGTTTCAAACCCTTTCTCGAATTTTCGAGAAAGGGTTTTTTTGTGGAAAATGCTGCGCTTTGGTTCTTTAAACTTACGAGCACAGTTTTGTCTGGAATATTAATAGCCATTGAGATGTGTATTTTAGATAGAAATGGCTGATACTATTTTTAGGTTGTTTATTCTGAAAATGGAGGTCAATAGATGAAAAAGCTATTAATATTATCAGTTGCAGCAATGGCACTTCTTGGTGCATGTCAAAATAAAACTGACGTGAAAAAAACCGAGGAAGTAAGAACAGGAAATACGGCAGCTCAAAGACAGGTAGAAATAACAGACGGTCAAGCGAATGCCAAAATTCTTAGTAGTACAGACTGGCAAGCCACAAAAGTTTACGATAAAAATAATAAAGATTTAACTGCAGAAAATTCAAATTTACTTGGTCTTGCGAAATATGACGCTGATTCAGGTCGCTATGAATTCTTCGATCCAAATACAGCTGGAAGCCTCGACGATAAAGGAATTTTCTTTATTACAAATGACGGAAAGCGTAGAATATTGATCTCAGAAACGAAAAATTACCAAGAAATTGTGGATATTACTAAGCTAACGAATGCAAGGTTCACTTATAAACGGATGGGGAAAGATGCAAACGGTCACGATGTAGAAGTATTCGTTGAGCATACTCCTTATAAGGAAAGACACCTAACATTTACAGCACCAGATAAAACTTTAAATCATTCTACAGGCTCTATTGTTAAGGACATAGATGGAGATAATATTTTAGCTGATACGCTGTGGCAAGGGACAGTTGTATTAGATATCAACAAAAATGATGTAACAAAATATAATACAAATTTTATTAGCATTGCAAAATATGATGCTAATACGAATAGATATGAATTTTTCAGTCCTGAAACAGGTAAAAGCCGCGGTGACTATGGTTACTTCAATGTGATCGATGGAAATAAATTAAGAGCTCATGTTTCTATTGGCGAAAATAAATATGGGGCTGTGCTCGAAATTACTGAGTTAAATAATAAGAAATTCACGTATATAAGAACTGGTAAAGATAAAGATGGTAAGGACATACCAATATTCGTTGAGCATGAACCTTATACGGGTAAGTTTAAACCAGAATTTACACTCAAATAAATGGATCAATGCCATAGGAATATCTTTTAGGGCTCTCACTTGTAATTCTCGCAGCTACTGAGAGAAGTTACAGTCTCGAACACAATTATGTCGAGGTGTAAAGTGAGAGTTTTTTTTACTTTCTGGCATAGTTTAATCACTAACTTCGTACACTAAATGTAAAAGGGTGGTGGATATGGGTGAAGCGCTGGCTTGCACTAGGAGTAATTATGCTAATGAGTATAGTGGTCGTGGCATATGAAACGAATGCTTCGAACCGAAACTTCTTCTTACCGGACCCACTTGGTGGCATAAAAATTGTCATTGATGCGGGGCACGGAGGTCAGGATGGAGGGGCTTCTAAGGGTGAAGTAATTGAAAAGGATATTACACTTGCAATTGCCCAGCATGTGGAGAAGCAATTGAAGAAAAAAGGCGCAAAAGTCGTGATGACGCGTACAAAAGATGGAGACGTTATCGATGAACATGCGTCATCAGAAAAGTTTGGAACATTGAGAGAGCGCAAAAAGCAGGATATCTTTTTAAGAAAAGACATTGTAGAAAAAGAAAAACCGGATATTTTTATTACCATTCATGCAAATGCCATTCCTGAAACAAAATGGCGTGGGGCACAGGTGTTCTATCATCAAGAAGGACATGCTGAAAGTGAATTTTTAGCAAAGAGCATTCAAGATTCCATTCGCACTAATTTGAAAAATACTGACAGGGAAGCAATGTCTATAAAACAAATATATTTACTGAAAAAAGCTGAGGTACCTGCTGCACTAGTAGAAACAGGGTTTATAAGTAATGATGAGGAACGCGCACTTTTAACTGATAAGAAATACCAAGAAAAAATGGGAGACGCCATTGTTGAAGGTATAGAAGAGTATTTATTAGCTAAAATTGAATAGAGCAACAACACAACGTAAATCAACTCATTATGATATACTAACATTGAGATAATATAAGGGGAGTGTTCGTCGTGATAACTGAACAACAAGTACGAGAAATACTGGGACAACTACAAGATCCATTTTTACATAAATCATTTGCAGAAACAGACGGTATTACAAACGTAGCGATAAAAGAAGAGAAGAATCATGTCAGTGTAAAAATTGCGATTGCTAAAACAAATACACCTGAACAATTACAGCTACAAATGAAAATTGTTGAAGTTTTGAAAGAAGCCGGTGCAAATACAGTTGGTATTCGTTTCGAAGAGCTGTCAGCAGAAAAGCTACAGAGCTTCCGTGGCGTAGCAACTGAGGCTGAGGCACAAGATATTTTATCGCCATTGAGCACAGTACAAGTTATTTCAATTGCCTCTGGAAAAGGCGGTGTAGGGAAATCTACAGTATCGGTTAACTTAGCTGTTGCATTAGCTCGCCTTGGCAAAAAAGTTGGCTTGGTTGATGCTGATATTTATGGGTTCAGTGTGCCTGATATGATGGGTGTTACTGATATGCCTAAAGTGGTAGACAATCGAATTTTCCCTGTGGATCGTTTAGGAGTAAAGATGATTTCAATGGGCTTCTTTGTTGAAAATAACGCACCGATTGTATGGCGTGGACCAATGCTAGGTAAAGTGTTAGATCAGTTCTTCCGTGATGTAGAATGGGGCGAGTTAGACTATCTACTATTGGATTTACCACCAGGTACAGGTGACGTTGCATTGGATATTCACCAAATGCTTCCTTCATCTAAAGAAATTGTCGTAACAACACCACACCCAACGGCAGCGTTCGTTGCTGCTCGTGCAGGTGCAATGGCTTTACAAACAGATCATGAAATTTTAGGTGTTATTGAAAACATGGCATGGTATGAATCGAAATCAGGTGACCGTGAATTCGTATTCGGTCAAGGTGGAGGACCTAAGTTAGCGGAAGAGCTACGTACAGAACTACTTGGACAAATTCCTCTTGGTCAACCTGACTGGTCAGAAGAAGATTTTGCACCTTCTGTTTATGCTGAAAAACACACAACAGGACAAACATATTTAGACATCGCGACGAAAATCATCAGTAAATTGAATAAATAATGAAAACGGATTTCCTCAAACAATGGAGGAAATCCGTTTTTACATTACTGAGTACCTTTTTGCTCATTACCTGTCTCACCACCGCCAGCTTCTTTTTTACCACCGCCAGCCTTACCTGTCTCGCCACCGCTCTTCTTAATAAGCTCCTGCCATTTCGTTTGCATAAGCGGACTTTCAATCGTCTCCTTGACGACTTCCTCCATTTGTTTTCTCATATTGGAGGATTTTAGAATAGTCTCTAATTGCTTTTGCATATCTGGTTGACCAAAGAAAGCCTCCATATCTTTTTGGAAAGTGGGGTCTTTTATTAATTCCTTCATAATATCCTGTTGTTGCTTTTGCATACTTTTAGCAATGGTTTCCTTAAATTTTGGATCTTCAAAAGTTTTCTTCCAAAAGTCTTCTGCTTCTTTGGAAAGCAAGGTAGCCTCAGTAGCCTTTTTCACTTCATCATGTTCCAAAACTAATAATTCACGGAAACTTGGGTCCTCTAAAAGCTTTCGCAACGCCTTTTTACCATCCTCAGTTTGTAAAGAGTCGATCATTATTTTTTTTATTTCTTCATAGGACATGGTAGAAGCTTTTTCTTGTGAACAGGCAGAAAGAAACACCATTAGAATTAGTAGTAAGAAGATTTTTCGCATCAATAATCAGTCCTTTCTATAGATAGACTCTTTCAATTATTGTTCACATTTATGATGACTTTATGTATTGGTTAGGATGAGAAATAGCTTTTTTAACAATGCATTGTTAAAATAAGTACAGATATACATAAGAAATTGGGGGACTTTTAGTTGTGACGATACGAAATTGGGCAAAGTTTTTCTTCTTTGCAATGCTCGTTGGTGGCGCAGTCAACGGAATTTGCAGTTTATTTATTCGATGGGATTTCTTCCAACCATATATAACAAACGGTCACTGGGGTGAATTTTTGGCTGGGCTTTTATGGATGGTTTTCTTAGGGTTTACAATGAGTGTTATTGCACAAGCGGGCTTTTTTGCTTATTTAACAATCCATCAAGTGGGGGTTAATATTTTTAGAACACTTACATTATGGAATTGGGTACAGCTAGTATTAATTGCTATTACTATTTTCGATATTATATTTTTCCGATTTATTCCAGGTGTAAAAGATGGTCAAAGTTGGGTATTCTATAGTGTTTTGTTAATTTCATTAATATTCAGTGCAATAGTAACGGCTATTCAAAAAGTAAAATTAACAGGAAAAAAACATGTTTTCATTTCGGCATTATTTTTTATGATTGTTGTTACTTCGCTAGAATGGACAATTGCATTAATGGGTCGCGATGAAAATATTAACGAGTATGTTGCACTATTACTATTCCCACTACTCGCTGTAAATGCTTATCAATTATTAGTATTACCAAAATATAATGCAAAATCCGAAGAAGATCGTCAAAGATTAGAAGCACGTCGCAAAGCTCGTCGTGAACAAGCTAAAAACGCATAATAATTTAACTTCTTTTAGCAAAAGAATCCCACCTCTATAGTGTGAGATGAATGCGGATTTAAGTTACTTTTCAGCGGGTGTTCAAACATCCGCTAAAAGAAGTTAAAGCCTCCGGCGGATGTCACGGAATCGGAAAGGAGTACTTTGTGCAAGCACAAAGCCGTTTCCGGACGCAATTATGCCGAGGCATAATTGATAAAAAGAAGTTGCCTCTGTAACACGTTGGAGGCAACTTCTTTTTTACGGTGATTTTTTAGTTTGAACTTTATAGCCGAATATATTTTCCTCAATCGACATAAATTTATTTTGTTGTAGAAATGTACTCATCTCTTTAATCGAGATTTTGTTATTTTGGTGTAAAGTCATAAACACAAAATCTCCCTTTTGTAATTTAGGTGTCTTCTCACCTTTCCAGATTAGAGAGGGAGAAAGTATATTTATCTGCTGTTGAAATAAGTTGTTTTGTAAATCCTGCGAATACTGGTGATTTCGTGTTGCAAACCAAAGTGGTATTTCTTGAAAATGCTTTTCGTAAATTTTTATATCTTTTTGAACGACGGCAAGATCAATTGGTTTATCCACTGAATCCTCAGACCCTAATAGTCCTGTAGGTAGTTTTCGCTCTTGAATTACTTTCAGGTGATCAGGTGAACGTTCAATCCATGCTGCATCTAGCAATAGAAGCGGATAAGGTTCTTTTACAGTTTTAAGCCAGTCCAACAAGGCTTCATCAGAGAAAGAAATTTCGACAATAAGTGATGTACCATAGTGTCCTTTTGTCACAACTGCTGGAGCATCGGCAATGTTAAATACAGAAATCATAGTAGAATTTATAGGTTTTATAAAGACAAACAGTATTACGATGAAAATCAGTGAAATCAACGTTTTGCGAACCATTATAACAACCTCGTTTCTATGTTTTTAAACGAAAAAATAAAGTCCTTAAAAAAACTTATGATTTAGTGTTGACTTTCATGAACAATCGATGTTATTATGTATAAGTCGCCAAGAGGTGACACAGTAAATTAAAAAAATGAACCTTGAAAACTGAACAAGCAAAACGTAATCAATAAAGTTTTTAGTAGCTAACCTTGAGTTGGTGAACAAAACAAAATTTTGGACATCAAACATGATGCCAGCAAAACAATTTGAGCTAATCAAATTTCTTTTTATGGAGAGTTTGATCCTG
>NZ_JALNLQ010000009.1:0-193156 GCF_023337835.1 Lysinibacillus sp. Bpr_S20
GGTCCAACGGGTCCAACAGGGGCCACAGGTCCAACGGGAGCAACAGGTGCCACAGGTCCAACGGGTCCAACAGGAGCAACGGGTCCAACAGGTCCAACAGGAGCCACAGGTACATTAACGACCGTTCATGGCGTATTTAGTAATAACACTGATTTTGGACCGTTCACCGCATCCGGTGTTACTACTTTCGGCACAATTATACCTGTATTTATTGAAAGTCCGACTCCAATCAATACACCTGGTGCGTTTACCCTCAATGCTAACGGCACCATTACCATAAATGTAGCCGGTATCTATCTGGCATCGGCATTTGTTATAACAGCTATTAATAATACGGGAACATTCGCTATTCAAGTGAACTTTGGCGGTTCTGCCGTACCATTTATTAATTCATTCGCAGGAGCACATATCTCACCCGTAAACGGAACATCCGAATCCAGTATTACCACTATTCTTAATCTCAATGTGGGAGATAATGTTTCAATTGGACTAATCGACGGTAATCCTACATCTGTGACACTATCCACTGCACCTAATAATGCTGGTATAGGTGGAAATGCAGTAGTATTAACGTTAGTAAAGATCGGATAATCAGTTCCTTGAGTCTCTCCATTCTCATAGATGGAGAGACTTCTCTTTATATTTTGGTATCTATGTTATAACCTTGAAAGTCGCAAATCCTCCATTTCGGCAAAAAACGATTATTCACCATTACCCTTATCACACCGTTTACAAAGAGATAGGGTATGTCTTATGATTCCATAACTAATTTTCATGCCCTGTGGTACATATTCCTTATTTTTCTTTATATTAGTTGCTTGTACAAACATATTTTTTCGTCTCAAACCTTTGTTAAGTTTGGTTCGTAATCATTGATTCATTTAAGCATCAGATACTTATATACATATATTGGCACAATCATGTATACATTAGCATATATATCGTAGTGTAGTTCTTACGAGGGGGGAACATTATGATATGGAGAAGATGCTTTCCCTACATGATTGTGAACAGTGA
This sequence comes from Lysinibacillus sp. Bpr_S20, assembly GCF_023337835.1. Classification (NCBI taxonomy): domain Bacteria; kingdom Bacillati; phylum Bacillota; class Bacilli; order Caryophanales; family Bacillaceae; genus Lysinibacillus; species Lysinibacillus sp. Bpr_S20. The sequence goes on from NZ_JALNLQ010000009.1 coordinate 1,018, forward strand.
AGAGCCGTTTATCGGGAAATGCTTTGACAGTGTGAAACACATCTTGGATAAAATTATGATTGTCGATAACAGGGTCGATAATTTGAATATTTATATGCAAGTCCTAAGGCCAAAGGTATTTGAGATTCCTTGGAAAGAGAATTTTGCTAATGAAGGGAACTATAGTTTACGTCAAGTAACAGGGGATTGGATATTATGGATGGATGTAGATGAGGAGTTGGATCAAGGAGCATTCGGTGCTCGTTCGTGACATATTGACGGAAGAAGCGATATTGGGCTTTTACCATAAATGAATTATGTCGGTGATGGATTGTCTAACTTAGAGGATGACTATTTTGTTGTACAGCATCGCTTGTTACGCTTTCACATAGGATTTGTCTATAAAGGAGCCATTCGTGAAGCCTAAATGTACAGGAAATCGTAGGCGGCCAGGCACGTTTAATCCCCGATGGTTATGGAGAAATCAGTTAGACTTACTATTAAATGTGAAATATTAGATAGAAGGTTAGCTCTAATATAGCTGTGTCCGTAATAGCTTAAAAGGCGGCTTTTTATGCCGCCTTCGATGAGCTAATATATATTTTATGAATACATTAGGGAATAATATTTAATTCTCTGAGAATATTCTCTAGTTTAAATTGAAGGAGCATTTCATTCTTAACGACATTTTGCAATGTACTATTGATACTTGAATTTATTAGCAATAAATCAGAAATCGTAGGAGTAAAAGGTGGCGTTACTCCGGGCAATGTTCCCAAAGCAAATTGTAATTTTTCACCTTCTGCATTAATAATATGTGCTAAGCCAAGTTCCTCAAGTGCGATTGAGCTAAGCAATAGATTAATGGCAGTATCTCTCGAAATGGTAATTGATGGAGTTATGTTGGGTATATTTGGAACACTCAAAAGATTACCTCCTAAATAATTTTTTTATTTCGTTTACCTATGCATACTGGCAGTCTTGATTTGCTACAGTCCAGCGTTAATCCTAGTGAGGCTAATCATGAAATAGACTCTTGATATAATATGCAAAATTAATGAAAGTTGCTTGGGCTTGTAAGTACCAGTGAAAGGGGAATTTTCTTAAGGTTGTCAATTGATGATCGTATTTTGTCAGCAAATCAGAGCATCGGGATTATGGCGTTTTTGGCTCTGCTATTAAAATTAGAGTGTAGAAACATAAATACCAAAAGTACAGCTTTATCGTCAGATCGGATAATGGTTGCCCCAATTAAACTCCCTAAAAAAATGTTTCTTTTTCTCCGAAGAATGAATTGGCTTTCTGATGAATCAAGAAGACTTTTGGAGTTTTTCGAGTGCTTCTTTGGCAAGGGTATGAGAATGTGATTGCTGAATACATGCTTTTAGAGCATAAACTGCTTTTTCCATTTGACCTAATTTCATATAACAGTGTCCAATATAGTACCATGCTTGAAAGCTTCCTAATCCTTTTAAAGTAATATGCTGAAGATTTTTTTCGCCTAACATAAGACAATGTTGAAATACTTCAATGGCTTCTTCGTATTTTTCCATTCCCACAAAGATTAACCCCTTATAAAAATGAAGATCAACATAATCAGGATATAAAGCAATGGCATTATCAATAGCGGGCCATGCACCCTCAAAACTATTTGCTAATACTAGAATTTCATATTTTAATCTATATATTGGGGAAGGGGGGATTTGTTGCTGGAGAAGAAAATTATGAATAGCTTCGTTAAGATGATGAAATGCTTTGTTATACATTGATACACGAAAATATTCAGTAGCTAAATGATAATCGAGCCACGGATTGGAACTCATATCCTCTTGCATTTTTTCTAATAACCGGATATTTCGATTATGCTTGTTTTTCTCGGCGTTGATCTCATCCAAGTAACCATAATGATAGACTTTTACTGATAAAGTTTTAAGATGATCAACCTCGCCTACAACCTCATCAACATTTAACTGTTCATGAACGCGATTTTTAAATTGAAACCCCATTCCATTACGAAATAAGCGATGATGATTAATCAAATAAGCGTTGTCAGGATGTATTGGATACGAACCATAGTAATTAACTAATTGAATACCGACAATGGAATCTTCGGTTTCGGTAAGTACATCGCGCAATTTTGCTGCATCCTTTTTCTCGACTTCTTCGTCTGCATCTAGCCAAAAAATCCAATCTCCTTTCGCATATTTAAGACCAAAATTTCTTGCAGCTGCAAAATCATCATTCCATTCAAAGTCTAAAACTGTCGCGCCTATGGATTTACAGATTTCTTTGGTGGCGTCAGTAGATCCAGTATCGACAATAATGATTTCATCAACAACATCCTTCACACTGTTAAGACAGTTGCCGATAAATCTTTCTTCGTTGCAGACAATCATACAAAGGGATAATTGTTTATAATCACTCATTTATCTTTTCCTCTCTTTCCGTGGTTTAGTGCATATAGGGGGGATGATACAAATTTGAAACCCTCTATGTTTCTAACTTTTATAATATATGTAGAAAAAGAGTGATTGCTTTGATTTTCATTTCATTTTTAAATGCATATGCGTCACTATTAAAAGTGTGTACCAAACTACATAAGGACTTGGCTTTAACTCGCCCAATTATTTTGTCCAATAGCACTTTTAATGCTGAAAGGAGGTTTCCTTCCTTTGAAAAACAACTCAGAGCCGTTACCACATTCTTTGTTAATTTATTTTGGTAATTAACACCAAGTTCGTACAACATTGTTACAATAAAACGTAATAAATATAGTCTATTAAAGAATAATGCTTGGACAATAAGAGTATACTGCTTTATAAAATTATTTTTTCAATAATTGCATTAGAGAAAATGGAGAGAATTGAGGTGATTATTCTTGTCAATGCCCAATATTCCTGATATCACTCCAAATATTAATCTATGTAAAAAGGACGTTACGAATTTATTACTTTCATCCATCGCTATGGAAGAAATAGGATTGGCTGAGATTATTAAAGCACAGGGGAGACAGCTAGATAAAATAACTAAAGAAACCTGTGATGTCAATACTTTGTTGGATGCAAATAATAATGTAAATCAATTATTAAGAACAATAGTAAAAAAAGAATTGATTTTATTAATGAAATTAGAAAGTGTTGTTGATTTCACGGAGAAACATAAAGTAGAATATCATTGTGAGTGTGGATGTGAGTGTGAATGTGGATGCGAAGATGATAAGTGAACAACAAGGCACCTCCGGTATGATGAAAAGCACCCTGTCAAATAGACAGGGAAAATAATAAAAGTGTTGTAAGCGACTTAAGCTCCACTGTATTCTAGGGGGCTTACTTTTTTTATGCGTTTTTTAAAATATTCCATTTAAATAAAAAGGTGCTTTAATACATTAAGCAAAACCGAAACGATCAAAACTTTTAAAAAAATTAATGAATTAAGCAAACGAAATACTTCATTTTGATTGATCTTTTTTTCAAAATGGAGTATTTTTATTTTTTTAATCCAGCTTTAAAATGGATTCTTCATATTTATCGAAAAATATAGGTTAATTAGGTGTTTTTAAACAAAAAGCAACACCAAGCGGCGTGATAAATCGGCACGAATCTAACGCAAAAAAAGCCTCTGGTCCGATTTTGAATCACAGCAAAAAAGAGCTTCGATTAAAAATCAATCCAAAGACCTCTATTAATTGTCACCAAAAAGTTAGTCATCTATATTTTTCCTTAATTTATTGTGATTTAGCCAAATTTTATTGGTATCATTCTTATATTTCTTTTTCCTCTTCCTCCTATTCTTCCTATTAGATGGTGAATTTTTATCTTTTGAGCGAGCAATGCTCTCATTTGCATTGATCATATTAATTAAATTAATTGATTTAGGATCCAATTCAATTAAAAAAGAACTATAGGTATGTTGCATTCCTAATAAAAGAAAAATGAGATATGGACATTTTAAATCCTTGTGAACTTGATAGTGTTCTATTTTTTGCTTTAGAAGATGTAGTAATTTATAGCCAATCACCAGCTGTTTAATTAGACTTTTCGTAAGAGAAATGTCTATTTCATCATTAAATTTGTCCATTATTTCTTTGTAAATATAATATTTTTGTATATCCGTTATTTGTTGAGCATGAATTTTTTGAAACCATAAAGTTAAATTTTTTACAATAAAATCATGTTTTACTTCATCTTCAATGGTAGTTTCGAGTATTTTTTTTGCTATCCTATAAAGATAATGCCTTGAAATTTCCTTTTCGATACAAAATGAAATATCTATTTTTTTTGAAATGGCGTCATTTAATTGGCTCATTGGCATTCCCCTTTTTCATGTTGGAGTGAATTTTTGGATTTCCATTGCTCTAATTCTTTTAAATTTTCTCTTCTGTAAATATGAAAAGCAGGGTAAGTAGTCTCAACATACAAAGAAAAGCCGAGTACAGCTGCTCTTATGCAAAAATGACGATCCTCACCAGCATAAGAAATATTATCGATTTTGTTGAAGTTCACATCGGCATGAATGGCTTTCTTACCTATAAGTGTGCATGCACCTAGTCCCCCGACTTTATATATCCCTGGAGCTCTCATTTTTAAAATAAACTCTAAGGTTTTAAGTTGCATCTCATTTTCAGAAAGAGGACGATCTACTTCCTTAGTGAATAGCTGATATTCGTCTTGCAACCAAACTTGTGGCATTTCAATCGAGTCGGGGGTCCATTTGGTCCAGAATATATTTGAAATAATATCCTTGTTTGCATTAATCAAAGTAGTTAGAGTTTTAGGATGCAAAATTAAATCTGAATCGATTAAAAATACATAGTCAAAGTTGTTTTCTTTAGAATAATTAAGGATATGATTTTTCATATATGACACATGCTGTACATTATTAGACGTCCAATGATGTGTTATATCGTCCTTAATATATTCATATTGATTCGTTGTTTCAATAATCGTAACGTCTCGGTTATTAGAGAAATCTTTAAGTAACTTCTTGGATGCCTTATCATCATTGTCGTCAAAGAAAAAGTAATGCAGCTGAATGTCACTGTTCTTTTCTAGATCATTCAATGATTGGAGGAAGTGAGTCAAAATATCACTATCTTGTTTAATGGGGCTTCCAATCAGTATTTTAAGTTTCCTTTTTTGATGGATTTTAGTAGTTTCTTTTTCCATTACATTCTCCAGTTCATTTTCTGCAGATACATTGTCAACATTAAATAGTTGATTCGCCAATATGTTTTCCACTGGTAATTCATTTTTTTCTTGTTGTGGGTTAAAAAGTCGATCATTAAAAATAACACTCGGATGTTCTGGTGCATAATATTTTGCAATTTCATTATGCAGTTTCGCTCTTTCAATATTTCCGAGCCTATAATATAAAACACATAGTTGTAGATGAGGGTACCATGTCCAATACTGTGGTTCTAAAACGGAATATTCCCCATTTGGTTTACCCATTTGAATGGATGTTAAATACCAGTATAAGGAAGCATCGATATCTCCTTTTTCTTCTAAAATATCTCCCAAAAAGCAACAGAGTTTTGGAATAGGTTTGGTAAATTCTAAAGTACGTAATAAGGCTTTTAGCTGTGAATTTTTATCATTAAGTTGGCCATAACATTTGGATAAATTGATGCAGGCATTAATATTATCTTCTACCCATCCTTGATTGGAATCTAAGAATGCTTGATATTGTTTAATAGCTTTTTCATATTTTTTATGGTCTAATAACTCATTCCCAAAATAAAAGATATCTCTAGGTGAAAAATATTCTCCCCGTTCATAGCAATCCATATAAATTTGTAAATTACGATCCGTGTATACTTTTTCTTTTTTATGTTGGATTGCTACATCGCTGTGTACGATGTTTCCATAAACGTCTAAGTATTCATGTACCTTACCTATCCATGTAAATTTTTGCTTTCGTTTAACTAATCTGTGTCTACTAATCTGATAGGTGGCATCGCAAGATTCATTAACAGATAATATATAGGGCATACTGACCGCATCTACCTCTTCAGATAGGATTTCTTTTAGTTTAAGTAATTTCAATTGTTCCGTTCCTTCAATTACATCATCTGCATCTAGCCACAGAATATAATCTTTCTTAGCTAAATTAAATGAATAGTTACGAGCTTTAGAAAAGTCATTACACCATTCAAAGTCATCTATGTGAGCATCGAATTTTTTGGCGATCTCCTTCGTATTATCTGTTGATCCAGTATCTACAATAATTATTTCATCTACAATGTCTTTTACGGATTGGAGACATCGTCCTAAAACATCTTCTTCATTTTTTACTATCATACACAAACTAATTGTAATCACTATTCCCACTCCATTTAATTAAATTAGGGTTACTATCTAAAATTGACTGATATTGCTCAAGACATCCGAAAATTCCTTTACTATCTAGTTTCATATATCTCTCATACTTTTCTTTTCTATCTTTCTCTGTTGACCAACCGAAATGCTGAATTTTCACGGTGCTATAAAAGTGATGATATTGAGCAATAGTTAAAGGGAACCTTCCGCAATGCTGTGCGGTTTCTTTCCAGACGTAGTTATCCGTTGGTTTGAAACGAACCAGAAAAGGTCTATATGTTTTATGAGCATACCAATATTGATCGTCACGATAGTGCGTGTTACTCCACATATCATATAGACGGAAATATACGGCATCATACATTTGTTGATTTGTAATGATTTCTAATTGTGTAAGAAATGAAGATTCGAGTAGTTCATCACTATCTAGATTTAAGATCCAACTAGGATTTGTTTTTATTGTCTCATTCCATTGTTGCTTTCTAAGTGTTATTTCGTTAACAAAGCGTGATTCTTTGTTTTCAACAATCTTCAATGGAATGTCAGAGAGTACTTCTTTACAAACAGTAATCGTATTATCAGTACTGGCATCATCTATAATGACAGCAGCGTCTATAAAAGGTTTATGGTGCAACAATGCTCTTCTTAGATAGCGTTCTCCTTCATTTTTCACTACCATTGATAAAGTAATACTCAATAGAAATGCCCCTTTTTTATCTTTTGTGTATTCATATTCATAATGCTTTAAAAGTATACTTTTAGGGGAGGAGAATAAATTGGATAATTGTTTTATATCTTTGTGTATGATTGTAAAAAACGAGGAAGAATTTTTACCGGAGTGCCTTAGGTGTGTGCAGGGAATTGTAGATGAAATAATTATTGTGGATACGGGCTCTACTGATGCTTCCATTGAAATTGGGAAGAATTTTGGAGGAAAAGTAATCTCACATAAATGGGATAATAATTTTGCAAAGGCAAGAAATATCAGTCTTGAAAATGCAACAGGTGATTGGATATTAATACTCGATGCAGATGAATTTCTTGATAGTATTGATAGAGATGATTTTCATAAATATATCAAAGAATCAAATGCAGATATCTTATCTTTAGAACTAGTTAATTATTACGGTGATAAAAGAGATGAAAGTAGAACTTATACCATGGCTCAGTCCAGGCTTTTTAAAAATCACCTAGGTTTAAAATTTGAAAATAGTATTCATGAAACAATAAATTTAAATGATGTGAATACGGATGTTTATAAAACGAAACATTTCCCTATAAAGATTCACCATTTAGGATACCTAACATCTGTAACAGAGAAAAAGAAAAAAAATGAACGGAATATGAACTTGCTTCATGCAGAAATTAAAAACGAGAAACATAGCCCATGGATGGAATATCATCTTGCTAGTGAATATTACCGACAAAAAAACTTCGATAGGGCTTTTATATATTGTAATGAGTCTATTAAAAGATTTTTGATTGCTGGTTTAATGCCGCCGTCGCTTATATATAATCTTAAATATTCTATATTAATAACTACCGAATCCTTTAAAGAAGTATTAAAAGGTATTGATAAAGCAATTCTTCTATATCCAGACTATGTGGATTTATACTTTTATAAAGCCGTCGCTCTTTATCATGAAGGTATGGTTAATGAGTGTATTTTAACCCTAGAACATTGTCTTTCATTAGGAGAGAATAACCTAGCATATTTAACGATGTCTGGTACAGGGTCATACCAAGCTTTATTTTATCAAGCGTTATGTTTTAAAAGAAAAGGGAATCATGAAATGTATGAAAAACTACTTCTAAAAGCACTTGAAATATATCCTAATTATAAGGAAGCAACTGATGAATTAATGGGTTTGAATTAAAAGAAAATCGTTTTAGAAGTTCCATAGGAGAATTTGATTTAGATAAATAGGGGGTATGCTAATTAGAATGTTTCGATCGATTTTAGAAAGTATCGAAACGAAATGATGATGTTTTTCTTGCAATTTAATCGGTATCTAATTCCAATATGCCGAGGTAATTATCAAGTTTTCGACCTGATTTGACAATTTATATAACATAAATCGAAATACACGTCATACAATGAACAGTAATTATAAAATTGATAAGTGAAAGGGGTTTTTTATGAGCTTTCCGAATATACCGAATATCACAGCTTCAATTACAATTACCAGGGATAATGTTTTAAATTTATTATTAGCGTCTATTGCTTTTGAAGAGCTAGGATTAAGCCATATTATTAATGCAGAAGGTGAAAAGATTCAATATGCATTAGGCTTGATTCCAGGTTTAAAACATCCATCTTCTATTACGGATTTATTAAATGTTAATGATAGTGTACGTAGAACACTAGACTCTGTTACTAAAAAGGAACTGGTTTTACAATCAAAATTGCAAAATATCATAGATCTTTTAATGGATGAAAAAAAAAAAAACCATTTGTAATTAAAGCTAAAGATAACAGCGAACCTCAAAATAATATCGATTTAGAAAAATAAATGTAAAAATTTTTCTTTTATATTCTTGTGTGAATAGTACACTGTGAAAGTTTTGCAAAGATGCAGCGGAACTTGGGATTGGGGAGCGCGATATTTTTTTGATCGTGACATTACGAGTGAAGTTCTCGTCGGCTCAAATGTGCTAACCGTTAATACAACAGTCGTACGAGTTGTCTAACTCGATTTGGATAAACAGAAAGGACCGGTTATTTTTCATAAGGCGAAACATAGTCGGTTGCCAAAAGGTCGCTTACCTATTTTGTTTAGGGGCGACTATCTCGTTTGCTGAAGAGATTGATGTATGGGAAAGAGTTGATAGAACCTTGGATTGCAGATTTTGATTTCAGAACATAGTATATTGGGAAAGCATGATGTAAAAAAAATTACGATAGAAGATTTATTAAGTGCTACATATGACAATTCGTTTGTCACTAGTAAAGGGAATTATTTATTCTTTTGGCGTACGAATGATACAATTTGGCTTCATCCGTTTTATACTTTAAGAAGTTCCTGCAGTTGGTGTAATTTGTAATTTTTGAGAATCTATATTTTTATTTAGTTAATTTCTAAATGACAGAAAAGAAATAGCAAATTATATTTCTCCTATATTAATTATCGCTGGAGAAAAGGATATTTTCTTTCCAGAAAAGATAATCAAAAAAGAGCTGAACAAGTCTTGCTAGATACTTGTAATTGTGTAGATTTCCCTATTGACAAAATAATTCGTATATTCTATAATTTACAATTATTAATTATAAGTGTAAAATAGGATTCTCCTGGCCGGGAGAGTCCTATTTTTTTGACTAAGTTGAGTTACTGAACTAGAGAATCAAAATCAAAGAACGAATTATAACACTTGCTTTTTCTAGGAGATGATTGTCTTATGGAAGAATTACCTTGTAAAGGCTGTAGAGGGTTGTGTTGTGGGCCTGTTCCAATTACAGAACAAGAGTTAAAGAAAATTCAAAAGAAAATCAAAGAGATGCCTAAAAAGTTGAGCCTAGATTTAAAAAATCAACAACGTTTTTATGGAACCTGTATTTTTTATGACGAAATAAAGGATCGATGTGGAATCCATTCGGCTCGTCCGTCTATTTGCAGAGCTTTTGGTTATTATAATAATCTTGTATGTTTCCGTAACCCAAAAGTAGCCTTTGGAAAAAACTATATAGCTAGCGAAATTCCAATTGGTATTTTAAGTATTGATTTTACGTGGAAAGATTTTAATTAACGGAGTTTTGAGGTTATAAGTAATCATTAAACATAATCAGGCGAAATATTAACATTCTAATATAAAAGAGCCTGCTTTTTTCAATGCAGGCTCTAATTTCATACATAATTTTAAAGTTCTAATCGCATAGTACGGCTCGTTTCATTAAATCCATGTTTGTCATACAAGTTAATAGCGCCAATATTTTCTGCTAAAACGCTTAACTCCAAGTAATCTAATTTACGCTCTTCTGCCCATTTTTTTGCCTCTTGTAGCAATAGGGAACCGATGCCTTTACTTTGGTATTGGTTACCAACTATTATATCCATAATATATGCATAATTATGCTGTACGATACAAGAATATGGAGGGGTAGCTAATTCTTGAATTAATAAAAATCCGGCAATGTTGTTATCTAATTCAGCAACAAAAATGTCTGATTTTTCTCCCAAAATTATGTTTTTAAGAAACTCTACATCTTGTTTTGCAGGTGCTATGTATTGAGGTTGAAGTTTTGACATTTCTAAAAACAGTTCTTCATATAATATTTCTATTTGTGGCATTTCTTCTAATGTTGCAAATTTAATATTCATGTTCTACCTCCGATTCAAATTTTATACCATTTTATTCTACTATATTCTGTTATTATTGCAAATAATCTGTAAATTTTATAAAAACTCGTATAGTTAACACAGTATAAACCGCATAGAATTTCCAATACTAAAGCTGTTTTAAAAAATTCGATTTGAGAAAGGAGGCTTTCATCGGTGAGATTTTTAGCATGGGGCATTATAGGAGGCGCGGCTATTTTTGGTGTACTGAAACGCTTTGGGCTAATGGATAATGCACAACAAATGGCACAGTCTTCTCAACAAGGTACGACACCAGTACAATTGGTAGCAAACAGTAATCCACTTACCGCGAATACACCAAAACAGTAAAAAGCAATAATCAACAATGCAGCTTATAGACCTTAGACTAGCTAAAGGTCTATAAGCTTGTACATAATAACTGCACTGTTAGGATTTTATGCAAATACTTTACTTGAAAGACTTATTTAATTTTTTACAAAAGTAATCAGAAATATGTATCTGACGATAAAAAGCATGTTTTAGTTGCACCCTTACAATATGCTTGTCCATAGTGCTAATTTAAAAGGGAGAGCACGTTTATCGTGTTCTCCCTTAAAAAAATAAATTATCTACTTTGAGTTTGAAGTGCTAATTTAACGCCCAGACCTATATAAACGAAACCAACAGCTTTTTCAATCCAACGCGAACCATTGTTTGATGTCTTCGTAAAGATTTTTTCGCCAATAAAGCTTGTAATAATAGCTAACAATATAGTATACAAAGCACTCATCACAACAAAAGTAATGCCTAAAATTAATAATTGTATAGTGATGGATTGGCCATTATGCTGAACAAACTGTGGTAAAAATGCTAAGAAAAATAATGCAGTTTTTGGATTTAATATTTCTGCTAAAAAACCTTGTCGGAACGAAGTATTTGCTGGACTCTGTTCAACAGTTGGCTTTTCTATTTTTTGTGGTTTTGTTAGTAGCATTTGAATACCTAAATAAACAAGGTATGCAACACCGATATATTTCACTACCTCAAATGCAGTGGCAGATTTCATCAAAATTGCTGATAAACCTAAAACTGCTGCTAACGTATGAACTAAGTCACCAAGCCCAATGCCTAGTGCAGTGAAAATACCGTTCTTTTTTCCACCTTTTAGCGTTTGTGTAATCGTAATAATCACAGCAGGACCAGGAATTAAAAATAAGAGAAGAACTATTGCAATAAAAGATAACATGTTTATCCATCCTATTCTAATAAACTAAACATTCAGTTAAGAGAATAATAAAATTAACTTAATGAATGCAAAAAATATTATATGCTATCTTTTATATACCTGTCGATAATGAAATACCGAAAAGAAATGAAAATATCTATTTGTAAAAATCAGAAAATGATATGGTTATATTTGTATAATTTTATATGTAATTGAATTATAGCGAAAGGAGCAAGATTTAAGATATAATCAAAAAACTATTTGTTGCGCTATTTTGAATCGTTTCATAGCGTGAGTAGCAGTGCAAACGAGGAATTTACGCAGAAAAATATGGTGGGTTTCTATGATCTATTAGATACATATATTTATGGTTAAAAACATAAAATAAAGTATATTGACAGACTTTAATAATTGACTTAAATTTAAAGGAATACTTCTCTTAATGATTTTTAAATTTACTTGAAAAAGAATGAAAACTTAATTATTGCGGTTATATTGAAGTGATCAGGTATCCCCTAATCATGGTCTCAATAAAATCAAGCAAAGTTAAAAAAAGTAATGTCTTATTTACTTTTTTCTCTTCTGCTTGATTTTTTTTCTTTTAAATTATTTCAATATTCAGTAAAAGGGATGGTGTTAGATATGCTAAAAGATAGTGATTTTGTTTTTCATCGAGATTTTAATACTAATTATCCTATCATTACACATGGTGAGGGCTCTTTTTTGTTTACCGAAGATGGTGAATCGTATATTGATGGAAGCTCAGGTGCGGTAGCTGCTAATTTGGGGCACAGCAACGAAAATATTGCCAAAGCTATGTATGACCAAGCTATGAAAGTTGGTTTTGTACATACAATGAGGTTTGAGACAAACCTTCTTCACTTAACTTCGCAAAAAATAATAGATCTAGCTCCAGAAAAGATGGAATCAGTATTTTTTTGTTCAGGTGGGTCTGAGGCGAATGAATCTGCCCTAAAGCTTTGTAGACAAATTAATCGTGATAGAGGTAAAGCAACTAAATTTATTAGCATTGGTAGATGGCAATCCTATCATGGTAATACTATAGGCTCACTCTCTGTTGGTGGAGATGTTCAACGACGTTACCCATATTCGCCTCTACTTAATAAGACCGAACATATCGATGCACCATATTATCCACCTCATTTTTCTGAAGAAGATAAGATAAAAGAAGATGAAAGATGCTTAAATCAGTTACGACGAGTTGTCAACGAGGTAGGAGCAGAAAGTATTTCAGCAATTATAGTAGAACCAATTGTAGGAAGTCAACAAGGTGCTATGGTGCCTACAAGTATCTACTTAAAAGGAATACGTAAAATTTGTAGTGAATTTGATATTTATATGATTGTAGATGAAGTGATGACTGGCTTTTACCGAACAGGTGAGAGTTTTGCCATTTTGCATGAAAAAGATGTAGTCCCCGATATTATTACTTTCGGAAAAGGAGTTACAGCGGGTTATGCGCCATTAGCTGGAATGATTGTTCATGAAAATTTAATAAAACAATTAAAAAAATTTAGCGATGGTAAGTTTTTGCATGGCTTTACATACAGTGGCCATCCTGTTTGCTTAGCTGCTGGATATAGTGCTATTACAGAGTATGAAAATCAAAACATTAAAGAGAATATAAAGAATCAAAGTTCGCTTATTTATAAGAGGTTAAATGAAATCAAAAAAAATAGTAAAACAATTGGAAGTATAAGAGGAAAAGGATTATTAATAGGTGTCGAATTTTTTGAAAATAAAAATAATATGAGATATTTCGAAAGGGGAGTGTTGTTTGCAGCAAAATTTAATTCACTTGCTATGAAGAAAGGTGCTGTATTTTATCCAGGTAGTGGTGGCGTAGATGGAACTAAAGGAGAGCACATTTTAATTGCGCCTCCTCTAAATATTACAACAGCTGATGTCAAAACGCTTATCAATATATTTGAAGAAACATTATATGAAATGGAAAAAAATATTTAAATTGAGGGGAGGCTTTATTTTGAAAAAATATTTATGTATTTTTATGTTAATTTTAGTTGCTGTTTTATCAGCATGTGGCTCAAATGAAAATGCTAATGTAAAGGACGCTTTAGAAAAAATTAAAAAAGACGGTGTAATAAAAGTTGGGATTGAAGGAGCATATCCACCATTCAATTTCTATAATACAAAAAATGAATTAGAAGGATTTGATGTAGACATTACAAATGAAATTGGTAAACGTATGGGGGTAAATGTCGAATTCGTTGCTACACCTTGGGATTCAATCATTGGAGGCCTGCTTTCTAAAAAATATGAAATTATTATCTCAAGTATGGCGATTACAGAGGATCGAAAAAAGAAAGTCGACTTCACGGAACCTTATTATTATACAGGAGCACAACTTTTCACGAAGTCAAATTCAAATATTAAAAATGTTGAAACTGATGTAAAAGGGAAAAAAATTGGTGTTGTTACAGGAACTACTTTTACAGATGAAGTAATTAGACTTGGTGGAGAACCCGTATTGTACAAGTCTGATTTACTGTCTTTTCAAGATTTGGTTAACGGTCGTGTTGATGGAGCAATTACAGATAAAGCGGTAGGTGGCAATATCATTCTTGAAAACGGTTACGATGTTATTCAAGTAGGCAACGTATTATACGATGAAACAGCAGGCATTACAGTGAACAAAAACCAAGAAGGTTTAGTCAATGAAATTAATAAGCATATCAAAGACATGGTGAAAGACGGTACTTATGATGAAATTAGTAAAAAATGGTTTGGTAGAAGTATTTATAAATAGAGGGGGAGGTACTATATGTTGGATTTCAGCTTAGTAACAGATTTTTTACCCTTCATGGTGAAAGCTTCATGGATCACGTTAAAGTTAACACTTTATTCTACAATTTTCGGATTAATTTTAGGACTTTTCGTTGCTTTAATGAAAATTTCAAAAGTAAAGATTATTAGATTATTTGCTGACTTTTATTTATGGATTATTCGAGGTACCCCAATGCTCGTACAACTATTTCTTATATATTATGGTTTACCTCAAGTTGGTATTGAGCTATCACCTATGGTTGCAGCTGTAATTGCACTCGGAATTAATTCTGCAGCATATATTGCCGAAATTTACCGTGGTGGCATTATGTCAATTTCTAAAGGCCAAATTGAAGCTGCTGAATCATTAGGTATGAGTTATTTTTTACAAATGAGAAAAGTTATTTTGCCTCAAGCGTTACGCATTTCATTACCGTCCTTAGGAAATCAAGCCATTATGATGCTTAAAGATTCTTCCTTAGCCTCACTAGTCACAGTTTCGGAGCTATTAATGGTTTCGCAACGCTATGCAGCTTCTAATTATGCATTTATTGAATTTTATCTAGTCGCAGCGGGATTCTATCTGATAATGACAACATTCTTTACATTTATTTTAAATCGAGTGGAAAGAAGAATGTCTGTAAGTGAAATATAGGGGAGGTTAGCAAATGAATAATATAGATAATCATTCGAATACAGGATTACAAGAAGAGGTCATGATTGAGATGGTAGATGTGCATAAATATTTTGGAGATTTAGAAGTATTAAAAGGGATTGATTTAACCATTAAAAAAGGTGAAGTTGTTTCTCTAATTGGCTCAAGTGGTTCAGGGAAAAGTACACTTTTAAGATGTATTAATCATTTGGAAAAAATTACGAGTGGCAAAATAACAGTGGATAATATTCATTTAAACGAAAACAAAACAAATATAGCACATATTAAACGGGAAGTTGGAATGGTGTTTCAACAATTCAACTTATTCCCCCATATGACTGTTCTGGAGAATATTATGGTAGCACCTTTACATGTTTTAAAGAGGAACAAACCTGAAGTTGAAAAAGAGGCAATAGAGCTACTAGAGAAAGTCGGCCTATTGGATAAGAAAGATTATTATCCTAAAAAACTCTCTGGGGGTCAACAGCAACGTGTAGCTATTGCACGTGCACTAGCGATGAAACCAAAGCTCATGCTATTCGATGAACCAACATCAGCCCTTGATCCTGAATTAGTCGGAGAAGTTTTAAACGTGATGAAACAAGTTGCCAGCGAAGGTATGACAATGGTTGTAGTCACACATGAAATGAACTTTGCGCGTGACGTGGCAGATAGAGTTGTATTTATGGTTAATGGAAAAATTGAGGAACAAGGTTGTCCTAATCAAGTTCTAACTAACCCAGAAAGTTCAAAACTAGCAGCCTTTTTAGGTATTAAAAATCATTTAGAAGAGGTTGTGAATTGACAATGCGAACTATGAAAAATGAACAATCTGCAACTATTTTAATTAATGGTGAATGGCACAAGACTGATAATGTAACCCCTTCTTTCAATCCTGCGACGAAAGAAATTATTGGTTACTTTTCTGAGGCAACAATTCATCATACTGAAGCTGCAATTAATAGTGCAAATCAGAGTTATTTACAATGGAGTAAATTTACCGCTGTACAACGGGCTCAAATATTAAAAAATATTGCAACTATATTATCAGAACGCAAAAATTCATTAGCCGAATTAATCACTATAGAAATGGGCAAGCCTTTACAAGAAGCATTAGGAGAAGTAGAGGTGGCAATTCAAACGGCAATATACTTTAGTGGTGAAGGTAAAAGAGCTATGGGGGAAGTCATTCCATCGATGATTCAAGGTCGTCATATCCATACTGTACGTACCTCTACAGGAGTTGTTGGTTGTATTACACCATGGAATTATCCAATCTCACTTGCTGCATATAAAATATTCTCAGCATTTATTGCAGGGAACACTGTAGTATGGAAACCTTCCCCTGAAGTAAACTGTACAGCAACACAATTTACTGCTTATATGGTTGAAAGTGGTTTACCACCAGGTATATTAAATTTGGTCACTTCAAGTTCTCTAGAGGTTGGTGAGTATATTGTTAGTCATAAAGATGTACCCTTACTGACTTTCACAGGTTCTACAAATGTAGGGATTAAAATTGCGCAAGAAGCTGCAAAACAATTAAAGCGTGTCACACTTGAATTAGGTGGTATTAATGCAGCTATTGTAATGAAAGATGCTGATATAGATTTAGCAGTTTCGCAGATTGTAGCCTCGGGTTATGGTACAAGTGGGCAACGCTGTACAGCGACAAGAAGAGTTTTCATAAATGAAAGTATTAAAGATTTTTTTCTAGAAAAATTAATCCAAGCGACTAGCAAGTTGACAATCGGAAATGGATTAAAAAATAGTACACAGGTCGGTCCGATTATTAATGAAACAAGTTTAAGACAAATCGATGGAGCAGTACAAAAAGCCATTGAAGAGGGCGCGAAACTTGTATTTGGTGGACACACTCTTATGGAAGATGAAGGATATTACTACGCTCCAACAATCTTAGATGACATTGAAACTACTTTTCAAATCGCACAAGAGGAAGTCTTTGGCCCAGTACTTTCAATTATCACCTTTAATAATTATGAGCAAGTTATCACTTGGAACAATGATACAAAATATGGACTTTCAACAGCTATCTTTACTAGTGATTTATCGATAGCTATGCGAGCGCAAAACGATATATCTAGCGGACTAGTGTACATCAATGCTGGTACAGCAAATGCAGAGCTAGGTGTCCCATTCGGTGGATTAAAAATGTCTGGAAATGGGCAACGTGAAGTTTCACATCACACGTTAGATTTCATGACAGAATGGAAATCAGTTTATATTAGCTATGGAGGATAATGCTATGTCCGATAATTTATTAACGATGTTAGCTCTCGACATTGAAAATGAAACGATCGAAGATGTCCATCGAGCAAAACTAGAAATAAATGCATTAGAACAATACTTAAATGAAGAGCGTTCATTATCTGAGAAAAAAAGTGTTCTCATTATTGGTGGTGGAATAATTGGTCTGCTAACAGGTTACTTTTTACAAGAAATTGGTTTTGAAGTAAGTATAGTCGAATCTAAATCATTTGCTGCAGCTGCCTCCGGTAGGAATGGCGGAGCAATTATGACATTAGGACGAGAGTTATCAGAAATTCCATATTCTTTAAATGCATTGAAAATATGGAGCGATTTAAGTGAAAAAGGTATTGAAACACACTTCAAAAAAAATGGACATTTGATGGTGGCTCGAAATGAGACCGAAGCAAATTTATTAAGAAAATCTTATGAGCTATATGTTCAAGCGGGAATACATGTCGAATTGTTAGACAATAGATCGATGAAAAAGTATGTTCCATTTTTAAGTGATGATATTTCATTAGGTATCTTTAGCCATGACGATGGATCAGCTTATCCATTCACAACTTCACAAAGTTTAATAAAAACTTTAAAGCAAGGTGGAGCTAAACTTCATAATCATTGTCATGTTGAAAAAATCATAACAGAAAAAAATAGAATCGTAGCTGTACAAACTCCAAAAGACAGTTTAGCAGCAGATTATTTCATCATCTCAACTGGTCCTTGGACTCAAAAAATCTGTAAAGAACTGAGTGAGCATATTCCAATCAGACCACGACGCTCTCAATTATTTGCAACAGAAATTGTTCGTCAAAACATTATTATACCTTTCTTTACAGGAAACGGAATTTACTTAAGACAAACACATGCTGGGAATATACTCTTTGGGGGAGGTGGCCCATGGGAATTAGACGGGTATGAATTAAACAATACAATGGAAGCCATCCAACTACAATCAGGACGTTTTTTAGAGCTATTTCCAAAATTAAAAAATAAAAAACTACTTCGCACATTTGCAGGAACAGTAGAGTTAACACCAGATTTCACACCTATAATGGGAAAATTAATGACACTTGAAAATGGTTTCGTATCAGCTGGTTACAATGGCCATGGTTTTGGCATATCGACGGTAATGGGCAAGCTAATGAGCGCGTATTTATATGACCATATACATCATATTGAGTTGAACGATGTGATAAAAGAAATGTTAAAAAAATTAAGTGTAGCTCGCTTTGAAAAAGTAAAAGAAACAGGTGATTTAATATGAAGGACGTTATTATATGTCGATGTGAGGAAGTTAGTTTAGAAGATATTGAAGTAGCGAAAGAAAACGGCTTAATAACATCTCAAGAAATAAAAATGGCGACACGTCTAGGTATGGGAATGTGCCAAGGAAGAATTTGTCGCACATTAATTGATGATTATATGTCTGATCAAATTCCAAAAGGTATGTTACAGCCTTCTAGCTTAACAGTACATGTCCCTGTGCGCCCTGTTTCACTTTGTCAGCTTGCGGTGAAGGAGGACAATGAATAATGCGAATTCAAAATCATCCTATTGTCACTATTTCACAGAAAAAACAAATCACATTTTATTTTAACGGACAAAAGTACATTGGACTTGATGGCGATACAATAGCAACTGCACTATGGGCGAATAATATCACAACCTTGAGACGTACGGAGAAAAATAATATGGGGCGCAGTCTATTTTGTGGTATTGGAAACTGTTTTGACTGTCGTGTGTATATTAAAAATCAAGGAATGGTTCGAGCATGTAATGTACCTATAGTTGAAGAGTTAGAAGTATTCTCGACTGATAGGGGGATTGAATAGTATGAAATATGATGTAGCTATCGTTGGAGGAGGGCCTGCTGGTTTACAGGCAGCTATAACACTAGCAAAAAGAGGGGTTTCTGTAGTTGTTATAGAAGAAAATAATATGCTAGGAGGCAAACTTTTAGGACAGTTACATGAGGAGAATAACTGTAAATGGTGGATTGGCAGAGACGTTGCAGAAAAGCTAATCAACGAAGCAAAAAGTTATAACAATATTACTTTCATTCTTGGTACACAAGTATGGAATATTGATGCAAATTATAAGCTTTATCTTTCTAAAGTGGATGGTTTAGACATCCTACCAATCGTGGAAGCTAATTATTTACTGTTAGCAACTGGAGCTATTGAAAAAGGGCTTCCTATCAAAGGTTGGACATTGCCTAAAGTGATTACTGCGGGTGGAGCGCAAGTACTTACTAATCAATATTTCGTTAAACCAGGAAATAGAGTAGCAATTATAGGTGCAGATATTCTTTCAATATCAATCGCTAGAGCTATGAAATTAGCTGGGGTAGATGTTGTAGGTATTTATTTACCTCCTAAAAACATGTTTTCTAAATCAATCTCAAATCCAAACATAGTCATGCAAAGTTTTAGCAAAGTGGGGAATCATGCTCCAAATGCATTTGTAAAAATGGGCACAAATTTAATAAAAAGTGATGTAGGGCGAAAGTTAGCGCATAAATTTTATCCACCTATCGGTATAAAAATGTGGGGCATCCCGATATTTCTTAATAAATGCATCAGTGAAATTCATGGCGCTCAAGAAGTAGAGTCCGTGAAAGTGCAAAATGTAACATTTGAAGGTGAACTTTTAAGTAAAACAAAAACGCTAAATGTAGACGCAGTATGTATTTCAGCGGGTTTAACACCTCAAACGGAACTATCAGTAATCTTGAATTGTGAATTTGCGGATATTGATGGATTAAGTGGCAAAGTACCTATTCATAATGAGATACTGGAAACAACAGTTAAGAACGTATTTGTAGCAGGAAATATTACAGGTATTGAAGGTGCTAAAGTTTGCATGGCACAAGGTCATGTTGCAGGATTAAGTATTTTAAACAAGATGAATAAATTGCTCCATTCGAATGAGCTTCAAACATCTATAGAACAATTAAAGAAAGTAAGAGAAACTTCTCCCATCCAATTTCACGCTAATATTTTTAATGGAAGAGAAAAAATGCAGTTGCAATGGGATAAATATTATCAAAAAGAGAGAGTGAGTGAAGGTTATGACAGCAACATATTATATTGAAGTTCCAAAAAAATTAAAAATTAATGAAATTGATATGATGATGGAACTTGAAAAAGATGCTTTTCCAGGAGTAGGTGCCGTTGATGAACAATGTCTTGTACCAATAACTCGATATGGAAAAATGGTTTGGTTTAAAGAAGAAGGTGATGATCGCCCTATCGCAGTTGGAGAATTAATGCGTAATTTTGATAATCCGGATGAAGCATACGTATTTGGTTATTATGTTCGTTCGGATCAACAAGGTAAAGGTATCGGAAAGAAATTCTTAGTAGAGCTTCTTGATTATATAAAAAAACAAGGTTTTAAACATGTAACATTGACTGTAAATACAGAGAATGTAGCAGCGATAAAACTTTATGAAGCGTTTGGTTTTGAAATTATTGAAACACGCGAAAATGAATTTGGTAAAGATGAGCATCGTTATTGTATGAAAAAGAAGCTTTGAGCTATTGGGTGGGGTGAATTGAATGAACAAGATAAAAAGTTCGGCCATAGAAGCACTTGATACTTTAAAAGATGGGGACACATTATTAGTTGGTGGCTTTGGTTTAATTGGAGCCCCTTTAACGATAATAGATGCTTTAAAAGAGAAAGAAGTAAGAAACTTGACTGTTGTCAGTAATAATTTAGGTGAGTCTGGTAAAGGGTTAGGTCTAATTCTTAATCAAAATAAGATTAAGAAAGTTATTGGTTCTTACTTCACAAGTAATAGGGATGTTGGTGTGAAGTATCAGAAAGGTGAGTTAGCAATTCAACTTTTACCTCAAGGTACAATGGCTGAGGCATTAAGAGCTGGTGGTGCAGGTATTGGTGGTTTCTATACTAAAACAGCTGTTGGAACAAAATTAGCAGAAGGTAAAGAGCAACGAGTCTTAGATAATGAAACGTATATCTTTGAACAATCTATTAAGGGCGATGTTGCATTAATTCGTGCTCACAAGGCAGATGAATTAGGGAATCTCACATACTATAAAACGGCTCGAAATTTTAATCCTCTAATGGCAACGGCTGCTAAATTCGTAATTGCGGAAGTGGATGAAATTGTCCCTGTAGGTTCTCTAAGCCCTGAAGAAATCATTACTCCGCATCTGTTCGTTGATGTAATTATAATTGCTAATAAAATTTTGACGAAAGAAGGTGTGAAGAGTCTGTGAATGAACAACAACTCATTGCTAGTCGTGTAGCTCAAGAAATAGTTGGGCCTGCAATTGTGAATTTGGGAATCGGCATTCCTACATTAGTATCAGAATATGTTAAAGATGATACGATTATTTTTCATACAGAAAACGGACTATTAGGTGTTACTGACATAGACCCTGACAATATTGACCCAAACCTAGTCAACGCAGGTAAATTACCTATTGGCGAAAAAAAGGGCTCTTCATTTTTTAATAGCGCCGATTCTTTTGCAATGATTCGTGGTGGGCATATCGACGTTGCCATATTAGGTGCCTTGCAAGTTGATCAAACAGGATTAATCGCTAACTGGGCTGTACCCGGCAAGACTATTTTAGGTGTTGGTGGCGCAATGGATTTGTTATCAGGAGCAAAACAAATTATTGTCGCTATGACCCATTGTTCTAAGGAAGGCAAAAGTAAGCTTGTAAAAGAATGTTCATATCCAATCACTTCAACAAGGTCCGTTGATATTATTGTTACAAATTTAGCGGTATTCCATGTGAAAGATCATGAATTATTTTTAGTCGATTTAATGCCGGGCGTGACATTAGAAATTGTACAACAACACACCGAAGCAATGTATAAAGTTGCACTTTCGCAAAACCAAGTATAAACACATAAATCAAATACAATTAGGTCGTACTTTGTACTATTTATCGTTGTTAGGGGGAGAGTATGTGAATGAAGCTAATACAGTGCTCGTAACTGGATATGCCAAAGCACCTCAAGGGACTTCAATGTATGAAATCTACAAGTATGCAGGGATTGTCCTAGAAATAGATAGAGAGAAACATATAATAGTAGAAGCGGAATTTACAGTAGTTACAGATCTTACACAAGCTTTCTTTAGAAGACTTTTAATAGGATATTGCTTAGCGGGAGGGTTAGACGACTTAATTGAGAAAATAAGGAGAAACTATTTTGCCCCTAGCCAGCAAGCAATAATTGTTGCTTTACAAGCAGCTGTACAACGTTATTGGGACAATGTTAAAGAATAATGTTGGATAGTTAAAAAAGTAAAGAAGTTCTTTTTACTGATCAAGAGTTGGAAAATATAGGTGTTTTTATGTAACTATATGTACAATACGTTAGTTCGGTTTTTATTTTAACTATATTTGTAGCAAGGAGGATATCTATGGTAGTTATAGTGAATGCATTTCGAACACCGATAGGTAAACTTGGAGGATCTTTAGCACAAACTTTGCCTGAAGATTTAGTTGCCCATGTTATGCAAAATAATTTATCTTCTGTTGGTTATGGGGAAGAGATTTTAGATGAAATTATTGTTGGACAAACGAAACAAAGCACTCACGCTCCGAATATCGCAAGGGTAGCAGCATTAAAAGCAAAATTCCCCGACACATTATCTGCATATACAGTACATCGTCAATGTGGTTCGGGAATGCAAGCTGTAATGAATGCTGCTATGGCAATTATGGCGAAACAAGCTGATGTAATACTCGCTGGTGGTGTAGAAAGCATGTCTCAAGCACCTTTCTATTTCATCTCAGATCGAACAAAAACATTAAACGGAAACCTTACTATTTATGACTCTAATATTGAAAGTCAAGCAAAATCTCAGCCAGAATCGATTTACGGTACATTTTCAATGGGAGAAACAGCAGAATGGTTGGCAGAAAGTTTCGACATTTCAAGAGAGGAACAAGATTATTTTGCTTACGAGAGTCAGAAAAAGGCAAAAGCAGCAATTGATAAAGGTGATTTTGAGAGTGAAATTGTCTCAATAGAAGTCAAAATAGGAAAAAAGAAAACTATTCATTTTGCTGTAGATGAACATCCGCGTCTATCTGATATCGATGTTTTAGCTAAATTGCAACCTGTATTTAAAAAAGACGGTAGCGTAACAGCGGGTAATGCCTCTGGACGTAACGATGGGGCTTCAATGTTGTTACTTATGGATGATGAAAAAGCAAATTTACTTGGATGTAAGCCACTTGCTAAAATTGTTTCATTTGCTGCAGTAGGCATTTCCCCAAAAGAAATGGGCCTTGGCCCTGTTCCAGCTATTGAACAGGCTTTAGAAAAGGCTGGATTAAAAATCCGTGATATAGATTTATTTGAAATTAATGAAGCTTTTGCTGCTCAAACATTAGCTTGCGCAAAACAATTATCTCTTCCTTTATCTAAACTTAATGTAAACGGTGGAGCTATTGCATTAGGACATCCTTTAGGTATGTCTGGTGCTAGAATCATAACAACTTTAGTTCACGCTCTAGAAAAGCGCAAATTACGTTATGGCGTAGCTGCTATATGTATAGCAGGTGGACAAGGATTGGCAATAGTTGTAGAAAGATATATTGAGTAAAAAACAAATGTGAAAATCTCGTTTGTTAGAAATTGAATGCTATAAACATACTTCCGTAAATTTTGTTTTATATATTGGAGGAGATTTAGGCTATGGTGAGAAGAATAGGTATTGGTATGTTTTATCACGAATCACATAGTTTTGTTCCATATAAAACTGATATTCCTCAATTTGAAAACTATGGATATTTTGAAGGTAGAGAACTAGTTCGAGAATTTCGCAACACAAAAACAGAGTTAGGTGGATTCATTGATGTTTTAGAACGAAATAATGATATTGAAATTGTACCATTGCTTTGCGCAGCAGCTATCCCATCAGGTATTGTTACGGCAAACGCTTACGCTCAAATTGAAAATCAAATGCTCACACTACTTCAGCAAGAAAAGCCATTGGACGGACTATTATTGGCTCTACATGGTGCTATGGTAGTAGAAGGATTACAAGATCCCGAAGAGCAATACATGAAAAAAATCAGAAGTATTATTGGAAATATTCCTATGGTTATTACCCTTGATATGCATGCTAACATCAAGGAAAGCTACTTAGATTTAGCTAATGTAGTCATTGGTTATAAAACTTACCCTCACATTGATATGTATGAAACTGGTGAAGTTGCAGCGAACGCTCTAATTAAATTACTTTCAGGGCAGCAATTCAAAGGTACAATGAAAAAACTCTTCTTAATGCCTCCCTCTATTAATATGAGAACATCCGAAGGACCGATGCATAAATTGATTGAACGTTCGAAAATATTGGAATCGAAAGAAGGGATTTTTAACATAACAATATTGGGGGGATTTCCCTATTCTGATGTTGCACATGTGGGAGCAGGTATTATTGTGACAGGAACAGAAGAAGAGATCATCAATCAAGCACTAGATAATCTGACAAGCTTATATTTGGACATTAAAGAAGAGTTCCTAGTAACTCTACCAACAACCAAAGAAGCGGTTTCACAGGCCATTCAACTTTTTGCAGATAAGCCAGTGGCGCTAGTTGATATTTCAGATAACCCACTAAGCTGTGGAAGCGCTGATACAACTGAACTTATGAAAGAAGTTTTAACGTTTAACATTAAGGATTGTTTAATAGGTGGAATTTACGATGTTGAAAGTATTGAAAAATGTAAGGAAGCGGGAATTGGATCTAAAGTCCAGTTACAATTAGGGGGAAAGGTTAATCCTCGATACGGACTTCCTGTTAACGTAATAGCAGATGTTATTGCTATTTCAGATGGTGTATTTTATAATTCGGGTCCTTTTCAGAAAAACTATCGTATGGACTTAAAGAATGCAGTGCATATTAAATGTGGAGATGTTGAGGTCTTATTAATAGGCACACCAATGTCTGCTAATGACCCAGAGATGTTCCGCCATATAGGAATAGAGCCCTCAGATAAAAAACTACTTGTCCTGAAAGCGAAAAACCATTTTAGAGCAGCATTCGAACCAATAGTGGGAGAAATTATTTATGTTGATGCACCTGGAGCAGCCTCAAATTATTTGAGAAACTTCCCATATAAAAATGTACCTACTTCGATTTGGCCACTTAATAAGCAAGACTACTAATACAAAATATATTAGTCACATCCATGTGAATGTGGCTTTTTTTGAAATCTGAACAAAAATATAGTACCAACTACTAAGAATTAATGATAGAATTAGGTGATAATATTTTTGGAGGTTTTTAGATGCTCGAAATTCAACAAATACAAGAAGTTTTAAGACATAGGTATCCTTTTCTGTTAGTAGATAGAGTATTAGAATTAGAAGAAGGAAAGAGAGCAGTTGCCATTAAAAATGTAACAATCAACGAAGAATTTTTTAATGGACATTTTCCTAATTATCCAGTGATGCCAGGTGTGTTAATTGTTGAAGCTTTAGCTCAAGTAAGTGCAATCATTATGCTTACAAAAGAAGGAAATCAAGGGAGACTTGGATTACTAGCTGGTATTGATAATTGCCGCTTTAAAAAACAGGTTAAACCTGGTGATCAACTGCGTCTTGAAGTAGAAATTACCCGCTTAAAAGGTGCCGTTGGTAAGGGACGTGGTATTGCAACGGTTGACGGAGAAATAGTTTGTGAGACAGAGCTAATCTTTGCATTTGGAAGCTAAACCGATACCATTTAAGAGCACTGCAATCATATATTGCAGTGTTTTTGTTTTGTGGATATTTCATATATTTGATGAATATACATGATAAATGGATTGCTTTTTGAGTGGAGGTGTTGACATGAACCATTCCTTAGTTCTTTATATAGCAACTTGTCTCATGCAGCTTATAATCCTCACGAACATCACATTATTAAACGGTCAATGGGATGGCATAGCATTATGGCTATGTACAGGTATATTTATTTTTTCATCCGTGATTTTCGCCTTAAGTAGATTAGATAAGAAGATTTCTAATGACTCATGAAGGGGATCCGAAATTAGAATCAAGAGTTGGTCATCATAAACCAACTCTTTTTTTGACCATTTATCTTCAAACAGCAGATGTTTTCGAAAACATAGCAACAGAAACAGCGAGCCCCACTCCTAATGATGGTGGCATCAATGTGATAATGGATGCAAAATAGACATAAAAAACCAAAAATAAAAAATTAAAGTAAATCTCTACAATGTATACTTAATTTAAAATAACGAGACTAATTATGAAGGGGAGATTTTATATGTCGGAAAATACACTATTTATAAAAGATGTTCC
This sequence comes from Lysinibacillus sp. Bpr_S20, assembly GCF_023337835.1. Classification (NCBI taxonomy): domain Bacteria; kingdom Bacillati; phylum Bacillota; class Bacilli; order Caryophanales; family Bacillaceae; genus Lysinibacillus; species Lysinibacillus sp. Bpr_S20. The sequence continues at coordinate 27,871 of NZ_JALNLQ010000009.1, forward strand.
TGATAGAGATGTGAAATTTTCTATTATAATACCTGCTCATAATGAAGAAAATTATATTGGTGGGTGTTTAGAGTCAATAGCAAAGTCTGCACAACCTTATAAAAATCAAGTAGAAGTTATTGTCGTGCTAAATCGTTGTACGGATAAAACGAAAGAGATAGCACTGTCCTATAATTGCGTGACATTGGAAAATAATGATAAAAATTTATCCAAAATTAGAAATGCTGGAGCTGCGCTAGCAAAAGGTGAAATTCTAATTACAATTGATGCTGATACTCGAATGACAGAACACATGCTAACTGAGGTTGAAAAGCACTTAGCATCCAATCAATATATAGGAGGAGGTGTGAACGGACATTTTGAAAGAATGTCCTTGGGTATAGTAGTGTCTTCCATGTTATTAATTTTCCCCTTACTATTAAAGTATGGTTTTATCTCTGTAGGGATCTTTTGGTGCTATAAAAAAGACTTTCAAGCAATCAAAGGGTTTAACGAGAATATGCTAATGGCTGAAGATGCTGATTTTGCAAAGCGTTTAAAACAATGGGGCAAGAAGAACATGAAAAAATACGGAACAATTAAAAATGGAATGATTACTTCATGCAGACGATTTGACCATTACGGTGATTGGTTGTTACTGAAACGTCCTGATATGATTTTAGCTTATTTAAAAGGCACTAATGAGAAGGCTGCTAATGAAGCCTATTATGATGATCAAGCAAGGTAATGAAACCACCTTAATGACGTATATGTCAGCATACTAATTCTTTAAACCACTTCGTTATCAAACGAGTGGTTTTTTGTAATTCTTTAGATTTTCTTAAATAATAAGACTTTGCATGACAGTAAGTTTAACGGAATGATATGATGTTGGATGATTAGTAGAACCCTCTGGGAATATTGTTAAATCTAGGTTTTGAAGAAAAATGAATATTTGAATAAGGGTGGTGGTTATGAGTATGGATATAAATATTCTTGTAGTTGATGACGAAAAGGAAATTGCAGATTTAATTGAGCTTTATTTAAAAAATGAAAATTTTAATGTTTATAAATTCTATGATGCTCAGGAAGCGTTAGCGTGTATACACTCGATCAAATTGGATCTTGCTATTCTTGATGTAATGATGCCTGAAATCGATGGTTTTGAAATTTGCCGAAGAATTCGGGAACAATATCATTATCCGGTGATTATGTTAACAGCGAAAGAAGAGGAAATAGATAAAATAACGGGGCTTACTTTAGGAGCTGATGACTACATAACAAAACCATTTCGTCCATTGGAGGTTATTGCAAGGGTTAAGGCTCAAATTCGCAGATTTACCAAGTACAATCATCAGGGGATATTACAAAATGAAGCGATTATTGATTTTTCAGGCTTAATTTTAGAGCAAAAAACTCGAAAATGTATGTTAAATGAAAAACAACTGTCTCTTACTCCTACTGAGTTCTCCATATTGTGGTTTTTATGTGTAAATCGAGGGCGTGTCGTTTCATCAGAAGAACTATTTCAGGAAATATGGGGCGAGAAGTATTATAGCAGTAACAATACGGTAATGGTTCATATTAGGCATTTACGAGAAAAGATGAATGATTCCGCAGAGAACCCTAAATTCATTAAAACTGTCTGGGGAGTTGGATATACCATTGAAAAATGACTTTGGAAAGCTAAAAAGAACTATAATGCTTCAGATTTTGCTGATTTTAGTAATAGCATTGTTGGTTGGCTATTTTATAAGCTATGTGTTTATTGATGGTGTCTTACAAGCCCCTTTCGCAGATTGGTTTATTAGATTTTGTGAAAACGTGCTACAGCTTGACTATTATTCGGCACAGAGAGCCTATGGGATTTTATTTCAACAAAATAAGTCTTTTTGGTTAGCAATAGGCTTAATTATTTTGCTGTTAGTAATTTTTTATTTTGCACTTTCTCGATTTACGAAGTATTTTAACCAAATTGCCATAGGTGTTAATATGCTTTCAGAGGAATCGAATCAGGAAATAAGTCTTCCTTCTGAGTTAGATTTTATGGAGAAAAAATTAAATGATGCTAAAAATAAATTAGAAAAAAGGGCAAAGGATGCACAGGAGGCTGAGCAACGTAAAAATGATCTTGTAGTTTACTTAGCACATGATATTAAAACACCACTAACATCTATGATTGGTTACTTAAGTTTGTTGGATGAGGCAAAGGACATGCCTATAGAGCAAAAAGAAAAGTATGTGAAGATTTCATTAGAAAAATCATATAAGCTAGAACAATTGATTAATGAATTTTTTGAAATCACTAGATTTAACTTACAGACCATTATTCTAGATAAAGAATCCATTCATTTAAATTACATGTTAATGCAATTGGCAGATGAATTTTATCCCTTATTGGCCCCTAAAGGACAGCAAGCAATTGTGAAAATCGAGGGAGAAATAAAGGTTTTCGCGGATGCTAATAAAATAGCGAGGGTATTTAATAATATTTTAAAAAATGCCATAGCATATAGCGATGATAACAGTATAATTCATATTAGCGCACACCTTCAAAATGACCAGACAATTATTTCATTTACCAATAAGGGGAAAATAATTCCACCAGAAAAATTAAAGATGATTTTTGAAAAATTTTATCGTTTAGATTCCGCTAGGTCGACTCATTCAGGTGGTGCTGGGCTTGGTCTTGCAATTGCCAATGAAATAGTCCATGCTCATGGAGGAACAATATCAGCTTCAAGTAATGATGAAAAAACAGTTTTCACTGTTATGCTTCCAACAATTTCTTAAGAAACCTTAAGAATTCTATAATAGATTATTAAAAAAGAGCTCCTTCTTTTATGTTTCAATAGAGGCATAGAAAGAAGGAGTTGTTTTTATGTTTAAAATAAAAGGATTTTATAGCTTAATTTTACTGATGATTATTTTTCTGGTGTACATGTTTGTAAAAGAATATCCATTTCAACATTCTAAGCTAGAAATAGATAATACTCAGCTGGAAATGCCAAAGAAAAGTGAAATAAATGTTGATGTAAATTTACATAGCTCCAATGCTATATTAGTGAACTTAGACACAAATAAGATTTTACTGGACAAAGATAGTGACGAAATCATTTATCCTGCTTCTTTGACGAAGATCATGACGGTTTTAGTTGCCATTGAAAATATCCCGAATTTACAGGAAAAGATTTTACTTCCTAAAAGTATATTTAAGAATTTATATGAAGAAAATGCTTCTATGGCAGGCTTTCTTCCTAATGAGGAGGTAACAGCAGAGGATTTACTTTATGGTTCAATGCTACCTTCAGGTGCGGATGCTTCTATTGGCTTAGCCGATTACATAACTGGGTCGGAGAGTAAATTTGTAAAGTTAATGAACGAAAAAGCTAAACAGTTAGGGATGAAAAACACACATTTTACGAATGCAACAGGACTCCATCATCCTAATCATTATACGAGTGTGAAAGATATTTCGATACTTTTACAATATGCTTTAACCAATAACACCTTTCGAGATATCTATACAGCGGAAAGATACTCAATAAAGTCAACAAATCTTCATCCAGAGGGAATGACGGTGACGAGTCGAATGTTTAAAAATTTGAATGCTATTGAAAATACGAGAGGTGAAATAATTGGCGGCAAAACTGGCTACACAGAGCAAGCAGGATTATGTTTAGCAAGTTTAGCAACAATTAAAGGCGAGGAGTATATTCTAGTAACAGTAGGTGCTCAAGGTGATTCACGAACAGAGCAGTTTAATATTACGGATGCATTAGCTGTGTATCAACAACTTTACTAAGGAACTTTATGTATGTTTCCTGCAGTTATTAAACTTACAATAAAATTTCACCCAAAATAACATACTACCTTTCCATCCCTTCATATAATTTAAATATCTGAAAAATTTGGGTGACTATGTTTTGACTATAAAAGAGTTTTCTATTCTTAATAAGGTCATTAAATCAGGTAAACCAGTATGAGAGGATGAGGGGTTTGAAGCATCCCGGCACAAATGTTTTTGAAAATAAAGAGGAACTATTCATACCTGAAAAAGCATTAGATAAAGATTTTTGTGATCGATTAGTGAGAAAAATTCATAAAAATATACTGAATGAAAATATAACAAACGATGTTTATATGTCATATTTCGTGATTTTTGATCAACAATATAAATTGAAAGAAATTCGATATTTACTAGATGTTTTGAAATTGCAAGCAAATGAAATTATTCGATCTAAGCCGATTTATATTACATTGTGTGGTGTAATTTTATCATTGATCACAATAATTGCCTCAGCAATCAATATTAAATTGATGACTGGAATCTCACTTGTCCAAATCGTTGCTATAGCAGTTTTGAGTTTTAATTTAGCTGTATTGTTTATTTCTTATAAAATAGAAAAAGAATATAAAAAAATATACGAAGTCATTAAATTAATTGACTATTATTTAAGTTTTTATAAGTAGGTAAAAGGACAACCTTTAATGACAATTTGATTTAAAGAACTCACCGTAACAAAAAAATCAAAAAAGAGCATTTTTTTTAGCATTCCTCAAATAATAAGGTACTAAATATTTTATTTGAGGAAGTGAAAATTTGAAAAAACTCCTGTTTTTATTACCTATTTGCCTTTTAGCTGTCTCCTTTTTTAATGTGAAAGTCGGTGCAGAGAAATATGAAAATAAAGGAAGGAAGTATTATGAAGAAGCGGGGCAAATTGTCTGGGAGATCAATACGGATGAAAAAATTGTTGCCCTTACTTTCGATGATGGACCACATCGGAAGTACACATCTCAGATTTTAGATTTATTAGCCAAATATAATGCGAAAGCTACTTTTTTTATTGTTGGTCAAAATGCGCAAAAGAATCCAGAGGTAATATCAAGAATGTATAAGGAAGGTCATGAACTAGCCAACCATACATTTTCGCATCCTTTAAGGACGAATGTTCCGAATTTACTAAAGGAAATAAATCAAACGAATGACGTCATTCAGAACATCACAGGATTTAAGCCTACTTTATTTCGCCCAGTAGAAGGGCAGTATTCAGATGCAATGATTGAAGCGATTGCTAAAGAAGGCTATAAAGTTGTTATGTGGTCATGGCATTTAGATACTTTAGATTGGAGAAGTCCAGGAACTACTAGAATTGTTAACACTGTGCTAAACGGTGTCAAAGAAGGAAATATCGTTCTTTTTCATGATGGAGGCGGAAACCGTCATCAAACTGTGCAAGCGATGGAAAAAATAATTCCTGAACTTGAAAGGCAAGGATATCGATTTGTCACAGTTTCTGAATTACTCGAAGCGCAGAGGAAAAAAGTCAAAAACAAATAAATTTCCATATTATTTAAAATAAAAAAATTTGTACTTTTACATTGTTTTTTTGTGCTATATTTCAAAATTTCAAAAAAATAATTGTTAAAAATTTATAAATTATTTTTCATATTGAAATCAGGCTAAAGATGTAAATAGCCTGATTTTTTGTTTTCTAGGAATGATTTTTAATAGTACAAATACTATGAAGATTTGTTGATTGTAGTGGAGACTGACGCCCCCAGGAAGCTTTGCTCTGTAGCGAAAGCTAAGCTGCAGGGGGCAATGTTCTATCTGTGCGAAAGCGAAGCGTCAGCTACGAAGCGCTCAGTCGGAACGGAAATCAACCATACGTTATATTTATAATTCAAAAAGGGGTATAATCACCCTAATGAATAGGGGGGGATAGTATTGTCGTGTAATGTTGAATTAGTAGAATATAATAATGAACTTATAGAGGGAATGGGGAGTTTTTGTCTTAGGAGTAAGAAGAAATCAAGCGGATATTTAAATAAGAACAAATGGCTGAACAATAGATTTGAAGAGGGCTTGAAATATGTGCAAGTAATCGACAATAAAAAACAAGTAGGGTTTATTGAATATACAGAAGCTGAATTTTCATCTAGAGTGGTTCATGCGGATGGTTATTTAGTGATTCATTGTTTATGGGTAAGTGAAGTTGGGAAAGGGTACGGCACACGATTATTGAGTAAATGTATAGAGGATGCAAAAAAAACAAGCAAAAAAGGTATTGTTGTCATTACAAATTCAAAAACGTCTTGGGCGCCAAGTAAAGAGATTTTTTTGAATAATGGTTTTCAACTTATTGATACAGCACCATATGATTTTGAATTACTTGTTTACTCTTTAAGCAGCGAAGCCGAACAACCATATTTTCCGAATGATTGGGAAGAAAGATTAAAAAAATTTAACGGCTTAACGGTTTTACGTTCATTCCAATGTCCATATGTTGAAATTGCAACTGAAAATATTATAGCTGCTGCAAATAAATTGACTATACCAGTTGAACTTATTGAACTTAAAGATAGAGAAGAGTTGATGGAACTATCACCAACCCCTTACGGTATTTTTTCTGTTATTTATAAGGGGCAACTTCTTACTTTTCATCGACTAACAATACACTCTGTATTTAAAAAAATAAAAGCAATTATGTAAAAATACACCGTATAAAGTAAACAAACTTATATGGATTTTGTTAGAAAACTGTGGGGATTAATGCTTATAAAGACATAGAAAGAAGTTACCAAAGGGTCATATTATAGAGAGAAATAAATATTTATCTTTGATTCTTGTATGAAAAAATCGTTTGATTACAAGGTCAATGATAGGTTTTTTTATATGACAAAAGGAAGGAGGGTAAACCTTTGGTAACAATTCGCCAAAAACTAGTGCCAACTTCGCAAGCATTAAAAATGACAAATGGTAAAAATAATGCAAAAAAATATCTTGTCGTTCATGAAACGGATAATACTAGCGTTGGAGCTGATGCTGACGCTCATGCTCGTCTACAGATAAACGGCAACAGTAGGGAAGCTAGCTGGCATTGGCAAGTAGATGATCAGGAAGCTGTACAATCATTTGAACATTTTTGGGAGTGTTGGGCGACAGGGACTTATGTCGGAAATAGCCAAGGTATTCAAGTGGAAATTTGCGTAAATAGTGATGGGAATTATTTAAAAGCTGTCGAAAATGCGGCTAGTCTTATCGCAAAAATTATAAAAGATGAAAAAATTACAGTTCAAAATATTGTGCAACACAATCATTTTAGTGGGAAAAATTGCCCCCGTAATATACGGGCTGGAAAAGTATCTTGGACTCAATTCATGGACATGGTTAAAAAAGCTGGAGATGTTCAAATTCCTCCAGTAGAAACGCGCAAGTATCGTATTTTAACCGGAACGTATAGTACGCTTAAAGCAGCGGAAAGTGCAGCGCAGGTGATGAAAAAATCATTTGGCTGGCTTGTTTATATTGAGAAGGATGATCCATATTATCGAATAAAAACAGGCACTTTTACAGGGATTAATGCAGCAAAAAATGCAGAGATTAAAATAAAAAATGCTAAATTGGCGCAAGTTACGTATATTAAAGATGCATAAGAAGTTAATTTCTAATATACTTGAGGATTTTAGTTGACTGCATGGATGAAACGGGTAAAATAGAAAAGCAGTACCATTATATACCTTCAACTTAGCAGATCATAAAGGTGCCTTTAGAAAAGTGCTTCAAAGGTACCTTTACTTTTACAAAATCTAAGGCAATCACATCTACATAGAATAATGTACTTAACAATAAAATGTTTAAGAAATGCTGGATTTTAGGAAGATTGTTGTAGGACAAGATTTGTCGTGAAATTTTGACAGTCTTTTTCTTTTCGTCTTCCCTATAACCTGTTAAGATGGTAATAGTGTGACAACAAGTTAGTGTATATGAGAGTGGTGACAATCAAGATGGATGAACAGAAAAAAGATAGTATCGAACAGCAGCCAGAACAAACACCACCTGCTGGGGTCAAACCAGCAGGACGTTTTATACAAATGAAACCGTTTAAATTTATCATGCTGATGTTCTTTACAATCCTTATTACGGCAGGCTTAACGATATTTGCGTTAACATTCGGAGATAAGAAAGCAGTTGAAGTGAAAGTACCGAAAGGACGTCCGGAATTTTCAAAATTGTACGAAGCCTATGATTTGCTTAAAAAAAACTATTACAAAGATATCGACGATGCGAAAGTGGTCGATGGTGCTATTAATGGTATGTTTGACGCTTTAGGTGATCCGTATTCTGATTTCTTAGTGAAGGAAGAAGCAGATCAATTAAATTCTACTTTATCTTCTAGTTTCCAAGGAATTGGTGCGGAAATACAAGAGCGTAACGGTGCTATTACAGTTGTGTCACCTATTAAAAATTCACCCGCTGAAAAGGCTGGGCTATTACCGAAAGATATTATCTTAACTGTTGATGGGAAAAGTATCCATGGGTTAAGTGCATCTGAAGCGGTTGCACGTATTCGTGGTGAAAAGGGAACACCTGTAAAATTAACCGTGAAACGAGAAGGAAATGCTGAACCTCTTAATATGACGATTGTCCGTGATGAAATTCCGGTTGAAACGGTTTACGGGGAAATGCTTAAAGACGGTATCGCCCATATCCAAATTACGTCATTTAGTGAAAATACAGCAAAAGAATTTGAAAAAATTCTTTCTGACTACGAAGGTAAAGACTTAAAAGGTATCGTATTAGATGTACGACAAAATCCGGGTGGCTTCTTAACTGACGCAATCGAAATTTCGAATTTATTTGTTCCGGAAGGTAAACCGATTGTACAAGTGCAACAAAAAAACGGAGAGCCGGAAATTACAAAAGCTACTGCTGGTAAAAAATATAATGTTCCAGTGACAGTGCTAGTCGATAGTGGTAGTGCTTCTGCTTCTGAAATATTAGCAGGTGCACTAAAAGAATCTGCCGGTGCTAAAATTGTGGGTGAAACTTCGTTTGGTAAAGGTACAGTGCAAAATATCACGCCATTAAAAGATGGCTCTAACCTTAAATTTACAACAGCTAAATGGCTAACACCAAATGGTAACTGGATTCATGAAAAAGGTATAGCTCCAGATGTTAAAGTGTCATACCCATCTTATGCATCATTACCTTATTTAGATCCATCAATTGAAATGAAAACGGGCGTGCAGTCAAACTCTGTAAAAGCGGCACAAGAGATGCTAGAAGTTCTAGGATATGAGCCTGGGAAGGTAGACGCTATTTTTGATCAAAATACAGAACGTGCAGTGAAAAAACTGCAAGCTGCAAATAAACTAGAAGAAACTGGTGTTTTAACTGGCGATACAACGTATGCTTTAATGGAAGCATTACGTGCTAAAATAAAAGCAGAGGATCCTCAATTGTTAAAAGCAAAAGAACTGCTTACGAGTACACCAGCAAAAACAGAGTAAACTCAAACTAACAAAGTAGCTGTTGCATCAGGCGTCTCTAATGGCCTTTTGCGACAGCTTTTTATATGGAGGGAATAAATATGAAGGACGTATACTTATTTAGTGGCTTTTTAGGTAGCGGGAAAACATCCATGCTAACAGATGTTATTCGACAATTAAAAGAAAAAAATTTAAAGCCTGCAGTCATTATGAATGAGCTTGGCAAGCTACCATTTGACTCACAGGCTGTGGAAAAGGATATTCCACTCAAGGAAATGCTAGAGGGTTGCATTTGCTGTTCTGGCGCCGAAAAAACAGAGGCACAAATTCAATCTCTTCTATTAGATAGTGACTTTGATGTCCTAATTATTGAAACAACAGGTGCTGCACATCCTGTTGAAGCATTAGATGCCGTGTATTCACCGTTATTTGCGGAAAAGCTAAATGTCAAAGGAATTATCACGGTTGCCGACTCAAAGCTGTGGTTAAATCGAGAGACGTTAACACCGCAAGTACGCTCTTTATTTATGGAACAAATCCGTCACGCGCATTTATTGCTAGCTAACAAAACGGATTTATTAACAGAGGCAGAGCAGGCAAGGGTTGTTTATGAGCTACAAGGCTTTAATCCTCATGCCTTTATTTTGCAAACGACGAATGGGCGAGTACCGTTACATTTATTAGAAGGGTTAAAGGCAACAGCTCAGGTGGATCAACAAGATGTTATAAAGGCTCCAATCGCATCAATGAATCTCGGTTCACGATTAGTTGAATTTAAGGACGTTGATTTTACACAGGAGCAATTTGAGGATTGGGTACGTACATTGCCTGAAACTGTATATCGAATGAAAGGCTATGTGCCCATTGAAGGTATCAAAAATCCCATGCTGTTTCAATATGCGTATGGCATGGTCCAATGGCTTCCAGAGTACGTAAAAATGCCCGCAAAACTCGTTATCATTGGTGAAAATGTAAGTAACTTAAACATAATAGGTCTTCATTAAAAAATAGGCTTCTCTATATGGACATATAAATCTGCAGATTTCTACTTGTAAGACACGAATGTTTCTGTCGTCTTATAAAAGTTGTAATCAATGCAGATTTTTTTTGATAAGTGAAATAGAGGGAACTTGTTTTTGTATGAAACTTTCTATGAGAATGTTGAAAATAGTTGCTAGTTTTTTAGAGGTGTCAACCCTATTTGTAACGTAAGTATTTCATAGGCTGGTGAAACTTGCTAAAAATTATTGTTAACAATCCTCTATTTGATGCGAATTTATTTCTCTGATGGTGTTGTTAGCAAATGCTGGCAAGAAATTTATTAAATTTGTACTTTACGATTGGTTGCAGAGAAGGAGGAATTGCAAAAATGAAAAAAACACTAACTGCAATTTGTGCAACATTTTTATTAGCAGCTCCAATTCAAATGGCTTCCGCTGCAGCAAATACTACAGAGGGGAACACAACTACAGACTGTAATAAAGTTTATAATTATAAATGGTCAAATCAATGGTCAAACCAATGGCCAAATCATAAGTGGTTTGTAAATCAACCACAAACACAAGCACCATCAAAAGAAACACAAGCACCAGAAAATAATCAAGCAACAAATAACAATACACAAACAACTCAAAAAGATAATACAACAACTGCACCAACTCAATCTACACCATCAACAACTACTTCAGATGTGAATGCTTTTGAGCAAGAGGTAGTAAAATTAACGAATGCTGAACGTACAAAAGCTGGTTTAGCACCTTTTAAAACGGATGCTCAATTGATGGCAGCTGCTCGTGAAAAATCACAAGATATGCAATCTAAAAACTATTTTTCACACACAAGCCCAACTTTCGGTTCACCATTTGATCGAATGAAAGCTTTAGGTATTACGTATAAGAGTGCAGGTGAAAATATTGCACAGGGTCAACGTACACCTCAAGAAGTAGTACAAGGTTGGATGAATTCACCTGGTCACCGTGCGAATATTTTAAATGAGAAATTTACGCATATTGGTGTCGGCTATGTGAAATCAGGCAACTACTGGACACAACAATTTATCCAAAAATAATAATAGCTTCATTGAAGATAGGATGTCTACTAAGTTGTAAAAAACTTAGTGGGCATCTTTTTTTATGTAAAAAAGTTTACTTCTATAATAAAAAAGCAAACTAGAACGAAGTCTAGTTTGCTATTGTTGTTTTGGTTGTCCTAGAATATCTTTTTTGAACAAGTAATAAACGTATTAATAAAGTAATCGCTCCGGTTGTCAGACCTGCTACAAGCCCAATCCAGTAACCAAAAGGTCCCAAGTTTGTATGAGTGGCAATTACATACCCGACAGGCAAGCCGATCACCCAATACGAAATGATGGCCATAATAAAGGTTATTGTAACATCCTTATAACCTCGCAAAGCTCCTTGTACAGGTGCTTGGATAGCATCAGAAAGCTGGAAAATGGCGGCGTAAATTAAAAAATGAACGGCGTATTCTAGCACTTTACCATCGTTCGTATACATATTTGCAACAGGCTCACGAAGGATAAACAGGATACAAGCTGAAATAAAGCTAAATAAAATCGCGGTGCCAACACATAAATAGCTATAGAGTTTTGCATCGTGCATTCTGCCAGCGCCTATTTCAAAACCTACTAATATCGTAACGCCCATCGAAATACTAAGAGGTACCATATATAGGAGGGAAGTAAAATTTAAAGCAATTTGATGAGCTGCGATAATTGCTGTACTAAAGTTACTCATCATCATCGTCACAGCAGAAAAAATACTTGTTTCTGCAAATAAGGATATGCCAATCGGAACACCAATGATTAAAATTTCCTTCCAACGAAGCCACTCTAATTTTGGCCAGTCATGGAATAGGCGGAAGCGTTCAAAGGGCACGCGTTTAGCAATAATCCAAACTGTGATAAAGAAAACTAGCCAGTATGTAATCGCTGTTGCAACGCCTGCACCGATTCCGCCAAGCTCGGGTGCACCAAACTTGCCAAAAATAAAAATATAATTCAGCACAATATTTATGGGCGTTGTTAGTAAAGTAATAATCATCGTTACGCGAGTTTGTCCTAGTGCATCGATAAAACAGCGCATGACAAAAAATAAAAAGAGTGGTAAAAGACCAGCGCACATTGCGTGAATATATGATTTAGCAATAGTATGTACAGATGCTTCTAAATTCATTTTTCCAAGAATCCAATCCATTCCGACTAGTAATACTATAAAAATAAGTACCGCTAGTAAAATGGCTACATAGATTCCTTGCTGAACAGCCTTCTTTGCTTCTATCTCTTTTTTAGCTCCAACAAGTTGTGAGACAATCGGTGTGATCGCAAGAAGAATGCCAGATAACCCTATATAAATAGGCATCCAAATAGATGAGCCTATTGACACTCCGGCTAAGTCTGCGGTACCGTAGCGACTCGACATTAAAATATCAAAGAAAGAAATAAGATAAATTGCGACTTGCGTGACTAAAATGGGAACGATAATTTTCAATATCAATGCATATTTTTCTTTTAAACTAGTGGTTTGTTTCATAGTGTATATCTTCCTTCATTAACATAATTAATTAGTATATCATACAAAATGGAGGGAAATTGAAAAATAATTGCGTCCGAAGGTATTAGACCAACAAATGTTTACTGTGCGAAAGCGAAGCGACAGCAACTGCACATTGTTAGTCACGAAGGATGTGAAGTTCTTAGCATGAGTTCCTTAATTTCAGCAGATGTTTAGAGGCCTACTGAAGAAAGTTAAAAGCTTCATCTATATCTTTTCGTTCGCATATAGTAAAATAAAAGACTGTAAACAAAAAGTAGTATGGTAGGAATAGGAGAATTAATGTGAAACAACAAACAATCATTTTAACCGGTGGAGGGACAGCTGGTCATGTATCGCTCAATCAAGCGATAATCCCGTCTTTACAAGAACTAGGTTATGATGTCCACTATATTGGCTCAGAACAGGGCATTGAAAAAGAATTAATAGGCGAGGCGTTTCCTGATATTCCGTTTTACGGTATTTCAAGTGGGAAATTGCGTCGTTATTTCTCAATGAAAAATTTTACAGATCCTTTTAAAGTGCTTGCTGGAATTATGCAGGCTTTTCGTATTATCAAAAAAGTGAAGCCACAAGTGATTTTTTCAAAGGGTGGCTTTGTTTCAGTACCAGTAGTTATGGCTGCAAAACTTGCAGGTGTTCCAGTAGTCATTCATGAGTCAGATGTTACACCGGGCTTGGCCAATAAAATTGCGCTACCTTTTGCCTCACACATCTTTACGATTTTTGAAGAAACATTGCAGCACTTACCGAAAGAAAAGGCCACATGCACAGGCTCCATTATTCGCCAAGAGCTATTTATGGGAAATCGTGCCGAAGGGTTATCGGTATGTGGCTTTACAACATTAAAGCCTGTTCTTCTTGTTATGGGAGGGAGTCTAGGTTCAGTTGTCTTGAATGATGCACTTCGTCAAAATTTACCTGAGCTTGTAAAACAATTTCAGATCATTCATTTGTGTGGTAAAGGGAATTATGACGAATCACTTGAATCGATGCACGGTTATAAGCAGTTTGAATATGTGACAACAGAATTACCGGATTTATTGCATGCGGCAGACTTTGTCGTGTCACGTGCAGGCTCTAATTCCATTTTTGAATTCCTAGCACTTCATAAACCGATGTTATTAGTGCCATTATCTGCACAAAAAAGTCGTGGTGATCAAATTTTAAATGCCAACTTATTTAAACGCCAAGGGTACGCGGAAGTCTTACAAGAGGAAGAGTTAACGAAGGAATCCTTTAAAAAATCGGTTCATGTGCTAACAGAGCGCAAAGTAGAAATGGTTGCAACGATGGAAAAAACACAAAGACCGAAAACACCAGATGAAATGGCGAAATTGATTTTACAATATAAAAAATAGACTCTTTTTAGCTAAAAAATCTAGGGAAGTCCAAAAATAAAAGCTATGTGCCTGTCATGACGACAGAACACATAGCTTATTTTTATGAAATAACAGTTACATCGCTTGTTCTTCGCCTTCTGCCATTTGATTGGCTGTTGTAAGATAGAACAAGTCTTTTGGAATTTTATATAAATTAAATTGTGCTTCGCCTTTATTAACTTGTGCTAATAATGTTGGGTGACTTTCATTCGCACTTATCACATAGGGTAGTTTTAAGGCTGCACGTTGTGATTTTATATTTTCAATACGAATACGGAGAAATACCGTATGGAAGTTATAATCAAAGAATAGTTCATTCAGAAAAAGCATTTTAGCTTTTTGGTTATAGCCCTGACCTTGGTAAGGGAGTCCAATCCACGTTCCTAAAAAGCCTGCACCATCCTCCACATCATGAATGCTAATGGTGCCGATTGGTTGACCCCAGTCATCAGTAATTGTTCTAGAAATAGCGAGTCCCTTCGATTCTTCTTCAATCAGTTGTTTTGTCATAAACCAATATTCATCAGCTGATGTGGCTTTTTGACGGACAAAAGGGAAAACAGAAGGGTGTGATAATAGCTCATAAAGCTCTGTACATTCATGTAGGTCTCGATGTTTAAGCATACGAAACGCCTCCTTTACTAGGGTAGTTAAAACAATTCCTTTAAAGCATAAAGAAGAAAACTAAAATTCGTACTGGAATTAAAACCCAAAGAACTAGACGTTAAAACTATGATATCCATAATCTCCCGCTGTCTTACTGATTTTTCGACCATACCGAAAAATGGCTAGTTTTTTTAATATAATATAACAATCATCCTGCTTTATGCAATCATTTTCCTCGCTCAAACAAAAAATAAGTTTATTAGTCAGCAAATTCCGAAAAATCAATAATTTTATCGATTGTTAAATTATGTTTATTTGTAATATTTAGGAGAAATAAGACTAAAATATCAATTTTGAATGTAAAAACATTTGAATTTTGTTTCTTTAGCATTATGTTATTTCTTTCATAAAGGTAAATTATCAAAAAATAGCCTTAAAAGGATAAAATTTTTCCAATTTAAGGAGGGCGGTTTTTAAAAATTATGTTATAATAGTAGTATTGATTTTTTTGTATAAACAAAAACTATATAAAAATTCTATATTAATATTAACGACTTAAGGGGGTGACAGCATGAAAGATCTTTTAAGCGAAGATTTATTTAATGAATTGTTTATTGGCAAAGATTTTGTCTTTTTAATGAAAAAAGTGGGAGACGATTATCAATATATTCGCTTAAATAAAGCAGCTCGAGATTTGTTATCACATGAGGCGATTGGGAAGATGCTTTCGACCCTTCCTTTAAGTCGTGAAAATATTTCTGTAATTCAAGAAAATTACAATCAAGCAATTACTAAGCATAGTCAAGTTGATTATGTGGATTATGCCTATTATCAATCAGAAGTTCGAAAATACGAAACGTCTGTTCGTCCCTTTGAATATAATGAAGAAAACTATGTCTTAGCCATCACTAAAGAAATTCTCTATGACCGAAGTATCGAGGATAAGTTTTTGTTTCTACGCTCCATGTTTGATCATGCTTTTTTTTCTACGGTCATCTTATCAGCTGATGGGGCTATTTATGAAGTAAATTCCAGCTTCACGGAAGACTTTGCATTAGATACCGAAACGGTTAAACAGCAATTATTCGTTGATCTACCGATTGTTCCTAAAGAGGAAGTAGAGAACATACAAAAGTATTTACAAAAAGCCGCTATGGGCGAAAACATTGGTGAAAAACTTATCAAGCTTCATACACTGGATAAAAAAGAGCGTGTGTATTTAATATCACTATCTCCAGTTATGCAAGGGGATAACTCTTTAGCTATTTTTCTACTTATGAAGGATTGCACACAATTCACTGAACAAAAAGCAGAGTTACGCTCAAAATCTCATGGTTTAGAGGTTTTTAAGGCTGCTCTTAATTCTGCAGCGTCCATTGCTGTGTTGGACAGTAATGCTAATATTCTAGAAGTAAATGATCTATTTTTAAATGCGACTGGTTTTAAGGCAGAAGAGCTAATAGGTCAATCGTATAAATTAATCGAGCCTCGTTACAATACGGAGGTTTTAATACAAATAATTCGTAAAACACTGCAAGCGGGGAAAGTTTGGCGAGGAGAGCTGTGCTACCGTACAAAATTCCATGCTGATTTATGGGTAGAAGCAGCGATCGTTCCATTAAAAGATGAGTTTGGAAAGACAGAACAATATTTATCCATTAACTATGATATTACGGACAAGAAAAGAATGTTAACGGAATTGAAAAATATTGAGCGTACATTTCGTCTTATTACAGAAAATACAAATGATTTGATTGTCATTACAAATGAAGATGGCATCATTATTTATGCCTCGCCGTCCTATCAGATTTTCTTAGGCTACGAAAACGTAGAATTACAAGGTCAGTTTTACAGCACCATTGTTGATGAACAAAGTAAGAATTCATGGCAAACGTTTCTAAATAATTATTCAGGTCAAACGGAAACCCAGTTTGAGTTGCTTTTAAGGGCAAAAGATGGAACGCCTGTTTGGACTGAAGGAAATGTAACGGTTGTTCATGATCCAAAGCGTGAAAAAGTTTCACAAATCATGATGGTATCTCGTGAAATAACACATCGTAAAGAACGTGAGAACGATTTATTATATTTAGCTTATCACGATACGTTAACACAACTACCAAATCGTCGTTTTTTACAAAAGGAATTTCCAAAACTATTGGCAGAAGCGCAAGAACGGAATGAGTGCTTAGCTATGCTCTATATCGATGGGGATGACTTTAAGCATGTTAATGATCAGTACGGCCATGACACGGGGGATGATTTTATCCGAAAGTTTGGCCAAGTTTTAATTACTGCTGTACGTAATCACGATTTAGTTATACGAATGGGTGGCGATGAATTTATTGTCGTCTTAACAGGTTTAACCCGTGATGAAAAAAAGAGAGACACACAGATGATGGATATTATTAATCGCATTCGAAATGAACTAAAAAAAGGTTGGACGATTGAAAGACATCACTTTGCACCAACAGCTTCCATTGGAATAGCTTATTATCCGGATCACGCTCAAACATTAAATGAATTGCTAGAATTAGCAGATCAAGCATTATATAAAGCGAAGGAATTCGGTAAAAATAATTACTATATTACTGACAACTAATTATTTATGTTTCGGCATCATTGCGTCCGTAATTCGATAGGTCAGTTAGCCGTTATCGCACAGTTGTAGCTGACGTTTCGCTTTCGCTACCAAAAACATTGCTTCTAGCAGTTAAAAAAGTCTGTACAAACAAGTATGTGCTTGTAGTACAGACTTTTTGTTTGATGTTATGCTATAACTGTATTTAAGAGGAAACTTCCTCTCATCGTTAATTTAGAATAGAAGGTGAAGAAATGCCTAAAAGAATACTTTTGGTGGAAGATGAGAAGCATATCGCTCGCTTTGTGGAGCTAGAATTAAAACATGAAGGTTACGAAGTATTCGTCGCTTTTGATGGACGCGAAGGACTTGAGCTAGCATCATCTGATAATTTTGACGTGCTGTTATTAGATGTTATGCTTCCAGGAATAAATGGAATTGAAATTTGTCGTCGAATACGCACGCAGTCAAAGGTACCTATTATATTGTTAACGGCACGAGATGCTGTAATGGATCGTGTAGCTGGCTTAGATGCTGGTGCAGATGACTACATAGTAAAACCATTCGCTATCGAGGAACTGCTAGCTAGAATTCGAACTATATTGCGTCGGATCACGCCTGATGAAAAAAAGGGTGAATCATTCCATTTTCGTGATATTGAAATCGATGTAGCGGCCTATGAAGTAATGGTACAAGGAAACAAGCTTGATTTAACGAAAACAGAATATGATTTACTGAAACTATTGATCGAACATAAAAATAAAGTATGTACACGAGAGCTAATTTTAACCTCTGTTTGGGGGTATGATACGGATATAGAGACAAATGTAGTAGATGTATATATTCGGCATTTACGAAATAAACTACCGGGTGATATGAATGCCTATATCGAAACTGTTCGTGGTGTTGGGTACGTGATGCGAGAATGAAAAAACTAAGAGATTATTTAGTCAATCAGTCCTTACAAAGAAAATGGATGCTAACATCTAGTGCTGTTATATTTTTTAGCTATACTATTATTTGTATTGTCGTATATATTTCGCTGCATACATGGCTAATAAATGATGAGCAGAGTAAGATTACACTTACGAGGAATGATTTGGTGTCCTTTTTAGAGTCGGAAGGACCTAGTCTTTCTATACAGCAAATTCAACATAACACGGGTCTTTTAAAGTCCATTGTAGATCGAGATCAAACCGTCCGAATGTTTAATGCAGATGGTATTGAAATTTTAAGCATTAATGAAACTTCGAAAGCAGCGCCGCTAACCGAAGTGCGTGAAATTATAGAAATGAAAATTGATAATAAGGATGCCTTTGTTATTAACGAACCGATAATGCTTGGCTTCTTCAAAGGGTATATTCAAGTTATTCATCCATTATCTAAGTTTCAGTCGCTAATGCATTATTTATTGACGGCCATGCTCATAGCGGGGATTGGGGGATTAGTGTTATCAGCCTCAATTGGCTATTATCTTGCTAATTATTTGACGAAACCGTTGCATGAGTTACGTTCATCTATGAAAACCGTTATGGATAAAGGATTTAATGAACCCATTCAATTATCTTACACGTCTCAAGATGAGATTGGTGATTTATTGAAAATGTACAATGCGATGATGAATGAACTGCAAATCTCATTTACACAGCAACAACAATTTGTAGCGGATGCTTCTCATGAGTTACGGACGCCTATTCAGGCAATTGAAGGACATCTATCCCTTTTAAAAAGATGGGGGAAGGATGATCCGGAAATTCTAGAGGAATCTATTGAAACCTCATTAACGGAAATTGCACGGATGCGTAAAATGATTGAAGAATTACTTGAATTAGCACGTCGTGAAGAAAAGGACATCAAATGTGAGGCTGATGCAGTAGCTGTTATAGAAGCGGTTATAGAGGAAACAAGAATTCTTCATCCAGAAGCTCGAATGACGCTGTCGAAAGATGAAGAAATAGGGCGATTATTTATAACAGAAAATGCACTTAGCCAAATTGTTCGTAATATAATAGAGAATGCAATTCGTTATTGTGAAAAAATTCCTGAGATTCAAATTTCACTATCTGAATTAGGGAAGGAAGTTTTGATTAAAATAGAAGATAATGGAATTGGTATAGCTGAAGAAAACATTCCATTTATCTTTGATCGCTTTTATCGGGTTGATGAGGCGAGAAATCGTCAAATAGGCGGTACAGGCTTAGGGCTAAGTATTACAAAAATGTTACTTGAAAAATACAATAGTTCAGTGGAAGTCAAGAGTGATAAAAATGTTGGAACCGTTTTCTTGATGAAATTCCCGCTGAAAAATTGAGAAAATTACATGCTTTATTTAATTATTTCATCCTTTGAGAATAAAATTGCTTAATTTGCTAAAAAGAGTTGTATTTTTTGTGAAGAGTAGTAAGATTGAGATGGAAAAAACGTTCTTTAAATATTGGATAAGATGTCAAACATCCTTTAAAAGAACGAAGAAATATTATATAATTAATTGTATTTTAATTAATGGAACTGCCGAAAGGCAAAATTTGGAGGTCATTTTTCATGTCGAACAACGTTACAACTGTAAGTTCTCCATGGTCAGCTTTCTCTGGTCCTAACCTAGGATATGTGATGGAGCAATACGACTTATTCTTACAGTCTCCTGAAGAAGTAGAACCGGAGTTAGTATTATTATTCCAACAATTTGGTGCACCAGTAGTAGTAGAAGGTGAAGTAGCTGTAGCTAGTAATGCAGCAGCTCCTGCTGGCGATTACAAGAAAGTGTTAGCAGCTGTGAAATTAGCAGATGCAATCCGTTCAAACGGTCATTTAGCGGCAGATATTTATCCTTTGAAAAACCGTGAACTACAAACAGCTCAAATTGAAGAAAGCGCGTTCAACCTAAGCGCTGCAGATTTAGCTGAAATTCCTGCAGCTGTCTTCTTCAAAGATGTGCCAGCAAACGTGAAAAATGGTAAAGATGCAATCGATTACTTAAAATCTGTTTATACAGGTAAAGTAGCGTTTGAATATAATCACGTAGGAACTACAGAAGAACGTGATTGGATTCAAGCACAAATTGAAACAGGTTCATTTAAACAATCATTAACTTCTAATGAGAAAAAAGCTTTATTAGACCGTTTAACTCGTGTTGAAAACTTCGAGAAGTTTATTCATAAAACTTTTGTAGGTCAAAAACGTTTCTCTGGTGAAGGTTTAGATACTCAAATCGTTCTATTTGATGAAATTTTGAAAACAGTTGAAGCAAATAACGTGGAAAAAGTACGTATTGGTATGGCTCACCGTGGTCGTTTAAACGTGTTAACACACATTTTAAATAAACCATACGATATGATGTTCTCTGACTTTGCACATGTATCTAATGATTTATTTATCCCAGAAGACGGCCGCCTTGAAATTACAAAAGGCTGGACTGGTGATGTTAAGTACCATATGGGTGCTTCATATATGCGTGAATCTGGTATGAATGTAAAGCTAGCTTACAACCCATCTCACTTAGAAGTAGGGAATCCTGTTGTTTTAGGTACTGCACGTGCAGCACAAGATGACACTTCTAAACCAGGGCAAGCTATTCATGACCGCACAAAAGGATTAGGTATTCTTGTGCATGGTGACGCTGCATTCCCAGGTCAAGGGATCGTAACAGAAGTATTAAACTTTGCAAAAACTGAGGGGTTCACTACTGGTGGTACAATCCACATCATTGCTAACAACATGATTGGATTTACAACTGAATTACAAGACTCTCGCTCTTCTGTTTACTCTTCTGACCCTGCAAAAGGTTATGAAGTACCAGTTGTGCATGTAAATGCAGATAGCCCTGAGTCTGTAGCTTTAGTAGGACGCTTTGCAGCTAACTACCGTCAAAAATTCGGTAAAGATATCATCGTTGACCTTATCGGTTACCGTCGTCATGGTCATAATGAAACGGATGATCCAACTGTAACAAACCCTGAAACATATAAATTAGTTTCTAAACATGAACCAGTTCGCGCTTTATACGGTGCTCAATTAGCAGCTGAAGGCGTAGTTTCTGCTGAAGAAGTAGCAGCTTTAGATAAAGCTATTTATGCAGAGATGCAAGCAGCTTATGATCATGTGAAAGAAATGGCAGACAAAGATGAGCATAAGCATCCAGAAATGCCTGAAGAATTAAAAGTAGAATTCCCACAAATTGATACAGCAGTTGGTGCGGAACGTCTAGAAAAAATTAATGAAGAGCTTTTAGTGTTTGAAGAAAACTTCGAACCACAGAAAAAACTTGGTAAAATTTTAGAAAAACGCCGTGATGCATTTGCTTCTGCAAAAATCGACTGGGGTCATGCAGAAACTTTAGCATATGCAACGATTATTCAAGATGGCACTCCAGTACGTTTTACAGGTCAAGATGCACAACGTGGTACGTTCTCTCAACGTCACTTAGTGTTACATGACAAAAACAATGGTAAGTTATTCACACCACTTCACCATATTTCAGGTGCAAATGCATCATTTACAGTACACAACTCTCCACTTACAGAAGCTGGGGTAGTAGGCTTTGAATATGGTTACAATTTAGAAAATGATCATGTGCTATCAGTTTGGGAAGCTCAATTTGGTGACTTTGCTAACATGGCACAAGTTATGTTCGATAACTTTATTTCAGGTGCACGTGCTAAATGGGGTCAAAAATCTGGTTTAGTTATTCTTTTACCACATGGCTATGAAGGTCAAGGACCAGAACACTCTTCAAGCCGTATGGAACGTTACTTACAAATGTCAGCTGAAAATAACTGGTTCGTAGCGAACTGCTCAAACGCAGGTAACTACTACCACTTATTACGTCGTCAAGCAGCATTATTAGGAACTGAAGGTGTTCGTCCACTTGTAGTGGTTTCACCTAAGTACTTACTTCGTCACCCATTAGCTGCAGCGAACGCTGAACAATTGGCAAATGGCTCATTCCAAGAAGTAATTGAGCAACCAGGTCTAGGTTCGAAACCAGAAGCTGTAGAACGTATTGTATTAGGTACAGGTAAAGTAATGATCGACATTGCAGACCGCATTAAAGACGGTGAAGGCTTCGATCACTTACACATTATTCGTGTAGAACAACTTTACCCATTCCCAAAAGAGCAAGTTGCTGATATCATTGCTAAGTATCCTAATGTAAAAGAAATCGTTTGGGTACAAGAAGAACCTAAAAACCAAGGTTCTTGGAATTATGCATTAGAAACATTACACGAACTTTCAGAAGGTAAAAAACTACGTTATGTAGGTCGACCTGCAATGAGTTCGACTTCTGAAGGTGATGCAGATTCTCATAAAGCAGCTCAAGCAGCACTTGTAGAAGAAGCAGTTGCTGAGCCTTTAAAAGTTAAATAATCACATATTAATTAATGAGAGCCGGGCTACTTGCTAAGGCGGTAGCCCTTCTAATGTGCACAATGCACGTTTATTAAAGGAGGAAATGAAAGTGGCTGAAATTAAAGTCCCTGAATTAGCAGAATCGATTACAGAAGGTAGTATCGCACAGTGGGTAAAAAAAGTGGGCGATCGCGTTGAAAAAGGTGAATTCATCGTTGAACTTGAAACAGATAAAGTAAACGCTGAAATCATTTCTGAAGAAGCGGGAGTTTTAACTCAAATTTTAGCTGAAGAAGGCGATACTGTACTAGTAGGTCAAGTAATCGCAGTTGTAGAAGCTGGCGAAGGCGCAGCACCTGCTCCGGCAGCTCCAGTTGAGGCAGCACCAGTTCCAGCAGCACCACAAGCGGCACCTGCACCTGTTGCAGCAGCACCAGTTGTAGAAGAAACTACTGGTGAGCGTGTAATCGCATCTCCAGCAGCTCGTAAACTTGCTCGTGAAAAAGGTATTGACCTTGCTGCTGTATCTCCAGTAGATCCACAAGGCCGCGTTCGTGTACAAGACGTAGCAGCTCATGGTACAGCTCCAGTTGCAGCACCACAAGCAGCTCCAGCAGCACCGAAAGCAGTTGCAGCAGTTGATGAATCACGTGTGACAGTTGAAAAAATGAGCCGTCGCCGTCAAACAATTGCAAAACGCTTACTTGAAGTAAAACAATCTACAGCAATGTTAACAACATTTAACGAAGTAGATATGACAAACGTAATGGCTTTACGTTCTCGTAAAAAAGACCAATTCTTCGAGTCAACTGGCTCAAAACTTGGTTTCATGTCATTCTTCACAAAAGCTGTAGTTGCAGCACTTAAAAAATACCCATATGTTAACGCACAAATCGTGGGTGATGAAATTCACTTAAACAACTTCTTTGATATCGGTGTAGCTGTATCAACAGAAGAAGGTTTAGTAGTACCAGTTGTACGTGATGCTGACCGTAAAAACTTTGCAGAAATTGAAGATTCAATTGCAGACCTAGCGAAAAAAGCACGCGATAAAAAATTAGGTTTAGCAGATCTTTCAGGTGGCTCATTCACAATTACAAATGGTGGGGTATTCGGTTCATTAATGTCTACACCTATCATGAATGGTACACAAGCTGCTATCCTTGGTATGCACACTATCAAAAAACGTCCAGTTGAAGTGAATGGTGAAGTAGAAATTCGCCCAATGATGTACTTAGCACTTTCTTATGACCACCGTATTATCGATGGTAAAGATTCTGTAGGCTTCCTTAAAACTGTTAAAGAATTACTTGAAAACCCAGAAGATTTATTATTAAATTCTTAATTCCTGGGCTTATAAAAACCTTGCGAACATTGTTTCGCAGGGTTTTTTATCTTTTTATGGATCAATTTATAAAGAAGTGATGGATAAAAGAACCGAAGCGACGGAAACAGCACTTAGAACGAAGGAAAGAAGAGTCAAAGTGACGGATAAAACAATCGAAGCGACGGAAAGATTGACCGGAACGACGGAACGGACACAAAGCGACGGAAACAGCAGCAAGAACGACGGAAAAAAGAGTTAAAGCGACGGATAGAACAGCCGAAGCGACGGAAAGATTGGCCGGAACGACGAACAGGCACGAAGCGATGAAAAGAAAAGTCAAAGCGACGGATAAAACAGCCGAAGTGACGGAAAGATTGGCCGGAACGACGGAACTGATACGAAGCGACGGAAACAGCAGTAAGAACGACGGAAAGAAGAGCCAAAGCGATGGATAAAACAGCCGAAGCGACGGAAAGATTGGCCGGAACGAGGAACTGATACGAAGCAACGGAAACAGCACTTAGAACGACGGAAAGAAGAGTCAAAGTGACGGATAAAACAATCGAAGCGACGGAAAGATTGACCGGAACGATGGAACGGACACAAAGCGACAGAAACAGCAGCAAGAACGACGGAAAAAAGAGTTAAAGCGACGGATAGAACAGCCGAAGCGACGGAAAGATTGGCCGGAACGACGAACAGGCACGAAGCGACGGAAAGATTGATCGGAACGACGGAAAGAAAAGTCAAAGCGACGGATAAAACAGCCGAAGTGACGGAAAGATTGGCCGGAACGACTTGAACAGGCACGAAGCGACGACATACGCTTTTATTGAAATCTCATGGCTAAGCGGAGTCATCATTTTCAACATTGTAAGAGTGTATATTTGGCTATAAAATAGATAAAAAACCCTAATATTGTAATTAGTCTGAAAAGTAATAAAATTATCTTGACGAATAAGTTACTTTTATAGTAGTATCTTAATATCAATTAAATAAACAAACCTCACATTTATCCTATTGTGAGGTAGAGGCGCGGTATTTATTAGTT
This sequence comes from Lysinibacillus sp. Bpr_S20, assembly GCF_023337835.1. Classification (NCBI taxonomy): domain Bacteria; kingdom Bacillati; phylum Bacillota; class Bacilli; order Caryophanales; family Bacillaceae; genus Lysinibacillus; species Lysinibacillus sp. Bpr_S20. The sequence continues at coordinate 52,991 of NZ_JALNLQ010000009.1, forward strand.
CATTGTTGAGTACAAGCAAGCGAAGACGCAATGAAGAAGGAACTATCGCCGAAGTATAAAAGGAGCTCGTACTTTTATGCTGGGTCTGCAGTGAATAAGTGCAGGACTGTCCTAGTGAATTATTTTCCAGGTTTACTAGGTTGTGCTATCTCGGAATGATGGAATTATAGTGAGGATTTGGGCAACTGTTAAAAAAAGTAAGACCTAAGTTCAGTACTTAGGTCTTTTTTTGTACAGTTGTCTTATTTTTTTATAGAAAAGGGGAATATTTGATGAAAAGAAAATTGTTAGTATTTATGTTGGCCGTAATGACCGCAATTTTGCTCGCAGCTTGTGGTACGAGTGACAAGAAGGATACGACATCATCTAGTAAAGGCACTGCAAGTACTGATACAAAAGAGGGTGGCGTTCAATTCCGTATTGGGATGGAAGCAGGTTATGCTCCGTTTAACTGGACGCAGCAAGATGATGCAAATGGCGCAGTAAAAATTGCCGATAATGCAGAATATGCAGGTGGCTATGATGTACAAATGGCCAAAAAAATAGCGGAGGGCTTAGGAAAAGAATTAGTGATCGTAAAATTAGAATGGGATGGTTTAGTACCAGCTCTACAATCAAATAAAATCGATGCAATCATTGCTGGTATGTCACCTACCGATAAGCGTAAGCAAACAATCGACTTCACAGAAAACTACTATACATCTGATTTTGTCATGGTTATTAAAAAAGGAAGCAAATATGAAAAAGCAACATCCATCCAAGATTTCTCTGGAGCTAAAATCACATCACAATTAAATACTTCTAACTACACAGTTATTGATCAAATCAAAGGTGTAAAAAAACAAACTGCAATGGATAACTTCCCAGCTATGCGTGTAGCTTTAGAAGCTGGAAAAATTGACGGCTATGTAGCAGAACGTCCAGAAGGTATTTCGGCTGCTGCTGCAAATGATAAATTTACGTATGTAAAGTTTGAAAAAGGCTTCAAGACAGATATTTCAAATACATCAATCGCAGTTGGTGTACGCAAAGGTGATGCAGATCTTGAAAAAATCAATGACATCTTAAAAGGTATTTCAGAAGATGAGCGCCAAAAAATTATGGAAGAAGCCATTAACCAACAACCAGCAGCTCAATAACATAAACTTACATGCACGGGCTATTTGCTAGTCCGTGCAATCACAAAATCTCTCAAAATATTTAATAATGTCTTAGCTAAAAGTTTCATAAGATACTGTAACAAACAAGCAACACGACGTGGTTAGGAGGAACATCATGAGTCTTGAATGGATTATTTCTATTGTTGAGAACAACTGGCAAATGTTTTTACGAGGTACTTATTATACATTACTTATTTCAATTAGTAGTACAATTATTGGTGCACTTATCGGATTTTTCATTGGAATTATGCATACCATCAAAGTTCGTAAAAAGGGTGTAAAATTTTATTGCTTAAAACTCATTAATTTTATACTTACTTGCTATGTCGAATTCTTCCGTGGTACACCAATGATTGTACAAGCAATGGTTGTATTTTTCGGATTAGATATAGCATTTGGTATTGATATGCATTTTATTACAGCAGGTATTTTAGTGGTTTCACTCAATACGGGTGCTTATATGGCAGAAATCGTGCGTGGCGGTATTGTTTCCATTGATCAAGGGCAGTACGAGGCTGCATCGGCCATTGGTATGAATCATGTTCAAATCATGCTACATGTTGTTTTACCACAAGTTGCCCGAAATATATTGCCGGCAACAGGTAACCAATTAATTATGAACATTAAAGATACAGCCGTTTTAAACGTTATTGGAGTTACAGAATTATTTTTCCAAACAAAGTCAATTGCAGGGAATAACTTTCGTTATTTTGAATCCTTCTTTATAGCTTGTGTTCTTTATTTCATCATGACATTCACAGCATCAAGAATTTTACTGTATATTGAAAAACGACTGGATGGACCAGATGCCTATCAAAAAGAACAGAGAGAAGCAATATAGGGGGACGAGTAAATGACAGTTATTAAAATAGAGCACTTAAGTAAATCATTTGGTCGTAACGAAGTGTTAAAGGATGTAAATTTTCAAGTAGAAAAAGGCGAGGTTGTGTGCTTGATCGGTTCTTCAGGATCTGGTAAATCAACATTATTACGCTGCATTAATTTACTGGAAACCCCAAGTGGCGGCCAAATTATATATAAAGGTGAAAACATTTTAGATGAAAAGCATAATATCCAGGAATATCGTACACATTTAGGTATGGTATTTCAACAATTTAACTTATTCAACAATCATAATGTGCTTAAAAATTGCACAGTTGGTCAAATGAAAGTTTTAAAGCGTTCGAAGGTTGAAGCAGAGGAAGTTGCTTTAAAATATTTGCAAATTGTAGGTATGGATCAATACGTTAGTGCAAAGCCACGACAACTTTCTGGTGGTCAAAAACAGCGGGTAGCGATTGCGCGAGCATTGTCCATGAGCCCGGAAGTCATGCTGTTTGATGAACCGACGTCAGCCCTTGATCCAGAAATGGTAGGTGAAGTGTTGAAAGTAATGCGTCAGCTAGCTGATGCCGGGAATACAATGTTAATTGTTACACATGAAATGGAATTTGCTAAAGAAGTAGCAGATCGTGTCGTCTTTATGGATAAAGGTGTTATTGTAGAGGAAGGGTCACCTGCACAGGTTTTAATCAACCCTCAACATGAACGGACAAAAGAATTTTTAAAACGAACATTAAAATAACTTGCAACTAGCAATCAAAAAAAGTGAGTCCAAATTAATGGGCTCACTTATTTTCTAGAATTCCATTCTGCGTATAAAATAAAGCAAATTGCAAAGGCAACGGCCAGTATAAAAAACCATTGCGGTACACCACCAAAGCTCATATATTAACACCTCTAGTAATTTTTTATGAAGGATATGGGTATAAAACGGATAGTTCTGGAGAAAATATGGTCTTCTATGGTTTTTTTCTCCACAAGCGTACAAAAATATTATAAAATAAGTTGTAGACATTACATAGTGCTAGTAAAGAGAGGTAGAGAGATTATGTTACATTTAAAATGGAAAGATGCACCGACAGTACGCACAGTTACTTGCAAGCATACAAATGCATCAAAATATTTAGTTTCAAACGTATTAACAGTAGGGAAACAATATGATGTAAAAAATGAAACAGAAGAATTCATTTTTATTATCGATAACACTGGTAATATTGGTGGTTACTATAAAGATTATTTCGAATGAAAAAGCTGTCATGAAGATAAACAATACGTCCCGGTGTTGAATAGTACTGGCACAATTAATTCATTCCTTTAGTCGATATGAATAAAAATAAAGGGTGGTTCAGATGATTTCTGAGCCACCCTTAATTGTTGGAAAAACAGAATCATGATCGCTTTGTATTCTTTAATTCAGCTACTTCTTGCAGATGCTGTTTTTCTTGTTCGGTAGCTGTATGAAGAGCAAAGACGTCTTTAATTGCTGTTTTAAGCTCATGCTGTGTTTCTCTAAATTTTGATACTTGTTGTTCAAAGGAAGGGCTTGTGAAACGATCGTTTGTACGAGATAATCGTTCTTCAAGTTGCGCGTAGTGATGATCCATGTGCATAGATAACATCATAGCTAATTGATTTTTCCAAAGTGGAATAAGGGTGACGATAGAAAATTCAATTTTTTCAGCTAGTGTTTGGTTGGACTGCTGAATCATGCGTATTTGTGGCGCGGTTTGTAAGGCAACCTGTTGCGATACTTGTAAGTCATAAATACGTTGATCTAGACGTTCAATTTGAGCGGCAAAGTCATTAAGCTGTTGGATAGCTAGTGGCTGTTTGTTTGCCTGTACATGCATCACTTTTTCAGGAAGCTCCACCTCAATAGCTTGTTGCTTCTTCATTTGACCTGCTGCAATGGCAGTCGCTAACTCTTCAAAAAATCCTCTATTATGTCCATAAAGTCCTTCTAGCATTTCTATATCTTTTATCATTTGCAGCTGGGCACGTTCAAGCTGAACACCAATTCGCTCTACTTGGATACTAATACGTTCAAACTCCGTTAATGTTTGCTTCACAGTAGGTTCAATTTTTCCAAACATTTTTTTTAAAAAGGACTGTTTTTTTGGCTCTAATGCGTTAGGATCTACACGATCTAACGTTTGCATTAAAGAGTCTAGCATTTGACCGATTTTTGAGACGTCTTTCTGTTTTACTTGTGCAAGCATTCGATCGGCAAATTGAGATACTGATCGTTGTGAATCTTGCCCTAAAGACAGGATTGACTCGAAGTTTGTCAGGTCGAGCTGACTGGCAAATAGAAGTGCACGACTTTGTGCAAGAGGCGATAGCGTTTCATACGTCGCCATCGCCTCATTATTTGTAGTTGTTTCTAAATAAGATTGCACAAGGGGGGAAACACCTTGTAGTGTATTTAATTGAAATGCGTGTTCATTTGCTGTCACTTATCATCGCCTCGCCATTCCAATCGTTTTTTTCGTCTACTATTGGAGCGATTCGCAAATTCGATTTCCATTTGAAGATGGTCGATATCGTTGGAAAGCGCATCCTTTAAATCAACCTGAATCGTATCATTTAAATCAGTAAGTGTTTCTCGTGTCTGTGATAATGTAATTTGAATTTCCTTATCCTTCACAGGCTGCCTCGATAACATCGTATATTTATCTGTTAATTCTACAGCAGAAGGGAGGTGTGCATAAAAAAACTGTTCTACATTATAAAATTTTTGCGGATCTGTTTTAACAATTTTTACGATATTTTTTGAAATTCGTGTCATTTCGAGCAATTGCTTAAATGCAGAAACAGAACGTACACGTAAGTAGTTTTGACTTAATGTTTGTATGTGTTTATTGGCTGCTTTTAGTTGTGTTTCAATATGTTTGTATTCTTCTTTTGTTATACCTACTAATTGCATGAATTTCTTTTTCTGTCTATATTTCAACACTGCAGTACTCGCAGCGTATGTTCCAGCAAACAATAATCCACCAAGGAAGAATCCTGGATTTGCTGCTATGGCTGTAATAGAAACAGTAGAGAGAGAAATTAAGAAGCTAGCGGTATGTCTAGAGAAAAACTTTCCGACACTAAGCATGTTTCTTCCTCCTAGCATTTAAATATGTCTATATTCTTATACGAAATAATCGACATAAAGTTTCAATGAAAAATGAAACCTTACATAAATTTTACTGCTATTTGTAAAGTTTCTCAATGATATTACATTAGAACAAGAAATTCCTTTGCTTTTATTTAGGAAGAAAAGAAGTCAGATCTTGCTATTACATCTATAATGGCCAATTGCCGATCTTCACAATGTGATTAGCGCATTCTTCACAAGTGGTAGGTCAAACATTAGTATTGTTTTTTCATCTGTTGTTGATTCCTCGCCATCAGTTTTCTTGCTAAAAATAATAAGCGTATTCGAGAGTTTATTCTCAAAATACGCTTACATAATTAATCGTTAATGATCCTAATGCTTCCTTAATCGACGTTCTTGAATTTATAGAGATCTTTTAATTTTATTTCTTCGGTATTATTTTTAAATTGAATTGTTATCTTGTCCGCATCCGTTAATTGTTTTTTTTCGCCGTTGTTGAGTAATAAAGTATTTTCATCTAAGAAAGTGTAAGTGATGTTAACACCGTCTTTATAGGACATTGCTACTTCAGAAAATAAATTCAGTTTTTTATCGACTAAAATATTCCAATTTTCATAAATGATAATATCATCTGTATAATTATTATTCCTTGAATTTTTCACAGCTAAAAGGTATCGGTTGTTACTTTTCGTTTGGTATGTCAAGGTAACTGTTGTTCCATTTTGTTGAATGTTTTTTTCCACATTATTTTCATCTGCTATCCACATATGGACAAAAAGAAAATAATAACTCATAGATAAAATAATAAAGAAAGCAAGTAAGGATCCTGCGACCATAAAAATTTTTCTTCTATTTTTAGAACGCACCTTTTTAAAATAATCAATATTTTCCTTTTCCTTATTATGTACATGTGTATTATCTACAAAAAGACCTTCTTGCATTTCCGTTACATATTTTTTGCATTCTTCACATTCCATCATATGTTTTTCCATCTGTCTAGTAGTTTCTTCGCTAGTCAACTTTTCTATATAGCTGGGTACTAAATCTTTAAAAATATTATGGTTCATATCTGATAACATCCTTTCTTAATTCTTGTTTTGCACGATAAAAAGTAACTCTTGCCCAATTTTCAGTTTTTCCAACAATGGAGCCGATTTCCTTAAAAGAAAGATCACCTAATAACCGTAAGTAGAGTATTTCACGCTTTTTTTCACTAAGTTGATGAGCTTGCTTAAAAAAATTTACCTTATCTTCATTTCTAAAAAACTCTTCTTCTAAGTTGGAGGTTAATGTTTTCATATCATTTAATGACTCTGTTAGTTGATGTCTTTTTTTATCATGATTCAATTCTTGTAACCAAACATTTTTTGCGATAGAACATAGCCATGTAGAAAATTTCACAGTTCCATCATCATGAAATTTGTGTATAGACTTAATCGCTTGATAGAATGTCTCCTGAGTTAACTCTTCAGCAATTTGATGTTTATTAGTTAAAGTCAATAAATATCTAAAAACAAAATCCCCGTATTCTTGGTATATATTATTTTTATTCACAGTTTACCTCCCTTCAAATGAAATTAGATTACTTTAAATAGCTTGAAAAACCCCAAATAAAGTTCGGTCGGTTGATCAATATAAGAAAACGGCATGTTTTTAAGTCAAGCTACTTAAAAAGTTAATCATTCATATATCCAAAATTTCATTGATTCGTTACAGTTTTTATAAAAATTCTTTACCTTTTTGTCTCTATCAAGTCTACTTAATTTTTTCCTACGAATAATCATTCGGTTCATTGAAATAAAATACCCATCTATCAGCATAATAGATAGATGGGTATTAACAACTAAAGATTCTACTTATTGAATTTAAGTTTCAGTAATAAAAACGGCCTTAAGCATTTTGGTAATTTGCTAACATAATCATTGGGCGGCAAACCCCAACTCTTCTGATTTTAAATTCATCCTGTCTATCATCATTTTAGTATTATTTGAAATGTATTCCATCTAGAATATATATAAATCAAATAGTAATACCTTTTGTTATATTTTTCAAATGGTGACACATCATCCCGTTAACATAATGATTGGTATAGGAGTGCGTACGATCTTTAATTTTGATAAGGCCCTTTGACTTTTATTTACCTTCGTAGTTGAAAGATAATTTTGAACATTCTATAATTGTAAATAACAGGTATTTAAACGAATTATAGGGGGATGAATTATGACTCAAGTTTGTGTTATCAGCATTTATGTACCTAACATCGAAAAAGCAATTGATTTTTACACTACTGTTCTAGGTTTTGAAGTTAACAAACAATACGGACCTAAAATCGTAACACTCGTTCATGGTGATTTACCATTAGTTCTAGAGGAATCAAAAGAATCTAATTCTATTTCTAAAGATTTCTTAGGCGTGGTTTTAGCTTTAAAAACAGATGACATTCATCAAACAGTTAATAAGTTAAGAGAACATAATGTTGAGTTCATTGTAGATGAGCCGATGGATTGCCCTCCAGGAAAAGTAATTAGCTTCAGAGATCCTTTCGGGAATGTTTTAGAGTATTTACAATTTATGTAGATAGATATATGTTACAGAAAGTCACATCTAACAAGGTGTGACTTTTTTTAACTTCGATTAATTGAAAATAAGATTGTTAAATAAGTTAAACAACATTATAATGGTGTTAATTAAATCCAATTCTTTAAAAACTTACATGTGCAAAGGTGATTTTCAATATCTCATGTAACTAAAAATTTAGCCATAAAGATGACTTTGTAAGTAGAAAGGATGAGTTAGTCATAAAACATACAAACAATAAAATTGAGATATTGGATACTAAAATTGTTTTAGAGAAATACAAGGAAAATATAGAAGATATTCAAAAATCACTAAAACAGCTTGAATTGGAAATTAGTCATTTACAAAGGGAAGGATTAGTTGAATTAGATAAGTTGGCTAACGAATTAAGTACGTTGCAGATGCTTTCAATGAGTATAAAATTTAAAGCAAATAGTCTTAGCTGTAAAAGCAGTAAAACGATTGGGATATTAACGACTGAATAAATATGGTAGGTTGTCTCATCCATTTCTGCAATGTTAATTTGGGCAATAATAGAAAAAGTAAAGTAACGTGCAAAGTCATATCCAATTGGGTATGGCCTTTTCTTTTTCTTGTAAAGTCCAGTGGATGTTTTGAGTGGATTATAGTACTTTGTGTAATGAATAATAAAAGGGTCACCTGAGAAAAGTGACCCTTAGAAAAGAAATAGAGGTATAGGATTATTTGTATTGTTATGGATTAATAGATATGATTTATGATAGAAATATTAATATGAATTATAGAAGAAAGCAGCACCAACAATAATTAGAAGAATGAATAGTACAACAAGTAGCGCGAACGCTGAACCACCGCCGTAGCCACCACGGTTACCACAATATTGAGACATATTAATTCTCCTCCTTTCTTTCCTGTATAATATGTATAGTTTTCAAAAGTGAGTGCGATATATATCCTATATCGGCATAGAAAAATTAATTTTTTTATACGATGAAAATAATATGTGCAAATATGCAGCTTAATTTCGTATAGTACGACTTTACAGGGAGTGGCGTCGTTAATTAGACCAAATTGACAGGGCTTTTGAGTAGGCAGCAGAAGTGAATAGCAAGTTAATTAAAATTATAAAGGTAATGATAGAAAGGAAGTACAGGACTATGGATTTCGAAACAGTTATGAGGGAGCTTGAATCTCTAGGTAAAGAACGAACTAAAAAAATGTATATATCCAATGGTGCGCACGAGCCTCTTTTTGGTGTTGCAACAGGAGTGATGAAACCTATTGCAAAGAAGATAAAAATAAATCAACTTTTAGCTGAAGAGCTTTACGCTACAGGTAATTATGATGCAATGTATTTTGCAGGCATTATTGCAGATCCAAATGCTATGACTGAATCCGATTTTGATCGATGGATGGATGCAGCGTATTTTTATATGCTGTCTGATTATGTAGTGGCGGTAACATTATCAGAGTCAGCTATTGCACAAGACGTTGCTGATAAATGGATTGCAAGCGGCGACGAGCTAAAAATGTCAGCGGGTTGGAGTTGCTACTGCTGGCTTTTAGGGAATCGAAAAGACCATGAATTTTCCGAAAGTAAGATTTCTAATATGCTGGAAATTGTGAAAAGTTCTATTCATGATGCCCCAGAAAGAACGAAGTCTGCTATGAATAATTTTCTATACACAGTGGGGATTTCATATGTACCATTACATGAAAAGGCTGTTGAGACCGCAAAGGAAATAGGAATAGTAGAAGTCAAACGGGACAAGAAAAAACCTAGTCTTCTAAATGCTTTTGAAAGTATTCAAAAAGAAGTAGATAAAGGGAGAATCGGTTTCAAACGTAAGTATGTAAGGTGTTAAAACGGATCGATGTATGGATCCAGACGAATACTATCCAAAGTCACATCTAACAAGGTGTGGCTTTTTATTGTACATAGGGAAATGAATTTTGAGCAGTAGAGGACAAAAGCATAGAGAATGTCCAGTCGTTTTATTGGCTAGAAGGGCAAATGTGAATAAAATAGAAAAATTAATAAGAATATGGAATGATTATCGGTTCTATTGAATATAAGAAAAAGTTGAACAAAATTTTATCAATGTAAATGTCAAATAACAATGTACATTTTTGCTCGTTTAAGCATGTACACTTTCGATGATGGTTAACTACTTTTCTATATAAGTGTGTGAATAATTGCGACTTGACAAGGAGCCTTTACACATATGATTCGATAAAAACTAGAATTCATTTGTAGGAAGGGTTGGCTAACCGGACAAGGCAATCATGCCCGCCGTAAAGGCTAGACTACTTTTTTAATAAAAAATAGACACGCATTGTTATTAATCAATGCGGAGGTGTTTTACATTCGCTAACGATTGCATACAGTGTTTAGGAGCATACATTTGAAAGGAAGTGGAGGCAAATGAAAGTAACGGTTAAAGAATGGCGTATAATGTCTGATCGCAACAAACAATTACTTTTAAATGCGGTAGCAACTAAATAAAACATAGATGAAAAGAGAAATGAGACCAAGCAGTAACAACTACAACAAGTAGAAAAAGGAAGCAGTACTAGGAAAAAATAACAATATTTTAGTTCAAATTATGAGTTGTCCCACAGGCAACATCTCATTTAATAGATAAAATTAAATTGTCCAATAAAATGAAAAAAGGCAAGCAAAAAAACAAAGCTTATGCTTTGTTTTTTTGTCGATTGCATATGAGAAGAGGAATAATACATAACAATCCAAGGAAAATGAACAGAATGAAGTTGTTGATTGGATTATCTTTTAAAATAGTATCTTCTTGGTGTTTTTTTTCAAATTCTCTTACCTCGTCTGTTGCACTTACTTTATTATTTGGAACAAATTCTTTTTTAGTTACATCATAGTAATAAAACTTGTGTTTCTTAAAGGTGAAAAAGTCATCCATAACCGTTTTATATGAACTTGAAATCATCGCTAAGTTTACTTTTTCCGTATCAATCACTTTTTTTACATATTGTTCGCTTTCTTCTTTAAACAATTCTTTTTCTTTATTTAATAAGTTAGCTGCTTCACTTTTTACTTTTTCTACATCTTGCAGCGTTGTTGCTTTTTTCAATCCTTCTTCAATAAAGGCTTTTTGCTCGATTTTCATTTTTTCTTCAAATTCTTTTGATTTTTGCTCTAATAATGATTTATCATCTCTTTCAGTTTTAATCATCACCGTTTTTGTTTCTTGTGCTACTATTTTGGCGGAATCGCTTTTGTAATTAGGAACTTCATTTTTGATTTTTTGATTGACTGAATTCAGATACTCTTCTGTATCGATTTTTGTTGCCATGCTGGCAGATGAAAAAACGATACTCAATATACATAATGACAGTCCGATCACACTTAATTTTTGTATAAATTTCATTTGAATCACCCCCGTTTTTTTATTTAAACAGACAATTCTTTTTTCCATTTTCTTCATTTAGTCAAATTTTTTCTATTTTATGATTAAACAAGGAAATATAGAATAATCATAAACAGTATTTAAAAGTGGCAGAGAACTATTGGAAAATCAAATTATGGATAAAGTCCTCCCATTCATTTTTTGATTGAAACTTCCAAAATGGGTTATACAATTAAAAATTGGGTAATAGGGAGGTAAAGGGATACTAATTTTTCAATAGAGGGAATATAGAGGAAAAGACGATAGGAGTTTATTTATGGAAGGGAAAATAAAAAGGACTGGGCTTATTCCCAATCCTCATTAACCAAAAAGGAGGAGCCAGACTAAACAATGTCTGACAACACTGTTTCATCTAGGCTCAATGAGTGTCAAAATCCCTTTAAATCAATGAACTTTCACTTTTACAGCTTGCATGAAACTTCACTAAGTCGTATTCAACCGTATTCAAAATCGTATTCAAACTAACTAGATATTAATGTAGTTGGCGAATTTTTGAATTGCTTCACCTTTTGCTTTTTTGGTAACATGAGTGAAAATATTTAAAGTTGTATTGATATTGCTATGTCCTAAACGTTCTTTTTGGATCGACAGCATCCATTTTTGTGGAATGGCGAGCTGCAAATATTCGTTGTACTTATTACTAAATACAAGTTGGTCTGGTTTTAATGTGTTATAGCCTAATTTAAAGTAATCATGTTTTTGTCTTTTTTTCCATTCATTTAAAATATCTATTGTTTTTTGATCCATCTCGATTGTACGGATGGATTTTTTTGTTTTTGGCGGTTTTACTAAAAGGCGGCCTTTTAAACCTCAGGACAAAGTTTTATTAATACGAATTTCGTTTGTTTTGAAATTTATATCATTCCATGCAGCTGAAACATTTTTAAAACAGTTTAATGAAGTAGCTGATAACATAACTCGAAATCAATGTGCTGTATCACTTGAAAGTCTCGTGAAGAAAGTAGTTGCAATGTATATTATAGAGAACGATGATAAACTACCAACTCGATTAGAAGGCAGCGAATAACTAAATAGGTTTTCGATTGTACTTTACAAATCCAAAAATCAAATTGAAAAAACTGAATTACGATTAGCAATATACTTATCAGTATTCAATGATTTAACCAACGCAAAAGTTAAACCGCAAGAACATAAGCAGAGGTTGAATATTTACCTAAGATAGAAGCGAAAGTGGAAAGGGATGAGTAACATGGAACCAATCTACGCAAGGTGTGACAAGTCATGTGGTCACAATTTCTATGTCCAACACTTCAAGGAAGATAAACTGCATAACACTATCGAAAAGACATACTTCAACTGTCCTAATTGCGGACAAGAGTATGTCTGTTTTTATACCGATGAAGAAGTGAGGAAGCTACAAAAGAGGCAACGTGAACTACAGCGTAAGCTAAAGTGGATGACTGATGACGCTGAAGTAAAGGCGCTACTGATAGAGCTGGAAGGGATACGTGCAGCTACGAAGGAACGTATGGATGCAATTAAACAAGAGGCTGAAAAGCAACATGAATAGTAAACCTCTACGTCTATGCAACAAGCCTGGATGTCCTAACTTAACGCGCAGTGGTTATTGCGAACAGCACAAGGAAACGAAATCAGAAAACAATCGTTACTACGACAAATATCAACGCAACAAGAAACATGATCGCTTCTATCATTCAGCTTCTTGGATTAAATGCCGAGACTACATTAAGATTCGTGACAACGGATTATGTCAGCATTGCAAAACGGAAAAGCGAATTACAATTGGAGTTTTAGTTGACCATATCATTCGATTATCTGTGGATTGGAACAAAAGATTAGACGAAGACAACTTACAATTGCTTTGCCAATCTTGTCACAACAAAAAAACAAACGAAGATGTACAAAAGTACGGAAGAAAATAGGATAGCCCCCCTCCTTTTCACTTTAGTGAGCGAAAGCGTCCTACACCGACTGCCCGTTTTCTGCGCAAAAACCCGTTTTTGAATATTTGTTTGGAGGACCTAGATTAATTGAAAGTGAGGTGATAGTATGGCAGGTCGAAATAAGCAGCCATTGCAAGTGATTATAGGAAATGGACGCTCTAAGCATTTGACAAAAGATGAGATGAAAAAGCGTCAAAAACATGAAGAAAAGATGCGTGGACCGACTGAAAACATTGAAATTCCATCGTATTTAACAGCTGCACAAAAGAAGGAATTTACAGAGATTGCTGAAAAGCTAGTAGCACTTGAAATTTTCAGCGAGCTTGATGTGGATTCTTTAGCGAGGTATTTGGACTCGAAACATCAGTATCTACAACTGGTAAAAGATATACGAAAAATCAAACCAACAGAGACAGTTGAGCAGGAAAACGGCAAAAAAATCACAATTGTCAATGACGATTATCCAAAGTTACAACGTACAAAAAATACATTGTTTAACGAATGTCGTTCTGCAGCTGCTGATCTTGGTCTTACTATTACATCACGTTTGAAATTAGTCATTCCTTCCCCCTCAACTGTGGAAGGCAAAAGCGAGGCACAGAAGCGGTTCAAATGCATCTGACTTCATAAAGGCTAAGAACGTTCTATTCATAATTGCTATGGACATTAAAGAAGGTGTGCTTACAGTTACAAGTACATTAAGAGCTGTATTTGTAGGTGCACATAACAAGGCTGTAGAGAGATTAAATAATAAGTCGACTAAATCATCATCTGTGGAGGGCGAACCGCATAAAGAACGTCCTGTACCTTTCTATAATTGGTTAGAGGAAAGAATATTCATAAACAATAAATAAGCGCATGACTCAATTTAACCTTTTTTAAATCATACACTTATTTATTGTATTAATAGTAGATGGAATTCTTTATACAATATTAATACCCGCGCTCGCAGTACCTTCAACTGAAAAATTTAATGCAGGAGGATTTATTATTGATGAAATGTAAAATACCATTAATAAACGATCCCCAACCGATACTGGTACAGGCTCAACATTTGCTGAACCAAAAGTTATTCCTGCTGGAACTCCAGCGACAGGTGGAGCTAAATCAACACGTACATTTGTAGCAGTGAAGATGTTACTTCCTACAGGCGCACGATAGATTTGAGCTGTTATAGTAGTAAGCCCTCCTCGGTTAAGATCTAAAAAGTAATTAAATGCTGCGGAAATAGCAGTAATATTACCATTGCGTGGAACTGAGAAGGCTTCGCTTAAAAGTCCAGATAAGTCTATAGTATTGTTTAAGATAGGCACACCATTAATAGCAGTACCGAATCCTATAAGGCTAGACGTTAATCCAAAGTCAGGTCCTATAGTAACTACAGAAGTTGAAATTCCCGAGGTAAAAGGGATTATTGAACCGCTGTCGTTTTCTTTGCCACTTTCAATTTCCGAGTTTATACAGTTTATATTTTTTGCCACAAAAGGTCCAACATTTTTGCATTCTACTCGCGGTGATAAACAATTACAACTTCCATTATTTATACACATAATTTACCCTCCCTTCATCTTATGTTATGTAAAAAAAAGTGAGAGAGAAGGGCTATTAACTATATGAATATTTTTTATTTGTAAAGATCCAGTGCCTTTTTATAACTGGTTAAATGAGCGTGATAGCCATCCACAATCAATGAGTAATAGTCCATATAATTTAGATAATTTGGTAGAATGGTAGATGGATGAGATAATGATATGGAAAAACACTCTACTTGTTGTATTTTTAACATTTGTTGGTAGAATATAAGATTTCAGGTATATAATACAAAGATAATATGTTCTTTAAAATAAAACTGAGTAGGAGGAGAATGATGAAAAAATTATTTATTGTGTTACTAGCAGCATTTGTATTTGCGATAGTACATCCAACAAAATCAGAAGCAAAAGTGATGTATGATGGAGCAGAAGTTGTAAAAGGGCAAACAGGGAAAATGACCTTTAAAAAAGATATCAAGGTGTACAAGAAAAATCCAAATGGCACATTTGATTCGTTAATGGTTAAGCGAAATAAATTCTTTAGAACGTATGATATCGAAAAATATGATGGCAAAATATTTTACCAGATGGGGGAATACCGCGTTCAAGCAACGGATTTGGTAGTTTTCAAAGAAGTACCAATAAAAATTCGTTCATCTTTCTATAACGATCCAATTTACATTCATATAAATCGTGATAATGGTATGGGTTCGTATGGATATTATTTTCTTAGACATCAACTTACTTTCCTAGATAATGGTCGCGTTGACCATTGTTTTAGTGATGGTGATGAGGGAACATATTGTGACAGGTATCTTAGTACAGATTTTAAAATAACTGAGAAGATAGAAAGAGAATACGGAACGCGTTACGAGATAACAAAAAATGCAGAAGGTAAAGGCGTTCCATTAAAAGAATCTAAAACTGAAAAAATTATGGAAAAGGGAAGCATTGTTTATGTAAAGGGTCTTGAAATGAATGGGTATCTATATGTAGGCTTAGAAGGAAATGACGCTCCAAATATTTGGCTTCCAGTGAATGTATTAAAGCCAGTTGTAGATAAGTGATAGATTAAGAATTTATAAAGCCCTCTTTTTTATTTGATAAGGGGGCTATTTTTTATGGTTGATTGACATGCGGATAGGATGTTTGTCGATGGTCTTGGGCTTAGATGAAGAAAATATATAAAGACCACTCCGTGATGGGTGGTCTTAATGTTTTTTGCCACCGTCATCCTCCGATTAGCTGAACTATCTAAGTCGAATCCAGAAAAAGCACTGGAACTTTTGCAAGCTTGGGGTGAGGGTACAAAAACCATAAAAAAACTGTTGGATGAGGTCACTCAAATATGTGGGTGATACTATCTGCACTTCATAGCTAGATAGAGACAAAGAATAGAGAGATAGGAGGGAATGTACTGAAAACCATACCATCTATTGAAACGCAACAACGTATGCATGCTTTCTTTATGAAAACATCAGCACCACGTATTTATAAAAAACGTTTGGAAGAAGAGCAAAGACGAAAAGAAGTTGAATCCCAACAATATGCGAATAAAGATAAGTAATAAAATAAGCACTTGCTACGGCAGTTGCTTTTTTGGAAGGCAAAATAAAAAGGACTGTGGAATTTATCCCAATCCTAATTAAACTTGCCCCCAGCAACGTCTTTTTTTATAAACCGTATTCAAAACCGTATTCATTCAATAATGTAAAGAGCCGAAAAGCTTGATAAACCTTGGTATTACTGCACTATAAAAATAATGAAGCCAGACTAAACAATGTCTGACTCCATGCGTGCATAACCTTTTAAATTGTCAAAAAGCTCTAATGTAAATGAATTGGAATCTGCTTGAGGGCTTACACCCTTTTGAACAAATATTAAAAATTCATCTATCGCTTTTTGAGATCCTTCAATTTCAACCTCAATTTGATCTTGATCATTTAGTTTACAGTATCCTTTTAATCCTAGCTCAATCGCTTTTTGTTTTATGAAAAAACGGTAGCCAGTTCCATAAATATCTCCGAAAAATTGAATTCGCGCTCGTTTGTTCAAGCTAACACCTCCTACTAGTGAAGGGGGAAAGAGCCCCCTTTGTGCTTAGTGCATCACACGTTCTTTTTCTAAAGACGCAATTAAATTATTGATATAATAGAGAACCTGCTGAGAAGCTTGATCTACTTCTTTTAAATGAACCTCAGCCTGTTGAATATTGCCCAACTTGTACGCCTCTGCTGCTAACTTCGCCGATTCATGAACACGTAAATGATAGGCATCTAAATCACGATACTCCTGCAAGTGTCCGAAACGTTCTACTGCGCGAGCAGATGTATACCATTTACCGAGACGACAATCAGTATGCGAAGAAACGTCACTTGGTTCAACGTTTTCAAGACCTAAGAACATATTATAAATTCGCCATTTCCATAAAATATGATCGGCCTTTGATAATTGTAAAAGTGCTATAGATGATAGTTGAACATTATTATTCGAAATAATGTCATTTCGGAAACGATTAATTTCTTTTCCTAAAGCGTGAATATCTCTTGATGTATTATGGCTATAGTCGCGAATATCATCTTGAAGATTAGAAATTTCAATCATTCTTGCAGAGACTTCATCAATAGCTGCTGCCTGCTCCTCAGATATCGCAGCAGTATTTGTCACATCTAGGTTTATATCTTCAATGGCATTAACAATCGCATTTAATAATGGTAACGATTCTTTAGCTTCCACTGTCGCTTCTTTAATAATTCCTGTCGTTTCTGTAATCGAGTTTGACACATCATTTGAATAGCTCTTTAAATGATGAACATTTGTAGTGACTTCACTAAGCGCTGATACCGTTCCCTCAGCAAGCTTTCGTACCTCCTGTGCAACTACGGCGAAGCCTTTTCCATGTTCACCTGCACGTGCTGCCTCTATAGATGCGTTCAAAGCAAGTAAATTTGTTTGATCGGCAATTTGGTTTATTAACGTTACAACATTTTCGATATCATTTACCCGTTTTTGTAATTCTGAAAAGGACTCAACAATCGATGTAAATGTCTCTTCAGTTTTAAAGATTTCAGAAAGGGCATGCTCAATTGCATTTTTCCCTTGAACAGCATGATCAACAGATTCAGTTGTTTTTTCAGAAATACGGGAAGACATTCGAGCAACTTCGTTAATAGAAGCGGCAATTTCTTCAGTTGCTGCGGTAGAGGACTGGATTTCTTCGTTTTGTTGATCTAAGCTATATACTAAATCTTTCATATACATGATTTTTGCGTTGACATCCATTAAAGAGGAAATTTCAGCGACTACATTTTCAATCGTGCGTTCTGTTAATACTTCGATGAGTAATTCCTGATCAACATTGACAGCAGATTGGAAAGATTTCATGTATTCAAAAGCTTTATTAGGTTTTAAACCAAAGTTATGTAGAATGTATGTAGTAATATAAAATGCAAATTGATTGAAGACGACGATTAGTTTACCAGGCTCATATTGATTCTTTCTGAATAAATTGAAAAATTTAACGGTTTCTTCCACATATTCATCATCTCGATTAGCTAAGAAAAATTGCGTTAAGTATCGATTAATATTTTCTTCACTAATTGTTAGTTGAGAGGAGAGAGAGAGTTCACTTAAATAATTATTAAAAATCGCGTTCATTGAAGGCGTGATATCTTTTAATTTAGTGTAGAGAGTTTTTAAATTCTCTTCATCTTGAGAATTGAAATGGTTAAATGCTAATGTTTTATTAAATCGCCCAGTAGCATTTAAATTTGTACCACGCTTTAATAATTCCTCGAGTTCGGCCTTAGGTCGAATACTTGAAAACATAAAAAAATACCTCCCAAAAATAATGAATAATAAGGTAATAATAGCATATTACAGGGTGTTTTAATAGACATTTCAAATGTCTTTGCTAAAATGAAAATATCTAATACAGCAGGGAATGTGGCAAATATGTATACAATTATTTACATGAAAGCTGATTATGAGCCTTGGTGGAAGTTTGAAGGCTGGGAGGCTTTTATACAAACAAATGAAACATATGAAACGGAGGAGCAATTTAATGCAGCATTGCAAACAAAGTTACAGCACTTCCGATTAACATATGACAATGAGGTAACGAAAGAAGGAGGATTTTGGGCCTTCTGGTCAGAAGATGAAAGTGTTTTTTGTGATGCTTGTGATGATGATGTCCAAATATATCACGGTATTATCGTTATAAAACCTGAAAAACAGAAATAAAATTTAAAAATTTGAAAAAAAACATTTTTCTTTATTTGACAAAATTATGAATGACGGTTATACTTAGTTTAACAATTTAATTGCTTCACCGGAAACATGAATTCACATATTACAAAAAGTGATCGCGTTAGTTCGGTACTCTTTGTAATATGTGAATTTTTTCATTCGTTGAAGAAATTACATATTGTTCACTTTTATTTTTTGGAGGTTTTCTTAAATGAAACAAGGTACAGTAAAATGGTTTAACTCAGAAAAAGGTTTTGGATTCATCGAAGTTGAAGGTGAAAACGACGTATTCGTACACTTCTCAGCTATCCAAGGCGAAGGTTTCAAAACTCTTGACGAAGGTCAAAAGGTGGAATTCGAAGTTGTAGATGGCAACCGCGGACCACAAGCTGCTAACGTAACTAAACTTTAATTCTCAGTAATTAAAATTACTTCCGTTAAACTAAGACATCCTATTGATATAGGATGTCTTTTTTTACGTGCTTTGAATTTCAAGAGTTACAATAGGAACAACAATAGTATGAAAGAGTATAGATACTACTATTATTACAATACAAAAGTTAAAAAAGAATTGGACATGGAGACAATAAGCCTTTCAATACATAATAAAATAAATTTATTATGTAAACTGAACCTAAATGAATTGCTTGTCTCGATTACATTCGGGACAAGCACCTTGACGTATAATTATTTACTTACTAAATGCTGTAACAACTTAACGGGAATAAACAAACCGACACGACCATACGGATCTACATTCGCCGTTGCAAAGACGATTCCTATAACCTCACCATCCAAATTTAAAACAGGACTCCCACTATTTCCGCGATAAACAGGGGCCTTCATCATCATAACTGGTTCCTGCCAATCTTCAAGGTGTGTTGATTCAAGTAGAGTCCCTTCATTTGCAATGCCCGTAAAGGCTAGTGGATTACCGATAAAATAGACATGCTCATTTTTGGTATAGCTAGGATTTTCAGCAAGTGAAAGGGAAGGAAGCTTATTACCAGTTACTTGCAATAATGCTAAATCTATATCTGGGTAACTTTGCACTAAGTTAGCGCCCATTAATCCTTCCTCAGGAAAAACGACGAATATAGATTGGGCATCTTCTACAACGTGTGCATTAGTTACGATCAGCCCATCTGAAGAAATCGAAAAGCCTGTGCCTTTACTAGAACCTGTAGAGATCTCTACAACTGCTTTTTTATAGGTTTTTATATCCTCTTGCGCTGATAGCCGAGCAGACACCTTCAAAAATTCAAGAGCTGGGATGGAGTAAATTTGAAAGATAAGGGCAAATGTATTCAAAAATAACACAAATGCCATACTCCAGACAATCCATTTGACAATTGGTTTTCGTTTTTTAGGTTTTTTACCTTGCAGTTGTTCTTCTTGTTCCTGCGCTAACGCTTTTTGCTGTTCAGCGAGAACAAGCTCGATCAATTCTTCTTCCGTCAGTTCTTCATCTGTTGTTGATCTATGTAAATCATTCATCAAAACTTCCTCCTTACTCAAAATGAAAGCGCCCAATCTGGACGACTGAATAAGTAAATTTCATTCAATTTTCTGTGGCAAGTTTGGCACTTTCAGTTGTTTGATGTTCAACAGGACTAATTTGACTACTGGTGTTTTGCCCTCTGTCCCAGTATGGTTTACCCCAACAAGTAGTTCCAAAGAAAGACATAGTGAAGCTCCTTCAGCTATTTTTTTCATTATACTTGAAGTTCCTAGGTTATACGACTGTTTGGGAAATCGAGTTTCTAGACAATTAATGTTGCATCGATAGATAAACTTAAGTGGAATGTTATAGAAATATATACCAACTATTGATTTTTGGAAATGGAACATTCATCAATTTATTAAAGCTACATTGACTAATATGGATATTCTGCTTAAAATGGATAATTATTACTTATTGTATTTTTTTACCTATAAATACATTTGAATAATATGTAGTGTTTTGAGAAGTACAGATAGTTGCTAAATATATCGAATACCTCCTAACCCTTTTGTATCTATGTTTCATGAAATTTTTACTGAACTAATATAGAGAACAGTTACATACAATGGATACAGGCTTTATAAGAATACAAAGGTATTAAAGTTAATATGAAAATATAAAAAAACATAGAAATCACTATGTTGCGTTTTACAAATGCAGGGGAGGAAAGGTAGAAAGGCGGTCAAGATAAATGAAAATTACCATGCGGTATGGGGTTGACGCTCCATTTTGGGTTGCTCTTTTAACTATTATCGGGCTAGTATTTACGTTATTGGGTATGTTTGGTTCAACAAATGGATTTGTATTGGGCTATGGTTTGATTTGTCTTGTGACGGGCCTATGGATGTTTATATACTCAACAACTATTAAAATCGCACACAGAGAGGTGATTTTGAACCTTGCACAAGTTAAAGCAGGTGATGAACTTCTTGATGTGGGAACAGGTCGTGGACTTTTGGCTATTTCGGCATCTCAAAGGGGTTGTAAGGTGACAGCCACTGATATTTGGTCAAAATGGGACTTGGGGGGGAATGGAAAAGCTAAACTGCAAGCTAATATAGTTGCTGAAAATGTAGCGGCAATCGACATCGTGGATGCTGACGCTCGGGAACTTCCATTTTCGGACGGGAGTTTCGACGTTGTGGTTTCAAACTTCGTAGTCCATAACATTAAAAGTGTGGAAGGAAGACGGAAGGCGATTCTTGAAATGTGGCGAGTTTTAAGCCCAAATGGACGATTAGTCATTTCTGACTTCAGTAAAACTTCAGAATACATTCAAATATTAAATACAGTTTCCAATTGCGTAGAAATAAAGCAATTTTTTTATACATTTCCGTTTTCAAAAGCTATTGTTGTGAAAAAGATTTAAGAAATCAGTAAACAGCAAAGATGTAAATCTAGAATGTACTTCTATCAGGGGGGCAGAAAAGGGGAAATGATGATTTTAAGTTTTCTTTTAACTGGTTGGATAGTCAGTTGGTTTAAGTTTGACGAATTGTTTATTCTAGCGCTAAAGGAACTATTTAACAAAAGGGTGACAATCGCAAGTTATTATTTTACATTTTTTTGTATTGGAGCAATTGGAGACTTAATCTTATTTTTCAACGGAAATTACATATCCAATTTATTCAGCTAACGACCAGATGGCGGAATAAAGTAAGCAGCTTATAACAATAAAAGCATAGAACTTTGTGCTTTTTTTCTTCCTTCAATCTAATGATAATGAAGACCTTCTGGTTAATTTGAATCGACCTGAACCATAAAGTATTTGTAAACGTTGGTATATCAACCCTATTAACGTTTTGAGTGTTATTGGAATTTAATAATCGAAAATAACTTAGCAAAGGAAAATCGTATAATGTATATATTTATTTGTAAATGCAAAAAATCATCGTTTTTTACAGCAATAATTTTATTATCTTTATTGGTTCTATTGTTTGGATGTCAAGAGAAAGAAGACGACAGTACACTTATGAAAAAAAAGGAAGAGAACAGTACGATTAGTAACGAAAACGAAAAACTCATTGTTTCTATATTTGATAACGAAGGCAAAAGTAGCGTAGTGGAACTAGATGCTGAAAAAATTGTAGAGGAAGAGTTAGTGACTAATGAAACGGTTTGGTTGCATGCAACACTTTCAGGCAATAAACGATACCTTGCCTATACAAGTGCAAAAGGTGATGGACCTTGGGAGATTTATTTATTAGACAGAAATGATAAAAAAACTCATCAAGTCACAAATGATACTTTAGGACAACTTATGCCTAGATTTGGTGATAAGGAAGGTAAAACAATCTATAGTGAAATATTAGGGGAAAAATACCCTGTTTCAAAGATTGCAAAAGTAGATGTGGAAAAGAAAGATTCTATTGTATTTGATACTGAACAAGCTGATCGTGCTGTAGAAATGTATGACATTTCTACTAACAAAATCATTGGTGCATTTGTTTCTGAGGAAGAAAACAAGGCAAGATTTAAAGCAAGTAATGAGACTGGAGAAACTCTAGAGCAAATTATGTATTCAATATATGAAATGAATTTAGATGGATCCGACATGAAGTTGATCACAAGTATAAAAGCTATCAATATTGATTCTATTGCTTATGGACCTGATGAGAAGTCAATAATTCTTGGAGGTGAGAATGTAAATGAAGATGAAGGAAGTGGTATATATAAACTATCAGGTATACCTAAAAATGAAGAAGTTAATTTTAACGGTATAACTACTAAAATACAGTGTATCTATAAGTATGACTTTGATAATAAAGAAATAACAAAAGTATATGAGTATAAAAAACCTGCTTTTGTTACGGATATGACGGTTACATATTAGAATATGCTAATTGATTATTTAATGTCTCTTTGAATCGAACCCTGAATAGAGGACACACTTTATAAAAAAAAGTGTCTCTGTTCGGGGTTTTGTGTTTATGTACAATAGCTTGGTAAAATACTAGGTATAAGTCGAAAAATCCAGTGAAACATGAGACATGCGAACAACACTATGCTGCATTAGCTCAATGGCTAAATCTGTAACTAGTATACAATTTTATGATTCGCATACTAATTTTTATGAAATAATTATATTATGTAAACTTAGAGGTGGAAACTTGTAAGAAAGTTTCATATTTAATATGATAGAAGTGAACTTACGAAAATGGGAGGCGTTTAGATGTATCGACAAGTAGATGATTTTTTAAGTGAGTGGGCAGCATCAGCACATGGCACTATTCAAGTATTAAAAGCCGTAACGGATGAAAAGCTTGAGCAAAGTATCGTAGAAGATCACAGCACACTAGGCTGGCTAGGCTGGCATTTAGTTGGTGCGGCTGGTTATTTCAGTTATTTAGCAGGTTTACAGGTTCCTATGATTCGTCAAGAAGACTCAATTCCTTCTACAGCAGCTGAGATTGTAGCTGCTTACGAAAAGGTAGCAAATGATGTGAAAGAGGAAGCGGCAAAGCTATCAAATGAAGATTTGCTAGAGGAAGTAAAAGGCTTCAATGGACCAGTTAAAAGAGGTGCATTATTGCGTGTCCTAATCGATCATCAAACACATCACCGTGGACAAATGACAGTGCTCTTACGTCAAGCAGGCTTACCAGTTCCGGGTGTATTAGGTCCAACGAAAGAAATGCAAAAATAACCGTAAACGGCAGATACTCGGTGTATCTGTCTTTTTTTACTGAATATAATGACAGAATATGGGACATCACCCTATTTATTTGGTGTATTAATGATAACGGGGCTACTGATGTCACTGCTACTGGCAGTATTTTCCCCTGATACACGGACGATCATTGAATATGAGGAAACTGTCGAGAAAATACAAGAGAGTGAACAGATGTCAGATGCTCAAGTAGAAATAGCAATGACCTCGACTAAATCGTAGTAATGGCAAGAGAAGTGGGAATCATAACAGGGGCTGCAAATGGTATTGGTTAAGCAATTGCGATAGCTTTATCTCACAAGGGGAGACTGAAACATGTATAACAAAAGGCGTCAATTACGAAAGTTGCAATCAGCCGATTCAACGTATGGGGCTACCAAGTGAAATAGCTGCTGACTTTGCTTTTTTAGCAGTGAAGAAGCAAGTTATATTAAGGGACAAGTACATTGAAGATATCCTTCATCAAAGAAACAGGGTTCTCCTTTTGAATAGGAGAACCCTGTTTGTTATTAGTTTAAGCCTTGGCTATCTTTCCACTCTAGGAATTCATCATAAGTTAATAGTTTATCTAAAATTGTGCCGTCTTCACGGATTTCAATGACACGGTTCGCAATTGTTTGGATGAACTGATGGTCATGAGATGTGAAGAGCATAGCACCTTTGAAGCGCATAAGTCCTTCATTTAGTGCTTGAATAGATTCAAGGTCAAGGTGGTTCGTTGGTTCATCTAGTAAAATAACGTTTGCAGTTGCAAGCATCATTTTAGAAAGCATACAACGAACTTTTTCGCCTCCTGATAAAACTGAAGGAGATTTTTTCACTTCTTCACCAGAGAATAGCATACGTCCTAAGAAGCCGCGTAAGAAGCTTTCTGTTTCATCATCAGGAGAATATTGGCGTAACCATTCTACTAATGATTTTTCAGTACCTTCGAAGTATTTATCGTGATCATTTTCAAAGTAGCTTTGAGATGTTGTTACGCCCCATTTGAATGTACCAGCATCTGCTTTTCTTTCATCCATTAGAATATCAAGAAGAGCCGTTTTTGCCATTGGATTACCAAGTAAAATGATTTTATCCTCTTTGTTCATTGAAAAGCGAATATCTTTAAATAGTATTTCGCCTTCATTGCTTGCTGTAAGGCCTTCCACTGTTAACACATCGTTACCGATTTCACGTCCAGTTTGGAAGTTGATGAATGGGTATTTTCGGCTAGAAGGTTTAATGTCGTCAAGCTCGATTTTATCCAACATTTTCTTACGAGAAGTCGCTTGGCTTGATTTCGAAGCGTTCGCAGAGAAACGAGCAACGAATGCTTGTAGCTCTTTAATCTTTTCTTCTTTCTTCTTGTTTTGGTCTGCCATCATTTTTTGTGCTAATTGGCTAGACTCATACCAGAAGTCATAGTTACCAACATATAATTGGATTTTAGAGAAGTCTAAATCCGCAATATGTGTACACACTTTATTTAAGAAGTGACGGTCATGGGATACGACAATAACTGTATTTTCAAAGTTAATTAAAAATTCCTCTAACCATTGAATTGCTTTTAAGTCAAGGTGGTTGGTAGGCTCATCGAGTAATAGAACATCTGGTTTACCAAATAGAGCTTGTGCTAATAATACTTTGACTTTGTCAGAACCTTCAAGGTCAGCCATTAGCATATAGTGAAGCTCGTCGCCAATCCCTAACCCGTTTAATAATGTTGCTGCTTCTGAGTCAGCTTCCCAACCATTTAGGTCAGCGAATTCACCCTCTAATTCAGCAGCACGCATGCCATCCTCATCAGAAAAGTCTTCTTTTGCGTAGATAGCGTCTTTTTCAGATTTTACTTCCCAAAGACGTTTGTTCCCCATAACAACTGTATCTAATACATTGAATTCATCGTATTCAAAGTGGTTTTGTTTAAGGACTGATAAACGTTCGTCCTTACCCATTGATACGTGACCTTCCTGAGCTTCAATTTCACCAGAAAGAATTTTTAAAAATGTTGATTTACCAGCACCATTTGCTCCGATTAAACCGTAGCAATTCCCCGGTGTGAATTTTATATTTACGTCTTCAAATAGTTTACGATCGCCATAGCGAAGACCTACATTACTTACTTGAATCATGCAAGTTCCTCCTTTTTTCACAATGGCACTAGTATATCATGAAATATGTACCATAGTCTATAAACATTATTAAATCAACGTTTAGCGTTATTTAAATTTTTATAAAACATGAGTTCTTCGTCGCTTAATACAGATTTTCCTTACAAGAAAGCTAATACACTTTTAGATATCGGATGAAAAAGAGGTCAGACAATAGGGAAAAAAGTCTTTAAATACACTAAAACACATTGATTTGCTTTGGTAACAGTTGGACTGCGAACGCTTAGTTACTCAGAAATTCCACATACAAAAAATAAATTGTTGGTAAAATGAGAGAAAAATTCTTAACAATATTTATTTCTACATAAAAAAGCAACCTTAATTGGCTGCTTTTATATCGTTTTGTTCTAATCCTAAAGCATCTTTAAGTCTTGTAGAATATGAGAAAAGTTTAATTCAGCATCCCTTATCCAGCATGGAGAGTAGTATCAACTAAAGTAGCGGTTCCTAGGAAGTAGCGGATTAACGGATGTATCCAATTAGTCCTAAACAGTTTTCAAAGCCATTTAATATCAAACTATTAAATATATGATTTCCTGCGATAAATACTAAGTGTTAAGCCAATTGGAACGCTTCCTATAAGCATTGGGAAAACACCATGGCTAATGAATGGGAGTGGCATTGATATAAAGGGTACAAGTCCGAAAAGCATAAGTATTTGATAGGCAATTTGCGTTGTAACATAAGCAAGACCACCAGTAATTAATAACCGACCGTATTCGTTATGAATGTAACCAAGTGTATGTGCTAAACGATAAATGATGAAGCCAAGAATGCATATAATGATAACACCTGCAAGTATCCCATACGTTTGTAAAATTGTGAGTAATGCAAAATCAGTATGCGCTGCATTAGCAAAAGGTTGAGAGCTAGTGCCAAACCAAGTGAGGTGCTTCATCACAGTTGAACTAAGTGCAACAATAGAATTCTCATCTAAGTCTGTTGTAAAGATGGTCTGCATTCTTTCAAGTTGATACGATTTTAAAGGTGCAAACATTAAGTAGCAGATGAATGCTACAAATAGGAGACTAAATGCTATAGTAATTGCTAGCTTTTGCTTGCGAGAAAAGCTGCTCGCATAAAATAATGTGGCAACAATCGCTGAATATGAACAAAATAATGAAATATCTGGTAATCGCAAGTAGCAATATGCACCGATTAAATAAAGAGTGAGCAGCAACCATAATGATTTTTTTGGTTTAGCGAAAAGCCCTGCAAACGCCATTAAAAAGAGGGGCATCGTCATCCAACCTTTAAGTTCTAGGGGGCCAACTCTAAAAAAAACAACCCCATTAATTGTTTCATTACCATTTAAAATAATAAGAAATAAGAGACATCCCAGTATATACATCTGCGTGGAATAGCGCTCTAGCTTGCGAAAATCGAGTCGCATTAAGAAGATTGTCAAAACAATTCCACCAATAACAATCACGATATTACGGATGATAGAATCTCGTAACGAGAGCTCAGCTGGTAGAAGTGGTAAGAAACTACACATTACTGCAAGCATAAATGGAATAACGAGTAGCCAATCGATTTTCGGCTGATGAATCTGATTAAGTGAGACGCCGAGGTTTGTAGCATTGCCCATTTCACGTACAGCCCGTAATTCCGCATCTGTAGCTTTATAGCCCTTTTCTTGCCAAGCATGCTTTGACTTCGCTAAATGATAAGTTAGCTCTTTTTCAACAGCATCATGTGCCTCCTTATTACGAATATGTCCCTTTACGTGTTGAGTAAATTCTTTAATCGTTCGCATAGCGTACCTCCTTCAGTAATTGCTCAAAAACAGGGCGTTTGTCCGTTTCTTTGTGAAGCTTTGTTAACAGCTTAACGCCCTTACGTGAAAGAACATAGCGCTTTTCATTCCCATACCACTCACTTACGACGAGTTGTTGCTGTTCAAGGCGATGTAAGGAAGAATAGATCATTCCTTCATTTAAATGAATGACCTCTTTGTTTTTTGCATAAAGAAGTTGCGTAATTTCAAAACCTGAGCGCTTCGTTTGTAGCATCGTTAGTAGCGACTGATCTGAAAGTTCCTCTTGAATCCCTTTACGTACAGCTTCCTTATGCATTTCTGTAAACTGCATCTTTTTAAATTGATTTTTCATAGCTTGTTTAAAACGTGTTTCCGTCAAATGGATTCCCTCCTAACGCTTTTTGCAACAAAGAACGGGCCTTACGAAGTCTTGTTTTCACCGTATTGTTATTCAATGATAAAATGTTGGCAATCTCTTGGATCGAATAGTCTTCAAAATAATAAAAATAAATAAGTTCACGATACTTAACGGGGAGAGTCATCACTATGTCAAACAATGCCTCGTCCTCACTATTCTGCACAACTTGCTCAAGCAAATCTCCCGTTTCTAATGCTTCCGCTAACACCTTCGTTTCCGTTACATCGACGTTTTTCTTATACCAGCTTTTTATATAGTCCTTTGAATGATTAATAGCAATACGCCACAACCATGTTTTCAAGCTGGAATGACCTTGATATGTTGAGAGAGCCTTATAACACTTGATAAAAATCTCTTGCGTCAAATCCTCAGCAAGAGGGGCATCATGTACATATGTATAAACAAGCTGCAGTACCTCTTGACCATAATTTGTCATTAGCTCCTCAACCACCTGATCTCGTGATAAGCTACTTGCTGTTATTGTTTCCTCCATATCGTCCCTCCTAACGTGTTCATTCATTAGACGATTGCCAAATAGTACAGGTTTTCCTTGTATGATCAAAAATATCAATCATTTAAAAATAATGGTAACACACCGTTCACAACCGTTTTTTTATTACATTGCAAAAGCACTATTGACTTTAATCGAGGTGTTGTGTAGAATATTTCGAAATTACAGTTAAATTCAATGAAAAAGAGAGTAATTTATGGATCTACTGGAAAGCGAATTAGGGATGGTGTGAGCCTAATGCAGGGGCCATAAATGAAACGCACTTTGGAGAAGGTTCTCGAATTAGTAGTAGAGAATAACGGGGAGTCACCTCGTTAACAACAGAAAGTGGTCATATTATATGGCAACTAGAGTGGTACCACGGGATAACTATGCTCTCGTCTCTATTTTTTAGAGACGGGGGCTTTTATTATGGAAAGGAGAATGAACATGCATACACAAATTGCGAAAAGCATCGCTATGGCATTAAATAATGAGTTAACTGTCAATGACATTCAAAATTTACTAGAGAAACCGAAAAATTTGGGCTTAGGGGATGTAGCATTGCCGTGCTTTACACTGGCAAAAAAATTAAGAAAATCTCCAAATAGTATCGCATCGGACATAAAAAACAATTTAAGTTGTGATGTAATACAAGAGATTCAAGTAGTAGGCGGGTATGTCAATATATTTTACCATCAACCAACGATTACACAGCAGGTGCTTAGTCAAATAGTAAAAGAAGAAAATTTATACGGGACTCAGCAGGAATCGAAGGGGAATGTTGTGTTGGATTTTTCTTCACCTAATATAGCGAAGCCTTTTTCCATGGGTCATTTACGTTCTACAGTGATCGGCAATGCATTGGCAAACATAGCAGAGAAAAATGGCTACCAAGCAATCCGCATTAATCATTTAGGAGATTGGGGAACACAGTTTGGGAAATTAATCGTGGCCTATCGAAAATGGGGAGATCAAAAAACAATTGAAGCTGCTCCAATCGAGGAACTTTTAAAAATCTATGTGAAGTTCCATGAAGAAGCGGAGCAGGATGAAACACTCAATGAACAGGCACGTGCTGCATTTAAAGCATTAGAAGATGGCGATAAAGAAGCGTTAGCGTTATGGCAATGGTTTAGAGATGCATCACTAGAAGAATTCAAGACCATTTATCAACTGCTTGGAATTAACTTTGACTCTTTCGTTGGAGAAGCGTTCTACAACGACAAAATGGCTGCTGTTGTGAAAGAGTTGGAAGATAAAGACTTACTTGTGAAATCCGACGGTGCTTATGTCGTTGAAATAGATAATATGCCACCTTGCTTAATAACTAAAACAGACGGGGCTACACTCTATGCTACCCGTGATTTAGCAGCTGCTTTTTATCGTCAACAACAATATGACCCGAAAAAAATATTTTACGTTGTAGGGAATGAACAGTCACTTCATTTTAACCAGTTATTTAA
Source organism: Lysinibacillus sp. Bpr_S20 (assembly GCF_023337835.1). Lineage (NCBI taxonomy): Bacteria > Bacillati > Bacillota > Bacilli > Caryophanales > Bacillaceae > Lysinibacillus > Lysinibacillus sp. Bpr_S20. The sequence continues at coordinate 83,264 of NZ_JALNLQ010000009.1, forward strand.
AGTCATTGAAAAGATGGGGTATGATTGGGCAAAAGACTTACAACATGTACCTTTTGGCATGATTCTAAAAGAAGGTAAAAAAATGTCGACGCGTAAAGGTAAAATCGTTTTATTAGCAGATGTACTTACAGAAGCGATTGCTACTGCAAAGCGAAATATCGAGGAAAAAAATCCAAATCTAATGGATAAAGAGAACATTGCACGTCAGATTGGTGTAGGAGCGGTTATTTTTAACGATTTGAAAAATGATCGTCTTCATGATATTGAGTTTTCGATTGAGCAAATGATGCATTTCGAAGGCGAAACAGGGCCATATATTCAATATACGTATGCACGTATTTCATCACTTTTGGAAAAAGCCGATGAACAAAGTTACGAAGTATCGTTTGAAGCATTAGGGGAGCAAGCATGGCCAGTTATTTTATTACTGGAACAATTTCCGAAAGTAATTGCTAACGCTTTAGAGCAAGCAGATCCATCACAAATTGCTAAATATGCTTTACAATTAGCCCGCCAATTTAATAAATATTATGCGCACAATAAAGTATTGGTCGATGACAGCCAAAGAACATCTAGATTAGCATTTTGTCATTGTGTAGCCGTTGTTCTAAAAGAATCGTTAGCACTGTTAGGAATTGCAGCGCCAAAAAAAATGTAAGTATCGTAAGCTGCAGCTATTTCTTGATACTAGCTATATCTTTTCATCAATAATTGCCATTAAATTGACCGATACTAGAAAAAATGGTAAAAGGATATAGTGAGAATTCAAAGATCTAACAAATTTAGTTGAATTTTTAACTGTATCAATAGAGAGAAGGTTTTTTGAAAGTATGCAGAAAAAACAATGGCGTCTTTCCATGGTACTTGTGGTTGTTTGTATTTTCTTGGTTGCGCTCAATATGCGACCAGCAGTCACAGCAATCGGACCACTATTTAATGTACTTTTGGAATCACTCCATATATCAAATACAAAAATGAGCTTTTTAACATCTATTCCGGTGTTTTGTATGGGGCTCTTTGCCCCATTTGCAGTGCCATTACAAAGAAAACTCGGAACAAAAACAGCCATTACGCTCTTAATCATGATCCTGGCATTAGCAAATGGGCTACGCTTTTTACAAGAAAGTTATGTTCTACTTGTAGTCACAAGCTTTGCTGCAGGATTTGCAATTGCACTGATTGGTCCCATATTAAATGCCTATATAAAGAAAAAATTCCCAAAGCGTTTTACGACTGTTGTAGGCATTTATTCATTTGGAATCGGAACAGGGGCAACATTGAGTGCAGCACTAACAATCCCATTTTATAATTATTTTCATGAGAGCTGGACAATAGCGCTTGGTAGTTGGGGGGTACTTGCTATTATTGCCCTGTGTATATGGTCCCTTGTCATACAAAATCAACACCTGCCAGAGACAGGTGCAATGGCTGAAAAAGCTGCACGAAATCCGTGGAAAAATGTCCGTGCATGGATCATTTTAATTTACTTTGGTATCCAAACATCTTTGTTCTTCTCTATTATGTCTTGGCTAGCACCAATCTTACAAGATAAGGGCTTTTCTCTTGTCGCGGCAAGTTCGATGCTAACATTTATGTCTATTATACAAATGATTGGTAATATTTTGGTGCCCATACTAATGGAAAAATGGTCGAGTCGAATCGGTTGGCTCTTTTCTTTAGGGTTCATAGGCGTGATAGGCTTTGTGATGCTTTGGTTAGGTTCAGGGTCATTGTTATGGATTGCTGTATTCATCATAGGTTTCGTATTAAGTGGCTTATTTCCAATTGGCCTATTGTTACCATTGGATGAAGCAAGAAATGACGAGGAGGCAAATAGCTGGTCATCTATGGTTCTTTCAGGTGGCTTTATGATAAGTTCCGTGATCCCTATACTTATCGGCTATTGCTATGATAAGACTGGTAACCATACATTTACCTATATGATTTTTATACTATTGATGTTGGGCATTTTAGCTACAACAATGATGTTAAAGAAGAAATAATGGTAAGACATGCGCGAAATGACGTGCATGTTTTTTTATCTTTTTTTAAGGCTGTTTTCGTAAAGATTGTTGCTCTTCAACTAACGAAGTAGGTTAATTGAAGATAAATATATTACAAACAGATAAAAGGGAGCGTACGTTCGTGTTATAATTTATTTGATAATACTGATAAAGGGGATAATTGTGAAATTGGAGAACATTCGCATTGTAGAACGAATGAAACATTATAATGTACAAGGTCTAAGTATAACATTGCTTGAGGGTGGTGAAATTAGTGGAACAGAAAATTACGGCTTATTAGAAGCGAAAAGCAATAGAAAAGTAAATGAAGATTCTATTTTTAGTGCGTGTTCAATTAGCAAGTTCTTAACAGGAATACTTGCTATGAAGCTAGTAGAGGAAGGACTTCTTGATTTAGATGATGATGTGAATGAAAGTCTTGTATCGTGGAAAGTACCAGAAAATGATTTTACTAAAAATAAAAAAGTGACATTGAGGAACTTACTAAGTCATCAATCTGGAATTAAAGACCCTGAGGGTAGTTATCCTGAACTAAATTCGGAAATAGGGTTTCCTTCGATGGTTGAATTATTAGAGGGGCAAACTCCATATTGTAACACTCCTATTGACGTCAAGTGTGAACCAGAAAGTGAATTCCATTATTCCGATGCAGGTTTTTGTATCATTCAACAACTAATAGAAGATGTTACTGAAAAACCGTTTCATAAAGTTATGAATGAGCAAATATTTGAACCATTAGGAATTGCAAATAGCCAATTCATTACAACAATGTTGGAAGTAGATAGACAAAACTTTTCTTGCGGTCACAATAAAAACGGTGAGTTAGTAGATGGGAAATATCCTATATATCCTTATCCAGCGGCGGCCGGATTATGGACAACTTCTTTGAATTTAGCTGAATTAGTTCTTGAGTTAATGAATGCTGTAAAGGGAGAAAGCAAGGTTGGCATTTCGGAAAGGTTAGCAAAAGAAATGATAACCTCCCAAAGAGATAAAAGTTGGACTGGATTAGGTGTGTTTCTTGAAGGCTCAGAAAAAGAACTAGAAATCACATCACTCGGTTGGGGAGTGGGTTTTCAATGTATGATGGTGGTGTTTCCGTATTTAGAGAAAGGTGCGGTCATAATGACCAATGCAGAATTGGGTGTTCATCAAATGGAAGGTATTATAGGAGAAATATATAAATCTCTTTTATTTTAAAAAGTGTTAAGGGAGGAGAAACATGCAGATAGCCTTAGCAAATCCAACTCATATATCTGAAGTTGTAACGTTCTTCAACAAAAATATAGAACGCAATAACAGTGCGATCTATTCTGAAGAGTTTTTATGTCCTCTTGGAGTTAAAGCAGCTATAAGAAGAAAGCAAATGATAGTGGCAACAGTAGAAGGCCAAGTAGTGGGGGCATTTCGGTTTTACCGAAAAAAAACACAAAACAAAATTTCTTTGTATCAATTTGCGATAAGCGAGGTTTATCGTGATCAAGGGTTGTTAAAAAAGATGTTTAAAACGATAAATGATTTACCTATTGTCGCACTATGTCCGACTGATTCCGATTTTAATGAATATTATTATTAATCGGGTTGGATTTTACAAGAACTAAGTGACGAGTTTAAAATCTGGGTTTTTAGTAACCCTAATTAAGTTTTGTAAACTTCTTCACTTAAAGTAACGGGGTGCTTTAGTTAAATATTCGATTTACAAAATATCAAACATAAAAACAGAGTTGATTCTACACATTTTGTAGATTAACTCTGTTTTTATGTTTTAACAGCAACAATCTTTTAGAAAACAGCCTTTGCTAAAGACCCTGTTAGTTTAATAAAAACATATTTAATCAATCAAATGGATCTTTGCGATTTTCTTTTCATATTGGAATCTGTAATTAATATCAACACTAAGATTATAAGGCATATTCCAAGTAAAATTGCACCTAGCATACTTACTCCCATTCCTTCAAATCCCCTAATTACCTTCAAACCAACAAAATGCGTTATGATACTTAGATTTACAAGAATCAATGGAGGAACATATATATTTCTCTTGTTCTTGATTGCCCAAAACAATCCCCAAATACTTAGTAATGAAATAGAAATAGGCAAATAGATAAACAGAACGGAAGCAAACAAATCTAACCCCCCTGACATTTATGTTTTATCTTATAATATGTACCTTAACACAAATTCCCTTAATTTAACTATCTTGCTCCGTTAGCCTAAGAACGTTCCTAAATTGAGACAAATTTTTCGGTCCGTATTAAGTCACTTAAGTATATTACCAAAACTAGGTATAACTTCATACAAGTTTTTTGAAAATAGCCTTATGTTTTTATAGCAACAACAACATTTTCAAGGAATCACAAATATTACTCTGCAAAAAAATCAATTTTTATAGTAGAATTTTCATATAGAGGAGAGGTAGTTAATGGAAAAGTATATTTTTAACTGGAAAACAGCGTTGTTAATAGGGGTTTTACTCCTTATAGGAGGATGCAGTTCCAAGAGCAACGCAGTATATGAAGAATCCATTCAAAAAGGGTTGGACGCCATCGCTGAAGATAACTTTAGTAAAGCTGAAGGACTTTTTGAAATGGCAACAAAGGCGAAAGAAAAGGATCCAAAGGCAAAAGCTTTATTAAATCAAGTGCAATTGATATTAAAATCAGATGATTTAATGAAAGAGAATAAAATAGACGAAGCCTTAAAATCGCTTGAGCAGTCGATAGAAGTCGAAGAAGGCTCTAAGGTAATTGTATCTAAAGCACGAGACAAAAAAGAAGTATTGCTCTCACATCAGAAAGGCCAAACTCACTACAATACGTTATTAACAGATGCCAAGAATTTAACCCAATCTGGCGACTATCAAAAAGCCAATGGAAAGCTAGATGAATTATTGAAAGCTGATTTATCTCAATTCGCATCGATCAAGGATGAAGCTACAAAATTAAAAGAGTCTAACAATACGATTATTAGAAATGCCGAAGTTGCACAAGCACAAAAGAATGCACAGGCACAACAGAATGCTCAAGCACAAAAGAATGCACAGGCACAGAATGCTCAAGCACAAAAGGTGGCACAGGCACAAAAGGAAGCTCAAGCGAAGGTTGCTGCAGCCGAAAAAGAGGCTAAGAAAGACATTCAACCGAATACACTTTCAGCGGACGATGTAGTTGTCCATTATTCCATTCTGGCGAATGGAGAATTGGAACTTCTTTCTCAATCCATAATACTGAAAGTCGGACAAAGATTAGTCCTTACAAGGGATGATCATAACAAGATATCCGAACGGACGATGTTTAGTAGTGACGGCGTAATTGATACATTTCATAATACAAATGGATTTATAGCAATAGCACCAGGCACTACAGATATATCGATATTACCTGGCGATGATTGGGATAGATCTAAGGTGATAACTGTAACTGTAATTAATTAAAATGCCATCATTCACTTTTTGCTATTAAAAATTACGATATAAGGAGATTTACAGGATGAAGATTTATAACTTCAAAGCGGTAACGATGGTTCTCATAGCTTCACTATTGATCCTTGGAGGGTGCAGTTCAAAAACAGACGAATTATATCAAGAGTCCATCCAAAAAGGGCTGGATGCAATCGCAGATGATCAATTCAGCAAAGCCGAAGGACTGTTCGAGGTAGCATTAGAAACGAAGGAAGACGATGTTTCAGCGAAGGCTTATTTAAACCAGGTACAATTGATTTTAAAAGCAGATAAATCAGTGGAACAAAATAATATAGCTGAAGCTGTTAAATTACTTGATGAATCAATAAAAATCGAAGAAGGATCGAAAGTAATTTCCTCCAAATCGCAAGATAAAAAAGATACACAAATCGCATTTCAGGAAAATGAAAAGAAGTACAATGCTCTGTTAACAGAAGCGAAGAATTTATCTCAATCAGGCAACTATCAAAATTCTAACGGGAAACTTGATGAACTTTCGAAAGCGGATTTAACCCATTTCGCTTCTATCAAAGATGAATCTTCTAATTTAAGAACTTCTAACGATGAAGCCATAAAGAATGCCGAAATTGCACAAGCAAAAAAAGAAGCTGAGATCGCACAAGCAAAAAAAGAGTCTGAAATTACACGAGCAAAACAAGAAGCTGAAATAGCACGAGTAAAACAAGAAGCTGAAAAAAAGGTCGCTGCAGCCAAAGCATCAGCTCCGTTTGAATGGGCTCCAGGCGTAAAAGACACCTTCGAAAAAGCAATGGTTGAAGCGGAATACGTGGATTCGCGCGACAACATTATCTACAAAAAAGAGGGCGTTACTGATAACGAAGGTTTTTACAGCGTATACACTATGCGCGATGGCGAAGAAGCATATGTCGTGGTTGTTAACGTAAAAACAGGTTGGTACCACGGATGAGTAATTTCATATTCTAAAACATCCTAACAGCCAAAAACAAAAAGAGAGTCGGTTCCATAACTAGGACCTGCTCTCTTTTTTATGTAAATCGTCAGAGCAAGGACCTTGTATAAGAAAACGTTCAATAACACTTCTCATTCAGTTTTTTGAAGTGTTATACTCTCCTCATTGCCATCTACGACAACCACAAAAGCAAGTTCAGAATCATCGAACGCTGAATAGGAACATCCATTACCGCAACTTTTCTTAAACGCATTCCCTTCTAAAACGCCATTATCTGATAAATATGTACTTCCACCAGAAGATGAGGATTTATAGTGTACCTGGTTTCCAATTTCCTTCTTCAATAGATTCTCCATATTGTTCCCTTTGTATTTTGCAACATAAGAGCCTTCAGCTAGTTTCCCATTTTCATTTACATTTACTGTTACAGCCCAACTGTTATTTTCTCCTATGAATGTTGCTGAAGTTTCCTTATTGCCAGCCCAAAATGCATCAACTGAATAATAAGAAATTAAGACCAATGCCAATATAAGTACAATTGTAGAAAGTAATTTTGTTTTTCTCGATTTCATAAATACCTCTCCCAAAACTAGTTTCCTTGTTATTTCTATAGGGGAGATGACAATCCCTTCTTTTACCAAAAATACTCGTTAGATTAATAAACAATCTTTTAGAAAGGCTGTTTTCTCAAAGATTGCTGCCTCTGGCTTGGATATCTTCTTCAACTAGAGCACCCGTTAGCACAATGATAGTTGAACTATATAATATTTACGGAAATTATTATTGATAATACAATAAGTATTAACATAATCCTGATTTTACTTTCCTTCGACGTAGTTAACGCTGAAAAGATTCCTCCTAAAATCATTAAAGGAATACCAATTATTCTAATTATGCTTACGGCAAATAACATACCTAAATGTGTAAAGAAAAACCCTATTACTATAAATCCAATTGTAAAAATAAAATGGCGCGACCTAAAATCATTAATTGCGGATTTTTTATCGTCGGTATTCATTTTTAAATAACCTCTAACAACCATAAACGCTGGTATTCCCCAAACAATCATAAAGATCACTACGGACATTGTACCTATAATCAATAGTTCCACCCCTATACAGCAATACAATATTACCATAAAAAATCATACACTTCCTCGACTATTCTGCACCGTTAGTTGAATAGTAACAATCTTTTCGAAAACAGCCTTTTTTAAATAACATTTTAACCGCAAATCACAAGTCATTTTTTATAGCAAAGCCAACATAGAGCCTTTTATTATAGGTATAACGAAGTGTTTAAAAATGAGAGCAGTATTTAAATAACATACATAAATTAATAATAATATTATGTAAACTTGAAACGAATGGTAACGTTGTTTATGATAGTAAGGGAAGATCTAAAGAAAGTTTTGGTGAATGTATGCGGAAAAAGATGCTCATTATTGGAGCAACAGCTTTATTATTAACGGGCTGTAAAAATGAAACATCGGCAGAGGTGTTTGATACGAAAAAGACCGATGTGAAATCGGAAAAGGCTGTGACGAAGCAGCAAGAAAAAGTGGTACCGGAAGTTAAAGTAGTTGGTGAGAATGGAATCGGTGCAGGGATTATTGTAAAAAAAGAGGACGCTAAGCTTTATATTTTGACAAATGGTGCGCTTGTAGCATCAAAGCCGGCTGCACTTGTACAATTTAATAATGATAAATTAATGGAAGCCGAAGTGCATTATATTTCAACAGCTTATAATATCGCCATTTTAGAAGTAGCATATGACGCATCGGTAAAGTTGCCGACCGTCTATAATGGTGAATTAAATCAGTTAGCTGTTTATGTTAATAGCTTACCGCACATCATTAAAAAATATAGTGACAAGGTAGCAGCTTATTACATAGATGCAGAACAAAATACACTTATTGGGAGCCCCGTCCTAGAAGCAGAGAATGGTAAACTTGCGGGCATCTATTTTAAACGCAAGCAAAACGGGACTTCACAGCCGTTTATATTGCCATATAAAGATATTGCGCAGTTATTGGATGAATGGGTCGCAGGTAATATGAAGACAAGTGATCGATTATCTCAATCAAAAAACCTATACCCGTATATAGAACAGCGTGATCAAGAAGCAGTACAGCAAGCGGTTGATCAATTCGGAAAGAATATTTTTGCCTATAATGTCGATGAGATCAAACTGTTTTTAGATACTTTTTTTAAGCATTTAAAAGCGGCAGTTGATATTCAAGATGCTAGCGTTATGAAGCCTTATGTAGGAGGAGACGATTTACAAAGCACATTGGATAATATGGTGGCGTATTATGCATCCAAACAAGCGAAAATACGTTTTAACAATACGTCAATTAAAAACATTAGCATGGATGGGCAAAATATTGTTGTTCGTGCCAAAATAGAATATGTATTAACAAATTCTGCTGGTCAAGAGGCACTTGCTAACTCTATGATGGTATATGAAATAAATAAAAATGAACAGGGCGAATATCAGCTTATTCGTCTAATAACTGAGGAGTGAAAAGTTGGATGGAGCAAGCAAGACAAATGCTACAACATCATTTTGGCTATGATTCATTTCGCAATGGACAAGAACCAATTATTGAACAAACATTACGAGGTCAATCAAGTCTTTGTGTGATGCCAACTGGCGGAGGTAAATCAATTTGCTATCAAATTCCGGCGCTCATGCTAGATGGCCTAACAGTCGTCATCTCTCCTTTAATTTCTCTTATGCAAGATCAGGTAGAAGCATTACGTGCTGCAAATATCCCGGCCGCGTATATAAATAGTACCTTAACCGTGCAAGAAGTGAATGAAACGATGCAGTTAGCGAGTGCAGGTTATTTAAAGCTGCTTTATATAGCGCCAGAGCGATTAGAGAGTGCAACATTTTTACAGGTATTATCGAATTTATCAGTACCGTTGCTTGCTGTAGACGAAGCGCACTGTATATCCCAATGGGGACATGATTTTAGACCAAGCTACCGTGCAATTCAAAAATTATTTACATTGTGGCCGCAAAAGCCAACTGTCTTAGCACTTACAGCAACAGCTACACCAGCTGTGTGCGATGATATTAGACAATTATTGGGGATTGATGAGCATTCAACAGTAATTACAGGGTTTTCACGTGATAATTTAGCATTCTCTGTGTTAATCGGTGAAAACAAAGAGCGCTACATTAAAAATTATTTAATGAAAAATAAAAATGAAGCGGGCATTATTTATGCGGCGACCCGAAAGGCTGTAGACGCAATCTATGAGCTATTAAGTCGTTCGGGCGAAGCGGTGGCCAAATACCATGCGGGATTGTCAGAGGACATGCGTATGACAGAGCAGGAACGCTTTTTAAAAGACGAGGCGCGCATTATGGTAGCTACCAATGCATTTGGCATGGGTATTGATAAAAGTAATGTACGCTTTGTTATCCATTATCAAATGCCGCGCAATATGGAGAGCTATTATCAGGAAGCGGGGCGTGCAGGACGGGATGGCTTGCCAAGTGCCTGTATTTTGCTTTATGCATCAGGTGATGTTCAAACACAGCGCTTTTTAATTGAACAGACGCAGGATGAAACAAGAATTGCCCAGGAATTGGCAAAGCTACAAACGATGGTTGATTATTGTCATACAGAAGGCTGCCTACAAAATGCGATCTTAACGTATTTTGCTGACGAAGCAGGGGAGCCTTGTAGTCGTTGTAGTAATTGTAATGATGGCCGAGAAGTTAAAGATGTGACCGTAGATGCACAAAAGGTATTAGCTTGTGTTGTAAGGATGGGGCAAAAATTCGGTAAGACGATGGTGGCCCAAGTGTTGATTGGTTCCAAAAATCAAAAGGTCACTGAATTTGGTTTTACAAGGCTGTCGACTTACGGCATTTTAAAAGGTCAATATTCTTCAAAGGATGTTTCAACCTTTATTGAATTTTTAATTGCAGAGGGCGTACTTGCCGTTAAACATGGCACGTTTCCGACCATTTATGTCTCAGAGGAAGGCAAAGAAGTATTAATGGGGAATCGACAGGTCATGAGAAAAGAAGCTGTTACTGTACGTAAGCTTGTAGACAATGATCCGTTATTCGAGCATTTACGATTATTACGTAAAGAGATTGCAGATGAAGAAAAGGTACCACCATTTGTTGTGTTCTCTGATAAAACATTACGTGATTTATGTGATAAAAAACCGACTGAGCTTGAAGAATTAAGACATGTTAGTGGAATTGGTGAAGTAAAATTCGAAAAATATGGGTATCGTTTCTTCGATGCTCTTCAGTCTTTTTTGAAAGCAACATGATATAGGAGAAAAGGGAAGTGCTACATTCACAAGAATTAGGCACTTCCTTTTTACAACCCACTATTTTTCCCAAAGCTCGATCAATCGACCTTCAGGATCCTTAATCCAAATAAACTTTCCGAATTCGCTGACTTCTTTTTCTCTTTCAAGAGGTACGCCAATATGTTCAAGATGGTTAATAGTCTCGTTTAGATCATATACTTGGAAATTTAACATCACTTGTTGTTCTGTTGGAAAATAACTGTCATTTCCGCTAAAGAATGAAAAGATCGTCTCATTTCCTAATTGCGGTTTAATTACAGTCCCATTCCAATCTTCTATGTCCATCTTCAACACTTCACCGTACCACTTTTTGATAACATCAAGATTGTTAGTTCTCCAAAATATTCCTCCAAAACCTTTTATCATCGTATTTAACCCCTGTCTGCTTTAAATTTTTTACTTCCTTCTTGAACGATAGCGCTCGAATAGTTCTAGTACAATTTTTCACATCGACTATTTGGGTGGGCTACTTCATGTAAAACGATCGTTAGTTGAAGGATTTGATTTCATACTTATAAGATATACTATTATCTAGAATTGATAATATATCGTCTAAGTCAAAAAGCTGTTCTATGTAGTGTACACCTGCTGAATAGTTATTTTCGATTAACTTATTCCCTAATATCGAGGCAACATTACCTGTTATCTCGGTATTATTTGAGCCAAATAAAACAGATTCAATAGTTCCTTCTTTTCCCTCGATTTCCCCATGTACTTCCGCTTTTATTAAATAATCATTTGAGCCAATGTTTAATTTATCAAAAATATGCAAAGCTCCCACAAATATATTTTTTAAAATATTTATAAAGAATTTATATTTTAATAGCTTAAAAGCTCCCAACTTTTTCAGTATCGCTATCTCTTTTGTTGTAAAGGCCGAGTCATAAAAGAAGCGAGAAGATACATTTTCTAAATGAAGCGTTTTAGTGAGAATATGTTGGTCGGCCAGATTAAATCTATAAGCAATCCTTTTCCCATATTTATTAGGTAACTCTACATATTTTCCATCGGTAAAACTACTTACATACTTATTTTGACCATTTTCAAATATTGAATAATTATTATTTATATTATTGAGCAACCATTGTACTCCGTCATTTCCATGCTTTTCACCAATCCCAAGCATTAGATAAGTGTCCGTACTGTTAACTTTAGTAACCTGATTGACTAAATTTTTGACCATTAAATTTAATAAACCTGGAGCTAAACCTACACCCAATACTAAAGTTGTTTCCAATTCAAGTGCTTTACTCTGTAAACTTTCAATTTTAGATAAGATAGTATAGGAAGGGGAAATATCTATATAATGAACTTTATTTTGTATACACATTTCAACGAAATTAGTGTCTTTTTGGTCAAGGCACATTATTACTAACTGGGTGTGTGTAAATACTTCATCGGATGCCTCCAAATTATAAATATCTAGTTTCAACGGCAGAACCTTGTCATTCATAGACAAAGAAAACCGTTTTGCTTTTTCAAAATTTCTACCAGCCGCGATAACTTTGCCAGGATAAATCTGGGATAAATTTTTACAGATCACGGTACCAACTTGACCATAACCGCCGACAACTAAAATATTTTTCACTAGAAAACCCACTTTCTCATAGTTAAATAAAAACTACCGTATCACGATACTATCAATAATTGTTCTTCAACTCTTCGAACGTTAAGTAAATTTTTCTTTCTCTATCTTAACATAAATATCCATTTATCCTTTGCGATTGGCACCAAAAACGGAGCCATGAGAAAAAACCATTTGGGCTTATCAAGAACCAAACATACTGTCATTTTTAGTTACTGTGCTATTTTGGGGGAACTATGTTTTTGGCTTTTTTTGTGTTTAAAGATTTTTCTGAAGGTATTCCCAGTAGAACCAAAACAAAAGAACCCGGAATTAATATTCCGGGTTTGATTCTCACTTACTTAAAGTGCTCCATGACACACTGCCTCGCTTCCGCATTTACGCTTTAGCTTCATTCAGTTTTGATGGTCCTTCTGAGTTACCGGTCAGCCCCACTCATCGGGTTAACCCTCCTTGTCATTGGATTTGAAGTGAAATCTTTAATAGTATAGGTCATTTATTATTTTTTATACACGACTATTGCAAAGTAGTGAATTTGTAGGACAATGCAAAAAAAGAACCCGGAATATGAATATTCCGGGCATGATTCTCACTTACTCAAAGTGCTCCATGACACACTGCCTCGCTTCCGCATTATGCTTTAGCTTCATTCAGTTTTGATGGTCCTTCTGAGTTACCGGTCAGCCCCACTCATCGGGTTAACCCTCCTTGTCATTGGATTTGAAGTGAAATCTTAAATAGTATAGACCGTTCATTGTTTTTTATACACGTTCATTAAAAAAAGAAAAAAACCATTTTGAAAAGCATTCGTCAATCAAAATAGAATTTTCTATAAGTTATTTCTCCCAATGTTCAGTAATGAACTGATCTCTGCCAGAAAGCGCTCGGTCTTTCTGATAATGCTCCGACTCTTTTTTATAAAAGTCTTGATGATAATCTTCTGCAGGGTAGAAGGGCTTGGCATCGCGAATTGTGGTTACAATAGGTTTATCAAAGCGACCACTGTTTGCTAGCTTTTCCTTGGAAGCTTCTGCAATGCGTTTTTGTTCATCAGAATAGGTAAAGATTGCTGTCGTATAAGATTCACCACGGTCATGAAATTGACCATAAGCATCCGTTGGGTCGATTTGCATCCAGTAAATATCAAGCAGCTGCTCATAACTAAAAATGCTAGGGTCGAATTCTATTTCGACTACTTCTAAATGGCCAGAAGTCCCTTTTTTTACATCCTCATAAGTAGGATTGTCTAAATGGCCACCCATGTAGCCTGAAGTAACCTTATGTATACCGTCCCACTCAACAAATGGCTTTACCATACACCAAAAACAACCGCCAGCAAACGTAGCTTTCTCGATCATGTTCATCATCCTTTCTTTCGTGAAAATATTATAGCATTATTTTGTTCATTACTGGCAAATTAGGTGTAAAATAACCTATAAGTAGTTGTTGATAGGATTCGTAACATCATATAAAATGAACCTTTCGTTATGTGAAATCGTTACATTACTATAAAAAATAGAGGAGTAAACAGGTATGGAAGAGCAAGATTATTCAAGACGCTCGCAACGTCCAAAAAAACGTCGCTTGCGTAAAGGGAGAGCATTCTTCACATTGCTATTACTTTGTGTCATTGTCATTGCAGGTTATTCTGTTATGCAATATCGCAGTGGACTAGAATTGGCAAGTGATACAAAAGTAGTCCAAGAAAATTTCAAAGGTGATCCTGTAAAAGGTGATGTTGAAAACTATTTATTATTAGGAATCGATACTCGTGGTGAAGAAAAATCACGTACAGATACAATGATGGTATTATCTTGGAATAAGAAAACAAATGATATTAAGCTCGTGTCATTAATGCGAGATATTTATGCAGATATTCCAGGTTATAAATCCTATAAGCTTAATACGGCTTACTATTTAGATGGTGTTCAATTATTAAAAGATACGATTGGCAATATGTTTGGCCTACCAATTCATCATTATGCCATTATCGATTTTAAAAATTTTGAATCTCTTGTAGATATTTTAGCGCCAAATGGAGTTGAAATTAATGTAGATAAGGATATGTCCGAAAAAATTGGTGTTTCATTAAAACAAGGTGTTCATAACTTAAATGGTAAAGAATTACTTGGTTTTGCCCGATTCCGACACGATGAAAAAGGAGATTTTGGTCGAGTAGAACGTCAGCAAAAGGTGATTGAAGCGTTAAAAAATGAAGTTTTATCACCCCAAAATATTTTGAACTTACCAAAATTCGTCGGTGCAGCACAAGGCTATGTAACAACGGACTATTCATCAGCAGGTGAGATTCAACAAGTGCTGAAAATGGTGTCGAAAGGTAAAGTTAAAATAGAAAAAGCAACGATTCCAATCGAAGGTAGTTATAGGTTCCAAAGCATTAGTGGTGTTGGTGATTCAATTATTGTTGATGTAGAGAAAAACAAAGAATTTTTACGTAATTTTTTAGGCATTTCCCTAGAGTGATTTTTCGCAAAATCCAACATTATCCTGTACTATAGGGATATAGGATTTGTATTGAGGTGAGTAGATGGAAAAAGAGAGGCCAAGAGAGCGTTCGAATTTCTTTTCAACGAAATTCATTCGCTTTTTAGGTGGTAAAAACTTATTTTTTACACTGATTATTTTATTATTACTAGCGTGCGTTATTTTTATGTTCCAAAAAGTTTCCTTTATATTTACCCCGCTAAAAGTTTTATTTGAGGTAGTTATTCTACCAGGGGTACTTGCCAGTATTGGTTATTATTTATTACGTCCAATAGTAGGGCTTTTTGAAAGATGGCGGATCTCAAGAGTTTGGGGTATCTTCCTTCTATATATCATTCTGATTGGCATAATAACGTTATTAGTAGTATTAGTCTATCCGTTTTTGCGAGACCAATTTACTAATTTAGCACAGGAATTTCCGGGATATTTTATGGCGTTAACGCAAAATATTGCTGATTATCTCAATAATTCACGCTTTAATGAATACCTAGATAAAATAAATTTAAACTACGATGCAATGGTGAAGAATTTTACTACGGATATCGTGGAGACAGTTAAAAACACAGCTGCGAATTTAGCTCAAGGCGTGGCATCTGGTATTACTGGCTTCGTTTCAACGTTAACAGGAATTGTTTTATCATTAGTTACAGTACCGTTTATTTTATTTTACTTACTTAAAGATGGTGAAAAACTACCGAGCTTTATTTTAAAAATGTGCCCACCACGTATGCGTAAAGAAGTGCACGAAATTTTCCATGACATGGACAAGCAAATTAGTTCTTATATTCAAGGACAAATTTTAGTGTCAATGTGCATAGGTGCCATGGTGACAATTGGCTTTTTAATTATCGGTATGAAATATGCTTTATTGCTTGGATTCCTTGCCATGATTACGAGTGTTGTTCCTTACTTAGGGCCTGTTATCGCCATTACACCAGCGGTTATTATCGCACTTGTCACATCGCCATTCATGCTTATTAAGCTAGCCATTGTATGGACGGTCGTTCAGTTAATTGAAGGGAAATTCATTTCTCCACAAATTATGGGTAAATCACTAAGTATCCATCCAATTACAATAATTTTCGTTTTATTGACGGCAGGTTCTTTATTTGGCGTTCCAGGTGTCATTTTAGGGATTCCGGGCTATGCCATTATTAAAGTGCTTGTGACACATTTATTTAAGTTATTTAAACAGCGTTATAATCGTTACGAGGATGAGAGTCATCAAAAATATGATGTGTAATGAAGAGACAGCTACTGCGAATGTGCAGTAGCTGTTTTTTATTAAAATTGCACAATACCGATAAGAATGAGGTCTCAATATGTTAACTTTGGGTCGCAAGGAGGGAACAGAAACTGAATTTCGTGCCGATTAATTTACAAGAGAGAAATTAGCTAAATTCCAAGATCACTGGTCTCCAAAGGTTATTGCGGAAATGAATGATATTAATTTTAGCTAGTCAAAGTATAAGGTGATTTAGCAGGTGATTTTGAATATTATAGCAAGGATATTAATCCAGAGGACGGACAAGCAGAAATTTATATTTCAATAAAATAGGTATCATGTTGAATCGCTAAATCTGTACGAGTTAGCATCTAGAGATATTTATTATTTTAAAAAAGGAATGAATACTATGAGTGCAATTGAAAATAGTAAGGTTGAGGAAGTATTCAAACAGTATCCAAAACACATTCAGTCGAAACTTTTGATTCTTCGCCAGTTAATTTTGGATACGGCATTAGAGACAGAAAGTGTAGATCATATGGAAGAAACGTTAAAATGGGGAGAGCCTAGTTATATCACAAAAAAAGGGAGTACAATTAGAATAGGATGGAAACAATCACGTCCAGATCAATACGCCATGTATTTTAACTGTAATACGAAGCTAATAGATACGTTTAAAGAGGTATATAGAGATGTATTCAACTATGAAGGTAATCGAGCGATTGTATTTGATGAAAATGACGAAATACCAGTAAATGAAATAAAACAGTGTATTGCATTGGCACTTACATATCATACTCGAAAGCATCTTCCAATGCTTGGTTTATAATGAATAGATGTTTAACATTTTATATGAAATTAATTTACTTAACCCCTTCCGACCATAAAAGTTAGAAGGGGTTGCATGTTGTTTAGATAATTATTTTTGTGGTGCTACTTGCACTTGTGCTAAACGATATCAACAGTTGCCTGTAAAAAATTCTTTCGATTGTACGAAAGAGCTGCATCTCATCCTAATTCACGTATGCCGTTCAATATGGCGTTCTGAGAATGGCTGCAAAAAGGTAAGCAGGAAAGAATAAAAAATACAACGACAATTACATAAAATACTAAAATGAAGGGTAGAAGCTTACCACATATTTGTCGATAAGGTAACCGGAGAAGATTTTATCCTCCGTAGTATTGAGTAGAAAAAATAATACTGGACTATTCGTTCCGGAAATAGTATATTATTCATATTCAAAGGAGGAATTTACCATCGGACGTTCAAAAGAGTTTGACAAGGAGCACGTACTCCATAAGGCAATGTTAGTATTTTGGGAAAAAGGCTACGATGCAACAAGTATTCCGGATTTGTTAGAAGCTATGGAGTTAAGCAGATCAAGTTTGTACGAAACTTTTACGGACAAACAGACACTTTATGTTGAGGCAATACACCAATACAAAAAATTCAATCAAAATAAACGCAATTTTTTGGTAAATGCGCCATCTGCAAAAGTTGGAATACGACAGTATTTTGATAAGCATATAACTCAAGCATTTGATGATGAATTGCCCAAGGGATGCTTGATTACAAACGCAAGCATTGGCTTGGATTCACCGGATGAACAACTACGTAAATTGATACGAGATAGTTTTGAGGAATTAGAACAGTCTTTCTATGAACTATTAAGTAAAGGACAGCAAATGGGAGAAATTGACCCAAAGAAAGATATAAAGGCTCTATCACATCTATTGCTTAACCTTAATCATAGTATCAAAGTAGTATCCAAGGTGAAAAACAATAAAAAAATTATTTATGACATGATGAATACTGTCATAGAGATAATATAGACAAATTTTTTTATGTTTTCCGGAACGATCATTCCGGAAAATGCGACCTAAAAAAAGTGAGGGAGAATTTCTATGAGTTCAATCGCAAAACCGAAAATGGAGAAACCAGTTTCATCGTGGATTATGCTTGTTCTGGCTATAGCTTGTGGCGTGATTGTTGCTAATCTCTATTATGCGCAGCCTTTAGTAGGACCCATCAGTTCTACACTAGAATTATCTTCCGGAGCAGCGGGCCTTATCGTGACGCTGACTCAAATTGGGTACGGAATCGGATTGTTATTGATCGTTCCTTTGGGAGATATCCTTGAAAACCGGAAACTTGTTGTTACTTTATTGCTCTTCACTGCAGTCGTGTTGGCGATTGCTGCAGTAGTCAAAAGCGCTACGCTATTCCTTGCAGCTTCACTGTTTATCGGGTTAGGCTCAGTAGCAGCTCAGGTACTTGTACCGTATGCAGCTCATCTTTCACCCGATGCCACACGCGGCCGAAATGTTGGTAATGTTATGAGTGGTTTGTTACTTGGTATTATGCTCGCCCGTCCTATTTCAAGTATTGCGGCGGAGTATATGGGCTGGCGCGCTATATTTGTCTTTTCGGCTGCAATAATTTTTGTTCTGGCTCTTGTATTAGGTAAGTTATTGCCTCCAAGGCAGCCAATGACAACAACACAATATCCAATACTGCTGAAATCTATGCTTCATTTACTTAAAACGACACCAGTCTTACAACGTAGAGCAATTTATCACTTTTGTGTGTTTGGAACTTTTAGTTTGTTCTGGACAACTGTTCCTATGTTATTGACCGGTCCAATTTTTAATTTTTCCCAAAAAGAAGTGGCACTGTACGCATTGGTTGGGGTGTCTGGGGCGGTAGCTGCACCTATGGCGGGCCGTTTTGCTGATAAAGGTTGGGTTCGACCAGCAACCGGATTCGCTTTAGCTTTAGTTATTATTTCTGTAATTTTTCCCCTTATGATCCAAAGTGGCTCGACGTTATCATTAGTAATCTTGGTCATTTCCGCCATTCTTTTAGATATGGGAGTTTCTGCTAATCTGGTGCTTGGTCAACGTGCTATTTTCTCATTAGGAGCAGAATTTCGAAGCAGACTTAATGGTTTATACATGGCCATATTTTTTGCTGGCGGTGCTATAGGTTCTGCGACAGGAGGATGGGCATATGCCGTGTTTGACTGGAAAGCGGCATTAGTGATTGGAATAGCTTTACCGACCATGGCGATGATTTATTATGCGACGGAAAAAAAGTAATGGAACTACTGGTGTTGATAGTTGAAAAATGATGCTACACAATAATAATGGGTCGTAGATGAAAAAAAGACCAGTTTATGATAATGGGTTCTGTTTTTGAGTACAAAACATAAAAAACACAATAAAAAGGATTTCAAAACGAAATAATTTGGATATCCTTTTTTATTGATTTGTAGCGGCTTTTTAACAATTTTCATACGAATTAAAATAGGTACATAATTTTCGCTTTCTAAGACATTTACCATCCAAAATTATATAATATAGTAAATGAAATTTTTGGTATTAAGCACCTCTCAACATTAAAAGATAAAGTGGTAGTTGTTATGAAGGAATGTTTACGAGCCTTGAGGGATTTCAAATCGTATTACTAGCATTGATTTTACGCGTAAGTTTTCTAGTCTTTAGTACCAGGATCCATGAAGGAACCATTAAAGAGAAATAAACAAAAATGAATATGTTTTAAGGTGGTGTATCAATGAGAAATGTAAAAGACGCTGCGGCCATAGCTTTGACTATCATGATTATCAAGTTAGTATTCAGACTGATTCCACCTTATACGAGGCTCGATAGACTCGAAAACGGCATCTGGGTTGAACTTGGAATTATTTTAATTGCTTACATAGTTTTATTTGTGATCGTTTACCTAATACTTATAGTAAAAAGAAGGAATAAGTAAAAAGATGTAGAACGTTAACTTTTGCATATTTTGACTATAAATGAACCTGTTTATAAAGGAGATTTTTATGGGATATATAAAAGATTTACGTAAAGAAGTTGGAACTAGACCATTAATTATGTGCGGTGCTTGTGTTTTAGTCATTAATAATCATCAACAGGTTTTATTACAGCTTCGAATAGATAATGAGTGTTGGGGGTTAATTGGGGGCTCAATGGAACTAGGTGAAACATTAGAGCAAGTTGCACATCGAGAATTATTGGAGGAAACAGGACTTACAGCTAAAAATCTAACATTAATCAATACGTATTCGGGACAAAAATTTTATTATCAATATCCGCACGGTGATGAAGTATATAACGTTGTTACAGCGTTTGAATGTAAAGAATATAGTGGCTTACTTATTCATGATCAAGAAGAGGCAACAATGCTACAGTTTTTCTCATTAAATGATTTACCTAAAAATATTAGTCCGCCTGATATACCCATACTTGAAGATTACATAGTCAACTATAGCAAAAACCCTTCTAACCATTAAAGGTAGAAGGGTTTCATATTGTTCACATAATTATTTTTGTGGTGTCACTTGTACTTGTGCTAAACGTTCAACAGCTTCTTGTAACAATTCTTTCGGTTGTACTAAAGCTAAACGTAAGTATCCTTGTCCAGCTGAACCAAATACAGTACCAGGGACTGTCACGATACCAGCTTGTTCAATTATTTTAAAGGCAAGCTCTACGCAGTCAATATCGTATGGATATTTTGCCCAGACAAACATACCACCGTCAGAAGGGGCTGCATCCCATCCTAAATCACGTAAGCCGTTCATTAATGTTTTATGGCGTTCTGAGAATGTTGCACGTAGGCCTGCTGTAATTTCCTCTGCGTTATCAAGCGCTACGACCGCAGCGTCTTGAATTGGCTCAAAAATACCGAAATCTAAATTTGATTTTAATTGTTTCAAGATTGCAATCATCTCGGCGTTACCAGCGATATAAGCGATACGTGTACCTGCTAGGCTAAAGCTTTTCGATAAAGAGTTAATTTCCATTCCAACTTCTTTTGCGCCAGGCGTAGATAGGAAGCTAATCGGGCCATCACCTGTAAAGTAGAACTCAGAGTATGCCGCATCATGTAGCACGATGATGTTATATTTTTTCGCAAACGCAATGACTTTTTCAAAATAGGCTAATGAAGGCATTGCAGGAACAGGATTACCTGGTAAGTTTAAAATTAGTAGTTTTGCTTTTTGTGCAATATCTTCAGGAACAGCATCTAAGTCTGGTAAATAATCGTTGTCGGCTGTTTGAGGCATATAGTAAGGAGTTGCCCCTGCTAAATGAATTCCTGCATCATAGGCAACGTACGCTGGGTTTGTGGATAAGACGATATCGCCTGGATCGCAAAAGGCGATTGGTAGATGTACTAACCCTTCTTGGGAGCCGATTGTTTGAATGATTTCAGAAGCGGGATCTAAATCAACATTGCTACGACGTTTATAATAGCGACTAACGGCTTCATAAAAACGTTGTGTGCCGGTTAATGTATATCCGTAAGATTCAGCTAAACCCGCTCTATGCGATAAATGCTCGCGAATTTTAGCGTCTGGGGGAAGGTCTGGGCTACCTAGGCTCAAATCAATCATTTTTATGCCTTTCGCTTCTTGTTGTTTAGCATGATTTTTTAAATCTCCGAAAATTGCTGGTTTAAATAATGACATTTTTTTAGATGGTACGATTTTCAAAACTAGTACACTCCTTATAGTTGTATAACAGAATAGTAGTTCACATTTTATCATACTAAAGAACATAAAGGGAAAGTTATTCTGAAAAAAGAATATATTTCTATATTAAAGAAGATGTGTGCGTAGGCTAGCGGAAATGATTTACCTATTGCTAGAAATAATAATATTAACAGAAAAAATGTTATGATTCTGCTATCATAAAAGGAAAGGAGCTGGAAGTCATGAATGTTTATTCTTTAAGTGGTCCAAGTGGAACAGGGAAAAGTACAAGTGCCCTTGTTTTCGCTCATAAAATCGGGGTAGACGCTCTTATTGATGATGGTCTTCTTATTGTCAATGGTGTGAAAGTAGCGGGTATCTCCGCAAAATTTGAGAAAAATACGATTACTGCTGTTCGTCGAGCTATTTTTACAGACGATACACACCGTGAGGAAGTAAAAAAAGCACTTGATACATATAAGGTACAGTCGATTTTACTAATCGGCACATCCGATAAGATGACAAAAACGATCGCTCGGCAGTTAGAGCTTGGCGCAATCGATCAATATTACTATGTCGAGGATGTACGTTCTCAAAAAGAGATTGCAAAAGCGCGCTTTATTCGACAGACACAAGGTAAGCATGTAATGCCAATACCGTACCGTCAAGTCGAGCAAAATTTTTTTAAACGTCTTGTTCAAAAGGGAATGGAGATTTTCTCTCCAAAGCGTGAAAAAATAGGGGAGACGACGATAGTTCGCCCTGATTTTCAACAGGAGTATATAGATATTAGTCGGCATGTTTATGTGCAGCTTTTAACGTTTTGCTGTGCAAAGCAAGATATTGTACAGAAAGTAGAGCACGTACAATTCATATTAGGGGATATGGCACAAGCAACGATTACATTACAGCTAAAGCTACCTATTAATTATTCTTTACCAGATCGATTATACACATTACAAAAAACGATACAAATGGAATTTCTACAGCATTTTGGTTATGAATTAGATGCAATCCATCTCCACATTAAGTCAGTTGTGTTAAAGCGAAAATCCTAAAAAACAGGTACTCCATTCGCGAGAGGGGCGAGCAGAGTACCTGTTTTCTATTTTGATTGGCGGGTAAATTGTGGTTGACGCTTTTCTACAAAGGCACGGCAACCTTCTGCAAAATCCTTTCCGACAAACGGTGTTGAACCTTGCCATAATGTTGGAACACTGTCCACGCATTCTTGAACAGATTGCTTCACAGCTAATAAAGATTCAGGTGACATTCCTGCAACAAGCTTACCCATGCGAATCATGTATTTATTTAAGTCTTTTTCTGTTACTAAATAGTTAAGCATGCCTAACTTGAAGGCTTCTTCAGCTTTAAACATACGCCCCGTAAATACTAAATCCTTCGTAGTAGAAGGGCCAACAAGTTGAACTAAACGCTGTGCAAATTTGTTATTTAAAGTGATACCTAATTTACCAACAGGGATACCGAGCTTTGCTTTTTCAGAGCCAATGCGGATATCACAAGCTAATGCAAGCTCTAAACCAGCACCCATTGCAGGGCCATTAATGACGCCAATCGTTGGTATTGGTAAACGTTCAATGGTGGAAATCGTTTTTTCCATATGTACAAATGCTTCTTCGGCTTTTTCAAGAGAGATAGCGTTGAATTCTTTAATATCAGAACCTGCCGTAAAGTTTTCGCCAGAGCCACGTAAAATCAACACTTTATTTTTCGGATTATCCAATACTTGTAGAGCAATTTTAGCTAATTGATCCCACATATTTGCTGTTAATGCGTTTTTAGCCTGTGGGCGATGGATTGTAATAATTGCTAGCCCAGCTGTTTCCTGATAAATAATTTTTGCGTCTTCTGCTTCAAGTCGAGTTGTTTTTACTTGCATACTTGAAAAGCCCCCTACATTTTATAGTTGATACACTTATTATATAACACAAACAACAATAAACACTAAATTATACGAATTTTCATGTAAATCAGCTTTGTTATACAAGAATTCAGTCATTTTAAAGAAATTGTACTACAACAGGAAAAAGGGATATTACTATTGTAAGAAAACAAAAGGTATGAGACACTGCTACAGAAACATTTGTTTCGATCACTGAAAGCCGTGAAGTGTATGAATACTACAGATTAACCGACATTATAATTTATAAAATTATTTATAAACGTACGCGCCCAAAATATAGTAAACTAAAGATACAACACGCACAGTTATATAAGGGGGGTAGCCAGATGGTCGCATTAAAAGAAGCATGGAATAGCTATGTATTATTTTTAAATTCTTTAAAGAAAAGCGCTGCTACTAAAAAGCAATACAATATAGATGGGCAGCAATTACTAACATTTGCTCATGAAAATAACTTCTTAAATGTAGATCATCAATTGAAAGAATTATTATTTGTGTATAGTAATTATTTGAAAGAGACCTATGCCAATGTCAACACGTTTAATCATAAAATTGCAACATTACGAGGCTTTGTAGACTTTGTCTTTTTAAGAGAGTGGGTTGAGCCTTTTGACTATGAGACCATTTTACAGCCAAAAAAGAGGCAAAAAGAGGCTTTGACATTACTGACAACTAAACAATTGATGCAAATTGCAAATGTTTGGCCAACCTATTTTCAATACGCTAAAACCTTGGAGCATGCATGGCTAGCTAGACGTAATGGCTGTATCGTCCAAATGCTTATGGAAACTGGATGTAAACCAGCAGAGCTTGTACGTATGAAATGGTCTCATATTAACTTCGACTCAGCGATGATATATATTTCTAACCAAAATGGGCGTAGAGAAATAAAACTTTCTCCGCTGTTAAAGGATATGCTAATGAATTATAAAGAAGCGACAGAGGAATTACACAAAGAAAAAATGGGAGAGTGGATTTGGGTTAGCGAAGCTAGTCAATCAAAATCAATCTCAACGAAAACAATTGAGCGAATTTTCCAAACGTTGTCAAAGGAGATAGGCACAAATGTTAGAGCTACGGATTTGCGCTACACCGTTATGCAAAAGGCATTCCAAAGTGAAAAAACAATTGAAAATATTCAAGAAAAAATGGGCTATGTCCGAAAGTGGGTGCTAACAGAAAGACAGGGGCGTTTTGAATAAAATTGTTGTTTATAAAAAAGATTAGAATAGTTTTTCTCCTTTATTGAATTGTTATCGAGAGTATCAATAATTTCTTAGATTCTTAATCAGAACAGTCAATTTATTTTCTAATAATGAACAAATAAAAGCGTTTCTACAATAGTAACGCTTTTTTCTAATGGAACATGTTACATACAAAAGAGACATTGTGTTTTTTATGACTTTTGCAGAAATACAATTATACCTTCTGATCAGGTGGGATTAATTGTTAAAAAGAGTAGGTAGGAACAAAAAACCTATATTTACTAAAGAAAGACTAAATCAATATAGATTGAACAAGGTAACAGAAAAAATACATGCAAAATATAAAATAAAATTTGAAGGGGGTTGCCAAACCAAAGTGGAAAGCACACAAGCAAATTGATTTATCAAATACCTTTTTTGAAATCAAATTATCGTCTTTGTCTTGTTATAAATGGGCGGGATTAATAGTCTGAATTATAGAAATTTAAAAGATTTCTATAATTAAAAGACTTAGAAAATTCCTATATCTCACTTGATAATCTAAAATTTTTTATGCTTACAATATGTTATTTTGACGTCTCTATTAACAAATTTAATAGGAGTTCATTCTATTATTAATATAAAAAAAACCTGAATGTATTATTATTCATTTTTTATAATAAATATTGATCGCCGCAAAAAGTTACACTTAATATTTTTGTGTTGAAACGGGTAAATGAATTAATCTTCATAGCGATTAATTATAAAAAAATATAAAAAAATAAATTGACACTCAAATGTTTATGACTTAATATGAGTCTCAGCATAATAATATAGCTCTTATTAATAACCGTTGAGACGAGGGGTCGAAGATACGGTGGCCAAACAATTTAGTTCATCATGAATTAAATCCAGTGGGCCGAACCTGAGCACAAAATGAACTTTTGTGAACAATAAGAGGAACAGCAGCTGATAGTATTCGAAGCTTTCCTTAAAATTGGGTGAGCTTTTTTTTATGCCCTAAAATCTATAAATTTGTTAGGAGCAGTGAAAATTGTCAGAAAAAGTATTATTCACATCGGAGTCTGTATCGGAAGGACATCCAGATAAAATTGCAGACCAAATTTCAGATGCAGTATTAGACGCAGCATTATTGCAAGATCCTCTATCACGTGTAGCATGTGAAGTATTCACAACTACAAACACAGTTATTGTTGGTGGAGAGATTACAACAAAAGCAGAACTTTATATCGAAAAAATTGCCCGTGATACCCTAATCGGCATTGGTTACACAGATGATCAGTTCGGTATTGATGGTCACAATTGCAATGTACAAGTTTTAGTACACACGCAATCACCTGATATCGCAATGGGTGTTGATTCTTCAAGCGATACAAAAGAAGTTGGTGCAGGTGACCAAGGTATTATGTTCGGTTTTGCGACAAATGAAACTGAGAACTATATGCCTTTAGCTATTGAAATGGCGCATATGCTTGTAAAACGTGCAACTGAGCTACGTAAAAATGGTCAATTCAAATGGGCTCGCCCAGATATGAAATCACAAGTAACCATTGACTATACAAATAGTATGCAACCTAAAATTGATACTGTTTTAATGTCAATACAACATGATGATGATTTTGACCGAGTAGCATTCATTGATTACGTTACTGAAAACGTAATTAAAGCTGTTGCAAAGCAATTTGGTATGAATGAAGACTTCCGCATTTTAATTAATCCTACTGGTCGTTTCGTAGTAGGCGGACCACACGGAGATGCAGGTTTAACAGGACGTAAGATTATTGTTGATACTTATGGTGGGGCAGCTCGCCATGGTGGTGGCGCATTCTCTGGTAAAGACTGTACAAAAGTTGACCGTTCAGCGGCTTACGCAGCGCGATATGTTGCTAAAAATATTGTTGCAGCAGGCTTGGCAGATAAATGTGAAATCCAATTATCCTATGCAATTGGTGTGAGTGAACCAATTAGTATCGCTTTAGAAACATTTGGTACAGAAAAAGTAGCGAAAGAAGAAATTCTACTAGCGATTCGTCAATTATTCGACTTAACGCCAACGGGCATCATTAACATGTTAAATCTACGTAAACCACAATATCAACAAGTTGCAGCTTATGGTCACTTTGGTCGTAATGATGTAGACGTAACTTGGGAAAAAACAGACAAAATTTCGGAATTACAGCAACTCTTAGCAGTTGCTATTGGACAATAATGCAGTGCGTGCAAGATCGAGTGGCTACAGAGGAATTTTTAGTCACTCAAGACCGCATGCCATTATTTGAAGCTTTGGTCAATTATGCCAAACAAGAAGTTACGCCGTTTGATGTACCAGGACATAAAATGGGGCTACAAGAAAACCCTTTAAAATGGACGCTTGGAGAAATGACATTAAGAATGGACGTAAATTCAATGAAGGAGCTTGATTTATTAAGTCATCCGGAATCGGTTATTAAAGAAGCTCAGCAATTAGCTGCACAAGCATTTAATGTAGACCATGCTTACTTTTTAGTAAATGGAACTACTGTGGGTATTCTAGCAATGATTTTAGCAACATGTAAACAAGGGGATACATTGATTGTACCTCGTAACTGCCATAAATCAGTCATGAACGGCATTATATTAAGTGGAGCAAGACCAGTATTTATTCAACCTGAAGTTGATCAACATTTTGGAATTGCCCATGGAATTTCAGTTGACAATGTAAAATCAGCGCTGGCAGAAAATCCACAAGCGAAAGCTTTACTTGTAACGTATCCAACCTATTTTGGTTCGATGAATCAACTACAAGAAATTTGTAAACTCGCACATGAACAAAATGTAACCGTTATTGTTGATAGTGCACACGGTGCGCACTTAACATTTTTACCTGATGCAGAAGATGCGATTCGTGCTGGTGCAGATGCAGTAACGTTGAGTATGCATAAAACTGGGGGTTCATTAACGCAAAGTTCTCTTCTGTTACTACAAGAAAAACGAATCGATTCGAAGCATATGCAAAAGGTATTAAATATGCTGCAAACGACGAGTGCAAATTATTTATTAATGAGTTCTTTAGATGTAGCACGCAGGGATTTAGCGATGAATGGTCAGCAACGTTATAGTAATTTAAAGTCAATTGTTGATGCAGCAATTAAAGAAATTGAAAATAATTCACGCTATGAAGTACTAGTAGCTGAATACGTACAAAAAAAATTCAATCAATCCTATGATTGGACGAAACTTGTTATTCGTGTGAACGATCTCGGTTTAACTGGTTTCGAAGTTTACACAATATTGAAACAACAGTACGGGATTCAAGTAGAACTTGCTGAAGGATATGTCATTATGGCAGTCATTAGTCATGTAGATACGAGTGAAACAATCGGTAAACTAGTATATGCGTTAAAAGATATAGAACTTTATCACGCAAAAAAAGATCCGATTCAGTCAGCTTATGTGACAGCGAATCAAATAAATACATTAGCAATGACACCGCAACAGGCGTGTAACGCAGAAACAGAAACAATTTTAATTTTTGATGCGGTAGGTCGAATTAGTGCAGATTCATTAATGATTTATCCACCAGGAATTCCACTAGTGATCCCTGGAGAGGTTATTTCAGAGGAAGTAGTAGAACTATATAACTTCTATTTTCTTAATTTTGGGAATGTTTTGATTGACAATAAAGAAGAAAATTATATTACAGTCGTAAGGGAGATAGATAAATGAGCATTGAATTATCAACATTAGGAAGACACGTATTAATCGAATTTTATGGTTGCCCAAGTGAAATTATTGAGCAAAACGCTTTAATCGAGCAGTTTATGAATGAAGCTGCGGACTATTCTGGAGCGACAATTGTAGAATCTTGCTTCCATCATTTCAACCCATATGGTGTTTCGGGTGCAGTCATTATTGCTGAGTCACATTTAACGATTCATACTTGGCCAGAATACGGATTTGCTTCTGTAGATGTTTACACTTGTGGCGACTCAGTAAGCCCTTGGAAAGCGGCAGAATATTTAGAACAAAAACTGCAAGCGAAAAAGACAGAATCATTTGAAGTACCACGTGGCATGGCAGATAAGATTCGTCAATTTGCTGATCAACAGATTGATACAATTCTAGTGAAACAAGAAGTATTAGAGGACGTGATTTAATGAAATGGTATACAGAACAATGGAGCAATCATTGTAAATTTTCAATCGGATACAACGAAGAAATTCATAGTGAACAATCTCCGTTTCAAAAAATCGATTTTTATAAAAGTGAAGAGTTTGGTACTTTCTTCACCTTAGATGGATTGATGATGGTCAATGAAAAAGATGAGTTCGTTTATCACGATATGATTACGCACCCAGCATTCGCTACTAACCCAGCTATCAAAAAAGTATTAATTATCGGTGGTGGTGATGGCGGTACTGCTCGTGAAGTACTACGTTACAAATCAGTAGAAAAAGTAGTAATGGTTGAAATCGATGAGTTAGTATTCCGTTTAAGTCAAAAATACCTTCCAATTACAGCTGCTGGTATTGAAGAAGATCCGCGTATGGAAATGATTTTCGACGATGGCTTAGCTTACGTTCAAAACGCAGCTGATCAATCATTTGATTTAATATTAGTAGATTCGACTGATCCAATCTCAGTCGGTGAAGGTTTATTTACAACAGCTTTCTATAAAGAATGTTACCGTGTGTTAAATGAAAAAGGAATACTAATTAACCAACACGAATCACCATACTTTGCGGAGTATGCAGAAAACATGCGTAAAGCACATAAAAAAATTAAAGGCATTTTCCCAATTGCAAGCGTATATCAATTCCATATGCCAACATATCCATCGGGACACTGGCTATTCGGATTTGCTTCAAAAGCATTGCATCCAGTTAAAGATATTCAAGTAGAAGCTTGGGACAATTTTGGTCTAAAAACGAAATATTACAATACAGAATTACACGTTGGTGCATTCGCCCTTCCTACATTTGTAAAAGAATCACTTGATCGTGATGAATAATTTAACATAATAGCCATATCGAGCATCAACAGCACTAATTAGTGCAATGCTGCAGAATTGAGCGAAATAAGTAACCAAGCATTCAAAGTGAAAAAACTTTGAATGCTTGGTTTTTTTGAATGCATACATAGATTATTGTATAGCAGGCTTATTATTTTTAGTTTACCTCTTGACCTTCAAGTAACTTTAAGATGTACCTTTGATTTATCGAGAGGAGGAAATAAAAATGGATAAAAATGATGAAGAGTTAGTTGTAAGATTAGTAGAATTGAGCGGAAATTATTATCAATTCGGCTTGGAGCAAGGTAGCGAAGTAAGGTCATTACCGATTTTAAAACAATTGGAACAGCTAGGGAAATTGAATGTTAACTCAAATGTACAAAAGGCGAAGGAACTATTAAAAAGTGTTTCACCAAATCTTTTTGAAGAACTAATCGGCTTGGCAGAAGGATTAGATATGGAAATAGATCATACGGTTAAGCTTTTTAGTGGATATGATGTAGCATTTCCGCAAATGGGGTGTACTACATTGGTAAATGATGGCTATTACGTACGCAATTATGATTTTAGTTCGGAAATGTACGATGCAAGGCTTGTCTGGACAAATCCTACGGATGGCTATGCTAGCGTAGGCTTTAGTCAGCAAATTTTTGGAAGACTTGATGGAATGAATGAAAAGGGACTCATTGTAGGGTTACATTTTGTGAATAACGAATACAGGGAAGAGGGATTTATGGCAACGACTATTGTTAGAATGCTTTTAGAACAATGTGCAAATATGGAAGAGGCATTAAATTTCATCACCAATATACCTCATGGTTATTGCTACAATTACTCCATTACGGACCAAAGTGGCTCAAGTGTCATTGTAGAAGCTTCTCCACAACAACAGATTATCAATTTCACTCATCCTCTTATTTGTACCAATCACTTTGAGTCGGAACGTTTGAGAGAGAAAAACAGAAAAGAAGTACAAGGATCGGTCAAACGTAAGGACTATGTCAGTTCCTTATTATCGGAAAGTTTATCACCCATGTCTACATATCATCACTTTAATGATGAAAGTTCCCCGCTATTTTTTACACAATATAAAGAGTATTTTGGTACGTTGCATACAGTTGTCTATTCCTCAAATGATTTAAGCATCATAATTGGCGTTGGGGGAAATAGTAAACCGATGAAGTTTTCTCTAAAAGAATATAAGGAGGGGACATTCGTTCTACCAGAATATATGAAAGGGACCATTAAACACAATAAATAAAAAGGACATATTTCCCATGGAAGTCAGTCATGAATTTTTTAACCTCAATAGATCTAAATAAACTCCTGATTCTTCTGTTTAGCTAGAAAAATCAGGAGTTTTAATGTAAACTATTGCATGTTTTATTACAAATGATTCAATGCTTTTACGCTCACTTTAACTGTTAAATCATGTTTGCCACCCGAATAAACACCTTCAACAGGGCTTATATCGGTATAATCACGGCCGATGCATAAAATAATGTGATTTTCTAAAACTTCTACGTTATTAGTTGGATCTAGACCAATCCAGCCAATCCCTGGAATCATGACTTCTACCCAAGCGTGAGTTGCAATATCACCGACCAAGGCAGAGTTTTCATCGACGTATAAATAACCGCTAACATAGCGTGCTGGAATTCCTTTAGCTCTTAGCACCGCAAGCATGACATGTGTAAAATCCTGACAAACCCCACGTTTAAGGGTAAACGCTTCACTTGCAGTTGTCGTGACATCGGTTGCACCAGGTACGTATTCAAAAGTCGAGTATAAATATTGCATTAAATTCAACGAAAATAGCACAGGATTTTCAGCATGACCAATTGTATGATAAACTTCCTCTAACTGATTGTCAGTCATATACGTAAAATGGGTAAACTTTAAATACGGTAAATAATGCTCATAAAACAGTTTCGAATGAAAAATTGTCTGCATCTCTGGTGAATATTGAATCCTATGAATGAAAGGTGCACGTTGAATACTGACAATAGAGGTCGTTTGAATTTCTAGTTCTTGATGCTGCTCAGGTATATAAAATGTGCCAACCGTATTGCCCCAAATATCTGTATGCTCCCGCGTTAAAGATGAAGGTGTAATGGCAATTCTATAGGATAATAAGCGCTGACGCTCATCACTCCTTGGCTTTAAGCGGATTGTATTTAAGCTTTGATCGACTTCAGACTCATATTGAAAAATATTAGTATGTTGAATTTCAAATTTCATCGTGTCCGCTTCCTTTGGATTACTGACTTGCCTGTTGAAAGGGAGCTGTGGTTGATTCCTTTCAAGGTTGTACGCTGGGTTCATATAAATGATAAATTGTTGAAAACGTATTGCCAAAATCAATACATTGACACAATCTTTCCTCCAATATCAAAATAGTTTCTTCTAAAGTAGTATTCCATAAATCTACATTCATCATGGCAAATAATAAACTCTTTAATGGGGCATGAAGTTCTAAAAATCTTGCTGAAAGAGGATCGTTTTCTAAACAAATAAAGGCTTCCTCCAATTTTTGCAAGCAAAACATCACTGAACGCGGAAAATGTTTATCCTGCAATAAATATTGAAGTACATACAGTAAATTGGTTTGGCGATGTTTGCGCAAATAAGACTCCGTCGCCTCCGATAAATCGAGTAAAAAAGAGCCGTCCGCTTCTAATAAGGATACTGCTATTTCCTTATGTTGCTCCAGAATAATTAAAGCCATGCGGATTGTTTTTTCTGTACGTTCTAACCATTTGCCAACTTGCATGAAATAAAAGGGTAAAGCTCGATCCATCGATCCTTCAATAAGCCCCGTAATCGTCAAAGAAGTCTTTCGAACATTTTGTAAAAAAGAGCTTAGAGCGATAAGTGGAATGGGTCTTTCGCGTTCCAATAGTTCTTGTTGTAATGATAAATAAAAGGCGTTTTGCAATTCCCAAAGTTCAATCGGGAGGCTATCTCGAGTGACACGTGCATTTTCTCTGACCGCACATAAAGTAGCATGGAGGGCGTTACAATTATTTTTAGAGAAGAGTAAATATTCGATAAGTGGATTTACACGAATCGACTCATAACATGTCAAATATTCTTCCTTAGAAGCACAAATATTCAACACCGCTTCCCAATGATCGATGTATTCATTTTCTTTGCCAGATTGCTCCAACATATTCAACAGCTGTACTTGTAATATATGTGCATTCATTTGTGATCGTTCACTATATCGTGCCATCCAGTATAGTGCATCGGCTACTCGACTTAGCATACTGCAATTCCTCCTTTAATATCCATGTATCTTTTGCTCCTCCTCCTTGCGAAGAATTCACTACTAAAGATCCTTCTTTTAACGCTACCCGCGATAAT
The DNA here is from genome assembly GCF_023337835.1 of Lysinibacillus sp. Bpr_S20. NCBI lineage: Bacteria > Bacillati > Bacillota > Bacilli > Caryophanales > Bacillaceae > Lysinibacillus > Lysinibacillus sp. Bpr_S20. Next base: position 116,323 of record NZ_JALNLQ010000009.1, read on the forward strand.
CCACCAGGAAGTACATATATATCCTCACCCTTCATGACATAAACACGTAAATCGACATGACAAGGATAGAATCGACCATCCTGGAAAGCCGGTGCTCTAGACAGATTAATGGTTGGTTGTGCAATGTATTGATACGGATTTTCCATAATTTTTTCTTTGAAAATAGAAATTTCTTCATTACTCGCATGCGGACCAATGAGCATATCGTAGCCACCAGAGGCACTAACATTTTTTATGACAAGCTCGCTTAAATGCTCAAGGACCCAAGCTCTCTGTTTATCATTCGCTAAATGGTAGGTCTTTACATTTTGTAAAATAGGCTCCTCTTTCAAATAGTAACGAATCATTTCCGGTACATAGGCATACATCGCTTTATCATCAGCAACACCGTTTCCAACAGCATTCAAAATCGCAATATTTCCAGCTTTATATGCATCCATAATATGGGGAACTCCAAGTAAAGAATCCTCACGAAAAACAGCAGGATCTAAAAAATCATCATCTATTCTGCGATAAATAATATCAATTTGTGCAAGACCGTAAATAGTCTTCATGTATACCTTATTGTCTCGAACAACTAAATCATGCCCTTCGACAAGCTGAATATTGAGCTGCTGTGCTAAAAAAACATGATCGTAATAGGCCGAATTATACATACCCGCTGTTAAAAGTACCGCTTTAGGTTCTCTATTTGCCTCCATACAAGGTGGCCGATGAGCAAGAAGTGCCTTCTTCATAAAGGCCATTTGCTTGTCGAGTGATTGGATTGTATGTTTAGAGAAAAATTCAGGATACACTTCCTTCATCACTGATCGATTTTGAAAAACATAGGATATACCTGAAGGATTGCGCAAATTATCTTCTAGCACATAGTAAACGCCATTTTCATCTCGAATTAAATCGATACCAGCTAAAAATATATGGTTATCGATAGGTACTTTGACACCAAGCATTTCTTTATAATAATACGGGTTGTTTTCAATGAGTTGTTTTGGAATTAGCCCATCTTCAATAATAGTCTGTTCATGATAAATATCATGTAAAAAACAATTCAAGGCTTTGACACGTTGCTTCATACCAGCTTCAATTTCTTCCCAATGTTCATGCGGAATAATAATTGGTATAAAGTCAAAGGGCATTGTCCGCTCTGTTCCACCTTGTGCTCCATAAACGGTAAATGTAATGCCTTGTTTAAGGAATCTAGATTGTGCATACTGATATTTTTCCTCTAATTGCTCCTTTGTAAAAGCATTGAGTTTATGATGAAAAGATTGATAATGAGGCTTCGGTTGAATGCCATCAAACATTTCATCAAAATACAAACCAGATTCATAGAACTTCATCATATGGATCGCCCTCCGAATTTAAGTAGTAGAGAAAACGTGTTACACTAAAGATGAATCAATTACGCCTTGACGTAATTGTAGTGATTGAGTACCAATTGAAAAGGGAATACATCCGCATTCATTTCATCACTTTAAGAGAATAAAGAAAAATACATAAAAGGAGTTAATAAAATGACAATCATTAATTTAATGCAAGCTTATGAGCTAGACAAGCTTTCGAAATTAGACTTTACTGATGAGGAGATCGTGCGCATATTGCGAACAGGGAATGTTTCAGCTTGGCAGGAAAAAGTGCCAAACTATGAATTTTCCGAAACAATGGCACTTTATCAAGAAGGGGAACAATCTTTCTTAGACGCTTTACATGGTAACTACCGTATCAAATATGTAACTTTGCCAGGCATTCAGCGTTTACTGTATATTCGTTTCCAATTAGAAGAGGGTAAAGATTATCAATTATTAGAAACAGGCATCCAACATTTAACTTGTCATGAGGAAACTATCGAGAAGCTTCAACATATGCTATCAACAAATTGGTCTTTAGCAAAACAAGTAGATGGGACATACAGTATTTTTGTTAAGTAAACAAATTTCGCCGCAATTTTAGCAATCACTACAGAAAAAATGCATAGGAATTGACAAAAACCATAAAATCCCATGCGTGTTGTGAGAAGAATCGACACGTATAGTTACCCATCTTTCCATTTTTCAAATCGTCTCAGAGCATTCGATTTATTAGCTTCAACTTCATCCAGTTCCACCCGCAGAAAGAAGTTGAAGCCTCCGGCGAATGTCATGGAATCAAAAGGAGTACTTTTGTATGCTCAAAGCCTATTCCAGACGCAATTATACCGCAGCATAATTGATATATTCATTTTTATTCCGATTTATGCTTAAAAAGTAAAACTTTCGAAATAACATTTAAAAAAGGTGATTTTCTGTCTAAAAGAGAATCATCTTTTTTTCGTCTTCATACAGAACATTAGTTCTAATCTATGAAAAATATTAATATTTTTATTAAAACGTTCCCAAATTTATATTTGGGAACGTTTTTTCGTGGTAAAATAGAGCAAATAGAGGTGATTTTATGGAAAAGCCGAAGCTACCAAAAATAATGCGAGATTTCCTTGTCTATTTAACGACGATCAAAGGGAAGTCTCAACGCACTAGAAAAGAATACGAATATGATTTGACATTATTTTTCCGATTTTACATAGCCATTCAAAATGATCATGATAGTTCAGATTTAACGAAAATAGATATTTCTACTATTACAATAGAAGAAATTCGTGAAATGACATTAGAGGATCTGTATTTATTTATGGAATATTGTGAGGTGCAGCGAGGGAATTCAGCATCTGCGAGAGCACGTAAAGTAGCAACGCTAAAATCATTTTTTAAATATCTAAAAGGGAAACGACGTCTACTAGAGGAAAATCCGGCAGATGAATTAGAGACACCTAAAATAGGCCGAAAAAAACCGATCTATATGAATATCGAAGAAGCGACGCAATTTATCGATGGCATCCATCCAAATCATGCTTCACCGAGAAATTATTGTATGATGATGTTTTTCTTAAATTTAGGCATTCGTGTGACGGAGCTTTGTCAGCTAAATAAGTCGTCTATACAAGGACGCTACTTAACGGTTGTTGGTAAAGGAAATAAAGAACGGACCGTCTATTTAAACGATAGCTGTATACAGGCACTTGAAGATTATGAAAATAGTGGGAAATCACTATATAAAGGGGAGGGAGAGGAGCCTCTTTTCGTCTCTCAAAAGGGAACCCGCTTTACCAGACAAACCGTTGCTAAAATCGTTAAACGAATTAATCAGCAATCCGGACTTCAAAAAGAACGGTTGACACCACATAAGTTACGTCATACATCCGCAACAATGATGTATAAATCAGGGGCAGATATTCGAAGTCTTCAGCATATACTTGGCCATTCAAGTGTTGCCACAACGCAAATCTATACCCATATTGAAAATGAAGAGCTGCAACATGTACTCGAAAATAATCCGTTTAATATTGTTCGGGCAAGATAATTTTTAGCTTCTTTCAGTCATTTCCAGACATATTGTTTATCTGTACCAAGGCGACAAGTTTGCCGAGCCTTAATGGATGGAAGCTTTCCAAAATAATAAAGGGAATTTAATTCATCTACTAGAATACTTTATAGTGTATAGAACATATACAGAATAGGAAGCAAAATCTTTTGGTGAGGAGACAACCATATGAATTCATTAATAAACAATCATCTTTACGAAACAAGAAATAACTTACTAGAGGAGATTAAATTATTAAATGACACGCAATTCAATGCTAAGCCCGATGCAAACAGCTGGAGTATAGCCCAAGTTTGCCATCACTTAACTTTAACGGAGACGACTTTTGTAAGAGCGATTACATGGGGATTAAAACAAGAAGATAGTCAGCCAACCGAACGTAAAAATATTCATCTTATCGCAGATCGAACAAAGAAAGTACCAGCACCCGAAATTGTTGAACCAGCAGAAGACTTTTTTACCGTTCAGCAAATAATTGAGTTGCTTGACGATTCGAGAAAAAAATTAACGACTATCCTTGATACAATCGATGACCCATCCATTCTAGCTGTAAAATCCGTTAAACATCCTGTTTTTGGCGATTTACCTCTTGATCAGTGGGTCGAACTAGTTTATATCCATGAACAACGACATATTGAACAAATAAAAGAAATCAAAACACTCATCAAAGTTGAGAACTAATGCACTTACTGGAGACTGAATACAAAGAATGAAAAAAAGCAAAGCACGATATTATGTGAAAAAATTTTTCAAAGCACGACATTATGTTAAAAAAATTTTCATAGAGATTAAAAATTCAATCGTATCAGAAATAATCTGGAACATTTTAATATTTATCCCTAAAATGATCATCCGGGTATTGAAAAATTTATGGTGAAGAGTCTAATTTCTTGCAATCAGCATAAAAATGTCGAGATATAGCTTCAAAGTAAGAAGGAAAGGACAAAGAGCCTTTCCTTCTTTTTTGCATTTTATGTTATAATTATATTTATTTACTATTTTTGTTAGGAGAAGTTATGAAAATTTATAAGTTAGCTACTATATGTACCTCTATTATACTCTTAACAGGGTGTACTACATTTTCATCTAATACAAAAGTAGCCTCCAAAAATGTAACGTCAGATGCTGTAAAAAGTGAACCTGTTGTTTTGGATAGCACTCAAATGGAGAAAGACAATGAATCAATAGCAACTAATCACCCAATTGAAATTGATGAAGAGATAACGGCTCCAATAGGTGAAAGTAAATCGTATTTTACTTATGGGGGAGATGTTCCATTTAAAATATCCGTTTCAAATACTGGTACAAAAAGCTTTTTATACAAAATTCGAAATTTAGATAAAGAAACAAAAGTTGTAAATGGTGTTTTAAAAAGCAATGAAAGTTTTGAAAAGGTTTTTAAAGAATTTCCCAAAGGAGCTTATGTCATATCTTACGTTGTAGAAGATGAAGAGTCTCCTGTGGATATAAAACTAAAGGTAAAGGTAGAGTTACTTCCCTGAAGTACTATTTACTATTCGACATTAACGAGAGCCATTGTTTTTTTTCAAAACAATGGCTTTTGTTGTGTCGTAAAATTAAGACTTAACTAAAAACAGTGTCATTTTGCGGATAAATTTCATCTTCTACTATCCTTTTGACGATGGGTTTTCTAATTGTTGGGAAAGTGTCACAAAGTATAGTGTCCATTCGTTATATAGAGTGAGAGGAGGAATTACATGAAAGTTACAAACCAGGATTATGAAAAGATGGAAGAACTATACGATTTGTATGAACAAAAAGTTTATTATATGGCCTATTCTATTTTACATAATATTCAACAGGCTGAAGATATAGTTCAAGAGACGTTTATTTCTCTTTATCAGAATCTGGAAAAGATCTGCAGTTTGAACACCCAAGAGCTTAAACGCTACATATTGAGAATTGCGAAAAACAAAACGATTGATAGTTACCGGAAAAATAAACGACATAAATTATTTTTGGAAGAATATCAAAGAGAGTCGCCGGAAGTAGTAGATGAAAATATTGAAGAGTGGGAACAACGTTTAATGTCTGAGCTTCAAATTGATACATTGCTAACAGAGTTAAATGACTCTTACAGGCAGGTTTTTAAGTACAAAGTCTTCTATAACTTATCTTTTCAGGAAATTTCAGAGGTAATGGGGCTCACGGAAGTCAATGTCCGTAAGCAATTTGAACGCGCTCGAAAACGAGTACAAAATATTATAGGAGGTATAGAAAATGACGAATTCAAAGAACTCCAAAAATATGTATGACTTTGCTGAAAAAATCGCTTTAGACGATTTTGATAAACTAGATGAACAACACAAATTTTCAGATACCTACACGCACAAAAAGAAATTGTTTATGGAGGAAATTAAGATGAAAAGTAAACAGCCACAGCAAAAACGTAAAAAGAATCGAATTTTAATTGCCGCTGCATGCTTAATGATTGGCATACCAACAACAGCTTTTGGCGCAGTGAAGGTCTATGATATGATTGTCCAAAAACAAAATTTTGAAGTAAATGTCTCGGTGTCAAATAATAATACCTCAAAAAATAATAACAAATGGTATAAATTAAAAGTAAACTATTTACCAGAAAACATGGTCGAAATCGAAGACGATTCTATGAAATATTCATTTAAAGATAATTTCGCAAAGGGTGGGTTTTCATTCTATCTTTGGAGAGTAGGCAAAGATTCCAAATTTCAAACGCTGTACTCAAAAAGCTATGAAGAAATAGAGATAAATGGTAAGAAAGCAGTGATTGTCAATAAAGACACTGGAAACAAAAGTTTAACATTTGACAGACAGGTCTATCTTTTATTTGAAGAAGAGGGAATTATGGTCGAAGGTACTATTGGAAACGATGTAAGTGAAGAATTAATGATAAAGGTCATGGAGAACATTTCGCTTGAGCCCACGACAAAAGAAATGGCATCATTTATAGCAGATGATTCGCTCTATAGCGAAGAGACTGAACAAACAGAATTTAGCGTTATTCCTTTGAAAAAAGACAGTAAACAACTATTTAGTGTAGGTGAAAAGGTTCCAGTAACCATAGATCAAATAAGCAGATTAGACAACCTTGAATTTGTTATAGAAAAAGTTGAAGTGTTTGATTCAATCGATGATTTTAAACAAGAGAACTTTAATGAATTTAGCCTAGGAAGTCTAAACGAGTATAAGGCTTTAGATCAGAAAAAGAAATTGTTACCGTATAAACGAGATGTATATAAAGTTGGAAACGGTAAAGATTCAGTTTACGAATTAGTTGAGTCACAATTCGTTAATCCTAAATTTGTCTACTTGACAACAACAGTAAAAAATATAGGGAAACAGTCAATAGAAGAAATCTGTATGAATTCAACCATACAAGTGCTTGAATTTAAAAATAATGCATGGATCTATGCTAGAGAAAATGGAATTGACGAAAAAAGTCTTATGACGGGTGAGGTTGATTATCTAGCTCCTCACGGAAAGGGAAAAGCCTTTTATTATATTGACAACATCCTACCCGGACAAACGAAGAAAATTAACTTAGGTTATTTTGTAGACGAGGATAAACTGGATTCAATCTTCCTAGATGCTTTCCATTACGGTGGATCTGGTACTACTGACGACATGAATGCGAAGGATCGTTTATGGATTGATATTCGTAGATAGAAAAGAAGATAGGTATATAGATAAAAAAGTTGCTTATTTCTAGCAGCTTTTTTTATTGGAAGAACTTATCAATTATGCCCTGGCATAATTGCGTCCACTGTCTGTACTCTAATTATTTTTTAATAAGGCTTGACGAAACAAACTATCTGTTATATATTAATTAAAAATAAAAACAACTGTTATAAAACAGTTAGTTCTAGGAGGAATTCTAATGACAAAGTATCGTGACGGTTATGAGTTTTATTGTGAGATGTGTGAACGCTATGGTTTAGAGCCGATTTCTTTCCGCTATTATCTGTTACAGTTATCACAGCAACAACTTTCAGCTTATAATATGCAAGCCAAACAATTAGGAATTTAAAAGGTTTGTCATTAAAGGATGTGGTTATTACGGACGCCGACGTGAATATTTTATGAAAAGCCCAGCCATACTAAGGAATATGGACTGGGTTTTCGTTTATTTGAAAGAAAAATCAGATAATTTATTGACATAACAATTAAACTGTTATATATTATTAAAAAATAACAAGTCTGTTATATAACAAAAAACGAAAGGAAGTTATGAAGATGACAGATTATCGAGAAGGCTATGATTTTTATCGACAAGTATGTGAGAAACATGGATTAGAGCCTATAAATTTTCACTACTATATTTTAAACTTATCTCAGGAGCAACTAAATGCCTACAATGAACGCGCCAAAACATTGGGAGGTCCTATAGAATATGAAGTCTCTTAGCTTATAAAATACCTTACTGCCTAGTTAGGACAGTAAGGTATTTTTGGTATCTATATAAATGCAAGCATCTTAAACTCAAAGAAATTTCATACACTAGGAAGATGTATAGAATAAACATAATATATAAAAAGACTAAAGTAATTAAAGTAAACACCAAAAATCGTTTTAAGTAAGGTAAAAGACCTTGTTTTATGAGTCTGTGCTATAAATAATCATCAAATATAGCTTTGAACGTTTTGATATTTGGGTTGAATTAACTGCTTTTCTAATACTATAATATAATTACATAATAAAGGGCGATATCCCATAACTTTATACCCCCGCTTTAATATAAAGCAAAAGTACCGCATCCTTCTAATGAACGGAGAATGAAAATGATGAATATCACGCCTAGTAGTATCAATCAAGTTAACTATAGTCTAAAAGAATTACAGGATATTTTTTCTGCAATGAACAGTTCAATCATTGTAGCCATTACAGACCGAACTGGGAAAATTACATTTGTTAATGATCATTTTTGTAAAATATCTAAATATACTCGTGAAGAATTATTAGGGCAAGATCACCGTTTGCTTAATTCAGGTTTTCATCCAAGAACTTTCTTTAGAGAGATGTGGAAAACGATAGGTAAAGGTGAAATGTGGAGTGGCGAAATATGTAATCGCGCGAAGGATGGCGGTCTTTACTGGGTGAAGACTACAATTTTCCCTTTTCTTGATGACAGTAGTAAACCGTATCAATATATTGCGATAAGGGTCGATATTACCGCACAAAAGGATATAAAAAAGATTACTCATATTGCTTATCACGATGAATTAACGGGGCTACCAAACCGTCGTAAGTTAGAACAACGTTTAGAAAATGAATTTCATCAATCTCGACGTACAGGTGAGAAGTTTGCGTTATTTTTCATTGATGTAAATCGTTTTAAAAACATTAACGACGGACTTGGTCATATCATCGGGGATATGTTCTTAGTGGAAATGGCGAATCGTTTACGTAACGTTGATTATACATCCAATTCGATTTACCGCCACAACAGTGATGAATTTGTTCTTATACTGAACGATGTGGACCGAATTGAGGACAAGGCTGGTGAAATAATTAGCGTCTTTAATAAGAGTTTTATCGTTGAAACGTATGAATTTTACGCAAGTATTAGTATTGGGATTAGTATTTTCCCAGATCATGCAAACTCTGTTGAGGAGTTATTGAAAAATGCAGATATCGCCATGTATGCTGCGAAATCCTCCCGTGGCAACCAATATCGCTTATATCGTTCAAATATGGAGGAAATCAATGATAAGTGGCTTTTGCTTGAAACAAAATTACATCAAGCGTTAAAAAATGATATTTTAGAATTACATTATCAACCAAAGATTGATTTAAAAACGAATTCAATCATTGGCATGGAGGCTTTACTTCGCTGGCATGATCCTGAACTCGGTTATATGCCACCGGATCACTTTATTCCGTTTGCTGAGCAATGTGGTCTTATTAATGATATAGGGGTATGGGTGATAAGAAAAGCATCTGCACAGGCACGCACTTGGAACGATTTACATAATTTAAACTTACGTGTTGCCGTGAATATTTCTCCGATTCATATTAGTACAACTGGCTTTGTCGAAATGGTCCATGAAGTGATTAAAGAAACAAACATAGATCCGCACTTCTTAGAATTTGAAATTACCGAGATGAGTATGTTGGATTATACAGAAGACTTAATTAATACAATTAAGCAATTAAGGGCGCTTGGTATTACGATTTCATTAGATGATTTTGGCACGGGTTATTCGTCCCTAAATTACTTGAAAACATTCCCGGTGGATGTTTTAAAAATAGATCGTGCATTCGTCCGTGATATTGTGCCTGAAAAGTCAGGTATTGCCATGATTTCTGCTATGATTTCTCTCGCGCATGCCTTAAATCTCCAAGTAGTAGCTGAAGGCGTCGAGGAAGAAGCAGAATTAAACGTGTTACGTGAACATGGCTGCGAGTACGTTCAGGGCTTTTATTTCAGTAAGCCATTATCGGTAGAAGACTTTACTAAACTGATCGTAAATCGTACCATGTAATTCATATAGAGGATCTTGTCTTTAGTGTTGGACAAGATCCTCTAAGCATTTATGGTTATGGCTATGTCAGTGAGTTTGAACTACTCAATCCAGAAAGAAGAGAACCGAAAAGCTCGATAAAACACCTGAACATTGGTATCCTGTTAATTAGTAGATTATTCAGATTTATTTTGTTTAAACGGTGATAATCCTTTAGCGCGAGTTAGCAAAGGAAGTCAGTAAATTTATTTAAGGAGATTATAAAATGGTCCATTTCTATTTATCTGATTTGTTAAAGCGTTGCCATTATAATTTGGATAAAACATTACTTATTCGACATTCGCTAAAAAATGAGCGTTTTATCTATGCGTACCGCGATGGATTTTTACGTGAATATACGCAAAACCAATCGCCTCATTTTTTCGATAACTATGATCACGTCATTGTTTTTTCCGCTGATGAAGGGACGACATCGAAATATTTAACATCGTATGAGGTTAGACATGGTGAGAAACCAAATATTTCCTCAAATTGTTCGCCTTATTTACTAGAGCCTTATAAAGGGCAAATCATGCATCCCCTATTCGATATTCCAAATGATCCTTTACGTACATATGAAAATAAATTATATATTGAATGGGGCAAAGCAGCTGTAAGATGGTATCAAAAATCCACAAACGATAAAATCATTACACAACTAGTTAATACGAGTCAATTTGTCTTTCCTGGTTACGAAAACGTCCTCTTAACATTTCAGAAATTAAAAGAAATCATCGATAATTCTCAAGCATATGCAGATTGGCACATTGCTTTAAGCGCAATCAATGCCATTTACGCAATTACAGACCGTTCTAACGGTAAAATATATATCGGATCCTCGTACAATAAAAGCGGTTTACTTGGGCGTTGGTCAGATTATGCTACAACCATCCATGGAGGCAATGAAGCGTTTAAGCAGTTACTGGCGCAAAACACAACAGCAAATTTACAGTTCCAATATACAATTTTAAAAGTGCTACCAAAAGATATAACAGCATTAGAAGCGATTGAAATTGAAAACAACTATAAACGAAAACTACAAACCATCCCTTTTGGCTATAACTGCAATTAAACGAGAGTAGTTCTAGAAGCAATTGGTGAAAAATCTTATATAAATTGAAGTGAACCCTTAATTTGAAGTAATTCGTTTCATACAGGATAAAGATAATTTTCTGATATTTCCCAAAAAATAATTGAAATTAGGTAACGGCTTTGCTAAAGTTATATAAAATATAAATTGATGATGTGGCCAAGTAAGTAAGAAATGTGAAACAGAGAATATAGCAATTGCTGAGAGCTATATCACCGCTTCTTATCTGAAACCTACCACGGAGATGTTATGCAAACATAACCGAGTCGTGTTTCGTTACAAAACGTTTAGAGGGTTTTAAGATGTTCTTAAAACTAAATTCAAGGTGGTACCACGTTTATCCGGCACAAAGACGTCCTTATTTGGAGGACAGCTTTGTGCTTTTTATTTTATTCAACTTGCAGAAACGGAGGAGAAAACATGACAACACAACAAAACGATTTTTCAAAATGGTACATTGAAACAATACAAAAGGCAGATTTAATGGATTATACACCCGTTCGTGGCTGTATCGCATTTAAACCAGATGGCTATGAAATTTGGGAACATATTCAGGAAGAGATGGATCGTCGTTTTAAAGAAACAGGTCACCGCAACGCTTATTTTCCTATGCTAATTCCTGAATCGTTCTTCCAAAAAGAAAAAGACCATATCGAAGGTTTCTCACCTGAGCTTCCTTGGGTAACGGAGGCAGCAGGCGAAAAATTAGAAGAACGTTTAGCCCTTCGTCCAACCTCTGAAACAATGATTGGTCATTTATATTCGAATTGGATCAATAGTTATCGTGATTTACCCGTCTTAATCAATCAATGGGCAAATGTTTTCCGCTGGGAAAAGAAAACACTTCCGTTCATTCGAACATCTGAATTTTTGTGGCAGGAGGGCCATACTGCACATATTGATGAAGAAGATGCACGTAAAGAAACTATGCAAATGTTAAATATTTATAAAGAAGTAGTAGAGGGCTTACTTGCCATTCCTGTCTACGATGGACAAAAAACACCCTCAGAACGTTTTGCAGGTGCAGTTGATACATTTTCAATTGAAGCAATGATGAAAAACGGAAAAGCCGTGCAAGCTGGTACCTCTCACTATCTAGGGACAAAGTTTGCTGAAGCCTTTGATATTAAATATTTAAATAAAGCCAACCAGCATGAATATGTACACACAACATCCTGGGGGACTTCTACTCGTTTAATTGGTTCTGTTATTATGGTTCATGGTGATGAACAGGGGCTTATTTTACCACCGCGAATTGCACCAACCCAGGTTGTCTTAATACCAGTTGGTCCATGGAAAAAGAACCCTCTAATTATGGAGAAACTAGATGACATCTTCGCAGCTCTTAAGAAGAAGGGAGTTCGAGTACGTCTTGATGATTCCGATCAATCACCAGGCTTCAAATTTAATGAGTGGGAATTAAAAGGGGTACCAGTTCGGATTGAATTAGGACCACGTGACTTAGAGAAAAACCAAGCATTGTTAAAAGCTCGAGATGAAGAGGATAAGCAATCCATTGACCTAAATGACATTGTTTCAGCAATTGAGGTAGAACTAACAACAATGCAAAGTCGTTTATTTGAAAAAGCACGTAAATTCCGTGAAGAAAACGCCCATACAACTATCGATACATTGAAGGATTTACAGCAGCATATTAACACATCCAAGGAAAATGGATCGATTCCGGGCTGGATTCTTGCTGGCTGGTGCGGAGATGATGCATGCGAGGAAAAAGTGAAAGAAGAGACAAAATATACTTCCCGTAACATTCCGTTTAATCCACCAACTACGAAATCTACTTGTATTTGCTGCGGAAATGAGGCAAAGCATACAGTTTGGTTTGCCCAAGCATATTAAGTTGTCAAATTTCGCTTTCATTCGCTAGTATTAAGCTTTTGTAATTTCCATATCGCCAATCCCTATACAGATTATCTGTGACAGCTGTTGTGCTATTTACACGAAAGCAAAGCATCAACAGCAAATTGTCACTATCCTCGTCGCGAAGGAGATGTCTCAAAAGAGTTTTTCAGACATCTCCTTTTATATTTTTAGACTAGCTTAAAAGGGAATGTTTGTTCTATAATGGATGTAACTTGAATCTAGGAGATTGTTTTATGACATTGCAGCTTCCAATATAATTCGAGAAAAATCGATTTTCGTTTTAATTTCGTTACGGGAAGTATCCCAGTGGTGAATAAATACTGGAACGGACAGGCAAAGGGCATCTTCTATATGAAAATATTCCACATTCAAAGCTTTTGCTCCTTAGCATTGGGGCAACTAACTCTGGTTTTAAAGTGATGGTTATTTGCTGGATTGATAGCTTTGGTTAAGATGCTTTCAGAATAATGAGGAAACCGTAAAACATGATAAGGTCAAATAATTAGCAAGGAGACTACAACAATGACAAATGATACTTTACAATTATCCCAGAAATGGCGAGATGAGGGGTTACGTTATGCAAGTGAAATTAATGCCTACGTGCGCAAAGGAATAGAAAGCAACTGGGAGGCACCAGGAGAGGAGCCGTCTGAAGATTCACGTGGACAATTTGCTTCACAAGTGTATAAGATTATTAAACAGGCGAATAGAACAAAGGAACTGGAAACTCTCCGTGAACAGTTTCCAGCTGCTTCATGGCCATTTCAGGAAACGCACAGCCAACTGATGCGAGCTGTTTATCCAATTGGGTTTCTACGTGATGGTGCATTACTTGTTGCAGCGCAAAATGAAGATTTATCACGCACTGTCTATGTGATGGATAAACAGGAAGCAAAGCGTATTAAGCATGTACAAGCGGCAAGTTGTTCTGCAGATGGGCGCGACATTGCCTTGATGGATGAGCAAGGAGTTCGTATCGTACGAGAACCTGATCGAGAGTTGAATGGCACGCTACTGGCTACATACAAATGGGCGACAATCATCGACCAATTGCGCGAAAAATACCCCGATGTTGAGACCTTTCAGCCAGAAAACTATCGAAACGCAGATGTCATTCCATTCGCTGATGGCACGAAGTTGTTGGTGGTGTCGCATGACGGTATCTATTTGATTGAGAATACAGATGCCATCTTATTGTACCCGACAGTTCAAAATATACGAGAGTGGGCAAGGCAAGATGATGAATTGACAGCAAGTTTAGCGATGCCACATGGAGCTGTTTCGCGAAGCGGCAGATGGCTGGCTTATGGAAGTCAAGACAGCGAGCACTTGTTGATAGATTTAGAAAATTATGTTAAGCATTCGTTTGAACCGATGTCGAGTTATCCTCATTACAGCTTGTTCAGTGCCAATGAAGAGCATGTTTGGTTCAATGCATGTCATTTTTACAATGGAAGTACGCTAGGTATTTCACTCCATGATCTTGAACCGGACAATAATGAAGAACCCCTTTCAATAGATGATAATATGCGTGTATATGCCGGTGTTGCAGTGCAAGGGGGCAACATCATGGGTGATGCATATGGTTATTTACGAATGATTGATTTGGAGGGGAATGAACTTTGGCGTTACTTCGTATCTGGGACAATCAGTGGTATGGCATTAAACGATGACGAGACAATATTACTTGTAGGTACATACAATGGAACACTACATGTACTTGATTTGACTAGTACAGAGCCAAGTCCGTATGAGATTAGCACAAGTTCAATATGTGAATCGTATCGCTGGATCTTCTGGGATGCCCAGCAACCACTGTACTGGTAGTTTAATGGGCAAAATCGATGAAACTATAAGGTTCTTATTATCAAAATCATATGTATTTGAAATGACAGATACTACGAATACTCAATATCAACTAGTTATGACATTGAAACTCACTTACAGCTAACGATACACTTTGGAGCTTTAGATCGAATAAGAACGTATGTTTATTGTTTGGTTTGGAGTATATTGTAATTTTTTTAATATCTACGGAAGTGAAAGTATATTTTATCCGATCGGCAACACAACAATAGCTTATGAAAATATAGAAAAAATTTGTAAAACGTTTTTATCTGCCTTTTATGAAAGAATTGATTGACTTATCAGGATGTTCTTTAAAGGAAGGAAAAGAGTTAATTGATTTTGTGATTCATGAAGAAGGCACTATTTGTTAGCAAAACATCAAAAGAGATAACAAGATACTTGTTTAGCTGATTTACAAGGTGATTGAGAGGGAGTGGGATTATGCAAAAAAAATTATTGAATATGTTAGAAAAATGGTATGAGGAAAGTCAACATGACAAAATTGTAGACGCGATTGAACAATTGTCTAAGTCAGAGCGAGATTACGAAATAGTAGGTCATTATGGTCGTGCTCTTAATAATTTGGGGCGTTATCATGAAGCGTTATCCCAGTTATGTACAGTTAAAAAACAGGGGGAACAAGAAGCGGATTGGCATTGGCGTGTTGGCTATGCTTATTTCCATATCCAAGAATGGCAAGAAGCACTGGCTGCATTTGAAAAAGCGAACGTATTACAGTTTGATACTAAAACTGAAGAGTATATAGTATCCTGTCGGAATATTATGAAAAAGTCAATAGAAGCACTAGATGATATCAAACTTGTCTCTTTTCATGAACGTGATTTCAGTCAATTTTGGGAAAAAAGTGATTATGCGGATAAAAATTATGTAGAAGTATTCCCCACTACTGAAATGATTGCTTCTATAGAAGAGGAACTTGGTTATAAATTGCCAGCAGATTATATTTGGTTTATGCAACAACAGAACGGCGGAATACCAGTAAACACTTGTTTTCCAACGGCTATGCCGACTTCATGGGCAGAAGATCATGTGGCGATTACGGGGATTATGGGCGTTGGTCGCGAAAAGACTTACAGCTTGTGTGGCAGTTTGGGAAGCAGTTTTATGTTGGAAGAATGGGGCTACCCAAATATTGGCGTTGTCATAGCCGATTGCCCGTCAGCAGGTCATGATGTCATTATGCTTGATTATCGTGCATGTGGTGCAGATGGTGAACCTGCTGTTGTACATGTAGACCAAGAGGCAGGTTACTATATTACTTTCCTTGCGCCGAACTTTGCGACTTTTATTGTTGGTTTGGTGAATGAAGAAGTATTCGATACATCTGAACAAGATAAACTTGACGATTTGGATATGGTGAAACATGTACCATTCTCTCCTTTGTTACAGTCGTTATGTGAGAAAGTTGGAGAGGGAAATCGGATAGAAGCAGTTATTCGAGGTATTTGTACGCAAATTGTAGAGGACAAAGGCTATTTTGCTTTACATGCAGACGAGATATCCATGCTGATGTATGATATACAATTTTGGTTGTACACTGGTGCTAATTCGAAGGTGACGCGAGCTCAATATTTAGCAGATTACAAGAATATCATTGCACTTGCACAAGGTTTCAGTACAGGAGGATATGCCCCAGACTTTGTTTCAAGTTGGTTAAATGAACGCATAGAGCAGGGGGAAATTGTAAGTCAAGGAGGGATATTAAGCTTTACAGCGGATAAGATATATAGTTTACAAGCTAAAATGGTGAAAGAAGAACTAAAACCTTTTAGTTGGCTAGAACATGATAATGGAAATATTTCGTTACTGTTAGAAGTAGGTATTTATAAACAGGAGTTGTTTGAAACACGGGCAGACGAAGGTTTCCAAGGAAACGGCTACGATTGGTGCTCGCTTGCGGATGTGTATTTGCAAGAGAGGTTTCCAGAGCTAGAAGGCATTGTGCGTTTCGACCCAGAAGCAGATATGTTTTGTGCAAATGCCAATGAAAAGGACGCATTGTTGCGATTCGCTGTTGGATTTAAACAAGCGTGTGAAAATGATGAAAAGATACATGATTTATTTTCTAGGGCGATATTGGATTAATGGATATTGAAGACGCATTAAGAGAACGTGAATGGTAGTGAGTTATGTTTAAAACATCTGTTACGATGCTACCCAATATTCTATATTATAAAGGCTTTTAAAGAGGGGATTTTTACAAATTAGAAACTCAAGATAAAGGGGAATGAATTATGCAAGATATTCGACCAACGTCACGCTGGCGCTACGCTAAAAGAAAAGAAGAGGAAGAATTTACTGCTGGATTGATTGAGAAAGATGACTGTATTTACGCGGAATTGTTTCCAGATAGTTTTATTCATCAGACGGAAATGGTGCTAGAGCAGTATGCAGCATCTATTGCGAAACTGCCAAATCACCCAGATAGCTATCCTGCAATTATGAAATCTATTGAAACGGCGGTACTTGCCCTAAATGAGATTAATGAAGTAGGTGGAGGCGGATTAATTGAAACTGGAGAACGAGAGGAACTTTGCGACTATTTTGACCAAGTGCTGATTCAGTATGGACTTGATATTGATGACCTTACTAAAAGTCAGAATCTTGGACGTTATGAGTTAACAGATGATTGGCGTGAGTGGTAAGTAGAGGGAAGTGTTCCTTTTGCTTGAATTGACGAGTGCAGTATGGGGAAATCTGACAGGATCAAAAGGCTCCGGAGAGAATGTACCAGCGTTCAGCGATTGAAGCAAGCATACGACCAAGAAACAGTTGATGCGCTTTTTGAAGACTATTTGTTTCATCAAAAACCATTTATACAGTTACCTATGCGGCTGTTCCTTATTTGATGCAGATAGCTTGTTCAACGAACTATCCCGAAGTGCAACATCATTTGTTTATTATCTGCGGTATTATTGAAGCGAGTCGCGGTGATAGTGGCTTTCCGACAGCTTAAAAAATAACTTGACGAACATATCGGAGTAGATATTTACAATAGCTATATTGAGGCAATATGTGAGATGGCGTTATTAGGAAAAGATGTGCGTACCTACTCAAACTACTTTGGATGATAACGTTGAAAAGCGATATGTTCCCGCCGCAGATACAACTTTTGGTCAATGCTTCTTCTATTCATAAAATAACATTTAAACTTGGGAATAATAAGTTAATTGACAACAAGAAATACGAGATGACTCTTTCTTTATCACTTAATGCCTTTGACTATGGCATCTATAAATTGCATTAATTTACCAATATGAGGAATATTTCTTAAAGTATCAATTGATAAAGTGTGATTTTAATGATTATGCGCAATTTGGTGAATAGATTTAAAAACAGCCTTTCTACAACAAAAGAGTGTGTAAAAAGTATTACGAAAGTTTGAAATAAAGACAACACAGGAATGGATGAACAATTAGATGAAAAAAGCTTTTACATATCAAGACGAAAAATCAAATAAATTTTGGACAATTGATTATTTTTGCATGACAATATGTGTTCATTACGGAAAAAATGGAACGATTGGGAAGTATGATATGAAAGAATTTGAGTCACAAGAAATTTGTGAAAAAGAAGCCCAAAAGTTAATTGCCAGTAAAATAAAAAAAGGTTATCAAGAAAATCCTACATTTGATTTTGATAATTGTCTTTACTTTGATGGAGAATTTGGTCCACATCCCAAAACGTCACATCCTCGTTTTGTCGCTCATTTCACAGAAGAATTTTATTATGATTGTGGTGATGAAGAAGCACCTTTTGGTAGTGATGAAGGGTCTGATACACTTTATGAATTGGAAGAAGTCATAAGAAAGAAGCGCATCATTGACTTTGCTACTTTCCCGAAGCATTTAATAGAGAATATATGGGGAATGCATTATATATCAATTGACACATTGGATGAAAAAGCTATACGTGATATGGCAAAAGAGCATGAAATGGATATGATTCAAAGTGACATGATTACCTATGCAACAGCCTTTGGTCAAATTAAAATTACTGGTAAACTAGATACAACTTTAAAGAAGAATGCACTTTTAGCATTGAAGCGTCTTGCTATCATGTATTCTGATGGTCAATTAACGGAAACACAGCAAACAATGTATAATGATTTACTTACGTTTTAAATGAAAGTTAACAAGAAATAGACGATCTTGCTTAATATGGGACGGAAATAATAATGATGAAGATTATCAATAATATATGTTAGAGACTCTTAGTATGGCAGCTGTTGAGGAAATAACAAACGAAGAATTGTTGATGTGTTGCAACCGATTTGTATTCAGATTAGTACGAATTAACAACATCAACCCGACTGTGTTTTTGACTTTTCTCTATAAAAATTATTATTTGCTCTCACATGCATGATTAGGGAAAGGGAATAGTTTAACCTTCCCTAATCTTTTTAGAAAGTATCACTAGAGCAAGATGTATTCTTTCGCATTACCAGTAATACGGTAATTTTATACGGAAAATTTAGCAAGCAAACTAGATAATACTTTATTGAAATTTGCTCCAAACTTTGAGACTTGAGCTACAGCATTTTCGTCGCTTTCATATAGATGAGAAGTTATCTTTGCGAAAGCTTTCGGGTTATTAATATTGAACTTAGCTACATGCAATTCAATCCAACTACTAATAATAATCTAATTCCTGCTTGTCAAAATCAAAAAAATCGAGCTATCAAATGGGGATAAGTGTCAATGAGGCTTAGACTGTTATTGATACTTCAAGTACTTAGAGAATCAAAACACAGCACAAATTCCAATGAAAAAGTATTTTATTGTTGGTTTGAAATAAAGTTTGATCATTTTCTACCTAGTAATTCTAAAACAATCGTGCACGATAAAGGAATAAGCCTTCATAGGATTAACGATACGATTTATCCATCCTTTTTCTTTTATTTAAAATGAAAAACACAACAATGCCAATGGCTACTGCCACTGTAGCCCAAATATATATTTGATTTCTAATATGTTTATCTATTAAATTAACTTCTTCAATTGGGGGCTGACCTTCTCCAAGTATTTCCAAATCTTCCTGTGAAGAACTCAACACATAGGTACGATTACATATGGTAGATATAAGCGATTTTGTCCCGTACATAATAGATTCGTTAGCATAAACCAAATATTCTTCTCCCTTTATAAAATTATATCCACAATCTCCTCCACCTTGACCAGTAGTAATGATAACTTGTGATTGTTCAACACCCTTCCAGGTGTTCGTTACCTCAAAAAGAACTGATTTAGTTGTATCTCCTTTTAAACTTTGTTTTTCTTTTATATCAACAACTTTCCCACTAAATATAGCTTTTGAAAGTTCAAATTCTTCTTCTACACTTGGTAAATATGCACACGAACAAGCACTTGTAATCGAAGGAAAAGAGCCTATCGTAAAAATGAAAGCCAGAATTGTCATTGCTTTCTTCAAATTAAACATCTTAATTTCACCCACTATCACATAGATTTAGCGCTATTTTGTAATACATTACTAATATTAACATAAAAATCTATTTTAGCTTGTTAATGATATTCCATAATATGGTCTTATTGTTAGAATGTAATAATCCATCTTGTCTATGCAATTGTATCAAACCTTTTTACAAATCATCAGACTTTATTACAATTGATCAATCTTATTTTATATCTACATTTATTCATGATAAGAGAATAAAACTTTTAGCATTATCACAAAATAAAAATTGACTGGACACTAAATGGTGTCGTATAATTGAGACACCATTTAGTGTCCAATTTATAAGGGGGAGGGGGATTTTGAGCGACAAGACTCAAGAGCGTGATGTTTATGCTGCTATTGCTGATCCAACAAGACGTCAATTAATACGCTTGTTGGCAGATGCGGAAGAATTACCTCTTCACGAATTAACGTCTCAATTTCAAATGGGGCGTACAGCAGTTTCTAAGCATTTGGCTATCCTTAAAGATGCTGGTCTCGTAATTGCTCGAAGGGTTGGTAGAGAAACGAGGTATCGGTTGAATGCCGGTCCATTGAAGGAAATTCAAGATTGGGTATCGTATTACGAAGGATTCTGGAAAGAAAGAATGGCTATATTAAATATTTTATTGGAGGAAGAAAAATGAAAGCAGATGTATCTTTAGATTATCAATTTACAAGTTCAATTGAGAAAGTTTGGAACGCATTAACGGATTCAGACACGCTTGCAAAATGGATTTGGAAAAATGATTTTAAACCAATCGTAGGACATAAATTCCAATTCCGAGCTGAGCCAAATGAATGGTGGGATGGAATTGTCAATTGCGAGGTGCTCAAAGTGGAAGAACCTCATACATTATCTTACACTTGGGCAAGTGCCGGAGAAACTACTACTATTACATGGACGTTGACAGAAGGTTCAGATGGAACTACACATTTACATCTTGATCAAAGCGGATTCAGTGAAGCAACAAAAGCTCGTCAAGGAGCAATCGAAGGAGCTAAATACGCTTGGATTAACAATGGTAATCAGCTCGAAAAAGTATTAGCCGAGCAATAAAAATAAATGATTTTTTCATTTGCTATGTAAGCTTTTCAATAATAGCCTTTTTAGCAAGTAACAAAGAATTAACACTATGACGCTTTTCGGAATATGGAAAGCGTCATTTTATTTGTCATTTCATAAACATAACAAAAATAGTTGAAGTTGTGCTAACATGACAATACTAGATTTGAATGGAGAGATTTCCGATGAAAATAAATCAATTAATTGCTAATAATATAAATCGTTTAGATGTCGACTTGCCGGAAGATCAATCTTTAGGAATTGCTGGATTGTCCGGATCTGGTAAAACTACATTTTGTCAAACAATTGGAGAAGAGTCCAAGAAGCGTCTCGTTTCTTTATTGCCAAAGGCTGAATATCAATATTTGTTTTCTAATATTATGGAAACGAATTTTAGTGCCATCAAGATGAAGGAAATGCCTCTAGTACTTTTTCTAGGGAAATCATCAATTTCCGCAAATCCACGTTCAACGGTTGGTACCCATACAGGCGTTTTCAAAGAAGTTCGTGATCGGCTTGCAGAAAAGTATGATCTATCGCCAGAGGTTTTCTCCTTTAATAATGCATTAGGATGGTGTCCGACATGTAAAGGACGTGGGACAACCAAAAATGTGGAATGTAAAAAGTGTGGTGGCAAGCGTTATAGTCCAGAGGTTGAACAATATAAGCTAGAATTATGGAACCAACCACACAGTATTTCCGATATTAACAATTTAAGTATGGAAGAGATTTATTCCCTTTCAGAGGAATTAAATATAAGCGAAGAGAGACAACATATTCTTCAAAATATTATCAATATGAATATTGGTTACTTAACGTTAAATCGAATTATGGGTACCTTGTCTGGTGGGGAGTTAACACGACTGTACTTGGCAGAATTTATGGCAGCTAGTGAAAATACCGTCATTATTATTGATGAAATTTCTGTTGGCCTTGATCACCAAACGCTGTTAAAAATTTTAGAACAGATTAAACAATTAGGTTGTAAAAATCAAATTTGGCTTATTGATCATTCCGATACGGTGCTAGATACAGCCGACGAGCAGCTGTTTTTTGGCCCTGGAAGCGGAAAATACGGTGGGAAAATTGTCGATGAATCACCCCGTCCAGAGCCAGTATACTCGGAACGAAATCAAGCAATACCTGCAGAATATTATCAATTTAAAGATCTTTACTGTCGTAATATTGAACTAGCTGAAATTCAGATTCCTAAAAATAGACTTATAAGCGTTACAGGTGAGTCTGGCTGTGGGAAATCGACCCTTGTCAATGAGTGTATCTCGAAGGATTTCCAAAAACGATATCCTAAAGATAAATTGGTTATGGTAGGACAAGACAGAAACCAATCGATTACTAGCCGATCCACTGTTGCAACATTCCTTAACATTAAAAAGAAAATAACGAAATACAGTGACGAAATCGACGATATTTTTCAACGTTCCATTGAGGACATTATTGAGGAGCTTCCGAATGAAGACATCGCTCATAAACGCTTAAGTTTACTGATCAAGCTAGGTCTTGGTTATTTGACGTTGGAAAGAAAAACACAATCCCTGTCGACTGGTGAATTTCAATGTGTTCATCTAGTATCTGAGCTGTTTTCAAACGCAAGAAACCCGCATACGCTATTTATTTTTGATGAGCCTTCAAAAGGTTTATCACAAAATATTTTAAACCAATTCATTGATAGTGTGAGGGATATTCTGCAAGATGAATCTGTCTCTATTATGATGATTGAACATAATGCCTACATGCTAAAAAGCTCTGATTTTATCGTAGATTTTGGAAAACGTCAGCAAGAACCCGTTCGCCATCTTGATGTTGTCAGCCATGACGATTATTTCAGTCAACCTAACAAAAATTATAATGATGCTGCGTTGCCTATATCTTCTACACTAGATGCGAAAAACGGCATTCATTACTTAGAAGACAATCATATTAGCTATTTTAAAAATGCCGAAAATATTTATAAAGGTGGTATTTTAAAAAGCTTATCATCGATGGCCCGTTTAATTTATGGAGAATACGAATCCGCAACCATCGCACCCGTCGTTGCCATTGATCTCGAAAGACATTTGTATAGTCAATATAGTTTTCTTTATGAAATGGCTGGTTTGATCAACCATATTGTCGCTGCACATCCGACGAATAAAGATACGAGAAGCTTTGATTTCTTTAGTCAAGAAAATCATTGCCCAAGCTGTTCTGGTCGCCTGCAAATTGAAACATTTGATATTGATTTAGTCATTCAAGACAAAACAGTGCCATTCTGGGATGGCTTATTGCATCCAGACGTCATGGAAGTATTAAAATATTATCAATATCCGAAATTACAATTCCTTTTTGATGAGATTAAAAATGAACTTGGTCAAGATATTAGTAAAAGTTACAATGAGATGACAGAAGAAGAAAGACATACGTTCCTATATGGTTATTGGGAAAAATCATTTTATGATAAAGCAAGTAAGTCTTCGAGAAAATGGGAAGGCTTTAATTTTATCCTTGCACGCTATATGGTTATTTCGAAATCAATGATTAAAGAGCAAATGAAAGCTTCAAAGGAAATGATTGCTTGTCCAATCTGTCAAGGAGCCGTACTAAACCATAAGAAAAAGTTAACTTTTGGGGACACAGATATTCGTGAGCTGATTCATCAACCACTCGATCAAGTTATAAAAACAGTAGGAAATTTACCAGAGCTTGAAAAACTAAAATCAATAGTAGGTGGCGATATGACTCTTACGGAAGATGTCTCCTTACTTCCTAGAGACACACAAGTATCGTTGAAAATGCTGGAATTAGAACTAGCAAGCTTTTCTGGATATGAAATCGTACTACAAAATGCTGTACCGTTCTGGAACAACATTAAAAATAATATCGATGTAATCAGCAGGTCAAACCTAGTGACGATTTGTGATTTTACCAATATAGCCGAAACGAGAGAAACTATTATTGATAAGTATTTCACGAATGGAAAATACAAAAAACTAACATACGTCTATGAAGCATTTGGCTATAAAAAAATTGTTACACAAATAAATAAAGTCAAAGCAAGTCATAAATGTCCATTCTGTGGTGGAAAAAAAGTGATTTCGGAAGACAACCTCCATGATGGCGTCTATAAATTATCAGTACCATGTGTTAGTTGCTTTGCAAGTGGCATCAATGATGAAGGTCGTAAAGAAATTGTCGATGGTGTAGACGTACAAACTTGGCTCACTGGTAAAGTCAGCGATGTTGTGGCTGAAAGCTTACGAACGGCGGATGTTGCAGACATCCCAATATTCAATCGTATTCGTGAGTTGAACAAACGAGATATGATGTCCATTTATCAATGTCTTGAGCAAAATAGTTAAATCAAGCCATATTTTAAAAATAAACTCATGTGCAAAAATAAAAATTGCACATGAGTTTTTGATTGTTGAAAAGATAAGGTCCTATCAATTAAAGTATGCATCTTCGGCAAAACTGGTCGTTGATTTCTGTTCCAACTGGGTGCTTTGCTTTTGCTAATATGGATAAAACCTCTAAATTCGTGGATAGAGCTGCCAGAAACGTGGATTGAATCCCTAAAGTTATGGATAGAGCAACCAAAATCGTGGATAGAACCTCTAAGCGGCTAGATTTGCCCGCTTCTAAAGCGCTGCTATATTCATCTAGATTCCCTTTGTTATTTTGTTTTTATGTTATTCTAGGAGAAGCTTAGAATAAAGGAGAAAAAGATGAATGGCGGAAATAGTGGATTGGAAAAATAATGCTCAAGGACATAAATTTATTGCTTCTTTTAGTGGAGGGAAAGATAGTGTCTTAGCTCTATATAAAGCAATGAAGGTTGGAGAAGCGGTTGGACTCATTATAATGATGGAGGAAGAAGGGGAACGTTCAAGATCCCATGGAATGCCTCCAGCACTCATACATGCTCAAGCTAATTCTATAGGTTTACCAATTTATACTGCAGCAGCAAGCTGGACAGATTATGAAAAAGTATTTATGAGTCTTTTAGAAAAAGCTAAAAGTCAAGGGGCAGAAGTTTTAGTAACAGGTGACTTGGATATGCCTGAACATGGGTGCTGGCATGACAAGGTTTCGAGGAATGCTGGATTAAAACTAGGTATGCCTTTATGGGAAATGGATCATCGCGATGCTGTTGAGGAGTTCATCAATCTAGGGTTTGTAACGATCATTGTCACTGTTAACTTATCACTAGGTATGCGAGAGGACGATTTAGGCCGTACATTAACACATGAATACGTGAAGGAGCTCGAAGCTCGGGGAATTGATCCTTGCGGAGAAGGTGGAGAATTCCATACAACTGTTTTAGATGGGCCAATTTTCAAACAGACCATCCCTGTTCGTAAATGTGAGATTATTAAAAATGGTGATTATGCTTTTTTGCCTTTGGAACTAGATCAATAAACACGAAAAATAACAGGGGACATCTTCTACATTGAAGCGTGTCCTCTGTTTTTTTACTGCTTGCAAAGAATGATTACGCCATTGACTATGTATGTAAGAGTTAAAATGTGCTTTCTCCATTGCTGAATACGCTAATAATTTTCTTATATCTACAAAACGTCACACTCAGTTCATAGGCGATGTGACTCAACAATAGACATTGATTGAAGAAAATATTGAAGGGTCACCGGAGGATAGTGACCCATTCGTAAAGATTAGAAGGGAAAAGATACGTTTATTTATTCTAAAAATCATGGGCATTGGAGGCGGTATTGGGTATTAATAGAATCCGATGAAGCTAGTGCCGACAATAATCAATAGAATAAATAGAACAACGATCAGCGCGAATGCTGAACCTGAACCATAACCTGTGTTACCGCAATATTCAGACATAGTATATACCTCCTTTCTACAATCTATAATATGAATAGTTGTGAAAAGGATTTGCGATATTTAACTACTTTAAAATTTTAAATTTAAAAAAGTTCACGTGATTAAATCATGATCCTAAACTATAGTGATGTAAGACTAAATAAACTGTATACATATGTATCACCATTTTGATTCGTCTAGACGTTCATATAATTGTCTGTATATAAGTGTTTACACAAAAGAAGAATCTTCAATAAGACTGTACAATAATCCACTTCAGAAATAAATTATTCCAAGACATAAATAACTTCGAACATATATTTAAAAATACCCCTTCAAATGAGGAGGGGTATTTGTTTTGTTTAGGGTGTTGTCATTTTACAAATTGGCAAAGAAGATTATTTTAATCCCCTTTGCCATGAAATTTACTTTGGTTGAATGTATTCCCCTGTAGATGCATTAAAACCCGCTGCTTCCATTTTTGTCTGGTCATTATTCCAACCAATGACTATTAAGAGGGGAATATCTCTCTCAGTATCTTTACTAAGCATAAAGTTATATCCTTTACCCCAATCTTTTCCGGGATAAATATAGCCCATACTCCGTGCTTTTTTAAGCATTTCTGGTGAATCATACTTAATATCATTTATTTGTATAAACTCTTTTTTAGGATAGGGGGAAGTGCCATCTACCGTATAATCATCAGAATGATCTATTTTCCCCTCATGAATTGTTACTACATATGACTTATTGGTATCTGGCACTCCAAATAGAATATTCCAATTCTTTCTTTTGCCGTTACTTCCAATTGACGTCCAAGGCTTATCTAAATCTATATTGATGGCCATTAATAATTGAGCACTTTTATCCCATTTCAATGCTGCGGGATTTGCTAATTCAATCGCTTCCACTATTGATAATTCTTGCTGTTCATCGGCTTGGACGGAACTGGCTGATACTATCTCAATAGAACTAACTGTAACGAACAACAATATCACAACAAAAGCTAATTTTTTCATTTTTTCACGTCCTTTTTTAGGTATATTGTTTCCCAGCCTTGTTCAATTATTCTGAGGCGTTAAATCAATGAGCAATTATTTGTGAAGAATTCTTCAACTGATAAAAAGGGATGTAACAGAATACTATGAATAACCTATAAAAATTTTAAACAGGAGTGATAAATTTGAAATTTACAGCGATTCCGGCTTTTTATCAGCGATATTCATTGTTTTATCAGCGACATGGTACCAAAATAAGCTTGGCTTTCCCAAAGTTTCTGTTATGTAGCAGTGATAACACTGCCAGAGGGGAATGTAGTATTACTCCTTGTAGAAACAAAAGATGACACATCTGCAGATTTTTTACGCGATGGTCGCCCGTATCAAACCTTACGTTGAATTGTCCAGACCTTGAATATACACATCAAACATTAAAGGAAGATGGTGTAGAAGTTACCGAAATTGTTATACGTGGAGAACATGCAAAATACTTTGTCTTTACAGACCCTTCAGGTAACCATATAGAGGCAGCTTGGTCTAAATGGGATTAGGAAACTAAAAATACGCTTCCCAGGTAGAATACTTAAATCTTTTAGTGAGCCATCCAGAAAAACGTAATTTTATTTGTTAAGAAGAGTGGTGATAAAGTGGAATTGATATTCATTCGTCATGGCCAAGGTGAACACACTCTAGCTATACCAAATAGTTTGCATGTGAAAAATCCTTCATTAACAGCAAAAAGAATACGTCAAGCGAAGTTATTAAGGGGAAAATTCACCTTAACAGAGGAAGATATTATATTTATTAGTCCTCTTAGAAGAACGCTGGAAACTGCACTAATTTGGAGTTTGGATGTTGATTGTCGGAAAATCGTAAGCCCGTTAGTATCCCCACGAATATTTCCTTTCCATCCAAATGGAAAAACATTGCCTTGCGATATCGTCATTAATTTACAAACAATCAAAAAAGAATATCCGAATCTGGAAATAGATATGAATGTGTCTCCTGATTTGTGGTCTGGTGGTATTAATACTATGCCTGAAATCGATTTCAATATCATAGTTCAAGAATTTATCGCAAATTTGAAATCGTTAAATAAGGATAAGATTTATATCGTTTCACACGATGGTACGATCACCGCATATCGCCAATTTATTTCTGGGCGAAGTTTATCCAGAAAGGACTTTCCTGATGAAACAGGATGGTTTCAAATTAATGTTGACTTATAACGATCACTTTGAGATGTCTGTTCTAAATGAATGCCTTTCAGCAATACAGGAGCTTTTTTTGAGATAGGGCGCATATAAGAAAAATACGAATAGAAATATAGCTTGCAAAAGCAGGTTATGAACACATACCCTTCAGACAGCAGTTTCGAAATAGCAGTCTGATTTCCATAAGGATAATGTAGAAGTTACATTATGCTATATAACCCATTCTGTGAATGGAAGCCTTATTATGAACGAATTAACTGAATGGATATGGCGAGCAGACTCCCTTTTACCCGAAAGTTTTATGTTGCACGGAGTATCAGTAAAAGTCTTTAACCCAAAACAACTTTTGGCGGAAAAAGAAGTCTATGAACAAATTGGTAGGAAGCCTCGACAAAAGGATATAGAAAACAAAAAGGTTTTGCAGCGTATAATAACTAATCAGAAAATTATGAAGTAACACACCTGAAGTAACTCCTGCAAGAATCAAGCTTTAGAAGTCAATGACAGTACTAACGGAGAAGGGTTTTTCAGTTTCCTCGGAGTTCTTCAGAAAGATCAATTAGTGAGACTAAAATTCTTTTCTCAAGTGAGGTGGAGTTGCAAACTATGAACGCTAATGAAAATCAGCGAATTCTCTATGCGATTTTCGAGAATGAAATAGAAATGCCAATCCTAGATATAACCCATCCCCTTTTTAACGCAAGTATTGATCATCAGGCGTATCATTTGAGCTGTCTTAAGTCAGCTCGGAGCATTGAATCATTAAAGAAGATGCCTAGCTTTATCCTCAACATCTTTGTAAAAATGTCTAATGTCGACAATTCCTATCTTAGCGGAATGCGTACTTTGCTGTACAAACTTGGTCCCAACTTAAGCCCGGGGATTAAATTAAGTTTCCGGGACAAGTGGGCGGTGAAGCAAACATCTTTCATGGGACTTCGGATTAGGCTGAGGGACCTTTGTCAGCGCCAGTCTGAAATTTTGCTGCCTCAGCTCAAGCAATTCCCTGATCGAAACCTTTGTTTCTTCAATATCGCTGGGGGAGCCGCTACCGACAGTATCAATACCCTGATTCTAATTCAAGAATCGGAGCCGGAATTACTGAAGGGACGGAAGATTGAAATCAACATTTTAGATATCGATACTTACGGTCCCAATTTTGCAAAACGGTGCATCGATGTTTTGAAGCAACCAGGGGAACGCTTTCATGATCTTGACATCACCCTCAAAACTATTCATTATGACTGGAGCCAACCGGATGCATTACTAAAGATGAATTTAGAACGTTCCGACTGGATTCAACTCTGTTCATCGGAAGGTGGTCTTTTTGAGTATGGTTCAGATTCAGATATCATCGAAAATTTAAATCATTTCTTTACAAACTCCCCAGCGGACGCTCGGATTACAGGTTCATTAATTTTCGACCGAGCAAATGTAAATCCGGGATACCTCGGTTTTACAGAGTTTATCGGCGTGCAAATCCGATATCTTGGGCTGGAGGGATTGCAGCGAATTTTAACCCAAACCTCTTGGGTTTTAGAAGAATACCATGAAATTGAAAATATCTATATTCTGTTTTCTTTGAAGAAAGCGTGACTTACAATAAAAAGAAGTTTTTAATGTTAGTCATTATTTCGAGAATATTATTATATTCAGAAAATAAAATTGACGTGAACATTTGAGCATGATATGTTTAATACTAATTTCATAGCAATCATTACAAGTTTGAGTGAAAGATCTTTCATTCAATTAAATGGAAAATGGGTGTAAATCCCATGCTGTCCCGCAGCTGTAAATGAGGAGTTTTGTTTCAAATACCACTGAGTTATGACTTGGGAAGGTGAAGCAAAATAATGATTCATGAGCCAGAATGCCTGCTTGTAAGAAGATTCATTGACGATCTACGAAAGATAGGGAGATGGATGGAGGCTTACTTTAAGTAAGATTTTCTGTCCTTATTCTTTTGGAATAAGGTTTTTTTATGCCTTCTTTCTGTAGATTCTTAGTGCACCACGAACAGAGATAGGAGACAGAAAATGAAATTGACAAAGTATTTACTTCCTTTCATGCTTGTTTTGACCTTCAGTTTACTCACTGGCTGTACGAGCACAGATAATGAAAAGGGAGAGACAGCATCGAAACAGCAGACAGACGAAAAAATGATAACGATTGGCTGGCCACTAGATGTAGGACCATTAAATCCCCATACATATTTACCAAATCAAATGACAGCACAAGCAATGGTCTATGAATCATTGGTTGAGTATAACGATGATGGGACAATTACGCCGAAATTAGCGGAAAGTTGGGACATCTCTAAGGATAAAACGGCTTATACTTTCCATTTAAGAAAAGATGTGAAGTATTCAGACGGAACGGCTTTTAATGCAGACAATGTAATTCGTAATTTTGATGCAGTACTAGCCAATCGTGATATGCATGCTTGGATGGGCATGGTCAACCATATTGTGGAGGTTGTAAAAGTGGATGATTCTACTATACGTTTGAAATTGGATGAACCCTATTACCCTGTCTTAAATGAACTTGCTTTTGTAAGACCTTTCCGTTTTTTAGGGGATAATGGATTCCCTAAAGGGGATGCGACGCAAAATTCAATCAAAGCGCCTGTTGGTACAGGCCCATGGGTATTAACCGATTACAAAAAAGACGAATATGCCTTATTTAGTCGAAACGACAACTACTGGGGAGAAAAACCACTTGTTGATAACATAAAAGTAAAAATCATTCCTGATTCTGAATCGATTTCGTTGGCCTTTGAAAACGAAGAATTAGATTTAATTTATGGTCGAGGCATTATTAGTTTAGATAACTATACGTTTTTAAAAGATAGCGGAAAGTATAAAACCACAACATCTGAACCTTTGTCAACGCGAGCGCTGCTATTTAATACACAGTCAGGTCCGTTAGCAGAATTAAAAGTACGTCAAGCGATTCAATATGCAATCAATAAAGAGCAAATGGTTGAGACGATTACAAATAGTACAGAAAAGGTTGCGAATACACTATTTTGGGATGCTATTCCTTATGCCAATATTGATTTAGCGCCAATAATAAATAATCCTAAAAAGGCGCAACAATTGCTAGACGAAGCGGGATGGAAGCTACAGAAGGGCGAAAAAATTCGTACTAAAAACGGACAACCGCTCACATTAGATTTAATTTACATTGCAACAGATGCGATTCAAAAGCCAATGGCGGAATACATGCAAGGTGAACTAGCAAAAATAGGCGTACAGTTGAATTTAGAAGGCGCAGATGTGATGGTAGGTCTGCAAAAATTAATGGATGATCAAGTTGATATTAATTTCTGGCGTACAAATGGACCACCAACAGATCCACATAGCTTTGCTAATGAATCAGCTACACCAAACGCTAATGGTGTCTATGAAGCGAAATTAGGCTTACAAAATGCCAAAGAAATCGATAATAAAATCCATCAATTATTAGTAGGTACAGATGAAAAGGAGCGAGTGCAACTGTATACGGATATTTTAACAATGTTCCATGACCAAGCACTATTCTATCCTATATCTTACGAAACAAATACCGTGATTTATCAGCCATATATGAAGGATTTTGCTCCACGTGCCTCTGAATATGATATTCCATATGCACAAATGGATAAAGAAAAATAAGTATAGAAGAGAGAGTATGTCGATCAAAGACAGCTCTCTCTTTATCATAGGATTGATGAGGAAGTGACAGCATGTATGAATCGACATGGATGTTTTGTTTAAAAAGAATTTTGACATTGCCATTTGTATTATTGGGCGTATCCATCCTGACCTTTGTATTTATTCGTTTCGTTCCAGTAGAGCCTGCTGAGGTTATGCTTAGAATGGCAAGAGTTGCGCCAACAGCAGAAGCCATTCAAGCATTACGTGAAGAACTGGGGACAGACAAACCTTTTCTTCTTCAATATTTGCTTTGGGTAAAAGGAATTTTGCATTTAGATTTTGGTACATCCTTTGTTAGTAAATTACCAGTAGCACATGAGCTTTTCGCTAAATTACCCGCAACCATTGAATTAGCGGTTGCGTCATTTGTGCTTATTTTAGGATTAAGTCTGCCATTAGGGATCATAAGCGCGTTGTATAAGCATTCCATCATCGATAAAATCATAAGACTATTGACTATTATGAGCATATCCATTCCAACATTTTGGTTAGGTTTTTTATTACTTTATCTATTTAGCTTGAAATTAGGCCTATTCCCGACAAATGGAAAGGGCACACTAGCCCATCTAGTTTTACCTGCATTCACATTAGCTTTACCGACAATTGGACTGTTCGTCCAGTTTATTCGTTCAACGATCATTGAAGAATTACAACAGCAATATGTTCAATATGCTCAGCTAAGGGGATTAAAAAATTCTGTTATCCTCGTCCGCCATGTTTTAAGAAATGCCATTATACCATTAACTACTTTGTTAGGTATGACGCTTGGTAATTTACTAGGTGGTGCAGTCATTGTGGAGCAGGTTTTTAGTTGGCCTGGACTAGGTAGGTATTTAATAGAATCCATTATGAACAGGGATTATCCAGTTGTACAATGCTATGTAATAATTATTGCTGTCATCTATGTGCTTGTAAACTTATGTACAGATGTATTACATCGCCTATTGGATCCTCATCTCATGATGAAGGGTAGGAGAGCTTAAAGTGAGCCTTGTACGAAAAGAAAATGTATATGTTAAAAGATTATTTAGTTTAACGTTACTTTTGATCATTGGCTTGCTTGGACTGTTTGCGCCAATTATAATGCCCCATGATCCTTTAGCTATCGATATCTCAAAGAAATTTTTAGGTCCATCTTTGGACTATCCATTAGGGACAGATCATTTAGGAAGATGTGTTTGGTCACGAATGCTTTTAGGTATTCGCTATTCTTTAGGATCGGCGCTCATCATTCAAATAGTAGCCATTCTTTTAGCTGTTCTACTAGGTGCTTTTGTTGCACTGAAGAGAGGGTTAATAGATTTTTTATTTATTCGAATATGTGATATTTTATTAGCTTTTCCGACACTTGTTCTTGCATTTGGACTTTTAGGTTTATTAGGTCCTAGCTTAAAAAATGTATTCATTGCCCTTATTTTTACGCAACTGGTTTATTATTCGAGATGGATTAGAGGATTATTTATCGGGATGAATGAAAAAGGTTTCATCCAAGCAGCAAGAATTAGCGGAACTTCAGGAATCAAGTTAATTATGCGCCATTATATCCCTAATCTACTGCCACCTATCGTAACAATTGTTGTATTAGATATAGGAAAGGTTATTTTAGAAATTGCAGGCTTCTCGTTTATTGGACTTGGCGTGCAGGCCCCGATCCCTGAATGGGGCATGATGGTGAATGAAGGAAAGCAATATATCCGCCAACATCCTGAACTAATGCTTTATCCGGGACTTGCCATCGTCCTCGTTGTGCTATTACTGAATCATTTGGCAAGTAGTTTCAAGAAGCTTGGCCAGTAAAGGGGAAATTATGGAGAAAGTTTTAGAAGTGAAAGACTTAACGGTAAAAATCGGGGAGAAAAATATATTAACCGCTATTAATATGACTGCCTATAAAGGGCGTGTCTTAGGGATTATAGGGGAAAGTGGTAGTGGAAAAACAATGCTTTGCCACGCCATCATGCAATCACTACCGGCTGTGGTGCAGATTACAGAGGGTCAAATCTTCTATCAGCAAGAAAATTTATTGAACGTATCAGCCGCTAAATTAAGAGCGTATCGCGGCAGGCATCTATCTATGATTATGCAAAATCCATCTACAGCTTTTGATCGTATTCAAACGATTGAAAGCCATTTTCGCGAAACATTAAAGGCTCACTTTGTGATGTCTAAAAAAGAAATGAGACAGATTGCTCTTGATGCCATGTATAAAGTCAATTTACCTAATCCAGAACAGCTTTTGCGCTATTATCCTTTTCAATTAAGCGGGGGAATGCTCCAGCGAGTGATGATTGCTTTGTCATTGGCGATTCAAGCATCTCTATATATTGCAGATGAACCAACGACAGCTTTAGATACAGTCAATCAAAAACAAGTATTAACACTATTTGATCGTATTCGCTCGGAAACGGAGGCTGCTATTATTCTTGTAACGCATGATATAGGTGTGATTGCTGAACTAGCTGACGACGTGGCTGTGATGTATCAAGGCGAAATCATTGAGCACGCGAATGTCTATGATTTTTTCGATGCACCTCAGCATCCGTATACAAAGAAACTTTTACAATCAAGAATTGTGTTTTAGAGGTGAAAAAATATGACGCTGCTAGAAGTGAGAAGTATTGAAATGCATTATGATCAAAGACCAAGACCGTTCATGTTCAAACGAGGACAGGAAGCACCTGTATTACAGAAGGTAACATTTTCACTTCAGGAGGGCGAATGTTTAGGAATCGTCGGTCAAAGTGGTTCGGGCAAAAGTACGTTAGGTCGGATTATTTTAGGAATTGAGCGACCGACGAAAGGAGAGGTTCTATTTCAAGGGGTAAATCTTTACGAAACGACAAGCAAGCACAAAAAAATAATCCGTAGAGATTTACAGACTGTCTTTCAAAATAGCTATCATTCATTTAATCCGAAGCAGACGATTTTTGAAATAATAGAAGAGCCTTTCCTTAATTTTGAACATTTCAGTAAAACAGAGAGACAACATAAAGTAAGGGAATTGCTAGACTGTGTGGAATTAGGGAGGACCATTGACCAAAAATATCCTTCGCAACTGAGCGGAGGGCAACAGCAACGTGTCAACATCGCTAGAGCTCTTGCTTTAAACCCAAAATTGATTGTATTGGATGAAGCCATTAGTAGTCTTGATATGATCTTGCAAAAGCATATTATACAATTACTCCAAAGCCTTCAAAAAGATAGGCACCTTGCTTACATTTTCATTTCTCATGATTTACAAGCTACACGTTTTATGTCAGATCGCATCCTCGTGATGCAAAACGGTCAGCTAGTTGAGGAGATTGCTAAAGATGGAGCATACAAGCATCCCGCATCTCTAGAACTATACAATGCTATTTTGCCCTCGCATCCTCGAGAAAGAACGATGAAACATAAAAGATTTTGTAATGTTTAAGTCAGTACAATTAGTACTGGCTTTTTTATAGGTGAAGCAAAAGAACAAAAAAGGCATTTCATCCATAGATGAAACACCGTTTCTTAAAGTTATTGCGCTAATCGCTTAATAAAAGTATCTAATTGTACGAGTGTAACATTGTCGTTCACCCCGAAAGTATTATTACCTTTACCAACTGTAATTTTATTGGAAGAGAGAATGTTTACATAATTGTAAGCCCAATGCGTACTTGGAACATCAACAAATTGGAGTGCTGTTCCTTGTTGTTTTAAATGGAATGCTTCTACTAAAACTTTTGATAATTGAGCACGAGTCATAGGTGAATTAGGATTAAATTTTCCATTGGCATCACCTGAAAATACGCCGATTTTTTTAAGTGCTTCTGCAGCACCAGCATATTTAGACGTTGGTTTTACATCAGGAAAGCTTGTATTCGTGTTACTAGTATCTAAATGTAATTGATTAGCCAGTTTAAGAGCTACTTCTCCACGCGATGCATAGATGCTAAAGTCGACTTCAGTACCTTTTACTTCACCCGTATTTTCAGTGAAGTTTGCTACGCGTTTTGCCCCTACGTAACGAGATCCCCAATAATAAGGATCATTGATTTTATCGATTTTAACGCCAGAGCTTGTTGTAGCTGAAATAAAATTATTGTCCCCTATGTATATGCCA
This sequence comes from Lysinibacillus sp. Bpr_S20, assembly GCF_023337835.1. Lineage (NCBI taxonomy): Bacteria > Bacillati > Bacillota > Bacilli > Caryophanales > Bacillaceae > Lysinibacillus > Lysinibacillus sp. Bpr_S20. The sequence goes on from NZ_JALNLQ010000009.1 coordinate 152,430, forward strand.
ACATGGGAAACACCACTTCCTGACGTATTAAAAAATACAAGATCTCCAGTCTTCAACTGAGCTTTTGCAATCGCAGTACCTTGCTGATATTGAGATGAAGATGTACGTTGTAGTGAAATCCCTAACTTAGAAAAAACGATTTGTGTATAGGCTGAGCAATCTACACCTGTATTAATATTAGTTCCTCCATATTGATAAGGAACACCTATATATGCTTTTGCTGTATTTGTTAAATCTGTGAATGTTGCGGCTTTCGCCTCATGAACACCCATGCCTGTGAAGAACATAAACGATGCGAAAATGGGTAGTAATATTTTTTTCTTCAATTAAATCTACTCCTTTCAAAAAGCTTTCGACTTTTACTTTAGTAAGAATAGCATGAAACAGGCATGAGTTATTTTTCAATAATATTACCGATTACCTTTAAAGAGCAAAATTGAAACCTTAATTTTAATTGTGTAAAACTCCTGCAATAATCGCGGACAATTTTACCAATTATAATCAGAAGGATTGGATATAAAGGGGCAAAAATGCTATTTTGGATGTTTTATCTAAATAAAAATCCGTTTATTAAAAAAAGAAACTAGATAATTAATAATCATTAACAATAAATTAAAATTATTGATTAATTTTATTATAAAAATCAATTTTATTGTTAACATTTTTAATTTCTTGTTGTATAATCAAATCAACTAAAAGAAAGGAATGTCATTATGGCTTATAAAGTAATCACAAATTGTCCTGTCTGCAGTAAAACATTGAAAATTACAAAGTTGCAGTGCACCCATTGTCATACGACGATTGAAAATGAGTTTGAATTATCAAAGCTGGCATCCTTATCGAAGGATCAACTTCATTTTGTAGAAGTATTTTTAACATGTAGAGGAAATATTAAAGAAGTTGAAAAAGAACTAGGGATTTCGTATCCAACGGTTCGAGGCAAGCTAACAGACATCATTTCATCCCTTGGGTATGTGCAGAAGAAGAAAAGCGAAGTAGACGAGAAAAAAGTAGTGACTATGTTGGAAAATGGCGAAATCACAGCAGAAGAAGCCATTAAACTTTTAAAAGAAGAATAAGGAGGAATTGATCATGAAAGAGGAGATCGCAAGAGTATTAACAATGGTTCAAGAAGGTAAAATTGATGCAGATAAGGCCTCAGAACTGATTCAAGTGTTAAAACAGAAAGAAGAAACAGATGATAACCTATTAGAAAAACCAACTAAATATTTAGATAAAACTTTAAAAGTTCGTGTTGTATCCGCTGAAAATGATAACGTGACAGTCAATTTACCGTTAAAGCTTGTCAAGGTTGTATTAATGGCTGGACATAGTATCGCAGCGAGTATTCCTCAATCGGAAAAATACGTGAAAGATATAGACATAAACCTTATTATTGAGGCAATCGAAAATGAACTAGATGGCCAAATTGTTGATATTAAATCGGCAAACGGAGATACCGTTTCGGTCATTATTGAATAGTGATGTGTTTATGATGCATGTAAAAGTGAAAACAAAAGATGTTCGCTTGAGCATACCAGTTCCATACGCTTTCCTAAACATCGCTATTGCCATTTTGTCATCAAAATTTGTTCAGCAATCTGCAAACAAATGGACAAAAGAGCACTTCGAAAGAAAAAATATAGACTTTACCATCCCGCGAATAGACAAAAAAACGCTAAAGCCTATCGTCAAGGAACTGAAGAATTATAAAGGGATCGTACTTGTGGATGTCAAAGCTAAGGACGGTACTGAGGTTAAGGTAAGGCTCTAATTTATTTTCAATTAGGCTTATAATCTGAATTGGAATTCAAAATAAATCTTCATATAGGATTCCTTTGATCGCATTCGGTACTCCGAAAATGTGGATCAAAGGAATTTTTTTATTTTCATTTCTTTATTATAGTTCTCATCCCGTTAGAGGAAGGAAAAATCATAGAATAAATCTTATAGAAATTTTAGAATTGCTACTTGGTTCTATCATGCTTGAAATTACTTTGTTCATGCAATATTTTACCTGCATCCGTGATTAGTATTTTTTTCTAGACAATCGAACAGTGAACGCTGATGGCTGAGCGTCTGATAAACTTCCGACAATCGCTGATAAAGTGAACAAAACCGCTGATAAACTATGACAATCGCTGATAAATCTTATTTTAATGTTACAAAGATTTCTCAAACTGAAGATAGAGCATTGTACTAGCTTAAATAATGAGTGAATCTTTAGTTAAATTCTCAAAACTTAAATATATAATGTCCGAAAAATTGTTTTTCTTATTTACCACTGGTATAATTTTGGTAACTTTTATGTAGAAGAATCGTTACATTTTGGAGGGACAGTTTGTTTAAAAGAAAAATCTGGAGTGGCATTTTATGTTTCGCGTTAGCCGTCATGATTTTAACTTCATGGCCATTAAAAGAGGATGACTATAAAGAAGTTGAACCTAAAGACAGCGTTTCCCTAGAATTACCAAACTCCGCACAATTACATTTGGAAGCCAATGGTTTACTACTACAAAAAACCAAAAGTGCAAATGACACATATATTCATTCAACGGATCAAACAACTTTCTATAATTTATTTGAAGATGGGGAAAACAGGGGTTCCATTAAGGTCACTGTACGAGAAATCGATAATGGGGATTTCTTCATTTTCACTCAATTACAAAACAAAAGCAGCAAAGGTTATAGTGCTTCAATATCGTACCCAATCAGCGGAAATATAAAGTATGATTTAACAGATTTCGAACGTCAGGAAATACAACATGAGCATGATCATGTATACGGGGTAGATCCAACCACTTATCCTATTGGTCTGTTAAAAGTAAAGGAACATGAAAATTTAGTGACCAATATGATGATCAGCCGAAACTACATATCGAAAGAACTGTTTACCAACTATGAGAACGGGGGCAAGAGTGTAGTCCGGGAATTGACGAGTGAAAATAAGGACATGAAATTAACGAATGATGATAATGGCCTTACTATAACTCTTCCACTTCAATCAGAAGGAAATGATTTATCTGAAAACTGGCTGTTAGTGTCACAAAAGCCTCTGTTTAAAAAAGAAGAAGTGCTCGATGAATGGATTAGCCAAAGTACAAAACAATACAAAGAAACGAACAAATGGTATACAGCAGAAGGGCCCTATTCAAAACTCCCATGGTCGATCGAACCTGAAACAAAATTAGGATATGGGCGAAATTTAGTGAGGATCCAAGATAAAAAAGCCTTAAATTACTTTGAAACTACGCGGGAGCGATACTTCTACGATTTGCTATTAAATTCTGTTGCGAACTTATTTATTTTTCAAGGAGATAAAAAAGGCTTATGGGAAACTGAGTATACGAGTACGTGGTTGAAAAAAGATTACGGAATCCAAGCTCCCTATACCGATACTAGACATAACGAGAATGTCGCGCTATTCCTAAAAAAAACAGGAGACATACTTGGCATCAAAGAGCTCAAAAATTCGACCATCACTTATGCAGACTTTTTGGTCGATCAGACGAAAAACGGCAACATAATCGAAGTTCCAAATGGTGGTTACCTGGTGACCGATTATTATTCTCCCCAGCAGACAAAGAAGACACATACATCGTTAAATCATGCGTTAGGAGAAATGAACTTCTTACTAGAATCCTATCAACAAACAAAAGAAAAAACCTATTTGGATGTAGCCCAAAATATGAGACGGGGTGTTGAAAACATTGGTGAAAAATGGTTACGAGAGAATGGAGATGTGTGGTATCAGATGAATAGTGATTTCACTTTTGAAGGAATTGATTATCCTCTCTTAACGTTAGAAGACTTACTGAAGTCTCAACAATCTTGGGAAGCTGTTGGAGAAAAACGAAGTGAACTGTTTGATCGGCTCATTCGCTCAAAAACACGATATCTCGTGAATAGTAATCAGGAAATTCTTCGACCAGTAGCGGACCTTCTCACCAACCAAGGATTCGGGGATATCATCGAAGGATACAAGAATATTCCTAAGTTTTAATAAAGCCCATTATGTAAGAAGCTATTTTGATTGTCTTTTTCAAAATAGCTTCTTTGGATTTAACTATAAGTTCAAAAATTAATCTAACGTCGTCAAAATTCTAGCTTCCCATTTGACAGTGTTTACACCATCGGCGAGTCCTATGGGTAAAGTAACAAGCTGCTATGCCTAGCATAATGCCCCAAAATAAGAAGCAAACATAAGTGACGATGAAAATGGGGAAGAGCAGTCCTCCCACAGCAAAAGGCAGATGGGTAGAACTCATTATTTGAAAGAGTACTGTCGCAAGACCAACAATTCCTCCAATTGTCAACAATGCACACGCTCCAAAGGCGACGAAAAGTACAAGCCAGCGTGGCAATTTCTCACCCCAGGGCTGCACCAAGGCTAGAGCAAGAACCACAGCAAGCGCTGCTAAAATTGCGGTGTAGTCTAACTGGCCCACATGTCCTGTAGCTAGTGCGACTTCCCTATTAATGTAACCTAGCGATCCCCCAGCACTCCAGTATACTTTTAATCCTCCATAGAACAGGGCGGGAATGCACGAAAAATAACCGGCATTTCTGGCAAATGTTCTCCATCGAGCAGATAAAGGAGTAGTGACTCGACCACAGAAGAGGCAAGCCTGACGTAACCAGCGATGATAAATAAGTGTTCTTACACCCCATAAAATTCCTCCTGTTAAGAAGAGTCCTCTAAGGATAAAACCGGCTTTATCCACCGTTAAAGGAATGAAACCAAGGAGACGAAGAGCATCAATGACAATCAGACCCGTCGATACTCCAAGTAATAATACGGTACACGTTAACCAGGCAACCATGAGGAGAAGCCAGCGTGGGAGGTTTTTTCCCCAAGTTTGTACCATGGCAAGCGCCCCCGGGATGGAAAGGATACAAATGCTGCCCGCAATCAACGTATATCCTCGGAACATAGAACTATGGAACAGTTCACCGATTTCGTGACCATAGTTATCAGGAGGAAGACCAACCATTCCACCACTCGCCCAAAAGAAGTAGACGCCCGCGAACATTAGTCCCAAAACACACCAACCATAGGTCACCCATATAGTCCAGCGTGGCTGACCACTAAAAACAGAGATTGGAATAACATCTTTTTTGTTAATAGTTGATATTTCTTTTCACACTCCAAATTCATAAAAAATACAATATATACCAATTGTAAATCTTCACGTAAAAGTTTGCAATTACCTTTCTTAAAGATCCCATACTAATTTGGTCTAAGGAAACTTATTTTTATGCCCTAAATTTATTTAGTAATGGTGAAAAAGGTTGTTGTAGACCCACTCGATATTCGTCTGATATCATAGTTGAGTATTAATTAAAGGTAAAAGATTAAGGGTATTTGAGGAGAATTCTTTCCCTCATTTTTAGTGATAAAACTCTTAATCGGAGGAGAAATAAATGGTTAGTGAGAGAGAACAAATAAGCAAAAAAGTTGCATGGATTGCACTTGTATCCAACCTAATTCTAATGATAGGTAAAATCTTTTTTGGTCTTTTTGGTGGTAGTGAGGCTGTATTTGCAGACGGAATTCACTCCGGGGCAGATGTAGTAGCTTCGATTGCTGTGCTAGCAGTTGTAGGGATCTCAAATAAACCACCTGATAAGGATCACCCTTTTGGACATGGTAAGGCAGAGGTGATTAGTGAAGCAATCGTTGGGATTATTTTAATAATAGTTTCAATATATATATTAATAGAAGCAATTTTAGCATTTTTTGACAAGCCAGGTGTACCACAATACAGTGCATTAATAGCTGCAATAATTTCTTACATAGCGAAAGAAATATTATATAGATATTCTATTAAACAGGGGAAAAAGTGGAATAGTAAGGCTATTATAGCGATTGCCTATGATCATAAGGGTGATATTGTCGCTTCCCTTGCAGCATTTATAGGAGTTCTCTTAGCAATTATAGGAAATGCAATTGGATGGACATTTTTGTTATACGCGGACGCTATCGCAAGTGCTTTAGTAGCTTATTTTATTTTTAGAATCGCAATGGAATTAGTTAAACCTTCTGTTGATGTTTTAATGGAAAAAAGCGTGGATCAGGATCTTTTAGACGGTTATGAAGCTACGATTCATGAATTTCATCAAGTAAAACGAATAGACAAAATCCGCGCAAGAGAACACGGTCACTATAAGATTCTAGACGTTCGTCTATCACTCAATCATGATTTAACTATTAAACAAGGCCATGATATAGCTCGTGATATTAAAAATGAACTATTAAATAAATACCCAGATGTTGGGGAAGTCCTTATTCATATTAATCCTTACTTTATAGAAACGAATCAAAACTAAACTACAAAAACGTGCAGCTCATAGCGCGGGGTAAAGCTAATGCTGAGGAGCATACAGCTTGTAATTAACTATAATAATAAACGTAACATGAATTTTATTTAAAGAGCATGCTTTTTACTACAAGAGGTAAAAGGCCATGCTCTTTTTCATTTTATACAAAAGATGGTGCTCAGGTATAGTCCCTTTTAAAAGTCCTTTGGAAAGAAGGGGATTGAAGTGATATACAAAATTTATTTCGATACACCTCAAATGTAAGAATTGTAAAAATATTCATAATATCTTATGATTACTGTAAATGCTTTGATCGAAAATGCGAGGGGGATGCCGGTGTTAAGAGCATTAAAAATAGGTCTAGTTATTGAGCGAGGTAATCGTAAAAATTTGGTCGCACTAGTTGCAGTTGTCATTATCGTTTTCGGCTTTATGTTTTATATACAAGCACAAGCCCTTGGCAATCAAATTGTCGAGAAAAAGGGTGATTTTTATTCAGCGCAAGCTACACTATCAAAGTTTCAAGTTAAAGACGCTTCAGAAACAGGTGATGGAAGCGACTTATATAAAAATTTAGTTAAACAAAAAAGCAAGATTGCTTTACAAATAGCATCATTGACGATGGACAAACAATCTTTATATTTTGAGACTTCGCTGCAACTCGCAGAATTAAGAAAAGAGGCATTCGAATTAGAAGGCTACGAAAATATTGCAGAACTATTACCTTCTAAATTGCAAAATTCTATGAACTATCTTTATTTTAAGAGGATGATTGATGAAGAAAAGGATACACAATCCAATTTATTTCAGTACATTCCGTTTTTATTATTTTTCTTTATTCACGTTGGAGCAGGCTGGTACATATTTATTAGCTTCCATACAAGCTCTATTTTACTAGATGATTTTGAGCATACTAGTATAATTCAAGGCTTTCCTGTGCAATTTGATCACTATATTTTATCTAAATGCATAATTGCCTTTTTATCCATAATAACAAGCATTTTGCTCATTTTTATTTGCTCAATTCCATTATGGGTCTTAAATGGACTTGGTAACCCATTAGAGCCTGTAGGGATATATGTAGGAAATGCCACATTAATATCTACGATTCAATATATCGCAATGAGCGTTGGTTATATGATCTTAATTTCAATTTTTGTCATGCTGCTGTCGATTATTTTAAATGTGTTACTAAAAAATATGTATTTAACATTATTCGTACACTTTATTTTATTCTTTTTACCGATGATTTTTCCATCTCTTATTAGTTTAATCCCTTATAATCCTTTTAATTTCATGAACTTCAATGATATTTTACGAGGCGTACCAGTAGATTTAGCGAAGCCTGTTGATATTTCTATGAATTTAGGCTTAATCATCATCTGTATTTGTATTATTTTAATGCTATTTGTCATTAAAACATTTTTCTCAACAGGAAAAATCAAAAGGGCATAGGGGAGGTATTATAAGCATGTGGAGTTATTTCAAATTTGAAATTAAACAGTTTTTTACAAATAAAAAAAACCTAGCAATCTATTTTTTGCTTGCTTTTGCAACCCTTTTTTATGCATTTAAAATAGCGCCAACTTACAATCCAATTGAAAGTGTTGACTATGACGAAATTGAGGCGCGCTATTTAACACGTCAGGAATTTTTAGATCATATGGAAGGTAGTGATTTAAATGGTGTTCATCCTTCCGTTATTTATGCGATTGGAATATTTAAGGAAATTAACCCTATAGATAAAAAAAGATTAGATGCATTAGATGAGGGGGATTTAAAACAATATGCAGATTTAACTCGCGATTGGTACTACTTTACGAATTCGTTTACTTATAGAAATGAGGCATTTTTTTCATATAACTCAAAGTATTTTATCGAAAATAACAAGTATGCAGAAGATGATGCCTTTTACGCCTATTTAGAGCAGGCTGTCCGTTATGATGCTTATTCGAAAGCAGATTACGAGTTATCATTGGATATTTTTGAACAACGCACAGCGCTTCAAACGTTCGAACGCTTATTAAAGGGATTACTTCCAATTATATTAATTGTCTGTGTCCTTCTTTTATCAATTGATATTGTTAAAAAGGATCAACGTCATCCATCTATTTTAAAGGGGTTTCCAATTAGCGATTGGAAAAAGCTACTTGTGAAAATGTTCGTTGCACTACTAGGTAGTGTGGCATTATTTGCACCGCTTCTAATTGGCTTCTTTATCATAGGCTTGCATTCCGGTTTTGGGAATTTCAATTTACCATCTCCTATGTATGCAGCTCAACTCGATTGGCATATAGAAGGTCAATTTGAAATGATGACATTAGGTACGTTTATAGTACAATCCTTAACGTTGCTATTTACATGGTTTATCGTCATCATCAGCGTTGTACTTTTATGCAGTATTCTATTCCGCAGCGAGATGGTAAATTTCGCTGTTGGCTTGCTCCTTATTTTCGGCGAAAATTTTTATGCCAGCCGTTACGTTGGCTATTTCTGGGACGTTCAAAACTATCCGACATCATATATTCAAGTAGGACAAATTATTTCAAAAAGGCGAAGTTTTTATTATATGAACAATAATTTAGATTTTACTTTAGGTTTACAGTTGTTATTTGGACTAGCAGGAGTTGTCATTTTGTTAATGATAGTTATTGCATTAAATAAGCGATATAAGTTAATGAAGTAGGAGGGGTAAAGATGATTGAAATTCAAAATATTACCGTGCAATTTGGGCGAAATAAAGTGTTAAATGATATTTCAATGACATTTGAGCAAGGCGAAATGATCGGGCTTGTTGCACCAAATGGAACGGGAAAATCCACATTTATGAATGTGTTGATGAATTATGTGAAACCTCTCAATGGAAAGGTAGTATTTAAAGACAGCCTAAGTTACTCGAATAAATCAAATGAAGTGAAAATTCATAAATTCGTATCGATGATGCCCGATCAAAGTGACTTGTATAATCACTTAAGCGGACGCGAGCATTTAAAAATGTTTGCAACAATGTGGCAATCCGATGTAAAACTGATTGATGAAACAATCGAAGCATTAAATATGAAACACTATGTGAATAAAAAAACAGGCACGTATTCCCTTGGTATGCGCCAGCGTCTATGCTTTGCTATGCAAATAGTCGCAAATACGGAAATTATGATGATGGACGAAGTAATGAACGGCCTTGATCCAAATAATGTAGAAATTATTTCTAACTTATTATTACAGAAAAAGGCGGAAGGTAAGATTATTATTATTGCTTCGCATTTACTAGATAATTTAGAGAAATATGCAGACCGCATTTTCTTATTTAACAAAGGGAAACTAGTTGATAGCAATCAAATCATTGAAGGTTTTAGTCAAGCGCAAATTAAAACGATTCGGGTAAAAAATATGGCAAGTGATACTAAAAAACAATTTCAAGAGCTATTTCCAACTATAAAACTTCAAACACTGACAAATGGCATGTCACTAATTCATTTACCGAGTTCTGAAGCAAGTTTATTGAGTTCGCTTACATCTTTTTTAGTTGAGAGAAATGTGGTGGATTTTGCATTTGGAAAAGTTACATTAAATGATTTGTATTCAATGTATTATCACGAAGATCAAAATGTGGCAGCCATTTGATTGATCATTAAAAAAGCCTTGAAAAATAGCCTTTTATTAAACGCTTGGAATAGTATCCAAGCGTTTATTAATGCAAATATTTTGTAAAATATGTGATTGGACTTCAAACTATTTTGTTATAATAAATAGAAAAGGGAGGGATTGTATGAAATTAACCGTTTTAGTAGATAATAATACTTTAATTGATCGTTATTTTTTAGGGGAACCAGGGCTTTCTTTTTTTATTGAAGATGATGGTAAACGTATCCTTTTTGATACCGGATATTCTGATACCTTTATAAAGAATGCAGATAAAATGAGAATTGATTTAAGAAATCTTGATTATGTTGTCTTGTCACATGGGCATGTGGATCATACATGGGGACTTACGCATTTAATTAGACTACATATGGAAGCAAAAAATGAGGAAATACTACATAATACACCTAAGATTATTGGGCATCCATTGGTTTTTAACACAAAACTAATTGATCCTGTAGGAGAGATAGGGAGTATCTTATCTCATGAAAAGTTAAGTAGACACTTTCCAGTCCGATTAACGAAAGAACCATTATGGCTAACAGATCGACTAGTATTTCTAGGGGAAATTAAAAGAAAATTTGATTTTGAAGGAAATGATTGTATAGGGCAAGTTGTGACAGATCAAGGGAGTGTTAACGACTTCGTGTTGGATGACACAGCAATCGTTTATAAGTCTTCAGAAGGTTTAGTTATTATCGTAGGATGTGCACATTCTGGGATATGTAACATTATTGAATATGCCAAAGAGGTATGTCAGGAAGAAAGAGTAGTTGATATTATTGGAGGATTTCACCTACTAAATCCCACGAAAGAGCAGTTAGACAATACAGTTCGTTATGTAAAAGATCTCAATCCTATTAAGCTTCATGCTTGCCATTGTACAGATTTACACTCTAAAATAGCTCTTTCGACAGTTGCTTATTTAGGAGAAGTTGGTGTAGGATTACAACTTTCCTATCTGTAATGGGGAAGTAAGTATAACTTGACTTTAGAATTGTTGGTATAAAAGAAAAAATTGCTCCGTTACATGGGTCAATGACATAATTGGTTACTAAGTTGAATTTCTTAAACGTTTGTAATGACTTTAAATGCTTACTTCATAAATGCAACCAAAAAGGAGCAAATAAAATTAGCACAGAATCATTTTAAACCCAGGTCTCAATTAATGATGAGCCTGGGCATTTGCGTTTATTAAAGCTTTCTAAGGGGAGATAACTCAATTGATGTAAGATGTAGAGTTTCATCCAATAATAGTAAATCAACTATAGAGGTATAGTTCTTTCTACGCCAGCCAAATATATGGAGTTTGCACTCAAATTTAGTTTTAACAATTAAATTTCTGATATGCTAGGGCACCATGTTGACAATCTACTATTTTTTTATTATTATTTTAAAAACGTTAGGAATCAATATCATTTCGTATAACCCCAATAATATGGTTTGGGGGTCTCTACCAGGAACCGAAATTCCTGATTACGAAGAAAGTACAAAACTTGTATTTTCTTTGTAGTCAGGAATTTTTTTGTATTTTAAACTAAAATTTTATTTCAGGAGGTTAAAAATGAACTTTTTAACATTGCCCAAAATTGAACTTCACTGTCATTTGGATGGAAGCTTAAGGGCTGAAACAATTATCGATATTGCACAGAAGGAAGGCATTCAGCTACCCTCTTTTGATAAGGATGACCTACAGAAGGAGTTGATTGCTCCGTTAGAATGTGAATCCCTTGATGAGTATTTAAAAAGATTTTCTCTTCCTAATTTGGTCATGCAGTCCAAGGAGAACTTAAGAAGAATTACTTTTGAGCTATTTGAGGATGCAGCAAGAGAAAATGTGAAATATTTAGAAGTTAGATTTGCCCCGTTACTTCACACATTACAAGGCCTTGGTGTTGAAGAAGTTATTCAATCTGTTATAGAGGGGATGAGGGATGCTGAAAGCCGTTACGAAATAAAGGGAAATATCATCCTATCTTGCATGAGGACGATGTCTGTAGAAAGCGCATTTGAGGTGGTTGAAAAGGGGAAAAAGTTCCTCGGAAAAGGTGTGGTGGCAATTGACCTATGTGCATCTGAAGAAGAAGGATTTTGTGGAAAATTCGTAGATCCAATCGCATTAGCCAAAGAATATGGCTACAGAGTTACTATTCATGCCGGTGAAACTGGAATTGGTAAAAACGTGCTAGAAGCCGTTGAACTGTTAGGTGCCGAAAGAATAGGACATGGCGTATTTATTAAAGATTGTGCCGAGGCTTATAAGATTGTGAAAGAAAGGCAGATAGTGCTTGAAATGTGTCCAACAAGTAATGTCCAGACGAAGGCTGTTCATCATTATTCAGAACATCCGATTTATAAGTTCCATAAAGATGGAATAAAAGTGACATTTAATACGGATAACAGAACAGTATCAGATACTACAATGGCAAAAGAAATCCATTTAGTTAACAACGAATTTCATCTAAGTGAAGAAGACTATCGACAAATTTATATAGATAGTGTAGAAGCATCCTTTGCAGACCAAAAAACGAAAGAATGGTGCTTGGCACAATATTAAAGAAAATTAGGCTAAGCAACAACTTAAGTCTTTAATATCATCATAATCTCTTCATGCATATTTTATCTTGAAAAATAAAAAAGACCAAACATGGTAACGGGTTCTGTTTTGAAGTACAAAAAGCAAAATCGCAGGTTAAAAATTAATTAGCATACAAAAAGGTACTGCAATTGGCGGTACCTTTTTGTACAACTTAGTTTGATATTTCGTGAATCGAAAATGAAGTTAACTTCAAACTTGAAAATAATCAATCGAAAAATTTAGAGACTCTAATTATTTCTTCAGTAGGAGTCAGTGTCGCTTCGGCAATACTCTTGTTACTGTTGACTAAGTATTGCTTAATCAAGTGGTAACCAATAGTATAACCTGCATTCGCTGATAAACCAACTGGACTGTACCCTCGTTTCTTAGCAACATCATCACCAAACATATATGCTGATACTTCTCCAAAACCTTTAGCCATCCGTCCTTCTTTTATCACTTCGATCGAGTACTCCATCTCTTCTTTATCAAAATCTGCAATCCAAGGTCCTATCAACTCTTTCCCATACATCTCTTCAGCAAAACATTCGGCTAAACCTTCCAATACTATATATTCTTCTACAGTCACATCACCGTGATTAAATGGTTCAAATGTAAAACGAACATTATGATTAAACTCGTGAGCTAAAGCTGATTTTAATCGTTTCTTATTAAAGTCATTTGGAACAATCATTAGCATAATATATCCTGGTATACCACCAAAACCTGAATACCCTTTATTTACTTTCATTTCTTGACTATCTTCATCCCCTAAAAGAATATTTACGTAGATTTCTTCTAGTGGAATAGAATAACCTCTCTTTTCAAATTCATCAATTCCTTTTGAGATCACTTCCTGATATTCTTCAAAAATCCCAGACTCTATAAGTTCTGGAAAATTATCCTTAACTTGTTGAATAGATTTTCTGGGAGTCCAAATCCCTAACATCTCTGATGCCATAACAATATCGTATCCATTAGATTGCGTTGCTTTTAACGGTACATTTAGATAATCCCACATTGTTTTCATTGGTTGCATCAATTCATATCGGAATGAATTCTCATTACCATTCCCTAATAAACACTTATCATAGAAATCTAAGCTATTGATTAAGTTGATTTTTAATTTTTCCACATTATCTCCTCCATATCTAATAGCTTAATCCTTTACGCAACGTCAATGTAAAGCTTTTAATGCTTTATATTGATCTCTATTTTTAAATGATAAAACAAACATCTTCTTAAACTAACTCGCCCCGTTGAATAACACATTAACTAATTCGAGCTGAAAAAAATTATGTATTCACATCGTTATAGAACTTTCTATATGTAACTTTATTAATGCGATTTGATATACCAATTCGTATAAAAATTGTTAAAAGCCGCTCTATACAAAAAAGGATATCAAATCATTGCGATTTCATATCCTGTTTATAGTGTTTTTTAGAGTTTTGTACTTGAAAACAGAACCCGTTACAAACATGGTCTTTTTTTATTTTAAATAATGTTTTGTTTTAACGGTACTTTATGTGGGATAGCCCATAAAATCATAAGTATTAGACAAGTTGTCGATGCGAGCCAGAACAGATTGTAAAGTCCGATTTGTTGTTCCAGACAATATCCTGCAATGGGTCCAAGAGCTGCTCCTAAATCAAGGATGATGGTATAAGTCGTCATTAATAATAAACGGTTTGTCATTTTTGAGGCATAATCAGTTGCAACACCATCCAGAACGGTGGTAATGACTGATGCCACTAAAAGATGAACCAGAAGGATAGGGAGCCAAAGGACTAGCTTTAATGACAATGGTATCAAGAATAAAAAGATGGCTGCACTTACTAAGCAAAGGACCAATACCATGTTTTTTTGTTTAGCACGGTCGAATATGTCCCCAATTTTCGGTGTTAAAAAAGGTGTTATTCCCCACCGTAAAGCCTGCATACCACCTGAAAGGGTTGCTGCACCTACTATAAATCCAAACAAATGAATGTGGTTCGTAAATTTCTCCTCTATAATATGACTCAAAGTGGCTGTTAACATGCCGTCCAAAAGCATGCTTAAAAGAAATGCGGTAACAAGGATTTTTAGAAACATTTTGTTTTGTAATGGTTTCAACCATGTAAACCGAGTTTGTGTTAGTGGTTTATTGTCATGTTCCATTTGGAGTGTTTTCGGTAAGTATTTAAAAACCAACGGAATGCTCAAAAAGACCATGCTACCCAAGATCAAAGCAATTAACTTAATCCCAAAAAGGTCGGCTAAAAATCCTCCTAACAGCATCCCAAATAAACTTCCGAGACGATACAGACCATTATATGTTCCCATCAAGTTACCACGATTAGAATTTGTCGAGTATTGAAGCACCAATAAATATCCACCTAATTTAAAAAGCGACCACGATAGCCCCCATATAGCACGCATTAGAATCCATAATGGATATTCTTTAATAAAACCATAACTTAACGTAGTTAATCCACTTAATAGAACGGCAAATAAAATTAAATTCCGAAAACTAATTTTCTTATAGATATACCCAATTAGCGGATTTAACGGTAGCCTAACAAACCGATTAATAGATAAAATAATACCTACCTGCACCAAAGATGTTAATCCAACTGACCTCCAGTGTGTCGGCAACACAATATAGAGCATGGAATCGCCCGCTAGGCAAATGGCTGTGATTAGTGCGATGG
Organism: Lysinibacillus sp. Bpr_S20; assembly: GCF_023337835.1. NCBI lineage: Bacteria > Bacillati > Bacillota > Bacilli > Caryophanales > Bacillaceae > Lysinibacillus > Lysinibacillus sp. Bpr_S20. The sequence continues at coordinate 167,664 of NZ_JALNLQ010000009.1, forward strand.
CAATAATAGATTGCTTATGTTTGTGACTCATGTACGACCCCCTAGAGAAAACCAGTCACTGCTGTTAGACTGGTTTATATGTAACTGAAACTTAGTGCATTTTATCACAAACAATGTATTTATAGGGTACTTTTTTGTCGACCATAAATGAATGCCTCCAAGTTGTTGAAAATGCTAATAAAGAGACTGAAAAAGGAATTTATTTTTACAATAAATATTCGATTACATAAAAAGATGGGTTTTAGAATTACAGTATGTATCCGAGTTTAAAATGTACCCTTTGTAAAGGACATAAAAAAAGAAAGTGCCTTTTGATTAGAGCTGTGAGAGCAATCGAGATAAGCAACGGTACGTGTTAATGAATCTCGATGCGTCTCATGGGCTTTTTATTAAACTCAGTTGGGCAAATAAAAAGTAGTTTTTGCCTATCGTCTGGTGGTACTTTTAAAATAAGCTTTATCACGATTAATGGTAAAGGGAAAATTGCTCTAGGAACGAACTTGCTCAGAATGAAGGATGGTCTTTTCGTTATAAAAACTTTTCAACTCAAAGGTATTTTACGAACTATTCGAATTGAACTTCAATACAATATTCGTGTTTAATACATGAATGTGCGATTTCTCCATCGGCTGAATCCATCATTAATCTCCCAAAACACGAACATTATAATATATATGCTGAACTTATGATGGTCTAGTCGGGATTAATACCAAAGATGAAGGCCATATTAAAACAAATTTAAAAGATAAAATTTTTTTGTTCTCGGTGATCACGTTTAAATAGGGTGAATAGCCATGATCCGTTAAAAAGGTTAAGTAGAGGTTTTTTAAAACCAATAAGAAATAGTTGTTGATGGATAAGATCAAACACAGTTGGATAAAATATTTGTGAACTAAAAAGTTCAGATTTCAAGGATTGGGAGGATTAAATATGTCATCTGAAATGGGAGAAATACATCGTACTGGTCAAGACATTAACGACGGAATAGTGCATTTTGGTGGGCAAGCTGAGAGTGTTTTTAGTTCATTGGCAGAACAAGGTCGACTTTCAATACAAAAGAAAGCAGACGCATTAGCTGCACAGTATCTTGAAAGTAATCCTAATCCAGACTATTATGATTGTGTTGAAATGGTAGCAGAGGGAGTTTTAACAGCAGGGAACGAAATAAAGGATAGCAGTGGTTCTTGGGGAGACTCAGTGGATGCAGCACTTGGTGCAGGTGTTGCCATTCCAGCAGCAAAAATAGCTTGTAAAAGAATATCGATGTCTTAACATTCATTATTGAAAAGCGTAGGCGTAAAAAGCTTATGCTTTTTGATATTTATTGATTTCTTTTATCCTCTCCTCAATAAGTAATTTTAGTTGTCAGGACATGTCTGCAAGTTCTTGACTATTTACAAAGAATTATTCGTTCTAACTACCGTTTAATCTAGATTCTCCTTAAGACCAAGAAAATATTCAGCTTAACAATTAATTGGACTTTCGATTGTAGACAAAAATATAACCTAATCCCCCCGAATATTGGACAGCATTGATTTCAGCTTCGTACAGGTTAAGCACACCCACGTTAAGATTGGCAATTAAGTCTCTGGAATAACGGGCGACCTAACGAAGAAAAAAGCCATCTCCAAATGAAAAGATGACTCAGACTTTATTAATTTTTTGGGAATATATTATTATTACTTAATATGTGAGCTAATTAAAATAAGTGTAATTCCCGTAAATAGGCAGATGATTCTCGTCACAGGAACTTTATCAGCTAGTCCAAATAATGCAATTGCTGTCGTTACGATTAAAACTGTTGGGCCAACCAATGCGAGCATTGTATTAATATAGAATGCTTTTTCTAAATTATTCAACTTTAGCATCAACAATCCAGCACTTACTTCTATACTTCCAGACAATACACGTAAAATAACCATAGCAAGAACCGATTTTTCAATAATTGTCATCATCCAATCTTTATAGATAATTTTCTCTTATATTATAATTCCATCATTAGGATAATTATAGAATTCTATTTTAATGAAATATTTAAATCAATATATGTATGATTCATATCAAATATTCTTACACTATTATGCTTTATAGTGTTAAGTTAATAAATGATATTCTAGTTAAAATCAAAGAATTTAAACTAGAATCGTTTTATAAATCCGTTTTCTTTTTTTAAAAGAAAATAGTATAGGTGCATATATTAAAATCATATAGATTATAGAAAAGATAGTACTTTTAAAAGATACAAGCTTACAAATATCTCATTTGAACCAAAAAATGATTCCAAAGAATTTAACCAGGGATTTCAATTAAGGTTATAAAAACTTGTATACAGAATTGCTGGTTCTAGGTATTTGATTAGGTCATCAATCGATAGAAGAAGCATTTGGAGAGAAAATCATTCAAGCTCAACAAATTAAACACAGCTTATATTCAGCGCTTAATCATACAAATGCTGGACTATTTAAGTATTGTCCAAAGTCAGTTTCTGTTATGCGATATCATTCACTAGTAACCTATAAAAACACACTTCCTGCTGAACAATTGCAGCAATTGCTGAAGATGATCATGAGATTAAGGCCATTCAGAATACGAAATATCCGGTATTTGGCTTGTAATTTCATCCCAAAAAAGGGGGAGACTCAATGATTCAAATATTTTTAGATTCTTAGTGTAAAGTTTATGGTTACGGTATTTTTAATCTTTCAATTAAACTGGAGGGAATCAAAATATTCTTAAAAGAATCATTGCTTTCTTTTTCTGTTCAAACTCAACATGGGTATAGATTTGAATCGATGGATACTTTCATGGCCAAGGAGTTCTTGAAGTGTTCATAATTTAACGTTTTCTTTATATAACGCAAGTGATGCAACGTGAAGAGGGTAGGCGGAAGGCCTGCCTTTTTCAACACATCTTTAAAGATGACATGCAAACCGCGCGATTTAATTTATGATTTTTATTCAAGAAATGCTAGAAGCGGCTTTAAGTGAGGATGAAGGGGCAATATTCGTTTTTTTTACCCTTTTCCATCAATTCGAATCGTTTCATTTACCAAATCAATTTGTTCCCATGTTAATGAAACAAGTGCAGAGCGTCTCAGACATGTAGTATTCGTGACGAGCTAGCGAACCATGTGCAAAGGGTGAAACATAAAAAAGTGCAATGTATCAATGAAAGAGATGGAGTTAAAGTGTGTTGTACGATGAAAAAATATAAATCTATAAAGGGAACGTTTACAAAATTGCGTCAAACAATTTAAAACGCCACTATACGGCTGAGCTTGTTTTAATTTTATTTTCCACAACTTACGGTGAGTAGTTTTTTTGATTTTTCAATTTTCGAACTATTTAAAACAAAACTTGAATTTGAAATATTAATAGCAAAGGATATACTATTAATATTATCTAGAAAAAGCAAAAAATGAGGAAATACAAATAGTTGTTCACTTGATTTCACTAACGTTTATAATCTATTCCAGAAAGGATTAAATAATGGGACTACTATGGGCCAAAAAAGATTTTAAGCTTTCCGCTTCAGGTGTTAGTGAAGTTGTAAAGACGAGAATTGGGGGGATTAATCAATATCTATTAATTCAGACGGAAAATATTAATAATCCTATTCTGTTGATGCTTCATGGTGGACCAGGTTTTCCTATTCCTGGCGTATCAAATCGTTCTAGAGATTTTGCTATGGTTACAACAACTAAAGAGTTAGTTAAGCATTATACGGTGGTCTTCTGGGATCAACGAGGAGCCGGTAAGACGTATAGTCGTAAGGTCTCATCGGAGACATACACCCTCTCTCAATTTATTCAAGATGCAAAGGAAGTCATTCATTATTTAAAAAGCCGATTTAATCAGAAGCGCATTTATCTTGCAGGACATTCTTGGGGGTCTATAATGGGGCTTCGATTAGCACAAGAAATACCCAATGATTTACACGGTTATATTGGATTCTCCCAAATCATTAACTGGGTTGAGAATGATCGCTTGTGTCTACAATGGACACTTCAAAAGGCAAGATCACTTCGTAATTCAAAAGCCGTAGCTGCGCTTGAGGCATGTGGAGAACCTCCATTTGTAACAAGCGTAAAGCAGTGGACAACACTTCGTACTTGGATGGCGAGATATAATTCGATGATTTATACAGATGAACAAGTAAATCCAGGGATGAAATTAATAATGTCGATTTTATTACGGTCACCTGAGTATTCAATCATCGATATAATCAACACATTCCGTGGATTTCAGCTTAGCTACACGCAAGCATTAATAGAGGAGTTCGCACAAATTGATTTTGCCAATACAATTACACGACTTGACATTCCTGTCATGTTTATTCATGGTCGTAAGGACCTTCATGTATATGGAAAAATAGTTGAAGAGTTCTATATGAAGTTGGATGCCCCACAGGGTAAGCAATTCATCTGGAAGGATAAATCTTCTCATATGTTTCATCCTGAAGACGCTGAAGAGAATGAGCGAACTCTCATTTGTTTGTTACAGTGAGGGACTTATTCAAGAAAAATAAAAGTACTCTAATAGTGTTTTGATTGCCTTTGACTGTTACAATCTTTTTCTTCCACCTTGCGAAATGTATCTAATAAGAACATGTATTGTGCATTTTTTACCAATATTCATAAAAAAATCTTTTATAAATCCTTTGATTATAAATTAAAGTATAGAAAGGCGTTGAGTGGGTGGATGATTTAAACAAGAAAGAGTAACTAGCAGAGAGGGGCTAAGCTCCCTCGCTATAAACACCCTCCAATTATTATGAAAAAGAAAAGAATTTTATCAATTGACTGGTTAGTGTTTATCATTATTGTTATTTCCTATATTGACTTAGATTTTGATGCAATGAATGTAATCAAGTGGATATGGTTTTGGGTATCAATTTTGTGGCTTGTAATATTTATACTAAAAAATCTACCCTCCCAGAATGGTAATGAATAAACACAAATAACGGATTATCAGAAACGCATAGCTCCGTACCAAAAACAATTTCTTTCGACAGGGCTATGCGTTACTTCTTGTTATCAGATTTTTTTATAGTTCAGTTTTATTCCCTTATGCTAAATTCAATGAATTCTCCAATATAGCAATACGTTTGGTAACCTCTTCGTGAGAAATATCATGAATTTTTATATAACGATTGTGTATATGTTTTGTACATTCAATCGTACAGCCACCTAAGTGTTTCGCCTCATTCTCTTCTGAACATAATATCTGTTTATTACATTCAGGATTAGCACAATTAATGTAACGTTCACATGGAGTGCCATCAAAATGATCCTTACCGACAATAGTTGGGCTTACTTGATTTATTGGAACAACTAGGCGTTCGTCAAATACATAGCATTGCCCATTCCAAAGCTGACCTTTTGCGATTGGATCTTTACCATAGGTTACAATTCCACCGTGTAGTTGACCTACATCTTCATAGCCTTCTCTCATAAGCCAACCAGAAAATTTTTCGCAACGTACGCCCCCTGTACAGTAAGTTAAAATACGTTTACCTTCTAGTAATTCATGATTGTCTTTGATCCATTTAGGTAATTCACGAAACGATTGAATCTCTGGTCGTATTGCGCCTTCAAAGTGACCTACATCAAATTCATAAGTGTTTCGAGCATCAATAACAATTGTGTCAGGTTGCTGCATTTCTTCATAAAAATCAGCAGGTGCAACGTAACGACCTGTCATTTCGAGCGGGTCAATATCGTTTTCTAAACTTAAATTAACGAGCTCAGGTTTTGGACGCACATGCATTTTTTTGAATGCATGACCTTCTGCCTCATCAATTTTAAACACAATGCCTTTAAATAATGGATCATTTTTCATCATTTCTATATAAGCGTTAGTTTCTTCAATTGTTCCAGAAAGTGTACCGTTGATGCCCTCAGAAGCAACTAAAATACGACCTTTTAAATTCATTTCTTTACATATTTGCAAATGCTCCTTCGCGAAGTCCGCGGGGGATTGAATACTTGTATAATGGTAATACAGTAAAACTCGATAGTTCAATTTATTTTCCACCTATCATTTATATTTTCAGGTTAAATACATCAAAAAATCCTTAGCTAAAATTAGTCACTGGCCAGATAAATTACTATATAGCTCATCGCTAAAAAACATCAAAAAAAACACCATTGTACTTAAGATGTACAAGATGCTGCTTGTATAAGCGTGCCATATAACAAACGCATTACGTAGTATATAAAAATTAATGTAATTGAATGTATTAGTAGTAGTATTTTTTGACTACGTAATGGTTGTATAAGATTTTCCTTAAACTTTTTAACTAAAAAGTATAAATGAAATATACAACTTATATTCGTATCCTGTCTTCAGACTTAGGTCTGAATTATTATTCAAATAGTAATATCGTTAAGAGCTTATTTGGTTCATTTGTAAATAGATACAAAGAAAAAGTTTATAACTTTTGAATTTTCTTTCGGTTTCAGGTAAAAAAATAAAGCCAAACTAATTTATTGACAACTTTGTAACAAAGGAATATGATTTATTTCGAAAACAAAATATCTCAAATTCGAGATATACAGAAAGGAGTTTTTTATATGGTTATCGATTGGTCAGTAACAGAAGTCTATAACACCATTATGGCGGTTTCAACCGGCATTGGTTTATTATTAATACTTCGATTTGCTTCCCATATAGCTAAAGAAAAAGTTGGACAATTAGAAGGGTGGGCAATAGGCTTTGGAATACCAGGGTTTATATTAACAATAACAGGAGCTCATATGAGCTTTACCTGGCCGTTGTCGAAAATCGGATTCCCATTTGATGATATTATATTTGGCGAGCCTTCATTAGCATTTGGTATTCTGCTTATGGCTGTATCCATCTTATTATGGAGAAAATCTAATCTCTATTTAAGACAGGGTATTAATATGGACGATTCGAAAGTAGTTTCAAATACTTTAAAGAAAGAATTGCCATACTTGATAAAACCTTTATCTTACTTTGCGGCGGCAATGGGATTAGCACTTATTTCAATTGCGTGTGCAGGTATTAAATTTCAATTATTTGCAGCACCGCCAGAAGAACCAATATCAGGAGCTTTTGCCGATTATCCAATGATTGAAGCTACTTTTATGTCTTTATTATTCGCGATTATAGGGATTGGAGCAGTATTATTACCGTTTGCCTTAAACAAAAACGCAAATCCGAATTTTGCTAAAGCTATTAAATTCCTTTGGACAATTGCAGGTATTACCTTTGTTCTATTTGGAGCTATGAATTACTTTACACATATCGGATTGATTGTTAATACAATGCCTAAATAGCCCTAAAATCATCATATTGTAATAATGTCATAATATAATCTACAAAAAAGAACGACAAAAGGAATCGGGAAGTTCACATCCGATTCCTTTTGCCATTTTTACTTCTTTATTATGTTTAAAACACGGTAATTTACTTCCCTGTTTCCGTACTTAACTAGAGGAAGAAATTCCCCCTAGTCGATTTATAACTTTCTGACTAAAGGCATCCAATCCCATTACTTCAACGTCAATCCCTTTTTCATGGAGTAAATCTTTTACTTTATATAAAGAGCCTACACCAGAATCATCCCAAATACGACTATTTGAAAAGTCAATAATGATTTGAGAAGTATGGAATTCGGTACTTTTAAAGTAGTTAATAAAGTGATCAGTTGAGGCAAAGAACAATTGTCCCTCTATGTTATAAACGTCTCCTTTTTTTATTACTTTCAATGTTGAAATTTTCACCACAAAGAAGATGGCACTTAAAATAATACCCGCAATAACTCCTTTTGATAAATCATGTGTGTAAACTACGATGATCACTGTTACTAGCATAACAATTGCATCAGTACGAGGTGCCTTTACTAAATATTTAAAAGAACCCCAATTAAATGTACCGATACTTACCATAATCATAATTCCTACTAGAACAGGCATAGGAATCTTAACGACTAAATCTCCTAAAACAATGATTAAAAAGATTAAAAATAATCCCGCTACAAGTGTCGATAAACGCCCACGACCACCAGATTTAACATTTATGACAGATTGACCAATCATTGCACAACCGGCCATACCACCAAAGAACCCATTAATAAAGTTAGCAATTCCTTGTCCTCTTGCTTCTTTATTTTTTTCACTTTCAGTTGCTGTCATATCATCTACTATTTGGGCCGTTAATAAAGATTCAAGCAGACCAACAATTGCTAGTGCTATTGAATAAGGGAAAATAATTTGAAGTGTTTCAAAAGTAAAAGGCACATTAGGAATGTGGAATGTTGGAAATGCTTTCGTAATACTTCCTAAATCTCCAATTGTTCTTAGTTCAACACCGCTATAAATTGCTACAGCAGTTAATACAACGATTGCTATTAGTGGTGCTGGAATTACTGTGATAAATCGTGGTAATGTATACACAAGTAAAAGTGTTACAGCCACAAAAATATATGTCATATTAGAAATGCCGATGAAATGGGGCACTTGCGCTAAAAATATTAAAATAGCTAATGAGTTAACAAATCCAATCATCACTGCATTTGGGATGAATTTCATTAACTTAGCTACTTTGAAGAAGCCAAATAATATTTGTATAATCCCTGTCAGAATAGTGGCAGCTAATAAATAATCAAGCCCATATTCTTTTACTAACGGACCCATAAGTAAAGCCATAGCTCCTGTAGCTGCAGATATCATGCCTGGTCTACCACCAACAAATGCTATAGTGACGGCAATACAAAATGAAGCATATAATCCTACCATAGGGTCAACACCTGCAATAATAGAAAATGCTATCGCTTCGGGTATAAGGGCAAGTGCTACGACTATTCCTGCTAATATATCGGCTCGGATGTTTCCGAACCATTGTTGTTTTAAACTTTGCATAGTTGTCTCCTTATTATTAAAATTCTTTGAGTATCATAACATCTAAATTCCCAAAACGGAACCTTTTCGGGACATAAATAGGAGGTAAATTGATGATTTTCGGTTATATACGCCCTTTATATGATGATGAAACATGTAAAAAACAGTTGAAAGAGTTACCTGAAGAGTGTGACACGATTTATCAAGAATCACACGGCAAACCTAAAAAACGTACTAAATTAGAAGAAATGCTTATGGCTTTAAAACCTGGAGATAAAATCATAGTTGAACGTATGTTTGTATTGGCAGATACAACTCGGCACCTTGATGATTTATTAAAATTATGTAAGAAAGATGGCGTATCCATTCATTTTCTAAAAGAAGATATTTATAGTGATCAATCTTTAGCCTATTCATTAGAAGCAATGATGGGACATTATATGCAATTTCAAACAGACGTTGCAAAGCAGTCAGCTATAAATGGAATATCAAATGCTAGAGAGCAGGGAAAGACGATTGGTCGACCTAGAAAACCTGATGTCAATATCCAAAAAGCAGTTTCGATGTACCATTCGGGTAACTACACATTACTTGATATTAAAAATGAAACAGGAATAAGTAAATCTACTCTTTACAGATACCTAGAAACATTAGGAAGTCACGATAATTAAGCTTGTTAAATAAAAGCATAACTATGCTGACCAAGATAAAATCTATTTAACAAGGTAAGAAGGGATACATATGGATGTTAGCAAGGATTGGCTGGTAATACTAAAGATTATCCATACTAGGTTAATAAGAACGTTCGCAAGAAACATCCATTAAGTGAAGACTTTAAATTATTTCTTACAAAAGTACTTAAACGCACACCTATTTCTTTAAATAAATCGTGAGGAAGAAGGTAATAATGTGGAAAAAACAGGGGATTTCACCGACAAAGCTGATATTTATGCGAAGTATCGCCCTAGTTACCCTAATGAGTATATTGATTATTTGTTTTCAGCTAACCAACTGAAAGGGGATCGGCTTGTGGCCGATATTGGTTCAGGTACGGGGATATTCAGCCTTCAGTTACTTGAAAGAGATTTAAATGTTATTGGAGTTGAGCCGAATGATGACATGAGAAAAATAGCTGAGCAATCGTTAAAACTATATTCTCGTTTTAAATCAATCAAAGCAACTGCTGAAAATACCACTTTAAAAGAGAAAAGTGTAGATTTAATTACTGTTGCCCAGGCATTTCATTGGTTTGATAAAAAAGCTTTCCAAATCGAATGTCAACGGATTTTAAAACAAAAGGCAAATGTGGCTCTTGTTTGGAATAGTAGGGATTTAACTAACCCGATTATTAAAGAGAATGCGGAAATTTGCCAAAAGACTTGTTCAAATTTTAAAGGATTTAGCGGTGGAATAGGGGAAAATCCAGAAGTATTTAACAGTTTTTTCAAGGATGGCAAGTATGAGTATAAAAAGTATCAAAATGATTTACTTTTTGATTATGAAGGTTTTTTAGGAAGGAACTTGTCAGCATCCTATGCTCCGAAAGAAAATGATGAAGCGTATAAACGTTTTGTATTTCTCCTGTCAGAGTTATTCGAAAAATACAGTAAAAATGGAAAAATTGTTCTCCAAAACATAACACGAAGCTATCTAGGCAATGTTTAAAACCTCTGAACACAAAGATTTATTTCTTACATCCAAAATTATATTTTTAGAGGCTGGGACAGAACTCGGTTATTTTGAAAAATAGCAAAAATGGGTAATAACTTTTTTACTTCACTGAGTTAAATATTCCTTCCTAAATCAAAAAAAATGTTAGGCAGTTTGCATCTCGGTCTAACATTTTTTCTTTTTGTCCCAGCCTCTATGCTCGTTTGAGCCTTAAAACATAACTTTTCACACCTAAATTGCTTGTTTTTATTTAGAATGTTTTCTTCATGGACTAATACTATATTAGGGTTATTGTATGCTTGCAAAAGTGAGTAAAACAATAAAGGATAAGCATTAATAAAGAAAATTAGGATTGTTTTTTTCCTAAAAAATTGAGTTTTTGGATAGGAACTTTAAAGTGCCTTAATCACTTTTTGATACCTATAAAACTTTAAAGTGCGTACTTACTTTTATAAAGCACACTTCTTATAATACATTTGTAGATATCTTCTGCCAGAGTTTTTAAAAGACAAAAGAATTGTTAAAGGTTCAAAGTCTTTATGCTTTAGCTATAAGAGCAGTTGATAAATATTGGTTTATTCTATCTTTAAAACTTAGTTTTTTTATAGGTATTAGAGGGAATAAAGTGAATTGAGCGCAAAAAATAGGTCGTTTCATTGCATAATCATAGCTCCTATTATACGCAGATACAAAGTGAGTTAAGTGGAATTCCACATCCTGTAGAATACTGTTTAGATCCTTTAAAATACGCTGCATTCGGTGGAGCATTTCCGAGCCAAATAAAAAATGTAGGGACCATCGGGGTGATAACGGTATCAGTGTTAATGCCGGAGATAGTGATAAAAGCAATTTAAATAAACAGTTTTAGAGGAGGATACTATGCCATTAATTGAACTAAAAACTTGGCCAACTATGTCAACAGAAGAAAAAAAGGAATTCATTTTTTCTGTAACTGAACTAACAACAAAATTATTAATGATTGTCCCCGACAAAATTCAAATTGTCATACATGAACTTGCTAAAGAAAATTGGGGAAAAGCTGGGGCAGTAGCAAATGATGCTAACTTTGCAGAGAAAAGTAGAGTTGTCAATTGGGAAACTAAAGAGTCTTATCAATCACAACCAAGTAATGTAGATGGAATGGCCATCATTGCGATTGATATATGGGATACATTTGATCAAGTGACAAAGGATAAGTGGGTTTATCAGCTTACACAAAAAACATCCAAATTTACCCATGCTCCAATGGATAAGGTACTAATCGTCATTCGTGAAATGATTCCAGGAAACTGGGGACAAAGCGGGGTAACGGGAGCAGAAACAGACTTTCTTTCCAAAAGTAGAACATATTAAATTTTAAGTAAGTAGAAAGGAGAATAGTTATGAGTCAATTTTCTAATTACCGTAGCTATAATCGAATGTATAAAGAAGGTGAGCTGACACTTGGTCTCCACATTCCATTAGAAAATTATCGGTTTGACACGCCCACAATGGAAAAACAAGTAGAATTATCGCAATTAGCAGAGAACTACGGTTTTACCAGTTTGTGGTTCCGTGATGTAATATTAGAGGATCCTTCCTTTGGTGATCCAGCAGTAGGTCAAATTTACGATATGCTTATTTATTTAACCTATTTAGCAAGCCAAACAAAAGAAATTGCCTTAGGAACGTCTGCGATTGTTCTTTCTTTACGTCATCCTTTACGAGTGGCTAAGGAAATAGCGACGATTGATCAGTTATTTCCAGAACGCTTAATTATGGGCGTTTCATCTGGAGATCGAAAAGCCGATTTCCATGGTTTAAATATTCATCATGATGATCGAGGACAACGATTCATCGAAGCATTTCAGTATTTAAATCAAGTGTTATACGAAGAGTTTCCTTCTATTCATTCATCACTTGGCGTTATTCAAGGAAGTAATTTAGTACCAAAACCAACAAAGCGAATCCCAACAATGATTACAGGATTCTCACAGCAATCAATGGAATGGTTCGCGAAAAATGGCGACGGATGGATGTATTATCCTAGAAGTCCATACCTTCAAGCTGAGACGATTCGACAATGGAGAGAACTCGTAGAACAATATTGTCCTGGAGTCTTTAAGCCCTTTACTCAGCCTATGCATTTGGATTTGTCAGAAGATCCTAATGAAATGCCTACTCCAATTCGTTTGGGTTACCGAGTAGGTCGAAATCGGTTAATAGAACTACTAAACATCTATAAGGAAATCGGTGTTAATCATCTTTTCTTTGCATTATTTGACAGTAAAAGACCAGCCGAAGAGGTTATTCATGAGCTCGGCCAAGAGGTATTGCCTCATTTTCCAGCTATCAAGAAGTGATAATAAAAATGGAACGTTGGGGGAAATTCCCTTATCCGCTCCTTATTAATAATCTGTTTAAAAGAATGAGGGAACCCCATACTATTAAGCGTATATTGCAATTAATGATTACAAAACTAAATTGGGAGGGATTTATTATGTTTCTAAATTTAAAAGGGAAAACGGCACTAGTTACAGGGTCAACTGCAGGAATTGGTAAAGCCATTGCAAAATCATTAGTAGCAGAGGGTGTTACTGTCATTATTAATGGACGCCATGAAGAAAAAGTTCATCAAACTATACAAGAAATTCGGGATCAGTATCCTGAAGCGGTTCTTCAATCATTGGTATCTGATCTAGGAACAGCGCAAGGATGCCAAAAGGCTATAGATGAATTCCGAGAAGTAGATATTCTAATTAACAACCTAGGGATTTTTGAGCCTAGAGAATATTTTAATATTTCTGATGAAGAATGGTTGAAGATGTTTGAGGTTAACATTATGAGTGGAGTTCGACTTACGCGATGGTACCTCAATCAAATGATTCAAAAAAAGGAAGGAAGAGTTATATTTATTGCAAGTGAAGCAGCCATTATGCCATCACAAGAAATGGCTCATTATAGCGCGACGAAGACGATGCAGCTTTCTCTTTCTCGTAGTTTAGCGGAGCTGACGAAAGAAACAAATGCTACCGTCAATACGATTATGCCAGGTTCTACTTTTACAGAAGGCGTAGAAACAATGCTAAATACCCTTTATCCTAATGAAAATTTGTCAATGGCAGAAGCAGAAGCGCGATTTATGATAGAAAATCGGCCAACTTCTATCATACAGCGACTTATCCGTCCTGAAGAAATTGCTAATTTTGTTACATTTTTAAGTAGTCCTCTTTCTTCGGCTATTAATGGTTCTGCGTTAAGAATTGATGGGGGATTAGTGCGTATGTCTTTTAAGAGGGTTTCAAATCCTATAAGGGCATCTAAATGAAAAAGCAATCAATAAAATACAAAAAATGATCAATCATTTACAAAATACAATCAATTTAAATAACAGCCTACAGTAAAGAAACGGAACCATTGCTGCAAATTGGATTGGTAGCCATCTTTCCTTTCTATACAGGAATAATAGCCGTGATGAATTGAAACATTACCTTCATTTGAATCGAAAAGATCATAATCAACCGAAGAATGGAGTAAAATCTTTGGTGAACGTTATATTAAAAAACAAATAAAAATAGGAGTGTTTGAAATGGCATATTTATTACAAGTTGATTTTCCGTTTGAAGGCCCTTTTGGTGAAGAAATGGTCAAAGGATTTTTGGATGTAGCAAATAGTATCAACGAAGAAGAAGGGTTTCATTGGAAAATATGGACAGAAAATCAAGACACAAAAGAAGCTGGGGGCATCTATGTATTTGAGGAAAAACAAGATGCTGAAAAATATGCTGACATGCATAAAAATAGACTTCAATCGTTTGGTGTTAAAGATATTCGAGTAAGAATTTTTGACATAAATGAAAAGCTAACAAAACTAAATCATGGTTATGTTAAATAATAAGGGAAACGGTAACTCCACAAAATGGTGTAGGTATTGTTCCATTTAACGATAAAAGTATAGTTAACTTAGTGATTTTATAATGTAGGGCAGTGCCTTCGGATGTTTTACTTCGTTATTGGCCAATTATTATTGTTGTCATCGTTCTTGAAATTGGTTTAGCCCTCTACAAATTACTTAATTCATAAAAGAGCAGTACTTGCTTAAATAGCATGCACCGATTTTAGCAGTCTTTGATCTTCCACAATACTATCTAACTTAAATCATTTTAGTTAGTCCAAAAAAAGACGTTTTACTTAAAGATGGGATTCCGTAGAAATCCCATCTTTTTCTTCTTCAACAATTGGTGCAGTATGCCTGATTGAAGGATGTTTAAAGGTATTAAAAGAAAAAGAGCCCTCTAGTTTGATATTTGAGCGTCAACAACCATGACCCATCATCAATCTTCAGTTCCTTGTTTAGGTGATGTGATAATAGTTGATTTACTATCAGAAGTAGCAAGCTTCTCACTTTATGAAAATCCACGCCAACTTAAAACTAGCGGGATTAAAATTACGTGAAAGCTCGTCTGGTTAACATAAGGGACAAAAACATTAGGACGAAGGAAGCTTAGAAACACTTTTCCTATATTAAGAGCAGAAAGCACATAGCGTGGTACTGCTAAATCGTCATATTGAAGCATTCAAACAGCTTCAATTTAACATTCACCCAATGTGTACATATTAAGCGTGTATTTAAATAAGTAATAAGTTTATTATTCAAAAGCGTTATCATCCATTAAACGTTTTGCAATGGTATATCCAATTAGGTATGCAGATGCAGACGTGTTACCATCTACTGTAAAAGGAATGATTTGTGCATCAGCGACCATTAAATTATTGACGCCATGTACATTGCCATACCGATCTACAACTCCACCTTTATCAATAGGGGCCATACGAAGTGAGCTTTGTTGATGGTGATTATGATCAAAATTTTCTTTAATAAAGGTTTCAAGTTCATCATCATTATCAATGGTTTTTAACGTTGGATTTACAAGCTGATAGTTTGGGTCGATTTTTGAAAGTTTTTCCGCAATGCCTTTAATATAAACTCTGTAAATAGCCTTTATTGCTTCTAGGTCATATTCATTATCTAAGAAACCTTCATCCGCCAGGACAATTTTTAAGGGGTCGTTATTTTGTATTTTAATGGATCCTTGACTTTTGGGTTGTAAAAATAAAATAGCAATATTTAAACTTTCTTCTGAAACAATCCCAATGAGTTGAACTCCTCGGTGGGGATTGATACTGTTATTAAGTGGATTTGGTAAGAAGGCACCTCCTGTATAAAGGGAAAATGGATCGTTTTGAAGCTGAGGGATATCTTTTGGATTCACACTAAATGTAGCAGTGTTTAAGGTATGATTAGTCAAATGTTCCCCTACATTTGGATTGTTAAAAATAACGGGGATACCGGCCTTATGTAGGTCATTTGAAGGTCCGATTCCTGATAACATTAATAGTTGCGCACTGTTTATACCCGCTGAAATAATTACTTTTTTACGGGCAAAAGCTTGAACCTTTTTACCTTCCTGTAGATATTCAATACCTATTGCTGTTTTCTCCCTAAATAAAATACGAAGTCCGGTTGACTTATAAACAACCCTTAACTTACGTCCATTCACCCCGTATCCACCAGGAGTCATAATGTCTGAAGATAAAAATGCGGTAGAAGAGCTTTCACGTTCTCCATTCATCTTTTGAAATAGTTGCCATTGAGTAAAAGGACCAATAGGGGTTTTTGGGTTATTATAGTCAAGAATTTGTTTATAACCTGTTGCTTGTTCGATCGCTGAAACTAATTTTTTCGTTATAATTGGTGGATTTTTAGGGGCTTGCCTGATATTTAAACGACCATTGAAGCCATGAAATTCAGGATTACTTGTTTCTCCATGAAAATTTTCTAACTGTTTAAAGCTACGATTTGCTCGTTCGGGGGACCATAAGTTACCTAAAAGACGTTCCCATTCTTTTAAAACAGCTGGTGTAGGTCTGACATACTGTTCACCATTTATTGAAGACCCGCCCCCAGAAAGCCGCCCCGTAGTCCATTCAAATTTCCTGTCATCTACCCCAGTTAGAGGTATTCCTTCGCCTTGCCAAAAATATTCTGCGGAAAATTGCTCTTCTAGTTCAGGAGCAAATCTAGAATCTCGAATTGGATCATCTTTATCATTGTTTTCTCCTGCCTCAAGTACTAAGACTGAGGTTTTTTTATTGTCTGTTAGTGTTTTAGCTATAACTGCTCCAGCTGGTCCCGTCCCGACAACAATAAAATCAAATATATTGTTTGAATGTTTAGAATCCACTTCACTATCTCCTTTTCTATTTTTATTTATCTTATGTAAATTGGTGTGGAAGAAGTAGGTAAAGTAATCATACTATTAAAGTTAAAAAGGGTTTGGCAGAGGGTTTGGGAATAGATAGAAAAAATTTTAGAATAAAAGGCACTTGACGGTATAATTCCCAGTCACATTACGCACTTGAGAATATATTATTACTAGAAAATAAAAAGGAGGTGAATAGATTGGAGCATGAAAATCATTCCCAGAAACAAAATCAGTCAGAAAAATTAAGCAGTTGCGTAGGTGCAATAAAATGTCAACAACTTGCTAATATCATTGGTGGGGAAGTTATTACTTCAACACCTGTTTGTGTTGTACAGCGCCTTCGCGATATTAAAGCTACCATTCTTGGACGAACTACTCGATCCCCTCTAGCACTTCCGTTTGCCCTTTCTTTTGAAGGTATTTTGGCTAAAACACTAAACCTCGGCGAATCTGTTGTACTTCAGGAGGAAATTAATCCATTTATGAAAGAGCTTCAAAAGAGAGGACTTATTGTTACAGCAGTGCATAATCATTGGCTATTTGATATTCCTAGATTAATGTACATGCATTGGGAGAATGTTGGGGATCCAACAGATTTTGCAAGAAGAAGTTTTAATGCTGCAGTTGCAGCAGGTTTATTCAAAAAGTAAAAAAGAGATAATATCTTTATCTTAAACATGGATGAAGGTAGTAACGATATATAAACAACGAGGCTCAGTATGTTCCTGTTATTCTCAACATGTTTAAGAGGCTACTAACTTGGTAGCCTCTTTTCAAGTGAGTAGTGAATATCATGCTTCCTATATTGGCGAAATGAATCAATATCAAAGGAAAACATGTTATTTGGTACAAGCTTTTCTTCGTAACAATCGTAACAATACCGTAATATCTTTCTTCTTTAAAACTACTCCGTTAGTTGAATAGCAACAATCTTTGAAAAACAACCTATAACTAGAAGCGAATGTTTGCTAAAGGAAATTTAGAGGTAGATAAGTGGATAAGTGGTAGTGTATATGATGTAATCGTAAAAACAACTGGGAATAAGTCTAAATATACATAATAAAATTTTTAAGATTATTTTAAGGATTTTATTATGTATTTTTTTAGGAGTTTGTTTTATAATTTAGAGCGTTATGTTACAATTGTGTTACGATTACATTACATATTTTAAATTGTTGTTAAGAAATTTTAGGAATCACTCTCCTTACTTAATATTAAATAGAAATATAGAAAGTAAAAGTTCTTTTATCTCTAAGCATTTGTGAATACATATTGTGGTGAAAGAAAGTCTTTTCAAAGGGTAAGCAACCTAGTATAGAATTCCATTTTATGAAGTGAAGACTCCATACTTTCCTCTTCTCCCTCAGGAAGTAATTTAGATTCCTTTTGAACACTTTGTAGGAAATTTTTCTAAACTTTTAATAGGCTTTTAATTTAAGTGAAGGATTTGATAATAATTGAAGAAAAAGGGGCGATGTTTAGCTTTATATTGAGAATTTAACATCATAAATAACGTTGATAATATTATGTAGTGGAGGAATAGAGTATTATGTCAGGCAAGACTTTAAATCATCGTTATATCCCAGGACTAGATGGAATTAGGGCATTATCAGTATTAGCTGTAATTGCATATCATTTTAGCTTCGGTTGGGCAAGAGGTGGGTTCTTAGGAGTAGATATATTTTTTGTATTATCAGGTTATTTAATAACCTCTACTGTTTTACCTTTAAAAGGGAACCAATTGACAGTTAGTTTAGGTCAATTTTGGATTGGGCGGTTTAGACGTTTACTTCCTGCTGCATATGTAATGATTATAACTACATTCGTTTGGGTAATGTTGTTCAACAAGGACCTTTTAAATACATTACGTGGAGACGCAATTTCCTCAATTTTTTATTCAAGTAATTGGTGGTTCATTTTTCATAAACTATCTTATTTTGATAGCTTCGGATCTCCTTCCCCTCTAAAAAATTTATGGTCATTAGCAATCGAGGAACAGTTTTATCTTCTTTGGCCAATTCTATTGATTATTGGGCTTTATGTTTTTAAAAAGCAAAGTAGCTTATCGATTATTGTTTTTATTGCAGCTTTAAGCTCCGCAGTGTTAATGAGTGTGCTATATCAACCAGGGGAAGACCCAAGTAGAATATATTATGGAACAGATACTCGGTCATTTGAATTATTAATTGGCTGTTGGTTAGCTCTCATTTGGCCTATGAAAAAACTTTCATCAAAAGAATTATCTATTAAAAATATCAATATGCTAAATTCTATAAGTTTGGTATCTTTTAGTATCATTATTTTATGTATTATTTTTGTTGATGAATATCAAGCTTACCTATACAGAGGGGGTATGTTCCTTTTCTGTATAAATGCTGCCATATTAATTGCGTGTGTTTGCCATCCTGTTAGTTATTTAGGAAAAATACTCTCTTGGAAACCTCTGTGCTGGCTCGGTTCAAGATCTTATGGAATTTATCTTTGGCATTATCCAATTATGGTGTTAGGTACCCCAATACATGAAATAGGGAATCCTTCGTATTGGCGCGTAGGCTTACAACTAGTTCTTATATTGGTAATCGCGGAACTATCTTATCGCTTTATTGAATCGCCAATTCGTAAACAAGGATTCCGATCATTTTATCGTAAAAATTTTGTGTTTAATTTAAATAAATGGGGAAGTATTACTTTAAGAAATAAAATATTAACGATTCTTATTCCTTTATTTCTATTAGTGTTTATTTCTGGAACCTTAGGTATGGGTGGAGAAGCGAAAAAGAATTCAGTGAAGGACTATCCAACCGATATAAAAATAAATGGGGAAGAGCAGTCTACTAACAGTAAAATAGCTGAGAAAGATTCTTCAAAAGTTGATACTAAAGAAGAAATTGATACGACTGATGAACAAGGCATTGCATCCACCCAAAAAGAAAAAAGTGTTTCAGATACTACCTCTATAAAGAAAACTTATAAGGGTATACTAGCTATTGGAGATTCTTTAATGATAGATGTTGCCTCAAGCTTACAAGAAATATACCCTAATATTACAATAGATGCAAAAATCGGGCGACAAGTCCATCAAGCTGTTAAGTTGGTACCAAATTATGCTGGTTTCAATCAACCAGACAAGGCAGTTATTATTCAACTTGGCACAAACGGATACTTTACCGATACCCAAATTGAGACACTTCTGGGGGCTTTCTCAAATGCCGATATTTATTTAGTAAATACACGAGTACCACGATCATGGGAAAGAAATGTAAATGATGCACTATATAAAAAAGCACAAATGTACGATAATATCACATTAATAGATTGGTATTCCGCAGCGATTAATCATCCGGAATATTTCGAACCTGACGGCGTTCATTTAGTACCTGGAGGAGTTAAAACCTTAACGAACTTAATTCAGCAAGCTATAAATAACGGAACTAGCAAGTTGGCATATCTATAAATAGAAGATACTATATACAATGCTTAATTGTTTAAGAGTTGAACATTTTGTTTTAATAGGGAGCCTCAGTAATATTTCTCTTGATTTATGTTACATAGTAGGACTTTTGAAAAGTCACTCATTATTATGTTTTTAAATTAGTGACTTTTTTTGTGCGCTGTGAGAGCGATCGAGATGGGGAATGGTACGTGATACTAAATCTCGATACGCCTCATAGCGTTATTTTTAATGTAATTGTCTAAATTTATTTTTGGCTTAAAAATTAAAAAACCTAGAAGCTGTGGTACCAATAAGAAATTTTTATCAATTCTATTGATTTAGTTTACATAATATAAATACTGTATTCACAATTTTTTATCGGATAAGGGGATTATTCGTACAAATTGTGGTAATTATCGTTTACGGTATATTTGCCAAATATTTATAAAATTTTATCAGTTTGAGGACGATTATTTGCAAAAATACAGACACAAAAAAACAAACCATTATAATTAAAAGGATTTTAAACGTTCGCGTTTTAGCAACGAAAGTGCTATTCGTCCATCGACTGGATACTTCATGTATGGAGTAAAACACGAACATTAGAGTTAGCGAACTAATAAAGGTTTTTTCAAAAATTTATTGCTTTCTTGACCGAAGAAGGATATCGGCACGTATTTTACTAAGAATACATTAAATATAGTACTTCATAATTGTAGGGTTCTTACTGATGTTTCACAAATTAAGGAGATATTCTCATTTAGTTCAGATCGCCTCAGGCCTGCTGTTTAGGAATAACTACCGTGAAATGTACAATTAATGATAGAGGTCTTTTATATGTTTATTCTGACAGCCCATGTGGAGTGCATAGTATTGATAGAGAAGAAATAGTCTCATATTAAAGGCTTAGGAGGTTTTTGTGTAAAAATTGAAGTGTGTTTTGTGTTCCCACAGACTAATTATCTTGGGGGAAGTTTGCTTTAGGGGGCCGAACAAATACGCAGAACTATGGATATTTGTGTTAAAATTCGGGTTCTGCGCATAGGTTATTTGAGATATAAGACAATTAGTTTTTTAGAAAATTAGATAGATTAATAATTCAAAACTTCAAGAACTAGAAGAGTTGATGATGCTTTCGAATCTGATACAGTGGTTATTCAATACTCATTTTTATAATTATCCGCCATATTTAAATCTCTATATGAAACTTAAAAAAATTGTTCTGCTACCAATTCTGAAAGAGTTTTAATTCCATAGTCAATTTCATTTAAGGATGCATAAGAATATGATATTCTTAAATATTGATCAGAGTGAAACTCATACAAATCTCCAGGGTGAACAAGTATTTTCCGACTTAAGGCTTTAGTAAAAAGCTGGTACATAGATATACCTTCATTTAACTTAAGCCAGATGAAATATCCGCCCCTAGGGATATTCCATGTACCGATGCCGGTAAAATATTTCTTTAATGCTTCAAGGGCAACATCTCTTCGGATCTTAACATTTTTCCTCATTATTTCGTTATGCTGATAATAAAGACCACTAGAGAATAGTTCTGTGGTTACATTCTGGGAGAGTGAGCTTGTTCCATAATCAGTTTGCATTTTTATATCTGCCAATCTTTCAATGACTTTTTCAGATCCAACAATCCATCCAATCCTGAGACCAGGACTTAAATTCTTCGATATTCCACCAATATATAATACAAGTCCATTGTTATCAAATGCCTTTATTGGCTGTGGGGGTTGTTCATCAAACCAAAGCTCCCTATATACATCATCCTCGATAATTGGCAAACGTTCTCTATCACACGCATCAACAAGCGTTTTTCTTCTTTCAAGTGACATGACACTCCCGCTAGGATTTTGAAAAGTAGGTATTGTAAAAAGCATTGCTCCTTTTCTCCGCCTATGTCGATCAACCAATTCTTTTATTTCTATACCTTCTTCATCCAGCTTAATTCCCGAAAGCTGCATTCCGAAAGATTGAAAGGTTCTAAGAGAGTATAGGTAGGATGGCTTTTCAACATAAACTACTGAGTTCGTGTGTAAAAGTCCAAGGGAAATAAGCTGAAGTGCCTGCGAAACACCAGAGGTAATCAAAATTGAGGATGGATCAGCTTCTATTCCTATTGTTTTAAGGTATGTGCAGACCTCTCTTCTTAGTTGGTTATTTCCTTTTGGTTCTTCATAACCCAGCGATGCCATAGACTTAGACAGTTTTTTTAGTATGCCCTGAATCATTTTGTTAGGTATTAAATCAGGGGAAGGTTCGCAGGATCCCATTCGTATGATATCAGGGTGGAATTCAGCCTGATTGATCTGTTGCATTATATTTTGATTTGGTTGATGTAATCCCGAAGATATATTGGGAAGCCAATTATATGAATGATTAACGGACATTAATGTCCATGTATTGTTTATTACTTTTGTACCTCCACCAGCATTACCGCTAATAAGGCCTTCAGCTGCCAGCTCTTCAAGGGCAGATACTACGGTACTTCTGTTTACACAGAAAATTTCAGAAAGTGTCCGCTGACTTGGCAATTTAAAACCAACTGGCCATTCTCCAGTTGCTATTTTATCTTTTATGAAGTTAACAATCTGTATATTCAATCGATAAGGACTATTTCTATCAGGTCTCCAGTTGATATCCAACATAAAATCCCTCCAAAATCATAGTTCTTTTACAATATCATTTGGTTGGTTAAATAACAACCAAGAATGGTTGGAGACTTTTTGTTGTTGTTTAAATACAATTACATTAACAGATATAAAATTTTAATGGAGAATGATAACTATGGAACCAATAAGAATTCTAAGTGATAATGATGTTAAGACCATTCTTGATATCAAGAATACAGTAGCATGTGTAGAAAAAGCCTATGCGCTTAAAGCCAACAATCAGGTGAGACTATTCTCCATGGTATCTGAGGTGATCTTTGAGGGTAGGGCAGAAATGGATATTAAATCAGGGATGCTTAATGAAGAAGATGTGTTTGGATTAAAACTCGTTTCATGGTTTGGTGAAAATAAAAATCAAGGGCTTCCAGCTATATCAGGGCTGACTATGTTATTTGATTTGAAGAATGGGTTTCCTAAGGCAATGATCAACGCAAGTTATTTGACAGGAATGCGTACTGGAGCAGCAGGTTCAATAGGCGTGAAACACCTGTCAAAACAAGATTCAAAAACACTAATGATTGTAGGTACAGGAGTTCAGGCGATTTTTCAAATTGCAGCCACTCTATCCCAAGTTCAGACAATCAACAAGGTATATATATATGACCCCGTAAAATATGAAAATGCATCAAAATTCCGTTATTCAATAAAGACGGAACTAGATAAAATCATAAATGATATCAACGATACTTATAATAAGAGCTGGAAACAAAGAATTGAGTCAGTTCAGTTTGTAGCTGTAGAAAATCCAGTGAAAGCTTTGGAAGAAACCGATGCAGTAATTACGATAACGCCTTCGCGAAAACCACTGATTTTTAAGGAGTGGATTAAGCCAGGCATACATTTCAGCTGTGTAGGGGCAGACATAACTGGAAAACAGGAAATAGATGAAAAAATCTTTGAGGTAGCTTCTGTATATGTAGATGATATTACACAAGCATCCACAGTCGGAGAAACACAAAGTGCTATAAGGGCTGGTATATTAGGCAAAAACAATTTGACTGAAATCGGACAATTCATACTTGGAAATGCGAAAGGACGTACAAGTGATGAAGAAATTACGATTTTTGATAGTACTGGCATAGCATTGCAGGATCTTGCAGTTTCAAAATATATTGTATCAAAAGCAGAAGAAATGAATATTGGGACAATCGTGCAAATATAAAATCGATATACAATCTGGAGGGATTCTATTATGAAGTTAAAAGTTTATACATTAAATTCATTTGCAAAATCCATTGAGGGAGGGAACCCTGCCGGAGTGGTACTTAGCGCTGATTATCTATCAGATGAGGACATGAAAAAAATAGCAGGTATCATCGGTTTTAGTGAGACTGCTTTTGTCATGAAGTCAGATCTTGCTGACTTCAAGGTTAGATTCTTTACACCTAATGAAGAGGTTGATCTTTGTGGCCATGCAACGATAGCAGCGTTCTATACACTTTCAAGCCAAGGATATATTAAACCAGGAAAATATTCTCAAGAAACAAAGGCTGGAATTTTAAATGTAGAAGTAATGGAAGACCTATCAATTATGATGGATCAAAATGCTCCAAGCTATTATGAAATAATAGACAAGGAGGAAATTGCAGATTCCTTAAATATTACTATAGATGAAATGTTGGGGGATCTACCAGTGCAAATTGTATCTACTGGCCTTAGAGATATACTTGTACCGATTAGAAACTTAGATATATTAAATTCTATAAAGCCAGATTTTGAAAAAGTAAAAAATATCAGCGATAAATATAATACCATTGGTTATCATATTTTTACCCTTGAATCACTAAAGGGTTCAAATGCTCACTGTAGAAATTTGGCACCTTTATATGGTATTCCAGAAGAATCTGCAACAGGTACATCCAATGGTGCCCTTTCATGTTATCTGTATAAATACGGTAAAATCAAATCTGAACATGTTATTAATATATCTGTTGAGCAAGGTTACTCTATGAAAAAACCTTCAGAAATAGTTATAGCGTTAACCACTCAAGGGAAAGAAATTATTGAGGTAAAGGTGGGCGGGAAAGCATTGAATTTGTCTGAAACAGAGGTTGAAATATAATTGGAATATAAATTTCAAATAAATTGAAATAATAAGATAGCCGCTGATTCAAAAAACCTGGTATATTTTGTATCCTGTGGTATGGCTTGCAAAATCTGTATTCATATAGTACAGTATGGTTAAAATTTAAATAACTGAACACGATGATGGGAAGTAGTAGCAAGCACGTTTTTTTTAGAGAGTCAGCGGGTGGTGGAAGCTGATAAAAGCACTTGTGAATCCGTCCTGGAGTTGCACAGTCGAAGTAATGTAAGTAGGCTGTAGCCGGCTGAAATGCCGTTATGAAATAAGTGGATTAGGTATATGCCTAATCAATTAGGGTGGCAACGCGGGTAGCTCTCGTCCCTTTATAGGGATGGGGGCTTTTTTGTGTTTATTTTTATTCAAAACGGAGCTATTGGAGTCTAGCTTGCAACGCAATTACGTCAAGACTTAATGTATGCAATGTCATTAAACTACTGGAGGTATGACGATGTTAGATATTAAACGCGTGCGCGACAATTTCGCGGAAATTAAAGAAATGTTATTAACA